>CAYZWU010000001.1:0-183603 GCA_964482235.1 uncultured Phycisphaerales bacterium
CGGGCAATGGGACTCGAACCCACGACATCCAGCTTGGGAAGCTGACGCTCTACCAACTGAGCTACGCCCGCTTTTGTGGGGGGGATTCTAGCATCGTCTCGCATGGTGTTGCAAGGGGTTGTATTGGTGGGAGGTTGGGAGTTTTTTTTCCCGCGCTCGGGATTAACGTCGGACTCGCCCTCTTCGCACCGGGTCGCACGGTTTTGCGCGGTTTCGTGTTCTGATTGCTGTCGAATCTGCTGTCGTTCGGATCCGGTCCGGCGAGGCGTCCTGGTCGTCAGGGGCGCGGAGTCCCGAGGCGATGTCGTCGAGCGGTTCTCGCACCAGCCACCTCGACTGAGAGAGTCGAGTTTGATAAACGGTTATTTATAAGACGTATTGCTACTTTATCGGATTCGGGATACTCTGGTTAGTCACGAGGGCAATCCCTTTCAGGCTTTTTTGGATCGGCTTAACTTGAGAGGAGGAGAGCATGTTTAAGACTGTTGCTGCGATCTTGAACATGACTGTCGTATTCGTCTTTTTTCCTATCGTGACGAATCTGGCATACGCAGAATCACTTTTTGAGCCACCGGTCTTCTATGACACGGGTGACGCGCCCTATATGGTCGCCATCGGAGACCTGGACGGCAACGGCGACATGGACCTGGCCGTGGCCAATTGGAATAGCGGCAACCTTTCGGTGCTGCTGGGGAAGGGTGACGGCACATTCCAGTCTGCCGTGGACTACGGGACCGGTGGCCGTTCCGTTTGGGTTGCCATCGGGGACCTGGACGGCGACGGCGATTCGGACCTGGCAGTGGTGAATTATAGTGATAATAATGTCTCGGTGCTGCTTGGCAACGGTGACGGTACATTCCAGCCAGCGGTGAATTACGCGGTCGGCATGGGGCCTGTTTCTGTTGTCATCGGGGACCTGGACGCCGACACCGACAATGACCTGGCCGTGGTGATTGAGTCTACCGATGACGTCTCGGTGCTGCTTGGGAATGGTGACGGCACATTCCAGCCAGCAGGGAATTACGGGGTTGGTCATGGGCCCAGGTCAGTGGCAATCGGGGACCTGGACGGCAACGGCGACCTGGACCTGGCCGTGACGAATCAGAGTACCAACGACGTTTCGGTGCTGCTTGGGAACGGTGACGGCACATTCCAGCCAGTGGTGAATTACGCGGTTTGTGACGTGCCCAGGTGCGTGGCCATCGGAGACCTGGACGGCAACGGCGACCTGGACCTGGCCGTGGCGAATTTTGGTAGCGACAACGTTTCAGTGCTGCTTGGGAACGGTGACGGCACATTCCAGCCAGCTGTGAACTACGGGACCGGTGATGAGTCCTATTTTGTCGCCACCGGGGACCTGGACGGCAACGGTGACAATGACCTGGCCGTGGCGAATGAGGATACCGATGACGTCTCGGTGCTGCTTGGGAACGGTGACGGCACATTCCAGCCAGCGGTGAATTACGGGGTTGGTCAGGTTCCCAAGTCTGTCGCCATCGGGGACCTGGATGGCGACGGTAGGAATGACCTGGCCACGGCGAATACGACAAGCGACAATGTCTCGGTGCTGATCAACAGGGGCCCGTTCTTTACACTGTCTGCCACTCCGGACCCGCTGGTCGCAGGCCAGATGAGCACCTTCACTGTGTCGAACGGTGATCCATTTACCGACACATATCTTGCCTACAGCCTAAACGGCCCGGGGTCAACTTACATCTGGCCTCTTGATGTCACCCTCGACCTGCTGAATCCAAGGAGGGGCGGACCCATGAAAACTACCGATGACCAGGGTATAGTGCAGTGGGATATAACCATCCCGAGTTCATACTGGGGCTTCGACATCTGGGGCCAGGCGGTTCAGTATGGCAAAGCGAGCAATGTCGTGGCCACATCGGTCGTGAGGTGAGAGCAGCGCCTTTGAGTTTAACGGGTGCAACGCAGGACTCGTCCGTTTCGCAAGCCGTCGGACGACTGTCTCGAGATGACCGGTTTCGTCCGTCGAGTCATCGTCGTTCCATGACATATATGTTCCATCATCAATTGATGATATAATTGGCTTTCGATGATTTGCAGTCCCGATCGACTCATGAACGCCTGTTCCATCGATTGTGAAGACTCCAGTCCATCCGAGAGCGGCCGGATCAAGATCCGAAGGAGGCAAGAGATGAGAGTGTCCTGTGATTTCCGCGGCATGGTCCTGAAGAGCTGGGTTCTCTACCTGATGGTGCTCGCGGGCATGCTCTTGTGCACACCAGCTTTCGCCCAGAACATTCTCGTCTACAATCATGCCTCTCCAAGTGCGACCTTTCCCGATCCCGAAACGGGTCAGACGGTCACTGCTGAAGACGGCATCTGCAAGGCTCTCGACGATCTCGGGCATCAGTACACATTGGTCACGTCCCTTCCCACGTCTCTCGACGAATACGACGTGATCCTCGTGACACTGGGATGGAACTGCTGAGGCTGGACCTACGATCTTGCTCAGGGAGAGCAGAACAGACTCGTCGGTTTCATGGATTCGGGAAGGGGACTGTACGTCGAGGGCAGCGATTTCGGGTACGTGATGAGCAACACGGTGCTGTACTCCTATTTCGGCTGTTCTTACCTGGGGGACGGGAATTCGACCTATTACAATGTTCAGTACCTCGACGGCGTCCCGGACACTCTTGCCGAAGGCATACATATCGATCACATGTACGGTACTTCGCCTGACTGGTCGGTGGATCTCATCGGTCCCGAAGGCGGCGAGATCTTCTTCATCTCCCAGGAAGGGTATGGCCGGGGGATAAGCTGGGGCGGCATCGAAGACGGCTATCGTGCCATCCACCAGTGCCACCTCTTCGGTGCCATGATAGACGGCGTCGATACCAAGGCCGACATCATGAGCCTCTACCTGGATTACCTGTATCGCCCCGTCAAGGTGGGGCTCGATCCCTCCGCGACGCAGGTCGCCAGAGGCGGGCAGCTGGTCGTGGACATCACGTTGAGCAGCAATTCCCCCACGGCTGCGAGCGCCTACGGAATGGTCGACCTGACCCTCCCGAACGGCAACCCCTACCAGCTCATCGGACCGACTCCCTTCACTCTTTTCGCCGGACAGATATTGAGTCCCACGGCACGGCACAACATCCCGGCTTTTGCGCCGCTGGGTGACTATATCTACCGCTTCGACGTCACCGGAGGGCCCGGAACCGTCTACGATTCGGACGAGTTCGTCTTCGAGGTCGTTCCGTGATTCCGGAGTAGTTCCGCACGAGCCCTGACAGCCTCCCTTGTCATTACACAGGGAGACGCCACCAGGCGTCTTCCATATTATGATGACAAGTCCCCTCCTTTTTAGTAGCTTATACCGTGTATCAGAAATTCTATTCATCAGATCCATCCATGAATGGGCACCTTGGACTTCGTCACTGTTTCTGGGCATCGGTATGAATGAACAGGAATCACTGGGCAGCGCTTCTCCCGGTGACGACGCACAGCGTCTTTACCTCGTATTCCTCGCTCGCAGGAAAGCAGGCGAGGATCTCGACCTCGATGCTTTTGTCGATCAACATCCCGAGGTGGCCGAGGAGTTGAGGGAAATCCACAAGGGATGCGATGACTGGTACTCCAGGGAGATCGACCTCCTCAAGAAGTGCCTCGAAATGAGCGGAACCGAAGATCCGCCCCGTGTGCTGGGCGACTTCAGGATCATCAGAAAAATCGCATCAGGAGGCATGGCGACAGTCTACGAGGCGAAGCAGATCAGCATGGGACGCCGTGTGGCGTTGAAAATCCTGCCTCCCCATCTCGCCGCGTCGGAAAAGGCGGTCAAGAGGTTCCAGCGCGAAGCCCAGGCGGGAGGGCGACAGAGCCATCCCGGGATCGTGACCATTTTTTCCATGGGCGAGCACGAAGGCGTCAGTTACATCGCCGAGGAGCTCGTGGAGGATGGGACGACCCTTGCGGACAACCTCGAGAAGTTCCGGAAAGATAAGAAGCTCCCGAAGGGCTACTGCCGCGAGGCGGCGCAGGTGGTCGCCGAAGTGGCGGACGCCCTCATGTATGCCCACCAGTCACAGGTGATCCACCGCGACGTCAAGCCGTCCAATATCCTGATGACACGCGAGGGCAAGCCCAAGGTGGGCGACTTCGGTCTGGCCAAGGTGGAGGATGCCCTTTCCCTCTCCCGTACCGGCGATTTTGCAGGGACTCCCTTCTACATGTCGCCGGAGCAGGCGCTGAGCAGGCGGATAGGGATCGATTCGAGGACGGACATCTACTCCCTCGGCGTGACACTCTACGAAACAATCACACTGAAGCGTCCCTTCGAGGGGAAGACGTCTCATGAGGTCTTGAAGCAGATCATCTTCCACGAGCCCAGCGATCCCTGCAGGCTGAATCCCCGTGTCCCGCGCGACCTGGCGAACATCTGCCTCAAGGCGATGGAGAAGGAACCGAAACATCGTTACCAGATCATGTCCGATTTCGCCGACGATCTCCGCCGCTATCTTAACGGCGAGATGGTCCACGCCAAGCCGATCCCCCTGCCTGCCCGATTCATGAAGCGTGTCAAGCGGCATCCTGTGATCAGCACGGCGATCCTGGTTGTCGTGTGCGCCCTCCTGTCCGTGGCAGGCGTTGCCCTCTGGTCCCAGTCGCGCCTCGAAGCCGAGAGAGAAGTCAAGAACGCGATCGCCGCGTTCATGATGCAGCTCTTTTCGTCTCCCGATCCGGACTGGATGGGCAGGGACGTGAAGGTCGTTGAAGTACTCGACAAGAAAGCAGACGAAATCGACAGGGCATTTCCAGATCAGCCGGTGATTCAGGCCGAACTGCACAAGGTCATCGGTGATACCTATGAGGGATTGGGGCTGCACGAGTCGGCGGAAAAGCAGTTCCGCACCGCACTCGAGATCCGTCGCGAGCAGTTCGGAGCCATGGATCATCGCACGCTCCAGGTCCAGTTCAAGCTGGCCCAGGCCTTGATGGGACAGGGAAAGCTGCCCGAGGCGGAGGGCTTCATTCCGGATGTCCTCGAGTCCTGGAATGAGGATCCGGGTGATGCGCACGAGGATACTCTTTCCGTCAAGAACGCGCTGGCTCACACGCTGTGGAAGAAGGGGGATCTCGTCGCGGCAGAGAGGTTGTATCAAGAGGTCTTGAAGAAGAGAAGCAGTCTCTTGTCCGCCGATCATATTGACACGCTGAGGACAAAGCACGACCTCGCCGCACTGATCAGTGAAAGAGGACGTCACGTGGAAGCGGCATCACTTCAAACCAGCGTTCTCGAGGATCGAAAGCGGATACTCGGCAACGATCATACCGATACACTCTTGACCATGAACAGCCTTGGGGTCACTTGCAGGCGGATGGGAGAGTTTGACGATGCGGAGGTCCTCCTTCTTCAGGCTCTTGATTCTCAGAAACGCGTTCTTTCGAAGCAGCACACGCATACCCTCGCCACGATGAACAACCTGGCCAGGCTGTTCGAGGATACGGGGAGACTCGACGAAGCGATCGAACTGCGCAGGGAAGTCGTGGACAATGGCTTGGAATTTCTGGGATCGAGCCATCCGCTTACGCTTCAATGGGAGAACAACCTGGCTTCACTGCTCTTCAGGAAGGGGGACCTGTTAGAGGCGGAAACGCTCCTGATCCAGGTGAGGGATACCATGCGCTCGAATCCGGATACTGTCTATCCGGAACGATTCAACTGGCTCTATAACCTGCTGGAATGCCACATGAGGCAAGGTCGATTTGCGGAAGCCGAGAAACTGTCGCACGAGATCTTGAACGATTGCCGCGAGTGCCTGAGCGAAGACGATCCTCTCTTCATTCACACGGTAGTGCAGCTCTCTCTGGCCTGCATGAAAACCGGCAAGCATCCGAAGGCCGGCAAGCTGCTGAAGGATGCCGTTGAGAGGGCCCAGGAAACACTGCCGATCGAGAACGACGATAGAATCCTGCTTCACAACTTCTATGCACAGTGCCTCTTCGAACAAGAGCTCTTCGAGGAAGCCATCGAACAGACGCGTGCCTGCTACGAGGGGCTGAAAACGAAAAAGAGCGAGCATGCTGATGCCGCTCTGAGCCGCCTGATCACCGTCTGCACAATGGCAGGCAAGAAAGATCTGGCCGAGAAGTACCGATTCCTGCGCAAGAACAGCGGGAACAGCGCGGACGAGTGATTCACCCAGTATCATGAGAGGAGGCGATCATGGCAGAACCCAATCCTGGTGGAAAGCCGTTGTGTCATTTCGACGTCATTGTCAGCGAGAACTCGGATGTCAGATCCTATCTGGAGCAGGCATTCAACTGGAGTGTGGGGCCGCCTGAGGGGGGTCCCTACTGTGTGATCATACCGGAGTCGGGCCCCAAGGGCGGATTCTGGGACATGACCAAGGAGATGGTGCCTCTCTTCATCACTGTCTTCCGTGTGGATGACAGGGATGCCTTCCTGAACAATCTTCATCCAAGCCTGACTGCGGTTTACCAGACCGATAATCACCCGCTGGGCGGGAAGTATGCCGTTATCAGGGGAAAGCCGGCCACAGGCTATGAAAGTATGATCTTCGGGATTCACGAGAGCTCAGACTCCTAGCAGGCAGTTGAAAAAGTCATACCCGAAGCACTTTTTCAACGGCCTGCATGCGTCCTGTCCGGCTGGGAAAGCAATGACTTTCCAGGCACTCATCCGCATTACGTCTGCCGGTGATGCCACGTCGATCCCGCCGAAGCCGTTGTGCGCACCGCTGCCGTCGAGCAGAGAAGAGACGCCACGAAGGATGTGCTCACAGGCTACCATCCGATTTCCGGCCCTTTCATGCTGCCGCGGTTCGTGCTTTTGAAGAGGAAGAGTCTCCTGTCGGACGGCATCCCTTTTCACTGGCGAGGGATTCGGCTTACAGGCAGTATCGCGATGTGTACACCTGAAACTGGCGGGCCGATATCCCGGGGAAGCGATTCGGATCGTGCCGGCACGTAGGAGACAAGGCACCCAGAACAAGAAGAGGTATCGAGATGGGAAAATCACATATCGATCGCTGTTTTCTTCTGAAGACCCTTGGTGCCGGTTGTGCCGGTGCGGCCCTGTCGGGAAAGGCCGTGGAGCTGATCGTTCTCGGGTTCGAGGGATGCGGCGAGGATCTGCGGCCCGAGGCCTGGGTGACCGCCTATCCCCACCCCTGCGCGGCGCGTCAGCTGATCCTCGAATGACCGGGAGGCCGAGGGAATAAAGAAAAATCCCGGGATCTTCGAGAGAAGAGAGATTTTGAACTCGATGATATCTTGTGCTACTTTCAGATTATTCGTAGTATGCTGCCCCCGGTCCATCAAGGGATCCATCATGGTCTTGGAGAGTCGAGATGACTATAATTACAATATCCAGAGGTTCTTACAGCAAGGGGCGCGAAATCGCCGAGAAAGTGGCCGACAAGCTCGGATTCGAGTGCGTGGGCCGTGACGTCGTCCTCGAGACATCGGAGCAGTTTCACATCCCCGAGATCAAGCTCATCCGGGCCATCCATAACGCCCCGACCATCCTCGACCGGTTCGGCTTCCGGAAGGAGGCGTACATCTCCTTTTTCCAGTCGGCCTTCCTCGAACACGTCCGGAGGGATAACGTGGTCTACCACGGCCTGGCCGGACACTTCTTTCTCAAGGGGATTTCCCACGTGCTCAAGGTGCGCATCATCGCCGACATGGCCGATCGCATCAAGCTGGAGATGGAGAGGAAGCAGATCCCGGTGAAGGAAGCGGCCTCCCTCCTGTCAAAGGATGACGAGGAGCGAAGGAAGTGGAGCCAGAGCCTCTACGGGATCGATACGCACGATCCGAACCTCTACGACCTGGTGATTCACATCAGGAAGATCACCACCGATCTGGCAGCCGAGATCATCGTCAACTGCGCCAGGTCGGCCGAGTTCCACGCCACACCCGAGTCGACCGCCGTGATGGAGGATCTCGTCCTGGCGGCCGAGGTCAAGGCGGCCCTGGTGACGCAGATTCCCTACGTGGAAGTGATTTCCAAGGCCGGCGTGATCTATGTCCGGACAAGAGGGCATCTCTCCCAGGAATCGACGCTCACGAACAAGATCAGGGAGTTCGCCAAGACCGTGCACGGTGTGAAAGGTGTCTACGTGGACGTCTCGCCCCACTCCGTCTCGTCAATGTGATGATGCAGCCTTGGGAAACCTGAACCGGCCTCACGACGAGAGAAGCCGCTCGTAGACGCGGATCGATCCCTCCACCATCGAATCGACGCTGAAGCGCTTCTCCACCTTCTCCCTGCCTGCGGCGGCCAGGCGTTGGGCCAGGTCCGGCTCGCGCAGCATGCGGACCAGCGCCTTCGCCAGGGCTTCCGCATCCCGCGGCGGCGCGAGGAGCCCCGTGGTTTCGTGCTCGATGATCTCCGGAATGCCGCCCACCTCTGACGCGACAACCGGTTTCCGCATGGCCAGGGCGTCGAGGATCGAGGTGCAGAGCCCTTCCATCACCGAGGGCATGACGAACACGTCGAAGGCGGCCAGGCATTGCGGCACGTCGCTCCGGAATCCGGCAAAGACGATCCGTTCGCTTGCGCCGTTTTGTGCGGCGCGGGCCTTGATCTCCTCTTCCAGCTTCCCGGCGCCGACGATCACGAACCGGGCCTCGGGGATGGTCTTGGCGGCCAGGGGAACGGCGTCCACGAGATACTCGAGCCCCTTGTGCCAGGCGAAGTGGGCCACGCATCCCACGACAGGGGTCGCAGGGCCGAGGCCGAGCTCGGCACGAACGGCGTCTCCGTCTGCCTTCTCGATACCCTCGAACCGGTTGAGGTCGATCCCGCTGTGCACGGTCTCGATGTTCGAGGCTGCGATGCCGTCGTTGATCAGGACCTGGCGGATCGCCCTCGAGATGGCGATGTAGCGGTCCACGCCGAACTTGTATTTCAATCCGCTCAGGGAAAGGGCGTGGCGGTAGATGCTGAAGTCGACGCGCCTGGCGACAACGGTCCTGGCCAGGCGGCCGGGACGGGCGGCAGCCACGCCGAGCGTGTGGGCATGCGACGTGTGCATGTGAACGATGTCGATCGCTTCCTTCTTGATGATTGACCTGAGCCGCAGCACCGCCGGAACATCCCATTCGGCCCGCATCGTCACCGGGAAGAGTCTGAGTCCCTTCTCACCGGCCCTCTTCTCGAGCTCCTTGCCCGGCTGGCAGGCGACCGCCGAATAGAAGCCTCGCTTGTGCAATCCTTCGGCGAGATAGAGGGTCTGCTGCTCTCCACCCCGCCAGGTACGTTCTGTGTTGATGTGAAGTATCTTCATGATTGAGCGGATTTTAACATTGTCCAGGACGGGCGGTGAATATTATAAGAAACATCTTTGACCGTTCGTGGATTCGAGACCGGAGTATCCCTCATCGGATGAAAGTCGTTCATCTGTTCAGCAACTGGAAATGGACAGGTCCGGCCGAGCCGGCCCTGAATCTCTGCCTCACCTTGAATCGTCGCCATGAGACGGTTTTCATTCCCGGCGGATTCCCGCGGCCCCTCGAGGTCAACGAGATTGCCAGCTACGCAAGGGAGAGGGGGATCGAGCCCGTCGATGGCTTCCGGCTTGAAAAGCACTTTCACCCGATCCACAACGCGCGGGATATGATGAAGCTGCGCCGTTTTCTCCGGGACGGGCGTTTCGACATCGTTCATTGCCACCTGCCGAACGACCATCTCGTGGCTGCCGGTGCCGTCCTCTGGATGAAGGAGAGGCCTGCCATCGTCAGGTCCTACTACGATGTCAACGGGCCGGGGGACTCCTTTCGAGCCGGCCGGCTCCTCTCGCGCTTCACCCAAGGCGCCACGGTGATCTCGCATCACGCAGGCCGCTTCCTTGTCGGGCGGAATTCCCGTCTCGCGAAGAGGATGGCCGTCGTGCCCGGCGGCGTGGATATCGCGCGTTTCGATCCGGGAGCCGTTGACCGCGGGAAGAGCAGGAGCGCCCTCGGGCTGGGCGAGAACGATTTTGCCCTCGGGATCGTGGCGCGCATGCAGCGCCACAGGAAATTCGATCTCCTTCTCGATGCCTTTCGCAGAGCCAGGGGCGAGGAGCCCCGGTTGAGGCTCGTGATCGTGGGCCGCGGCACTCATCAGGACGAGGTGGCGAAGGAGCCGGCCCGGCGGATGGGACTCCAGGATCATGTGATCTTCACCGGATACATTCAGGGCGAGTCGTACGTCCGGACTCTGCGGGCGCTCGACAGCGCCCTTTTCCTGGTGCCCGGCAGCGACGGTTCCTGCCGGGCTGTTCGCGAGAAGATGGCCATGGGGCTCCCGGTGATCGCGTCGCGCCGGACGCCGCTCGATGAGATGGTGGACGACGGCCGCTGCGGCATCGTCGTTGATCCCATCGCGGAAGCCCTGGCTGATTCCATGGTGACGATGGCCCGGAACGAGGAAGCCACGATCTCGATGGGACGCCGTGCCAGGGAGAAGGCCGTGGAGGAATACTCGCTCGAAACCCAGGCGGACAGAGTGGAGGAGCTCTACCGCCTCGTGCTTGACCGGTAGATCACGATCCCTGAGCCAGCAGAGCCACGGCAGTCGCTTCCACGCCATCTTCCTGCCGGTCTCTCTTCATCCCGCTCTTCCCCTTGAGGTTGACGCAGGTCGTGTCGATGCCCACCGCCCTGGCCAGGCTGGTGCGGATCCTGGGCCGCCAGGTGGAGATCCGGGGCCGGGTGCAGACAAGAACCGCATCGATGTTGACGATGCAGAAGCCCCGCTCCCGCACCATGCGAACGACCTGCCGGGCCAGCTCGATGCTGGGTGTTTCCTTGTATGTCTCGTCCGTGTCCGGATAGAGAGTTCCGCGATCGACCTCTCCGGCCGCTCCCAGGATCGCGTCCATCAAGGCGTGGGAGAGCACGTCTCCATCGCTGAACCCATGGAGAGCAGAAAAACCGGGGATCTCGAGGCCTCCGAGCACCAGGATTCCCGAGTCGGAGAAGGGGTGATAATCAAAGCCGATTCCGACTCGAGGTCCGTGGAACTGAGACTGGCTCATACCCTATCCTCGCTCTTTGCGGTGGGGGCTGCTACCGCCGCGAATCTGCCGTCACATGGTCAGAAGGATCCATGGCATTGAGCCCGCTCTTTTTGGTAGATTCCAGGCGGCTCGATACCGTGACCGGAGACGTCGGCTTCCGGTCGAATCGTGTCTCTAATCATTATCATTCCCTGTCTCTGGAGACAATATGAGAATTCTAGGAGTGGATCCAGGCACGAGGATCATCGGGTATGGAGTGATCGATGCCCTGGGCAATCGAATCGAAGCCGTGGCTTGCGGGACGATTCGACCTTCGAATAAAGCCGATATCGACGAGCGCCTTAAGGAGATCCACTGCGGGATCCGCGAAGTGATCCGGAAGACCGGTCCGGACATGGTTGCTGTGGAAGAGGTTTTTCATGGGCCCAACACGTTGTCGCTCATAAAGATGAGCGAGGCCAGGGGAGTGATCCTGCTGGCCGCGGCGCTCGAAGGTCTTCCAGTCAGGGGTTACGCACCCGCCATGATCAAGAAGGCGGTGACAGGGCGGGGCAATGCAGCCAAGGAGCAGGTCAAGGAAATGGTGGATGTCATTCTGGGGGAGGCACTTCAGTTCGAGACGAGCGACGTGTCCGATGCCATGGCAGTGGCGATCTGCCAGGCACACCGGAAGTCCGAGCTAGCCGCCGATTGAGCGGCCTTTGCCTGCGCAATCGGTCCAAAAATAAAAAATCATCCGAGCCAAGGAGTTTTCGGGAAAAGGGGAAGAAGAAGAAGGAATGAGAAATTTTACGTGTTGGCACACAACCCTGGCCGGATGATCGGGATAACTTTATCATTAAAGAGCGATTCAGGAGATGTTTTAATCTTTACACCCATCTCCTAAAAACATTATAGCCACGCCCCTGATCGGAGTAAAGGGTTTTGCCCGGCTTTCCTGATTTTCAGGCCAATAATTTTAGGTATCAATGCTTAGTGCCCGCCGTGAGTCCGTTCTCCTTCCGGTTTTGTCGGGATTCATGTTGTCCCGGTTTTTTTCCTGAACGCCGATCTGGCCAAGGCGAGATGGCTGTTTCATGTCCCGGGTTTCCGCTATCCTTCTAGTTCATCTCAATACAAGTATTTATATCAATACTTCTATCCCGTCTGGTAGAGGATCGGCGTGAGCAGAAATCTGTCCGTTAGCGCGGTTGCTCTGGCTTTTCAATTGCCCACGCTGCTTCGGAGCGGATCAAAGGGCGAGAATCAGCACAGGTGCCGGGATTTCATTCCTTCCTGCAGGGGGGGGATTTTTCCGCAAAAACTACGCAATGCCCCCTAGCGACAAGAGGGCTGCCCTGGCCATGGGCTCCAAAATCGGCGAGGGCGCATCGATCGCCCTGTCCGTCCTGTCCTTTTCCCACAACTTATCGCTGTAAATCTGCTGCATTCCCTGAACAGGAAAGGCCGTCCTGCCCGATTACGAGAAAAAATCAATAATCAATCATATCTGTTAAAGCTGGTAAGTGATGGGGTCGAATAGACGGTAGGGAAAGGGATAGAGGACATGCACAAGAATCATCTCAACAGATATTCCGGTTACGTTTTTGTATTTTCTGCTGTAATCGCCTTATTCGTAGGCGGTTGTGGTGGCGGTGGTGGAGGAGGCGGAGCATCTGCGAACCTGCGCGCCGCATCGGGTGCTTCGGTAGCCTTCGGCGATCTCTCCGGAGACACGGATCCCGACGCTGACGGGACGATCATCGTCGAATATATACTGTATTCCGCCGTTGCCGGGCGCTTGAACATCGCTATCGAATTCTCCGTCGATGGGGGCGAGGTCTACCAGACCTGCACGGAGGATATCTCCGAGCTCTTGGGCGGGTCGCCGAACCCAACGGAGGGGCTCAACGGGCTTGCCGCTTCTCCTTCGGGAGAGATCCATTACTTTTCCTGGGATTCCGACGCGCCTTCGAACATTCCGGGGCAGAACCTCAACGGGGTGAAGCTGCGCATCACAATCGCCGGTGGGGATTCGTTCCCTTCGCCCTACTTCACCGTATTGAACGACCGTGGAGACCTGACGCCTCCCCAGCTGGCCGACTTCACTGCCGTGGCTGTCGAGAACGGCCTGAACGACATTCTGACCATGGTCTTCAACGAGCCGATCATGCAGGTCGACGGCGAGAATCTCGCCAACTTCGCCCTGGAGCAGCCTCTCGGTCAGCAGCTCGTTCTGCCGGCCGAGACTTCGATCAGCTACGATCCCGTGACCATGACCACCACGATCGTCTGCGACCAGAGCGGCGCACCCGATCTCAGGTACGGCGTCCCGGCTCAGATCACGGTCTCCGGAGTGCGGGATCTGAACGGCAACGTGATCGATTCGCCTGGCGACGGTGTGGCCGTGGTCGCCGTGGGGGGGGACGGCGCCCTTCTGCCCGACGACAAGCCCGATCTCGTGGCCGCCTTCTATCATGGCACCGGGGCTCCGCAGGCCGGCGAGACGCTCGCTCTCCTCTTCAACGAGGATGTCGATCTGGAAAGCGGCCCCATCTTCAATGCCAGCGATGTGGAGTTCTGGACGCCCGGCGAGACGATCGGGACGAACGGCTCCATTTCCATCTCGGTATCCGTGGAGAATCCGAGGATCCTCGAGATCGAGCTGGGGCAGAATCCGGTGTTCACCACCGGTTCCTCCAGGATCAACATCCCGGCCGCAAACGACGCGATCATCGACCTGGCCGGAAACAAGCCCTATCTTCCTGCTTCGCCCGGTGTAGACGACTACGTCGTGATCGCGAGGCTGGAGTCCGATGATCCGATCATCGATCTGCTCACGGTCTGCGGAATCCCGGCGATCCTGAACGGGCAGGGCGCTGCCGGCGGGACCATCTGGACTCCGGTAACGGCTTTCGAGATCGATCTGCAGTATCACGACGTCGGCGGATCCGGCGTGAATCCCCAGTCGATGGAGATCCGCAGCTCCGTGGCCGTTTCCTATGACGGAGGTACCGTTGCCGCCGGCGACGACCTGGTCCCCTATCTCGTACTCAACGACGCCGACGATGCGAGCGCCTCGTACTCCGTCCCGGAGACGATGACCTTTCCCACCGGCGCCGTCACTTTGACCGCCGCGGTGGACGATTTCATCGGCAACAGCTCGGCGGAAGTGAGCTACTCCTTCGAGGCGATCGTTCCGACGAACGGGCAGAGACCCTTCGAGACGACGGTCAATCCGAGCCAGGTCTGGAAGCTGATCTACGGCAGGGACCTCTACACCATCTCGGCCACAGGAACGTACAACATCCTGGTGACGGCCACCATGGTCTCGAACGGTGTATCCGACTTCGACGAGGACCTTCTGCTCTTCGGTCTCAACTGCGAAAGTCCCATCCCCGTGACAGGGACAGCCTACGACTCGAACGAATTCATCCGGTCGCTGGTGATCGACGGCGTGGAAACGGAGCTGAGCGACGTGATCTTCGCAGGGGCGAACATGGAGTTCACCCACGCCGAAGGGGCATACTTTCCCGGGAACTCTCCCCAGGTCTGGTACGGCTCCCACACCGAGTCGCTGATCTCCATCGGCGGGGACAGCGATATCATGGCTCTGGGGTGCGCCTTCATCGATCGTGGCAACAGGTGCCAGGACAACGACGTGCTCCACAAGGGATCGTATCCCTACAATCCCGGCACCAATCTCGGAATCTTCACCACGAGGATCTTCATCTTCGAGGTGAACCAGTCCCAGTACAGCCTCTTCCGCCTCACCTATGACGATTTCATTTCCGGACGCGGCACGCCGGTGGGCGAAGGAGGAGATGACCAGGATATCCTGATGGATATCGCAGGGACCGGTCCCCAGGTGGGCGGCGCCCTGGCTGTCCGGCGCGACGCGATCCTGGATGCCGTGGACAAGCTCAGCCGGTACATCGCCGTGGTCTCGGCTCACGAGATGGGGCACTCGACCGGTCTTGCCGTCAACAATGCGCCGCCTGACGGGCTGCACGGAGGGAATCCGTCGCACTTCCCGGGATCGGACAGCAATCACATCAGCCTGACGAGCACCTCGCTCTTCTCGCTGCCGGACATGAATATCATGCGGCCCACGACGTGCTTCTGGTACGCCAATGCGGCGGGGACTCGATTCAACAACCTGAACAAGGCGTACCTGGAAGAGAAGGCCTTCTACAATCCCTGAGCCGAGGGGGAAATGGGGAAAAGGGGAAAATGAAGCAGATAGTCGTCTTGACCTTTGTTCTGATGCTGGCCGGATCGGCCGCATCCGCCAACTCGATAGGCTTCAATCTCGAGGGCGCCGATCTCGTCGTGGCCGGAACGGTGACCGGGGACGGGCAGGAGAGCGATCGATACGCCTTTCACCGAGTCGCCGGGATCGAGCTGATCAAGGGAACGCTGCCTGAAGGAGCGGTGAGGCTCGTCTGTCCCAGAAACATCTGCTATCACGTTCACGTTGCCGCAAACCAGCCCACGCTCCTTTTCCTGAAGCGGATGGATGCCGCCGCCGTCGGAGGAGAGAGGGGAGGGTCGGTCTACATCGCTCTGGCCTCGCCGATGAGCGCCGTGCCCCTCGAAGGGGACGAGGGAGACCTGATCCTCGAGACGGTCCGGGCCCAGGCCGCTGCAGGATCCGATCCTGTCAAGAGAGCCGATGCCGTGGCCCTCGGTCTCTTTGCCGGCCTCGAACCGAACCGAAGCACTCTTCTGCACAGCGCACTTGTCGACGCTGTCCGCACGCCCGGCGCCTTCGATCGCCTCGACGCTCTCGACAGGAGTCGTCTCCTCCATCGTTATCGCGACACACGACCGGGAACGCTTCTGCAGCAGACTCTTCTCGATGCTCTCGGATGCGTTCAGCCCGACGGCATGACCGACGAGCTGATCCGCACCGTCCGCGGTCCGGCCGGAGGCTTTCATCGCGAGCAGATCGCCGCCATCCTGGCAGCAACGGGCGATGAATCCACTCCCCGCACCCTGGTGGACGATTTCGCCGGCCTGGGCAAGGCATCGCGCTCCAACGTCCTTCATGTCCTCGGGAGCATGGGACGGGGCAGGGGCGTCGCGGCGATCCGGAGCGTCATGTGGTGCCGGAAGGAGGGCGTGCTCGACCAGGCGATCAGGTCGCTCATCCTGGACAGGACACAGGGTGCCGTGGACGGGCTTGCCGATGTGATCCGGAGCGGCGAAAGGACACAAGCCCTCTCGGCCGTGGCCGCCCTGGCCTCGATCAACACGGAGCTTTCAAGGAAAGTGCTCAACGATGTGCGCCGCGACGAATCGCTGGACATGGAGCTGCGGCGGAACGCGGCTCTATTCCTGAGCAGCCTGACCAGGAAACGATAGCGCAAGCGTCAAACCTGGAAGGTCTTCGGATCAGAGGATCTCCGGAGCTCCCAGCTCCTCCAGCCTCGCAGTCACGATCTCGGGGGGGGGATTAGCCAGCATCTCGGTCCACGCCTTTCCGTCGAGGCGCTCGACGAGATTCATGACCGAAGCGCCCGGCGTGTCCGGAGGTAGATGGCGGCGGCGGAAGGCAGCCACCGCCCGGAGCATGTCCAGGTGGACGTCCTGGTCGGCCGTGGCTGATTCGGCTTCCGAATCGATCCAGCAGATCCCGCATTTCTTCACTCTCAGGTGATTGAGGTGGGCCAGGAGAAGAAGCTCCAGATCCACGGCAAACCCCGTTTCCCTGGCCGCGTCGAGCACAGGGCCGGCGTGCCTCGCCCGGAATGCCTTGAACGATGCCTGGGAGTCGATGATCCCCGTGATCTGCGGCAGCATCCTTTTCCAGAGGTGGATGAAGATTCGACCGCGGCTGTCGCGCGCCTTCGACTTGATCTGCACGGAGTTCCACTCGCGCCTCGAGCCGGCCATCATGTCGGCCGTGCCGGACACGAGGGGCTCGATCAGCAACCCGACCTGGCCGAGATGAGTCGACATGTCGGCGTCCGTGTAGAGGAGCACGTCGTCCTCGCCCGAATCGTTGAGCGCCATCCTGAGGCCGAACAGGATGCTGCCGCCCTTGCGGCTGGTCGAGGCGTCGTCGATTCCCTTCGCCTCCGGCAGGCCGCGCCGTACCGCCTCGTCCAGAAAGAGCACGGAGACCTTGCCCGAATCCAGCCGGTCCGGGAACGATCGGGACAGCTGTTCGACGGCGAACCGGCCGCTGCCTTCGGGACAGCCGTCGTCCACCGCCGTCAAGCTCCAGTCCGCCGGACTCCGAGCGAAGATATGGTCGAGCTGCCGGATCTTGCCAGCGAGCAGATCCTCCCCGTTGGGATGGCTCTCAGGCTGCAGCAGCCTGTTCTTCTCGCGAAACATGGGAAAGATGATGCGCAGCGTCAGGGAGGAGGGAAAGGTCTTCGCAGACACGAGGGAGCGGGCCATCTTCACGGCCAGGACAGGCCCGGGCTGGGGTGCGGCGCTCCGGTCCAGCACCTCCCGCTCCGCTGTCACGAGGTCCGATTCGACGGGATCGAGATCGGCGATGCTGCGCGAAACAGTGCGGAGCATCTCCTCGTCGCGGCGCCCTCCGAGTACGGGGACGGCCGGCAGATCGGCCAGCGCATCGAGGATCTGATTCACGTTCGAGCTCATGGGGCGATACTCCTGTCCGCCGGTTCAGGTGAGACGGGTGAATCCATGCTCTTTTTCCAGCTTCCAGAAACCGGAGAAGGAGTCGAGAATGACACGGCCTTCGGTGAACCAGAAGATGCCGCTTCGAACCCTGTGGTTGCCCGGTTCGAGCACCACGGCCAGGCCCTCCTGCGACGCCTTCTCGATGAAGTCCGGCACGTCCAGGACATCGGCGATGCTGTAGCTCATGACGCCGCGGCCCTGCATGAACTCCACTGCATTCTTGCTGTCGAGGAAGAGGACGGCCATCTCCTCGCAATCGCCTGCAGCAACGGCCTCGTTCAAGGGGAAACGCTTCGGCGTATCGGGGGCGTCCATGGCCTCGATGGTGACGAAGCCCGCCTTGCCCCCCTCCCAGCCCAGGAAGGGGACATCGCCCAGATGCCGCTGGGAGGCGGCATCGAAATCCGCCTGGTCGCCGAAGAGATTGAGCTCCATGCCGCTCTCGTGGGGCAGCCATCTGCCGTCCGGCTGAAGAAGGACCTCGATCGGTTCCTCGTCCTCGTCCTGGATGATCATGAGGAACCGGAGCGTTCCTTCGCTGTCGAGGCAGAAGTAGATGGGGGAGCACTCGTCGAGCACGGCGCCGGCGTAGCCCTCATTGGCGGTCCGGCAGAGGAACTCCTGAATGTCGTCCGTTCTCCTGGTCTCGTACTGACCCCGCTCCGCCGAAACATCGAGGGCGCGTTTTTCCGCTTCGTCCCCGGAGGTGTAGAGGTTGACCGCCAGCCCGTGGGGGTGGGCGGCAGACAGGGTGAAGAGGTGGTCGCCATACCGGCTGCTGTTGTAGTAGAAGACCGCGCCGCCTTCTTTTTTCCTGTTCCTGGGAGGATCGACGAGGAAGGAGTCGATCACACTCTCGAGGTCTCGCGCCTGCTGCTTCGTCAGATCGATCAGCGGCTCGCTGCTGCCGTCGATCCACCGCATCACCGGAACGCGCGCCCCCTCGGTGGTTGGGACGAGCACAGCCTGCTTCTTCCTGGTGACGATCGGGGATTCGGGTTCGATCAGGACTGTGATCTCCCGGACTCCGTCGGAACTCAGGCTGTCCATGACACAGTACTCGCTGCTGTCGTGAATCACCTTGATCGTTCGCATCTCATTCTTTTCCAGGTACGGCGGTCCGGTCCGTGATCATGTTCCGGATCCGCAGGCATATCGACTTCCGGTTCACGAGAAATCGCGCGAAACGGAATGGCAGCAGGAGCAGGTCCAGTACGGCTTCCACCAGCAGAAGAAAAACAGCTCCGTAGGAGCCGATGCCCGGTTTCGTTCCTTTGTCGTTCATCGAAGCGGTCATGCTACCTGGCATCCATGGCGCACCGGAAGCCGATCACCTTGCGGGAAGGATTGTTTCCCTGGTAGGGATCCATGGGAGCCATCCACCTGGAGAGGCACGATGCGTGGATATATTCCTCCCTGTAGCTGCCTCCCCGGATCGTGACGTTCATGATGGTCCCCTTGTAGCTGGTGACGATGTTTCCGTCCTGATCGGAGCAGGTCCATTCGTCGGCGTTGCCGGACATGTCGTAGCACCCCACCGGCGAGACGCCGTAGCGGAAGCTGCCCACTTCGACCGTTCCCGCATAGCCCGATTCCCTCGTGTTGCAGTTTGCGGGATTGAACTTGTTCCCCCAGGGATAGAGACGGCCGTCGCCGCCCGTTGCCGCGATCTCCCACTCGTCTTCCGTGGGAAGCCGCTTCCCCTTCCATGCCGCGTAGGCGTTGGCCGCCTCCCACGAGACGCCGATTGCCGGATAGTCCTCCCTGTCTTCAGGGTAGATGCGCTCTCCGAGCTTGCTGATCGGCCAGAAATAGGGCATGAACCTCAGCCGTGTATCCTCGTCGAGGGTCTTCAGGAAGATGTTGAACTGCTTGTTGGTGACTTCGTACTTGTCGATGTAGACGTCGCGGATTCTCACGCGTTTTCGTTTCCTCTCCCACCACGTGTTTGGACCGACAACGTAGGTGTCGCCCTGAACGAGGACCATTCCGGGCGGCAGGCGGCGGCCCTGGTCATCGTACTCGTTCGGCTTGAAGGCGCGGTTCCACTCGGACTTGGCAACGGCAAAACCCTCGTTCGCCTTGGAGAAGTTCTGGGCCTCGGGAACCTTGGAGAAGATGTGCTCGTTCCAGAACTCGTGGAAGGGGGTCCGGGGCGTCAGGATCTGCCCCGCTTCATCGAGAAGCATCGTGGTCGTCACCGCTTCCCCATGACGGATGCTGCTGTAGTAGAGCTCCGCGGCCATCTTGGTGAAGGGATGGAGGAGGTGACGGGTGGCTGCCGTCGAATCCATCGCCTTGCGCGCCAGCGGCTCGGAAAACTCGTTCTCGAAGCGCTTCGCGCTCACCCGGCTGCCGCCTGTCCCCTTGAGCTTCTGCCAGACTTCCTTCGCTTCCGGCTCCATCTCGGCCCACACACGGCAGAGGACCTGGAGAAACTCGGGGCAGTTGGGGCCCGAGATGCTTTCGTAGCTCTTCTCCAGCCTCTTGTAGGTGCTCACCAGTTCCGATTCGGCCACGTCGAGAGCCCGTCTGGCCTCCTTCAGCTTCTCCGTGGCCTTCAGCAGCCGCTTTTTCTCGTCCGCAGCGATGGCCGCCAGGGGAACAGTCAGCAACAGGATCAGGGCCAGCTTTTTCATCGATCCGTTCATCCTTCACGATCTGAAACACCCGGAATTGAGTGTCTCCAACGGACCGGATCATTCTACGTCACCGTGTCGCAATCAAGGAAGCGATTTCCCGCCCCGAGGTTGTTCCATTCTTGGAAAAAAAGAGCGGAGCAGCTCCCAATCAACGGAACCTGTTATCCCAGACAGAAATGTGTTGTTTTGTGATCAGGATAAATCAATGAAGATTGATAACTCATACCAAAAGAGTGGGATTAGCTATTGCATTTCCACGCAATTTTACTTAAATAGATGATTCTTCTGCCTAAAAAGACCTGATCATCCTGAGTTCTGATTTTCTAGTGCGTTGGAGCAAGTATTCATCTGGTTTCGAGGAGACAACCATGAAAAAGATTCTACCTTTCGCCGCCATGGCACTGGCGCTCTGCCTGGCTCCCGCCGCTTTCGCGGGGCCCGGCACCGGATCGCCGGCGCCCGACTTCACTCTTTACGACGTAAACGGTAAGGCCCATTCGCTTTCCGATTACGAAGGAAAGGTCATCCTTCTCAATTTCTGGGCCTCGTGGTGAGGTTCTTGTGTTGCGGAGTTGCCGCAAATCAACACGATCGCCCAAGACTATGCAGCCAAGGGAGTCAAGGTTCTGGGCCTTAACTACATGGAAAGCCTGAGCACCGTGCAGACCTATCAGAACTGGTACCCCAACATCCTCATGCTGAGGGACTCGAGCGGTTCCGTTTACAGCTCGTACCGTCAGAACGGCTACATCCCCCTGAACTACGTGATCGACCACGACATGGATCAGACGGTCAGGTACTGGATGGAGGGATACAACAACACCACGATCAAGAACCAGATCGAGAACAACCTGGCTGACGTGACGGCGAACATGGATCCCGCTGCCACCTCCTTCCAGAGAGGCACGCAGTGCGTTTTCGATATCGAGGTGACCAACTGGATGAATTCCAACCGCACCGTCTACATGCTCCTCGACGTTGAACTGCCCTCCGGTGGATATCGCTCGCTCGGTCCGACCCAGCAGCTGAACCTGACCCCCCTCCAGGTCATGCTTGATCCCCATGCCCATAACATTCCCATGGCGGCGCCCCTCGGCAGCTACCGGATGAGAGTCCGTCTCGGCATGCCGCCCGCCGACCTCTGGAATGCCGACTACTTCGATTTCGAGGTTACTCCCTGACGATAATCCCGATCACCGATCGTCGCTCAGGATGTATCAAGCACAAAGCCCCCTCCGTCGTGGAGGGGGCTTTTTTTTCTGGTGCGCCCAGGTCACCACTCGGCCTTGAGCCCCTGGGTAGCGTCCATCTGGGTCGAAGGATCGCCCAGGACGGCCTGGAAATAGGCGGTGAAGCCGGGCGGCATCGCCGGTATGCTCACCGTCAGGTTGCACCACGTGGCATTGCCCCATGGCGGATTCATGGCGATGGGAGTCCCGCCGATGAAGTTGCCTATCACGCGCGTCAGGTCGTAGGGGGCATAATAGCTGTTCGAGCTCTGAAGGGAGGCATACAGCTTGCAGGGCTCGGTGTCGAAGGGGGGCATCCTGGTGGAATAGAAAGTCACCAACCCGCCGTTCGACGGCCAGCTCGTGCCCGTGCTCGCTGTCAGGATGTTGTCGTTTCCAGGCAACTGAGGAAAAGCATAGGTCGTGAGGCTCCCTCGACTCCCTTCCACGGCGAAGATCTCGGCCGGCCAGCTGGCCCAGGCCGTGCTTCCGAACCAGTAGGTGCCGTTGTACTGGCCGCCCGGGTAGTAGATGTCGAAGACGTTCTCGGTACCCGTGTCGCCGTTGCCGCCCTGGTTGGGTCGCAAGCCCAGGGCAGGGCCGGTGGAGCCCATGGTCGGAAGAGACAGGAACGAGAGTCCCAGCCCTATTTTCCGGTAGAGCAGCGGATCGCTGCTGCCTCCCAGGAGAAACTCGTATCCCGTGCCTTCCAGATCGCTGGTTATCGTCCAGCTCCAACCCATGCCCGGGGGAAGGGTCGGCAGGTAGCAGCCGTTCGGAAGGCCGGGGAAGAGGAAGCTTCCCTCCATGTAGCCGATGTCGCCCCAGCCGACGCAGTTGTCGAAGAAGTAGACGATGATGTCCTCGCCCGCTTGGTCCATGTTGTTAGTGCCGTAGCTGAAGGAGAATCCGTCCACCACGTGGACCGGGAGCCCCGTGTTGGAGTCAGGCAGCTCTCCCCAGTCGAGGTTGAGATAGCCCTGCTCGGGATAGGCCCACCACGAGGAGATAGCCGAGTTGTTCCAGATCGAGTGGCCCATGTCGGGGCTGCCCCCCGGCTGCACCCGACCGTTGACCCACGTCCCGGCTTTCCCGCCGGCCAGGTCGAGGGGGCTATGCTGGGCCGACACCGTTCCGGCAAGGGCGATGACGAATAGAATCAGCATGGAACTCTTGATGATCGGTTTCATGATTATTACTCCCATCGATGTTGTTCTGCCATCACTTCGGCGCTGGTCGCGGACTTCCACCGGGAAAGGGTGTGTCGTCCGATCCAGGTTCATCACTCAAAGCGCGGAATCAGGAGGGGAGTGCCAACGAAGTCCGATTTTTTTTTCGTTTCCCCTTGACCATCGATCCCAGGAACGAGGCGCGCAGGGTCCGTCCGAGATCGTCGAAGAGCGAGTAGGTGAGGGGAACAACGAAAAGGGTGAAGAAGGTGGAAAGGGCCAGACCGCCCAGCACCACGACGGCCAGGGCCCGGTAGGAGAAGACCGATGTCCCCTCGCTCGAGCTGAAGAGGGCCGGCATGGTCATGGGGAGAAGCCCCGAGATCGTGGTCAGCGCCGTCATGAAGATCGGTCTGAGACGCTCCCGCCCTCCCCGCGAGACCGCGTCGATCCGCGAGAGCCCTTCGCCTCTGAGCCGGTTGATGTGGTCGATCAGCACG
Source organism: uncultured Phycisphaerales bacterium (assembly GCA_964482235.1). Classification (GTDB taxonomy): domain Bacteria; phylum Planctomycetota; class B15-G4; order B15-G4; family CAYZWU01; genus CAYZWU01. Next base: position 23,189 of record CAYZWU010000001.1, read on the forward strand.
ATGGCGTTGTTGACCACGATGCCGGCCAGGAGGAAGAAGCCCACGTAGGCGTTGAAATCCATTGGGATTCCGGTGATGGCCAGGAGCCAGTAGCTTCCCGTGAAGGCGAAGGGGATCGAGAAGAGGACGGAAAGGGGGAGAATGAACGATTCGAAGAGGATGCCCATGAGGATGAACATCAGGATCAAGGAGAGCAAGAGGGCTTCCACGATCACCTTCTGGAACTCCTCGAGCTCGTCGATTCCGCCCTTCTGCTTCCACTCGTATCCCCGGGGAAAGTCGTACCCTTCGAGGACCGCGGAGACCTTGCGCGAGATGGTGTAGATGTTGTCCGCCAGCGGCGTGACCGTGATCCCCATCGACGTCCTTCCGTCGCGGCGGACGATCATTGCCGGGCCGCGCCCCACGGAGAGCTTGGCCAGGGAGGCCAGGGGGACGCGCGCACCCGTGTTCGTCGTGATGCCGAGCCTGCGGATCACGTCGAGGCTCTCCACCGGGATCTCCTCGTACTCCACCTGCATCCGCACCTCCCGTCCCTCGTCGTCGAAGTCGGGAAGGCGCTGTCCGCCGAGCCCCCAGGCCACGGTGCCCCGGAGCACGGCGGGATTCACCTGGAACTTCTCGGCCAGCTCGCGGTCCACGTCGATATGGACCTCGTCGCGCCCCTTCTCGATATCAGTCCGGACGTTGGTGATCTCGGGGATGAGAAGGAGCCTCTCCTTGATGTCGAAGATGATATCCGCCAGCTGCCGGCTATCCGGCCCGGAGATCTCGATCCTGAAGTCGCGCCGCTCCGAATCGCCGCCCTCGAGGCCGAGATCGTAGCGGACGCCGGGCAGCTTGGGCAGCTCCTTGCCGAGCCGCTTGGGCATGCTCTTGATGAACTGGAAATCCGCGTCGTCGCGCAGGTAGCAGACGAACCGCCCGTTCCGCTCGTCGAAGTTGCAGAAGTAGACGTCGATCTTGTACTCCTCGAACTTCTCCTGAAAGAAGGTCTCGAGCTTGCGGAAGACGTCGTTCGCCTCGACCAGGGTGTAGTTGTCCGGCAGATCGACCCTGACGGAGACGCCCGAATCGCCGCCGCCGCCATCCATGGCCGACTCCACATGCTTGTTGGCCTCGAACGTCGTGGCGAAGAGGCAGAAGGCGATCACCATCGCCGTCAAGCGGTGAGTGAGCGCCCACCGGATCCCCTTCTCGTAGATCATGGCCATGCGTCCCTGCCGGTTGTAGGTCTTCAGGAAGGCGGCGGCCGATTCGTCCCCGCCCTTCCTCCCGCGCAGGAGCAGTGTGGCGGCCAGGGGAATGAATGCCAGGGCCGTGAGGAGGGATGCGAGCAGCGAGAAGGAGATCGGCAGGCCGATCTCCCCGAGGATGAGCTTCACGTCCTTGTCCTCGGGCAGGAAGATCATGGGAAGGAAGACCACGATGGTGGTGAGGGTCGCCATCAGGATGGCGGTGCCGATCTCCGCTGCGCCGCGGGCAGCCGCCTCGGCCGGATCGAGGCCCTGGGCCCGGAAGCGGAAGATGTTCTCCTTCACCACGATGGCGTTGTCCACCAGCATGCCCACGGCGAGGGTGAAGCCCGAGAGGGAGATGATGTTGATCGTGTGGTCGGTGAAGTAGAACACCACGAGGGCGATCAGGATCGAGGTGGGGATGGCCATGGCCACGATGAGCGTGGCCCGCGCGTGCCTCAGGAAGGCGAGCAGGACGAGGAAGGCGAGGATCCCTCCCCAGGTCATGGACGATTTCAACGTGTCCAGCGACGATTCGATGATCTCCTTCTGGTTGAAGAAGGTGATGAACTCGAATCCGGCGAGGCGGGGATCCTTCTTCAGCTCCTCGATCTCCTGCTCGATCCCGCCGCAGACCTCGGCCGTGTTCTTCTGCGACTCCTTGGACATCCAGAAGGCCAGCGCCTCCTTGCCGTTCACGCGAAAGACATTGCTCCGGTAGGTGCGCCCCAGGACCACCTCGCCGATGTCCTTGATCTTGAGCGAGCCGTCCACCGAGATCTCTTCCACCTCGGCCAGGGTCTTGTACTTTGAATCGATCCTGAGGCTGCAGCGCCGCGTCCCGTCGGTGATCCGCCCGGCCGGCACGATGAAGTTGTCCGTGGCCATGCTGGTGATCAGGCGGTAGAGATCGACCTTGTGCCCCTCCACCTTGGCCGGATCGAGGAAGACGCGGATCGCATCGTCCACGATTCCCTCGACTTCGACCCGGGCCACGCCGTCCACACCTTCGAGGCGGGTCTTGATGATCTCCTCGGCCAGGAAGAAGGGGTTCTCGAGCGATTCCTCGTAGAGCGCCGCGAAACCGACGATCGGCAGGTCTGTGCTCAGGTTGAACCGGAAGCAGTAATAGCGGTCGACCCTGTCAGGGAAGTTGTGCTTGATCCTCTCTACCCGGTCCTTGATCTCCGAGTAGGCCATGTCCATGTCGGTCTTCGGTCCGAACTCCACGTTGATCTGGCTGCCGAACTCGCCGGAAAAGGAGGTGATGCCGAGGACTCCGGGGATGGAGCGGATGATCTCCTCCACCGGCTTCGTGATGTCATCCTCGTTCTCGGCCGGCGACGAGTCGGGGATCGGGATCCAGATGGTGATGTGGCGGGCCGAGAATCCGTCGGGCAGCAGGTTGATGGGGATCTTGAAGTAGGCGATGATCCCCGTGCCGATCAGGGAGAGGAAGATCATGAAGACCGTGATCGGCTTCGCGATGATCCGGGCGGTGATGGATCGGCTGCGGCTCATGGTCAAGGATTCCTTGTTCTATCGGGGGGGTGCGCCCCGAGGCTGCGGATGCGCGTCCCGCGAAGGGCTCGTCAGAACTTCCGCACGATCTCGGCTTCGCGGATGAAGGAGGCGTAGAGATCCTGGCGCGCATCGCGGACGACGATTTCCCGGATAGCCTTGTACTCCACCGGCCCTCTCTTGTCCATCACCATGACGAGATGGGTTCCCTGGGACGTCTTGATGGGGCCGGCGATATCGCCCACACCCACCTCGATCGCGGCCTGGCCGATGGCGCCGGGATCGCCCTTGCCCGGGGGCAGAAATCCCAGATCCCCACCCTTCTCCGCCGACTGGTGCTCCGAGTAGAAGCGGGCCATGTTCTCGAAGGTGTTCTCGCCTTTCCTGATTCGCTGGGCGATGGTGTCGAGCTCCCTCTCGGCCTGCTCGAAGGTGCGCGACACGTGCTGGTTCGAGAAATGGGCCGCCTTGAGAAAGATCGTGGAGACCCGGGCGGCCCGGCCGTGCCGCTGCTCGTAGATCTTCTTCTTGTTATCGAAAAAGGCCTCCAGGTCCTTCTCGGCAAGCAGGATCCCGGCGATCTTCTTGAACAGCATCTCCGCGCGGAACTTGTCGCTTTTCCTCAGGCTCTCCATATCCTGTCCCGTGGCGGCCTTCAGGTAGTCGCCGTAGGAGACCCCCTCCAGACCGGTTCGGGATTTCAGCTTCCTGTCGCGCTCGGCGAACTCCGCATCGATCTCCTCCTCCGTCAGGGCGATCTCCATCGCCTCGGCGCGGGCCAGGATGAGGCGGATTCCGATCATCTCGGTAAGGAAGCCGGCCGCGGTCTTCTCGCCCAGGTGGGCGGCAAGCCGCCTGCCGAAATCCCTGCGCGAGACGATCTCGTCGTCCACCCTGGCAACGGCGTTCTGCCCGGTTTCTTCGCGGACGATCTTCTTGCGGGAGAGGAGCTCCTTCATCCAGAGGTTCAGCTTCTCGATGGGCACGTCGGCCGATCGATCGAGCCCGAAGTCGATCCGCGCCATCTCCTCGTGCCGGATGTGGAGATCCAGCAGCCTGAAGAACTCCTTCTCGTCCTTTCCCTGCTCTCGGAGATAGTCGAGAAGCCCCATCTCGCCGTTGGTCTGGAGCCTGATCTGTCTGTCCTGCTTCTCGGTGCACGACCTGAGCATCGCCACGGTGATGCGGACGCCCCGCTTTTCCGCCTCCTGCTCGATCGCCTTCTCGCGGATCATCTGCTCGATCAGGGCGGCGCCCTCCTCGATGCCCTCGGGCTTCGCGGCTATGTGGGCGTGGAATTCCGATTCGGTGATGGGGCTGCCGTTGACGACGGCCACCGTGCCCGGCGGCAGATCGTCGCTGTCAAGGGGAATCAGCAGGGCCGCCAGGATCAGGGCGGCGACGGGGATGTTCATCAGATTCTGCCTGTTTCAGAGGGTGCGCACGCTACGTAATGAGGCCAGAGATAGCACAGCGCGGCCAGGCATGTCAAGTTTTGACGGCGAAGGCTCAGTTCTCCAGCGGCGCGGCGTCCCGGCCCGTTCCGGCAGGGAGCAGAATCCTGGCCTGATCCTCGGTGTTCTTCTTGCTCTTCTTCTTCTTCTTCTTCCCCGCCGGCTTCTGCGTCTTCTTGGCGGTGAAGGTGAAGCGTCCATCCTTCAGGTTCGTCACCACGGTGTCGCCGGCGCAGAATTCGCCGGCCAGGATCTTGTCCGAGAGCGGATTGACGATCTGGGAGAGAATGAGCCTGCGGAGCTCGCGCGCCCCGAACTCGGCGCTGAATCCCTCCTCGCCCACGTACTTCTCCACGTCGGACGTGAACTTCAGGTCGATCTCCGTGACGGCGAGATACGATGCCACTTCCTTGAGCTGGTTGCGGGCGATCTTGACGCAGTCGCTCTTCGTGAGGGTGTTGAAGATGATCGTGTCGTCCAGCCTGTTGATGAACTCGGGACGGAAGATCCGCTTCATGGCGATCATCAGCGTGTCGCGGGCGGTATCCTTCTTGAGGATCTGCCGCTTGCCCAGGTCGAAGCCCATCCTGTTGCGCATCCTGTCCAGGTCCTTCACGCCCACGTTCGAGGTGAGGAAGATGATGCACCTGGCGAAGGAGACGTTGTTTCCCTTGCTGTCAGTGAGGAATCCCTCATCCATCAGCTGAAGCAGCAGGTTGTGAACCTTGGGGTGCGCCTTCTCGATCTCGTCGAAGAGAATGACGCAGCTCTTCTTCTCCCGAACGCTCTCCGTGAGAAAGCCGCCTTCGTTGTGGCCGATGTATCCCGGAGGGGCGCCGATCAGCTTGGCGTATTCATGGGGCAGGGCGAACTCGGAGCAGTCCACGCGGACCAGCTTGGTCAGGTCGCCGTAGAGGTGCTTCGCCACGGCCTTCGCCGTCTCCGTCTTCCCGGTTCCCGTGGGGCCGACGAGCAGGAAGACGCCCACCGGCTTCTGGGGATCGTTCAATCCGGCCGCCGCCTTCTTGATCGACTGGGAGATGATGTGAATAGCTCCATCCTGCCCGATGATCATGTTCCCCAGCTGGGTTTCGATCTGCTGGATCTTTTTCTGGAACTCGCTGTTCTGCTGCTGGTCCTTCTCGAACATCAGATGCAGCCTGCCGAGGCCGCCGCTCTCGTCCTCGAAAGGGATCGAGACCTGATGGATCTCGAGGTGAGGATTGACCTCGACGCAGATCTGGTAGAGAAGCTCTTCGAGAGCCTCGGGCTTGTATATCTTGCTGAATTTCTTGAACAGCGGAAGGATGTCTTCGTGGTAGTTGATCACGCAGGCGTTGATCACCAGCTGCTGATAGGCCTTCTTGTTGGGAACCGACTTGACGCTGAGGAGGTCGCAGATGTCCTCGTCGGTGAACAGCCGTACCTTGATGAATTCGTCGATGATCTCGCAGTATTTCAGTACTACGCGGCATTCCATCTGGTTCACTTTAGCCCTTCTCCCGGGAATATCCCCTTCTCCAGTCCGAGAACCATATCCAACCCTTCATCCAGACTCTTACTTCGGTCAGACCGCGCGATTGCTTGAGATCGAAACCAGTATTCGGCGCCCTAAAAATCGGGGCGTCCCGGAGGCCGGTCCGGCGCGGCGAGGCAGGGGGGCGGAGGGGGCGGGCAGGAAAACGATTTCGGCGCAAATTGGGAATTGACCGGAGGATCGGCAGCCAGTAGTATCCTATCTTCGTGTCACCCGGCGTCCTGCCCAGAGGCATGCCACACTGCCTGTCCGGTTCGTCTGGCACAAGAGTAAAGAGCCTATGTCTCTAGAAACGGAAATGAAGTTTTTCGCCCTGCTGGTCATCAAGGGCGTCATCGAAAAAGCTGATGTGCAGAGATGCTTGCAGGTGCGCGAGAAACTCGCCGCCAAGGGGCAGGATGTCGGCCTCACCGATATCGCCTTGAAGCTGAAGCTGATCACCCGGGAGAGGCTGGATCTCCTCAAGCTCAGCGGGGGTGAGAAGGTGCCGGTCATGCCGGGGTACGAGCTCCGGGGCAAGGTCGGCGAGGGCGGCATGTCCAATGTCTTCCATTATCATGAAGCGGCAGAGGACCGGTCCGTCGCCGTGAAGATCCTGAAGGGGGAGCCGGCCGCCGATCCGAAGATCCGCACCTCTTTCCTGCGCGAATCGAACATCCTCATCGACCTCGATCACCCCAACGTGGTGAAGGGATACCGCGCCGGCACGGTGAAGGGGCAGTACGTCTTCATCATGGAGTTCATCGAGGGCGAATCGCTTCATGACCTGATCCGGAAGGACATGATCTTCGACGAGGATGCCGCGCTCTACATCATCCTCCAGAGCGCGAGGGCGATCGAGTACATGAAGAGCCGCAACATCCTCCACCGCGACATCAAGCCCGGCAACCTGATGCTCAAGCGCGACAACACGGTCAAGCTGATCGATCTGGGCCTGGCCACGGTCCTCGACGGCGACAAGAAGGGGGAGGGGAAAGCCGCCCTGAGCGACACCACTCTCGGCACGGCGCACTTCATCTCCCCGGAGCAGGCCCGCGGCCAGACCGATCTCGATGTTCGGAGCGATATCTACTCGCTGGGCGCCACTCTCTACCAGCTGGTGCTGGGGGAGCTGCCTTTCAGCGGGGAGACGGACGAGGACGTCATGACGAAGCACATCCTCGGCACCCTTTCCTCCAAGGCGCTCAAGGGCAGGAAGGTCTCGCCCCACATGCACTATTTCATCGAGAAGATGATGGTCAAGGATCGGGACATCCGGTACCAGGATCCCTTGGAGCTGGTTCACGACATCGAGGACAAGATCCGGGGCAAGAAGACCCTCCACTTCAGGCCCGATCTGGAGGAGAGGGACGAGGAAGAGCTGCTGAAGGGCCCCTACCTCGAGGATGACGAGGATGAGGAGCCGCGCAATTCCAAGAAGGGCGGGCTGATCAAGGGACGAAGCGCCCGCAGCAGGAGAAAGAAGCGCCGGTGAAGCGCATCACCATTCCCGTTCCTGAAGCCGCTCTCCGCGAGCTCGAAGAGCTGTACAAGGCTGTCGAGAAGGCTCTCGATGCCCTGGGCGGCGTGTGCCGCGGCGATGGCGCCTGCTGCCGGTTCGGCGAGTCGGGGATCCGGCTCTACCTCACCCGCCTGGAAAAGGCCATGCTCCTGCGCGACAACGACGGCTCGACCCTCACGCCTGAGCAGGAGGATGCCTGCCCTTTTCTCGTGGGCGACAGGTGCACCGCGCGAAACGGCAGGGCGCTCGGCTGCCGCTGCTATTTCTGCAACCCGGACCTGTCCGAGGCAACGGCCGCCATCTACGAGTCATTCCACGCGGCGATCCGCAGCCTTCACGATCGACAGGGCATCCCCTATTTCTACAACGAGCTCATTTACTCCCTCGAGATGATTTCCTCCCAGGGAGGCCATTGATCCTCCCCCGGTAAAATGATAATTTCGTTTCACATGCTGGTGCGGTGTGGTCTCGACACCCGCTCAATTCACCTCAAATGTCATGACGGGGAGGGTTATGTCATGCCACGGAGAAAGCACCCGCTCGAAATCTTCCGGGAATCGGGAAAAGTGCTTCAGGACGGCGGCTCGGCTTCGAAAAAGAAGAAGGCGACCGGTGGATCGTCCCCTCGCAAGGGAGGCGGGTTGCTGGCCGGCTTGCGGTCCGGACTGGCCTCGAAGCAGCGGAAAGCCGACCAGGCGTCTCGATCGAAGAGGAGCACGGCGCCTCTGCCGAACGGCCGTGGACCGGGCGAGTTCAAGATCACCCTGACGATGAATCATGTCCTTCTTGTCCTGTTCGTCACCGTCTCCCTGATCATTGCCGGCTATTTCGGCGGCTACTACAAGGGATCCGGTGTGAAGGACGATCCCGGTCTCTCTCTCGAGCGGTCGAGACCGGAGCTGATCGGCGATTCGGGGAAGACCGTACAGCAGCCTGATCGGCCCCGGGATGAGTCCGGCGGATCGAGAACTGGGGGGTCCGCTGTAATTGAAAAATTAGGTGGGACTTATGCTGTTCAGGTGGCCAGCTACTCCGAGGGGGGGCGTAGCTCCGCTGAATCGGCCCGCGACGAGCTGATCAGGCGCGGATACAAAAATGTCGTTAATTATCATTACAGGAAGAGCAAAACCTGTGCTATCATGGTCGGTTCTTATGATCGTGAAGATCATCCGGACCTGCTCAGGCTGTGGGATCGGTTGAGAAGTATAAACGACTTCCCGGGAGGAGACAAGAGTCCCTTCAAGACAGCCTGGGTCACGCGGCATCCCCAGAGATAGGGAGCCGGTTCCGGTGGCAATCAAGGTTTAGAATCGCAAAGAGGTGATAGAGCCGTGTCCATTCACAAGAGTCTCGTTTCCAAGGTCAAGCTTCAAAGGTCAAGAAACGTCTGGACCCGCCTGGAGCGCATCGAAGCACTGAAAAAAGACAACCGTTTCAATGAGGGCCGCTCCGTTTTCGGTCTTCCCAAGGTCAGAACTACGTACAGGATCGGCAAGAAGAAATAGCGGCAGTCCGAAGCAGCAGAGCGCGTCACGGTTCTCCGCATCACTTTTCCCCCTCAACAATCCGCCGGAAGTGTCAATCGGGAAGACTATCCGGAGCCGGTCCATCGGTCGAGCATTGCTTGACTCGTGGCGACCTTTCCCTTCTTTTCTTGCGGAATTGGTTCTGCGTCCTGATGCAGGAAATCATATAATGGCCTGTTTCCAGGATCCAGCAGAGGGCGGCAGGAATCCGGGCAGCGGTTGAGAAGGAGCTTAGATGCTTTCGAAGAGAGCCAAAGACATTGAGGCCAGCGGCATTCGCAAGATATTCGAACTCGTCAACTCGATGAAGGACCCGATCAACCTCAGCATCGGCCAGGCGGACTTCGATGTTCCCGATCCGATCAAGGACGAGGCTGTCAAGGCCATGCGGGACGGGTTCAACAAGTACACGGTCACCCAGGGGATCCCGGAGCTCAACGAGGCGATAAAGGCTGATCTCCTCAAGCGTTACGGGTACGAACCCGAGGCGTCCCTTGTCACTTGCGGCGTGTCGGGCGGGCTCCTTCTCTCCTTCCTCTGCCTGATCGATCCCGGGGACGAGGTGCTTCTCCCTGATCCCTATTTCGTGATGTACAAGATCCTGACCCAGCTCTGCGACGGTGTGCCCAGCTACTATGATCTCTACCCCGACTTCAGGGTCCGCCGCGAGGAGCTGGAATCGAGGATAACGCCGAAGACGAAGATCCTTCTCGTCAACTCCCCATCGAACCCGACCGGTTCGGTGTTCACGGCCAAAGAGCTCGAGACGATCGCCGAGGTGGCCAGGGCTAACGACCTCATCGTGGTGAGCGACGAGATCTATGACAGGTTCATCTATGCGCCAAAGTTCCACAGCATCAGCGAGTTCTGCCCCGAGCGGCTCGTTCTTCTCGGCGGTTTCTCCAAGACCTACGGGATGCCGGGCTGGCGCATGGGATTCGCCGCCGGCCCGAAGGAGATCCTGGACAAGATGATGGTCCTTCAGCAGTTCTCCTTTGTCTGCGCCCCTTCCTTCGCCCAGAAGGCGGTGCTTTTCGCCCTCGATTTCGACATGAAGGAGTACATCGACCGCTACCGTGCGAAGAGGGATCTCATCTGCGACGGCTTGAAGAACGAGTATGATATCGTTGTTCCGGACGGGAGCTTCTACTGCTTTCCCAAGCTGCCGAACGGCATCAGCGGGGCCGAGTTCGTGAGCCGCGCTGTCGAGGAAAAGGTGCTCGTCGTGCCGGGAACGGCTTTCTCCCGCCATGACAGCCACTTCAGGATCTCCTTTGCCGCTCCTGATGACGTGCTCGAGCGCGGTGTGGAGATCCTCCGCAATCTGGCACGGTAGACCGGCGGAAGGTCATGAAGACGAGAGATACGGGTAAGGCAGGTCTTGTCCAGGAGATTTTCTACTCCGTACAGGGGGAAGGTCTCTGGGCCGGGAGATTCCAGCATTTCATCCGCCTGAAGGGCTGCAGCGTGGGATGCCGCTTCTGCGACACTCCCGCACGATTCGGCGAGCGGCGGGACGACGCCGAGGCGCCGGTCGGTCCGGGGCACGAGAAGGAGCTCACGGCCGAGGAGGTTCTGGAGATCCTGGTCCGGCACGATCGCAGGATGCCCGGCGCCCACTCCTTCGCAATGACGGGCGGCGAGCCGCTGGAGCAGTTCGACTTTCTCGAGGATCTTCTGCCGCGGATCAAGGCTGCCTTTCCGGCTCAGCCCATTCTCCTGGAAACGGCCGGGATCCACGATGTCGCCATGGGCCGGCTGGCCGGCAAGGTCGATCTCGTCTCCATGGATTTCAAGATCCCGTCCACCTCGGGACTTCTCGGAACCCTTCCCCTTCACGAGAAGTTCATCGAGGCTTTGAAGGAAACCGATTTCTATGTCAAGGTGATCGTGGATCAGTACACTCCCGCCAGGGAGGTTGAAGAGGTGGCCGGCAGGGTGGCGAAGCTTCGGCCCGACGCTCCGCTGTTCCTCCAGCCCGTGACCCGCGAGGGCCGGGTCTGGGGCGGAATCTACCTGCTCGACCTCTTCCGGACCGCCAGGGGGCTTCTTCGCGATGTTCGTGTCGTGCCCCAGATCCATACGATCATGTCGTTGAGCTGAACCATGCAAGATCTTCCGTGCCTCGCCATCGTCGGACGCCCCAATGTGGGCAAGTCGTCGTACTTCAACGCCATTCTCGGCAAGCGTGTCTCCATCGTCGATCCCATGGCCGGCGTGACGCGGGACAGGGTCTCGGCGGAGGTGACCCACGGCGGGCGCCCCTTCGAGCTGATCGACACCGGCGGGATCGGCCTGGTCGACCAGACCCTTCTCAAGGACGAGATCGAGAGGCAGATCGAGATCGCTCTCGACCTGGCCGACGTGGTGATCTTCATCGTCGACGTCCGCGACGGCGTGACCACCCTCGACAGGGAAGTGGCCGACCGGTTGCGAAACTGCCGCAAGCCCGTTCTCCTGGTGGCCAACAAGGCGGACTCGAGATTCCTCGAGGAGGAGCGCCACCAGTTCCACGTCCTGGGTTTCGGCGAGCCTTTCGCCGTCTCGGCCCACGAGTCGCGGGGCATCTTCACCGCCCTGGAAGCGGCGCTCGATCTCCTTCCCGAGGACGAATCCGAAGGAGACCGGGAGTCCGACGCCGAGCCGGAGAAGATCAAGGTGGCCGTGGTGGGCCGGATGAACGCGGGCAAATCGAGCCTGGTGAACCGTCTTGCGGCCGGGGAGAGGGTCATCGTCTCCTCCGTGCCCGGCACGACGCGCGATTCGGTGGACGTGGCCTTCAAGGTGGATGGACGCGAGTTCGTGATCATCGACACGGCGGGGATCCGGCGCAAGAGGGCGATCCAGGACTCGGTGGAGTTCTACGGGCAGGCGCGCGCCGAGAGGGCGGTCCGCCGCTCCGACGTCGTGATCCTGATGATCGACGCCACCCAGGAGATCTCCTCGGTGGACAAGAAGATCGCCGATCTCGTCCTCACGTCGTACAAGCCGTGCATCCTGGCCATCTCGAAGTGGGACCTGGCCAAGGATCATACCCCCGAGGAGTACTCCGAGTACGTGGCGGACAGGCTGCCGGGCTTCACCTTCTTTCCTCTCGTGTTCATCTCCTCGTTGACGGGATTCAACGTCAGGTCCACCTTCAACCTCGTGGCCGATCTCTGCGCCCAGGCTGCCGTGAGGGTCTCCACGCCGAGGATCAACGAGGTGCTGAAGAGCGCCCTGGCGAAGCGCGCGCCCCAGATCCGCAGATCGCGGCTCGCCAGGATCTACTTCGGCACCCAGGTCACCGTGTCGCCGCCCACGATCATCGTCTTCGTCAACGACATCCGGAACTTCAACCGCGACTACCGGCGCTACCTGGCCAACAGGTTCCGTGAAGAGCTTCCCTTCAGCGAGGTGCCGATCAAGATCGCGTTTCGCGGCAAGGACAGGACCGGGCCGCCGCCGAGGGGTAGGGCCGGCGGCGAGTGATCCCGGGAGAGGGAGGGTTCCATGAAGGTAAATGTCAGCGGCACCCAGCTCTGCCTCGTCAAGGGCGACATCACGCTCGAGGAAACCGACGCTATCGTCAATGCGGCAAACTCCTCGCTTCTGGGCGGGGGCGGCGTGGACGGGGCGATCCATGCGGCCGGCGGGCCGCGGATTCTCGAGGAGTGCCGGGCGATCCGTGAGAAGACCGACCGCCTGCCCGCCGGACAGGCGGTGGCCACGACGGGCGGCGACCTGAAGGCCGGCCGCGTCATCCATACCGTCGGCCCCGTCTGGAAGGGCGGCGGCAGCGGCGAGGCCGACACGCTGGCTTCCTGCTACGTAAGCTGCCTCGCCCTGGCGGCAGGCGAGGAGCTGAAGACGATCTCCTTTCCCTCCATCTCCACCGGTGCGTACGGGTATCCGGTCGAGGAGGCGGCCAGGGTGGCTCTTCAGGCCGTGATCCGCTTCCTCGGCGGCGGGAGCCGCGGCATCGACCAGGTGCGCTTCGTCCTCTTCTCGCGGGGTGATCTCGAGAACTACTCCACTGCGCTGGGCGAAATTTTTCCGTGAAGCCGGCCTGTCACGGCCTTTTTATCCCAAGCCGCTCCGCTCCCGGATCATGCCTCTCGTGCCGGAGGCGGGCCTTCTCCGGATTCCCCACGGCATAGCAATAGAGGCACGAGGCGGGGCAGGTGTCGTAGGCTCCGATGTCGCGGCTCTCGGCGCAGCCGCATCCCTTTCGCGTGGGGCGGATCTTCAGCGGCAGGTCGTCGAGATCGGGGCGAAGCGCCCGGATCATGGCGGGATCGACGCATCGCCCCCTGGCGATGCCGGCTTCGTCGAGCAGGGGATAGCAGCAGCTCACGAGCTCGACGCCGCGCGAGGCCGCAAGGCCGTGCAGCTCGCGGGCCAGGGCGATCTTCGCTTCGTCCGGCGGATCGTCGACTGTCACGCCCTTCTCCTGCGCCAGCAGCGAAAACCGCTTTGCCGTCTTCGCGTAGAACTGCACGAAGCTCGTGTGGCAGGTGTCGGTCCGGCCCTCGAGCTGGTCGAGAAGCGCCTCGAAACGGCAAAGATGATAGCCGCGGTCCCACCTTTCCGTGAGGATGATCGGGTCGTAGCGCCAGCGAACGAACCCGGGGCCGACGATGTCCGAGAGGCGCTTGAATCCGTCGACTGCGCTTTCGAGGGGGGAGACTCCCGGCTCCAGCAGCGGGCCGTATCCCGTCAGGGTGTACTGGAAGCTCGCCTTGTATCCTCTTCTCTCGAGCTCCTCGAGGAGGGGAAGGGACGGCCCCGCGTTCCGGGTCCAGAAGAGGAAGGCGATCACGTCCTCCGGCTTCAGGCTCACCTGATGGATCTCGCCGCTGAAGGGGTTGCGGTATGCGGCGAAACCGGCGTCGAGGCGGCTCCGGAACCAGCCGCCGTAATGGGCCGGGATATCGGTTCTGCGGGAAGCGGAGACGATCTGCATTCCGATCATGTTAATCCGAACATGTTATCGATTTCTACTGCGGAATCGCCAGATGCGATGTGGACTGCGTTGCAGCACACGATTCGATCCTCAACCTGTCATAGGCAGGCCTGCGGTCGAATCGCGCACCGCGCCTTGCCACATCCCACCTGACGACTCCTCGTTACGAAATCGATGACATGTTCGGATTAACCCGGCGCCGATCGTTTCGAAAGAGGGCTCGCGCGGCGGTCTCGCGCAGCGTCCCCCCGGCTTCACGCCGATTGACAGGGCGGGAGCGGATTGATAAAAAAAAGAAAATGGGCGACTACCGGCCGTCCGTTGATAAAGTGCTTCGAGCCCGGGAAGAGACGTTCCCGGCCCGAACGACCATCGGAGCAGCCGGGCGGCTCGACCGCCCCTTGACCGGCTGCCCGTTCCGAGCAGTCCTGCTGGAAGGAGAGGCATCATGTCCTCGACGAACCGTTTTTTTCTTCAGGCCGCCGCCGTTCTTCTCCTCGCTGCAGCCGGGGGCTGCGGCACGCACTGGCACACCCTCGATGTGGATACCATCAATTATTACGATCTCTACAACCTGACCCAGCAGACGATCTGCGGGGAAGGGTTCAAGATCGCCGCCAACGACATGCACGAGGGCACCATCGAATCGGACTGGAACTACGACAAGATGACCGACGTGGGTCGCTTTCCCATCAGGCGGATGGTGGAGGCCAAGATCGATCCCTTGGACGAGGGGGAAGGCTTCACGGTCTGCGTGAGGATCGATCAGGAGGCGAACAGGGAAGGGTACCGCCTGATGACGCCGGAGCTGAGCGAAGGATGGGAGGAGTACGGGTGGGACGACGAGGTGGCCGGCCTGATCCTCAAGAAGCTCGAGCTGCAGGTAGGGGAGTTCTCGCCGTCCGAGGAGTTCAAGGAGCGCCATCGCAAGGCGATGGAGCTCAAGACGGAGTCCAGGGTTCCGGATACGCTCAAGTGACCGGCCCCCGGCCGCCGTCTCCCGGAGCGACCGCCAATCTCCTCGAACGTACGATCGACCTCCCTTGTCAGCCGCCTCCCTGCGCGTCCGCCACTCTCCTTTTCAGGTCGTGCAGGATGTTCATGAACGAGGCGAAAGCGTCGTGGGGCGTGGGAAAGGGGCTGAAGTAATCGTGCACCGAACCGTCCGCCGCCTCCTTGGTGCTGATGTAGTAGAGGTGGTCCGAGGCCAGGAGTTTTCTCCAGTCGTCGAGCAGATCCCGGTTTCCTGAGGCCTTGACCTTCCCTTCCAGGCCGTACAGCTCCGCGGCGGCCGTCTTCTGCATCGTGTTGCCCGTCCAGGCGGAAAGGTCGCGGGCCTCGTCCGCCCAGCTGACCATCTTCCCGGCATCGCAGACGCCTCTGGAAGAATGGCTCGCAATGATCTCGCTCGGCAGGGCCAGCCTCGTTCCGGCAGAGGAGAGGAAGGTGTCCACCGCCTCTTCGATGAAGGCGAAGATTCCCGTTTCCTTCCGCTGGTGCTCCCCGAAGGTCTCGTAATCCATGAAGAGGCAGACGAACTCGCCGGGCTCCTTCCTGAGATCGCCGGCGAACCTGTCCGCCCGCAGGGGCCATCCGCTCCAGTTTCGATCGGAGTACCGGAAGGCGATGTTGTCCGAGAAGTAATGATTTCTCAAAAGGAGGTGGACCTCACCCTGCGAGGACCTGTAGAGATGGTTCGGCGATCTCGATTCCAGGAGAGGCTCGATGCCGTCGGCGAGGACGCCTCGAAATCCGATCCCCGAAAGGACCGCGGCCAGGTCGTTGTCGTAGATCAGCTCGGTGTTCCGGAAGATCCGGGGCTCGGCGCCGAAGAGCGACGCCGTCCTCTCCCTGTGGAACGCCACCTGCTCGAGGAACTCGTCCGGCGAGAACACCGACGCCAGGGAGTGGCACCACGTCTCACCGAGGAACTCCACTCCGGCCTCTTCCGCGAGATCGAGGAACGACTCGATCACCTCGGGCCCCTCTGCCGCGAACTGCTCCAGGGCGGTTCCCGATATGCTGAAGGAGACGCGGAAGCGGTCTCCGTGCCGCCGGCTCAGCCGCGTCATGAGGGCGTTGGCCGGCAGGTAGCATTTCCGGACCGCGCTCAGGAGGTGCTTCCTGTTGAGCTCATGATCGAAGTAGCCCGTGCCCCTGTCGAGCAGGGTGAAGGGCCGGATGCGGAAGGGCTGGTGGATCTGGAAGTAGAAGCAGAGAGTGTCGGCCATCCCTAATCCCGCTTCCTCGCCCGATCGCTCGAGGACAGGATCTCCCCGTAGACCTCGAGGCACTTCCCGGCAGGGCGGTCCCAGGTGATGCGCCTGGCCTCTTCCGATGCCCGCTTCCCCATGCTCTTCGCCGCCTCGGGGTCGTCCAGGAAGGAGGCGATCTTCTTCGCGATCTCGTCCACCTTCCAGTAATCCACTTTCTCCACGTTTTCGACCAGCTCGGCGATTCCCGACTGCTTCGAGACGATCACCGGCGTGGCGCAGTACATCGCCTCGAGGCAGGTGATGCCGAAGGGGTCGGACACGGAGGGCATGACGAAGATGTCCGCCGCCTCGAGGATCCAGCGGAGCTGCTCCGCCTCGAGAAAGCCTGTGAAGAGAACCTTGTCCGCGATTCCGAGCTCCGCCGCCCGCTCGATCAGGGGGGGCACCATCTCTCCCGTGCCGGCCAGGACGAAGATCGTGTCGTTCCGCTTCGGCAGGATGCGGCCGGCCGCCTCGACGAAATACTCGGGTCCCTTCTGCAGCGTGATCCGCCCCAGGAAGAGCACGATCCTGCCCTCGGGCGGGTCCGGTAGGGGAAGGGAGCGCCTGACCTCGAGATGGTCGCGGTTCAGGGCGTTGTGGATCACCGTGATCCTCGCGGCATCGACGCCGTAGTGCTCGCGGATCCCCTGCTTGCTCCGATTCGATACGGTGACCACCCGGTCCGCCTCGTTCAGGCCGTTCCCCTCGATCTCGCAGACAGGCGGCCACACCTTGGAGAGGCACCGGTCGTACTCGGTCGAGTGGAGATGCACCACGAGCGGCCGCCCGGTGATCTCGCGGAGACGGAGCCCCGCGGGAAAGGTCATCCAGTCGTGCGCGTGGATGATGTCGAACTCCCTGTCCCTGCCGATCCTCTCCACCTCGTCGGTGAAGTTCTCCACGGAGCCCAGAAGATCGCCGGCATAGAGATCCCTTCTCTTCACGTTGCCCGAGTCGAAGAGGGTGTTGGTCGTTTTCGGATGGACCGGCTCCTGTCGATAGGGATCGAGAGGCCGGCCGACCCTCTCGAGATGGAACAGCCCCTTCGGCGCGCCCGCATCGTAGGTCGACGGCAGGACATCGCT
Source organism: uncultured Phycisphaerales bacterium (assembly GCA_964482235.1). Lineage (GTDB taxonomy): Bacteria > Planctomycetota > B15-G4 > B15-G4 > CAYZWU01 > CAYZWU01. The sequence goes on from CAYZWU010000001.1 coordinate 40,254, forward strand.
TTTCACACCGGGCACGACGAATGTGACTTCGGCCTCCTGCTCGAGAAGAGCCTTGACGAGGCCGTGGCAGGCCGTGCCGAGGCCGCCGGTCATGTACGGGGGATATTCCCAGCCCAGCATGAATACTCTCACGGAGTTTTTCCCCTAATCGATTATACGAGACCGCCCTGGACACACACCGAACCGAAGGCGGATCTCGTGGAGCGGCCTCTGAAGCTCCAGTTCTGCCGACCGCCGTTTATGAAAAGTTACTGCTCCGGCCGATCAATTACAAGAGGCGTGACGCCGTCCGGACCGTCCGGCGGCCGAACCGGATGGCGGAATTCCTCCACTCGCAGCTTGACCCGTTCTTTTTTCGTCGATAATGTATGATTTTTTATGGAAGGGGAGTTCCTGGTGATTCTGAGAGAGGTGCTTCCATGCCGCGGGAAATAGTTCTCGGAAACGGAAACCTCCTGATCAACTTCGATCAGGACTACAACATGCGGGATTTCTATTATCCCTACGTGGGGCTCTACAACCATATCAATGGATTTCGCAACGGCATCGGCATCTGGGTGGACGACACCTTCCGCTGGGTCGACTCGAGCTGGGAGAGGAAGCTCGAGTACTTCCAGAACACCAACGTCACCCGGGTGCGCCTCGTCAACCACGAGCTCGGCGTCAGGCTCCGGATGCATGGATGCGTGCACAAGTACAAGGACATCTTCCTCAACCGCATCGGCATCGAGAACCTCAAGGACAGGCCGCGCGAGATCCGCCTCTTCTTCTATCACGACTTCCGGATCCTCGAGTCGGATATCGGGGACACGGCCTTCTACAATCCCAATCTCAAGGCCCTTCTCCATTACAAGAGGGATATCTACATCCTCATCGATGCCATGACCGACACCGAGGGGCTCCACCAGTTCCAGGTCGGGAAGAAGGACTCGTGGATGGACATGGAGGACGGCGATCTCCAGATGGTTCCGATCAGCCAGGGGCACGTGGATTCCGCTCTATCCCTGCGGGTCTTTCTCGATGCCGGCGAGACGAGCTGGGTCAGCTACTGGATCGCGGCGGGGCGGAGCAGCGAGGATGTCGAGGAGCTCGACAGGGAAGTCAAGACGGTGAGCGTGGAGCACCTGATCGAGGAGACCTACATCTACCAGGACTCGTGGGTCAACAAGGAGGAGAAGGATTTCTGCGATCTCGAGCCGGACGTCGTGGATCTCTACAAGAGGTCCCTCCTCGTGATCCGGACGCAGATCGACAATCGCGGGGCGATCCTGGCCGCCAACGACACCGACTACCTGAAGTTCAACCGCGACCACTACTCCTACCTGTGGCCTCGCGATGGAGCCCTCATCTCCTACGCGCTCGACCTGGCCGGCTACAGGGAGATCACGCGCCGCTTCTTCATGTACTGCAGCCGCGTGATCGGCAACCTTCCCTACTTCCTGCACAAGTACAGCCCCGACGAGACGCTGGCGTCGAGCTGGCACCCCTGGTACAGCGACAGCCGCGTCCAGCTTCCGATCCAGGAGGACGAGACCGGACTGGTCCTCTGGGCCCTGAACCACCATTACCAGACCTACAGGGACATCGAGTTCCTCGACGACTGCTACCACAAGTTCATCCGAAAGTGCGCCGACTTCATGGTGGAGTACCGCGATCCTGTTACCAAGCTTCCCGCGCCGTCCTATGATCTATGGGAGGAGCGCCGCGGCATCTTCACCTTCACGGCCGCGGCGGTCTACGGCGGCCTGCAGGCCGCCTCCACAATGGCCGCGGTCCTGGGCAACTCGCAGGAGTCGCGGCGGTACCGGATGGCCGCCGAGGAGATCGAGGCGGCCACGGCGAAGTATCTCTACAGCGAGGAGAAAGGCCACTTTCTCAGGATGATCTCCATCGGATCGACCGGCGAGATCGAGGAGGATGACACGGTGGAAAGCTCGACGTACGGCGTTCTCGCCTTCGACATGCTGCCTGCCGACGACTACCGGGTGATGAACACGATGAAGAAGATCCGGGATCGCCTCTGGGTGCGCAGCGACATCGGGGGCGTGGCGCGGTACGAGGACGACCGGTATCACCAGATCTCCCGGGATATCGCGTCGATCCCCGGCAACCCATGGGTCATCAGCACGCTCTGGGTGGCCGATCACGCCGTGGCGGCGGCCAGGAGCGTGGAAGAACTGCGGTCGGCACACGAGATCTTCCGGTGGGTGGTCGACAGGACATCTTCCGCCGGTCTGCTGGCCGAGCAGTACAATCCCTACAGCGGCGAACCGCTCTCGGTCTCTCCTCTCACCTGGTCCCACGCCACCTTTTGCATGGTGATCAACCACTACATCCGGAAGTACAAGTCGCTCACGGGCGAGACCGCCGAGCTCGACGCTTCAACGTCAACGGTAAAGAAATGAAAAAGAAGCCGACACTTCTCCTGGCCGTGCTCGCACTGCTCGTGCCGGGCGCGGTCCTGGCCGGGGATCGCTACGAGAACCGCATCAAGGGGAAGATCCTCGTCCAGCATGTGGAGATGCTCTGCTCGAAGCAGATGAAAGGGCGCATGACCCTCAATCCCGAGGCCCGGCTTGCCGCGGCCTGGATTGCCGGCGCCTTCGAGAAGGCCGGATTGAAGCCCGCGGTCGGCGAAAGCTGCATCGTGGAGGTCCCGCTGCTCCTTCACGAGATGGAAAAGGACATCAACCCGGAGAAGGAGGACAGGGTCTGGGAGATGGCCCTCAAGGGCCCGCTCGAGAAGACGGGGCTGGCCGTCGTGGGGCGGCTGCCCGGCAAGGACTCCAGGATGAGCGGCGAGATCGTGCTGGTGACGGCGCGGTACGACGGACCGGGCTGGGATGCGGCGGGGACGGTCTTTCCCGGCGCCGACCGGAACGCCTCGGGCGTGGCCGTGCTCCTGGAGCTGGCGCGCGCCCTTCGAGCGAGCGGCGTGCGGCGCACCGTGATCTTCGCCGCCCTGCCCGCAGGGGAGGAGGGGCTCTTCATGCAGCGGACAGGGAGCAGCAGGGGGTACGAACATCTGAACAACGCCATCATCAAGGGCCTCGTCGAAACGGGCGAGTGGGATGCCTTCCTCACCTCGCAGCTCGTGGAGATCCCGGCCCAGGCCGGCGCCACGGCTTTTCTCGTCGAGCCTCCGGTCAAGCTCGACGCGATACGGGTCGTTGTCGACGTGGCCATGGTCGGAGGGAAGCTCTCCCTGCCCGGCGGCGACGGCAAGGCCAGGCTGGCCGTCGTCGGCGCGGAAACGGGCGAGGATCTCGCCAAGTCCCTGGTCAAGGCGTGCCGCCGCGAGAAGGACCGGGTGGTCTTTCCCGACTTCGAATCGATCCGGAAGAACGGCGACAGGTGGGCGAGCAACGCCGACTGCTTCCTCAAGAAGAGAATCCCGTCGCTCTGGATCACCACGGGGCCGAAGGAGCGGCACGGCACGGCGAAGGACACACCCGACAAGATCGATCCGGAGCAGATCGAGTACGCCGCGCGGATCGCCTACAGGACCGTCCGTCTCCTGGCCAACGAGACCGTTCCCCATCCCTTCAATGACGATGTGTGACTTTTTCTGGAATACGTCGTTCCACCCTAACCTGCTCATAAATCGTCGATTCAGTCAGTAGGATCCTATGCCATAGCATGCCATATCAGGCCTACCACCGACTTTTCGATTCTCACGAAACGTTGAATTTGCTCCGGTACGTATCATGGATGCCTTTCTTTTTTCAGCGCCTTGTCGTATAATTTTTGACTGATAGGGAACTTGACACCTGACCTCGGCCCAAGGGGGGAAAGTCATGAAAATACCGTCACTCCTTGCCGGCCTTCTTTTCTTCCAGGCGATCTGTTTCTCAGCCACGATCTACGTTCCTGACGACCACGCGACGATCCAGGACGCAATCGATGGCGCCGTGAATGGGGATACGGTTATCGTTCGACCGGGAACCTATGTCGAGAGGATCGACTTTTTGGGGAAAGTTATCACTGTGAAGAGTGAGCAGGGGCCAGAGGTGACGGTCATCGACGGAAACGGATCAGGATCCGTAGTGACCTTCCAGAGCGGCGAGAGCCTGACCTCGATCCTCGACAGCTTCACGATCCGCAACGGGACCGGGACTTTCTACCCCACCCAAAGCTGGTATGAGGGCGGGGGGATTTACCTGCTGAACAGCAGCGCCACGATCCGCGGCTGCACGATCAGGGACAATGCTTCCGACCATGGCGGGGGGGTCGGGGCGAGAAATGCAATACCCGAAATCACGGATTGCATGTTCCTGAACAACACGGCAGTTGAAGGCGGGGGCGGTATGTGTCTTTACGATTACTCGGATGGAGAGATTGCTGCCACTACGTTCCAAGGCAATACATGTCATGGATCATGGGATGGAGGAGGGGGGATCTACTGCGAAAATTCATCTCCAGTCATCGATGCCTGCACTTTTACAGAGAACGATGCTTCTGGCGGAGGTGCCATACGCCTCAACTGGTATTCCAATGCCATGATAACGGGCTGCTCGATTGTGGGTAACTCGGCGGGTGGCTCAGCCGGAATCGGGTGCCAGTATTCGTCCCCGGTGATATCCGGCTGTGAGATCAATAATAATGTGGCTACGGGACAGGGAGGGGGAGTAGACATGTGCAACGATTCCTGGCCCAGAATCATCGGCAACACGATCTCCGGAAACATCGCCGAGACGGGTGGAGGGGGCGGTATTTACTGCCTTTCCCCCCCCCAGGAAATCACGAACAACCTCATCGAGAACAACTCCGCCGGCGAGGACGGAGGCGGGATCTACTGGAGCTGTAAATCCTTTTCCCCTGTAACCATCTCGGGAAACACGATTCGCGGGAACTCGGTTCCAACACATGACAAGGGGTATGGAGGAGGAATCTGCATCCATGAAACCTTCGGGTATAACCTGACGCTCGAGAACAACACGATCGAGGAGAACCAGGCATACAAGGGCGGTGGGATCTACTGCTTTGACGGCGACGTCTTGATGGTGCGGAACTCCATCTTCGGTAATAGAGCTTTTCAGGGAGGAGGAGGGATCTACATCTGGTTGTGCAGCCCAGAGCTCACCAACTGCGTGATTGCCCATAACAGGGCGGAAGAGGGAGGCGGCATCTTTTGCGAGCTGAACGCCGCATTCTTGAACTGCACGATCGCCTACAACTGGGCGTACGAGGGGGCAGGGCTCTATTGCGACGCCTGGTACGGCTATCCCACGTTTATCAATTCCATTTTCTGGAACAATCCGATTCCCCCGGGCGGAGAAATCTTCGTAGCGTACAACGACCCGGTGATAACGTACTCAAACGTCCGAGGCGGCTGGCCTGGGATCGGGAACATCGACTCGGATCCCCTGTTTGTCTCCCACGAGACACGGGACTATCACCTGACCCATGACTCTCCGTGCCGGGAAGCTGGTGACAGTTCGGCATCCGGCCTGCCGTCCGCGGACTTCGAAGGGGATCCACGGATTGCCGGCACGATGGTCGACATGGGGTGCGACGAGTTCCATGAGCACCTCTACTACATCGGAAGCGTGATCCCTGGCTCCTGGGGCAAGATCAAGGTGGTCGGCACGCCGGGCGCCGCGCCGGTGGAGCTGGCCCTCGGATCGGGAAAACTGGACCCGCCGCGGGGAACGCCCTTCGGTGACCTGTGTCTCCAGTTCCCCCTTGAAGCGAGACTCGCGATGCCTGCTGTGGGTAGCAACGGAATCTCTGAGCTTCCCGTCAAGATCCCCGACTGCTGGCTCTTTGGGGAGAAGCACTACCTGCAAGCCCTGATCGGCCCGCTTGCCCCGGGATCGAGGCTCACTAACCTGCTCGTTCTCGATGTGGAATGAGGAGTGCGCTTAACGCTCGGCGCTCCTCTGTCTGGTACGACAGCCGCCGCATCGATACGCCGCGTCGACTTTTCGTTGGATGATTCCAACACCAAGGTTTTTTTACCTTGACATCCCCCCCCCCCTATGGTTACCCTAGGCCTTGCTTATTGGAGACTTGAGCGTTTCTTATTGGGCAGGACATGCTCTGGGCGCGTGTCCATTCTTTTCAGGGTAAATTCGCATGAGGAGGAAACATCGTGTACAGACGTCATCTGCTGTTCATCATCATCTCTTTTCTGAGTTTCGAGGCCATCGCTCTTTCAGCCACACTCAAGGTTCCGGCCCCCTTTCCCTCAATCCAGGATGCCATAGACTGGGCCACTGACGGGGACACTGTCCTCGTCAGTCCGGGGACATACTTCGAGAATATCGACTTTTCGGGCAAGCTCATCACCGTCCGCAGCGAGGATCCGTACAGCACGGCCATCGTTCAAGCCACGATCATCGACGGTGGTCAAGCCGGCAGCGTCGTGACCTTCAAAAACGACGAAGGCCTTTCTTCCATTCTTGCTGGCTTCACCATCACGAACGGGAGCGGCACATCGATCAATCAATACGAAAGATACGGAGGCGGAATCTACTGCGAAGCTGCCCAGCCCACGATCGGATACAATATCATCCGGGATAATAACGCCATTCAAGGAGGCGGCATCTTCTGCCGCGGAATCGAGGGGCAGGTCTACTCCCCGAGAATCGAAAATAACGAGATCCATGATAATCTGACCGAGGGTACTCAGCACTATGTTGGAGGAGGTGGTATCCTCTGCATGACGTGCTCCCCTTCGATCTGCAACAACGAAATCCACTCGAACGAGGCCCGAAAGACGACTGCGCCAGGTTCTTACAAGTCTCATGGCGGAGGCGTTTACTGCGCAGATCATTGTTCCGCCCTGGTGGAGAACAACGAAATCTACGAAAACCTGGCGGAAATCGGCGGTGGATTGTGCGACCGGGAGTACAGTTCATCCACCTTTCGCAATAACATCGTCCGTGATAACAGATCAGGCGGAGACGGTGGGGGGATCTCGATCAACGTGCATTCCTCCACACTCGTGGAGCGGAATGTCATCTTCAGAAACTTCGCGGATCCAGATCTGGCCGAGCGTTCCACGCGCGGCGGCGGCATCCGGATCGACAACGGCTACGACCTGACAAATAAAATCGTAGTGAGGAACAACTTGATCCAGGCAAACGAGGCCAGCCGGGGCGGAGGCATAATTATAAGGCTGTCGTACCAGAATGTTGTCCTCTCGGGCAACACAATCTCCGATAACCATGCCTATATCAAGGGCGGCGGTTTCTGCATCACGAACAATTCGCACCCCACTATAAAGGACACGATCATCTGGGGTAACAGCTCAGAATATCCCGGGGCGGAGCAAGGATGTATCGATTTTGGGGATGAACCAGTTTTTCCGAGCTTTCTTTCGATTGAGTACTCGGATCTAAATGAAAACGAAGTGTTTCTCGACACCGGTTGCCTCATCTATTCCGGCGACGGCATGATCAACGCTGATCCTCTGTTCGAGGAGAAGCCTCAGCCTCGAGAGGAGTGGGAGACAAAATTTCTGGATCAGGTGACCCCATCCCCGTGCCTCGACGCGGCGGATCCACTCATCCCGGTGCTTCCGTTGACAACGGACAAGGATGGGACTCCTGACGTGGGTATCTTGGATATGGGGTATCATTACCCCATACAATAGAAGAAAGGGCTGCACCCGGACATTACGCGGACGCTTGACAGAGTGACCATGCAGGCGTCGCTGCTGATCAACGGTCACTCACGGCGCGAGGGAAAATTCCGGTTTGCGGCGTTGCGATCAGAACCTCTCCTCGTCCAGCGATGAGAACGACTCATCGACGAGCCCCTCGATGTCGAGAGCCTCCTCGGCCCGCTCCACCTCCTCGAGAGTCGCCTTGATCTTCGGCTTCCTCGGCTGGAACACGGTGCAGCAGTCCGGGTACGGCTCGATCGAGATGTCGTAGGTCCCGATCCGCCGCGCCAGGTCGATCGTCTCGCTCTTGTCGAAGCCGATCAGCGGCCTGAGCAGGGGGAGGGCGGCCGCTTCCCCGATTGCCCGGATGTTCTCCAGGGTCTGGGACGCCACCTGTCCGAGGCTTTCGCCCGTGACGAGGGCGAGGGCTCCCTCGCGCTCGGCCAGCCGTTCGGCCAGGCGGATCATCATCCGGCGGTAGAGGATCGTGCGGAGCTGTTCGGGGCACTCCTTCTTGATCGCCACCTGGATCGGGGCAAAGGGGGCGATGACGAGGAGCGTGCCGCGCTGGAACCGGCCCAGGCTTCTGGCGATCTTCTCCACCTTGGTCCTGCTGGCCTCGGAGATGAAGGGATAGGAGTGATAGTTCATGAAGATCACCCGCGTCCCGCGTTTCATGGTCATCCAGGCGGCCACCGGCGAATCGATGCCGCCGGAAAGGAGTGCCACGGCCGTGCCCTGCGATCCCACGGGCAGCCCGCCCGGACCCTCGATCTGCCGACAGAAGACGAGAGCCTCCTTCTCCCGCACCTCCACGCCAAGGACGACCTCGGGCCGGCTGAGGTCGACCTTCAACCTGGGAAAGAGGGGAAGCATCTTGCCGCCAAGGAGCCTCTCCAGCTCCATGGAGTTGAGGGGGAACCTCTTCTCGCTGCGCCGGCCGCTCACCCGGAAGGGAAGCAGGCTGTCGCCGGGATTTTCGGCCATGAAATCGCCGAGGACGACACGGGAAGCGTCGACGATCTCGTCGATCGTCTGTTCCGTGCTCAGGGCGGGAGAGACGGAGGCCACGCCGAAGACCGAGGCGGCGGCGCGGGCAAGCGCCGCGGGGTCGCCGGGATCCCTGACGACGACCCGGCCCCGCGGCCGCTCCACCGGGCCGTGCGGCAGGTCCTTCAGGACATGCTTCAGGTTGCGGACGAGGAGCTTCTCGAAATCGCGCCTGTTGCCTCCCTTCAGGCCGATCTCAGAGTACCGCACGACGACTACGGGCAGATGTTTCATTGGATTCCGATCTCCCTCAGGTACGAAACCTGTTCGGCCACGACCCTTGCCGCCCTTTCGACCTCCTGAATCGTGTTCCGGTGGGAGAGGGACATGCGGATCGTTCCCTGCGCCGGGCCGGACGGCAGGCCGAGAGCCTCGATGGTGGGGGAAACCCCGGCCCGCCCGGAATGACAGGCCGAGCCGGCGGACACCATGATCCCCTCCTTCTCCATGTGATGAAGCAGGACCTCGGCCAGGAGCCCGCTGAAGGAGACGCTCAGGATGTGGGGAAGGGAACTCCCCTCCGCCCCGTTGAACAGCGCATCGGGCACGGAACGCGCGACGGCGTCCCTCAGCCCGTCCCGCAGCATGGCCGTGAGGGTCGAGCGATCGGAGCGGTTGTCCGCCGCCCGGGCAAAGGCCTCCACACCGCCCACGACGGCGGCGACGTTTTCCGTTCCGGAACGATATCCGCCTTCCTGCCCGCCGCCCGTGATCAGCGGCTCGATCGGCGCGTCGCGGAAGAGAGCGAGCAGGCCGGATCCCTTGGGTCCGTGAAACTTGTGGGCCGAGATGGTGATGGAATCGACGCCCCACTTTTCCGCTTCCAGCGGAAGGTAGCCGGCGGACTGGACGGCATCGAGATGGAACCAGGTCTCCGGGCTTCCGGAGCGGAGCAGCCGGCCGATCGCCTCCGCGTCCTGCACGGTGCCCACCTCGTTCGAGCCGTGGATCACGCAGAGGAGGCCGCATTTCTCCTCGAGGAGAAGCTCCTCGAGACGGCCCAGGTTCACGCGGCCCGACGAGTCGTTGGAAACAAGTGCCGTCGCATATCCCTTGCCGTTGAGAAAGGCGACGGGCTGCTGCACGGAAGGATGCTCGAGCCGGGTCATGATCAGCCGCTTCTCCCTGAGTCGCGGTGAAAGGCCGCGGATGATCATGTTGTTCGATTCCGATCCGCCGGAGGTGAAGATCAGGCGCGACGGCTTCGTTCCGACGATCGCGGCAGCCTTCTCCCTGGCCTCGTCCAGCGCGCGGCGCGCCGCCTGCCCCATGGAGTGGGCCGACGACGGATTGGCGAAACCGCCTTGCAGGAAGGGCAGCATCGAATCGAGAACCTCGGGATCGAGAGCCGTGGTGGCTGCGTTGTCGAGGTAGATCGTCCGTTCTTCCTGACTCAAGGCGAGGGCTCCTTTTCCACGATACTAATGATACCGGGCCGGCGGATTTTAACCCTTCCGGAATGGCGAGTCCAGAAAAGGACCGGAAGGTACGGAAGCCGGGTGGGGCAAAAAAAAATGATTGAGTTCATTTCCCCTTACCTGTCCGTATAATTATCTGCGCTTTCAAATGCCTCGCTAGCCCTTTCCCTGGCGGTCGGCCGGTCTCCGGAGCCTGATGGGTTTTTTTAATAAATTCGGGTGACATCATGAAGATTCTCTTTGTGGGATCGGGTTTTCTCCCCGACAAGATCGGGGGGATGGAGCTTCACATGCTCTACGTCGCGAAAACGCTGCGGCGCCAGGGGCATGATGTCGTCGTCTTCTGCCGCGGATACTCCCCGGCCAAGGAAGAGTTCGCCATCGAGAGGTCGGAGTTCCAGCAGGTCCCTGTCGTGAGGATGAACTACAAGTTCTCGGACTGCACCGAGTTCAAGACGCTCTATTCCAATCCCAACATCGTCAGGGTTTTCCGGGAAGTCCTCAACGAGTTCGGCCCCGACGTGGTGCACATCCACCATCTGCAGACGCTCACCATGGATATCGTGAGCTGCGCCAGGGATGCCGGCATCCCCGTGGTCATGACCCTGCACGACTACTGGATGGGCTGCCCCAGGACGCAGCGCATCACCGCATCGCTCCAGACCTGCCCCGAGATCGATCCGGACCGGTGCATGCTCTGCCTGCGCGGCCTCTGGCCCGCCTTTTTCCAGGGGGGCAGCGCCGTTCCCAGGAAAGAGGCGACCAAGCATGACAAGGGGCTTCTCGAGACCTATCACGCCACCGTTCGCAGGACCCTCGACCGGGTGGACCGCCTGCTTGCCCCGTCGATCTTCGTGAAGAGGATCTACGAGCGGTACGGGATCCCGGGCTCGCGCATGGCCGTGGTGCCTCACGGCCTGGACGGTTCGCTCTTCGAGGACATGCGCCGGATGCGATCGCCCGTGCTCCGTTTCGGCTACATGGGGCCTGTCATCCCGCCCAAGGGCGTTCACATCCTGATCGAGGCCTTCAAGATGATCGCCGGTTCGGACTGCAACCTGCACATCTGGGGCGAGGTGTCGCCCTTCTACAAGGACACCAATTACGGGCACCGCCTGGCCGTTCTGGTGAAGGGTTGGGAGAGCTCGATCCTTTTCCACGGCCGCTACGAGCACGTCGACGTGGCCCGCGTCCTCTCGGAGATCGACATCCTTGTCATGCCGTCGCTCTGGTACGAGTCCTTTTCGATGACGGCGATGGAAGGATTCCAGGGCGGGGCCGCCCTGATCGCCTCCAACTTCGGGGCCCTGGCGTCGGCCGTCAAGGACGGCGAGACCGGGCTGCTCTTCAACGTGGAGGATTCGGTCGATCTCGCCAAGAAGATGAAGCGTCTGAAGGACGATTACGATCTCAGACAGCGGCTGGTCGCATCGCCGAAGAACGTGTTGTCGATCGAGGAGAACGTGGCCGTCCTGAAGAGGATCTACAGTGAAGTGACCGGGATGACGGTCGCGTGACGTTCCGGCAGGAGACGAAAACAAGGGAGCCCGGCGGCGATCGAGAATAAGATGAAGCTTTCAGTGGTAATGCCTGTCTTCAACGAACACGAAACCGTGCTTCAGGTCATCGAGAAAGTGGCTGCCGTCCCCTTCGACATCGAGATCATCATCGTGGACGACGGATCGACGGACGGCACCCGGGAAATTCTCGAGAAGCTCGATCGGAATGACACCAGGGCTTTCTTCCACGAGAAGAACGGCGGCAAGGGATCGGCGGTGCGGACCGGATTCCAGCACGTGACGGGCGATTACGTCCTGATCCAGGACGCCGACCTCGAGTATACCCCGGACGACTACCCCGTTCTTCTCAAGCCGCTGATCGAGGGAAACGCCGACGTGGTGTTCGGCTCCCGCTTCCAGGGGGGCATCCACCGCTGCCATCTTTTCTGGCACTACGTGGTGAACAAGCTCCTCACCCTCCTCTCGAACATGATGACCAACCTCAACCTGACGGACATGGAGACCTGTTTCAAGGCCTTCAAGGTTGACGTGGTCCGGAAGTTGCATCTCAAGTCGAACCGATTCGGTATCGAGCCCGAGATGACGGCCAAGGTGGCCAGGATGGGATGCCGGATCTACGAGGTGCCCGTTTCCTACTACGGGAGGGACTACTCGGAGGGAAAGAAGATCAACTGGAAGGACGGTCTCTCCGCGATCTGGAGCATTCTCAGATTCAACCTGTTCGACAGGGGCATCTGATCGTTCGAAACCCGTCTCCTATCGGGGCGGCCTTCGGTTTGCTTTCCCGGGTGGGCCATCACGGCTCGGTCCTCGCAGCGCGATGACTCGGTCCTCGCAGCGCGATGACCTATGGTGGAGTGCGCGGTATGACGGTGAGGCGAGACAGTGCCGTTCCGGCGCGAGGCCCCTCTTTTTTCGGAAATGTAGTCTCCGTGGCCGAGCTGTCGTTCCGCATCATCATCCGCTCCAGGAGCTTCGTCATCCTCTCCCTTCTTGCCGCGATCGTCACGGGTCTGGGGACGATCCCTTTCTCGCCCGGCATCAGGGCCGGCACGGTCCACTATCTGGAAGCCGGCGTATCCACGCTTCTCCTCGGCGGCGTGGTCGTCTGCCTGGCGGCCGTGCCCAGGGCTTTCAACCAGGGGGGCGCGCGGTTCCGCAGCGAAGCGGTCCACGCACTGCCCCTTTCGCCGACGACGCTGGTCGTGGGAACCTTCTCGGGATCGGCCTGCGCCGTGGCCCTCTACTTCCTGGTCTGCGGGGGAGTCTATCTGGCTGTGGCGGGAGCGGGCATGGACGAGGCCGATGGCGTACTCGGTCCGGACAGGCTGATCCTTGCCGTCCTCCATGCGCTCCTGCTTGTCTGGATCTGCGCCGCACTTGTCCTCGCCCTGCACTCGATCCTGCCCTCTGTCACCGCTTTCGTGACAGCCCTTTTCCTGATCGTGGCCGGGCAGTTCTCGCTTTTCTTTCCTCCCCTGCCCGGGTTGATCCTACCTCCCTTCGATGTTCTCGATCCGGCCCGCGTCCTTGTCGAGGCGCCGGGGGAGGCGAGGCCGGCCGGGCTGCTGCTGCTCCACGGTGCAGCGGGCCTTGTGTTCTACCTCTGGCTGGCCGTGATCTTGCGGATCAGTACGGATTCGAGGCATGCCGGATCCGGATAGTCCGTCCGCCCGCTTCCGGCCGGCATGCGATTCGGGGAAGGACGGACCGCTGGCCTTGTCACCGGTGCGATGAACTGGTCGAGGCGATTTTCAGGCTTTGCACGAAAGCCTAGGGAAGGGGTCAGCCCTTCTGGAAATCGGGATGGTTGCACTCGGGAACAGGCTTCTCTTCCTTGCCCTGTGCCCTCAGCTTGAAGTTTTCGATTTCCGCGACGAACCGACCGGAGGAACGATAGCCGTCCAGGTAATCGGGCATGTATTTGCCCTGCAGGTCGAAGAACATGTAGGACGGGCTCTGGGTCAGGCCGAACTCGTCGATCACGCCCTTGTCGTATGGGATCACCCGGATATGAATGATGTCCGCGAGTGCATTCTTCACGGACTTCTTCTTCAGCACGCGGTCCATCTTGAGGCAGTACTCGCACTCCTTGTCGTAGAGCTCGACCATGACGACCTTCTTCTCCTCGATGCCCTGCTTGATCGATTCGAGCATCTGGGTCGGGCGGCCGGCGGCTGTTCCAGTGTGCTCCTCGACCTTGCCGGCCGCTTCGGACACAACCGAACCGCCTTCAGGGGCTTTAGACGAGCCGTCGGGATCGGAGGGGCCGCAGCACGAAAGCGTTATGACAAGGGATAGAACGACATTTACGGCGATCAGCCACATCTTGACAGATCTAGAGGAACGCATAATTCTCAACTCCAGCCTCATTGCGAAAAGGTTACCGGCTCATCCGGCGGAACCGTTTTCAGCCCGATGAGATATGAAAGGGATCAGTGGATCCGTTGAACAGTGATCTTATAGAAGATATGAAATAAAAGAATTCATATTAAGAGAAAAATCCGGGGATACCCCGTCGGGATCGGGGCAAAATTTGCTTTTGGGTGTGGAAAGAAGGATCCTCATTTCTTTAGAATAGGCGCTCTTGTTCTGACAAAACATACCGGGTTGTCGTTCGGGCCTCTCTTCTGTACAGGTTGGGTTTGGCGGAAACTGCGACTCGGGAGATTCGGATATAACCTCACGGACTGATATCGTGTCGATTTTTGAATTAAGGAGGAGAGATTCTTATGTCTAAGATCAAAGAGAAATTCAAAGCCAAAGCAGACGCACTTGCCGGTGAGATGAGAACAGCGTTGAAGGCGCACGGAGACAAGATCGTCTCCGAGGTGACGCTGGCCCAGGCTTACGGCGGAGCCAGAGGCGTCAAGTGCATGACGTGGGAAGCCTCCCTTCTCGATCCCAACGAGGGGATCCGTTTCCGCGGCTTCACCATTCCCGAGTGCCAGGAGAAGCTCCCCAAGGCGCCCGGCGGCAACGAGCCCCTGCCGGAAGGCATCTTCTATCTGCTTCTGACCGGCGACATCCCGACCGATGACGAGGTCAAGGAAGTCACCGAGGAGTGGCAGAAGAGAAGCGCGCTTCCCGACTACACGGTGAAGATGCTCGACAGCCTTCCCACGGACATGCATCCCATGACCCAGTTCTCCCTCGGTATCCTCTCGATGCAGAAGGATTCGCTTTTTGCCAAGAGCTATCGCGAGGGGATGAAGAAGACCGAGTACTGGGATCCCATGTACGAGGACGTGATGAACCTTCTGGGCCGTCTCCCCGCGCTGGCCGCCAAGGTCTACAACCGCGGCTACAAGAACGACCAGAAGATCGATGCCGACCTCAAGCTCGACTGGGCCGGCAATTTCGCCCACATGATGGGCTACGAGGACGAGCAGTTCAAGGAACTGATGCGCCTCTACCTCACGATCCACTGCGATCATGAAGGCGGCAACGTCTCGGCGCACACGACCCGCCTCGTGGGTTCCACCCTGTCCGATGCCTACTACGCCCTGTCGGCGGGTATCAACGGTCTTGCCGGCCCTCTTCACGGCCTGGCAAACCAGGAGGTGCTCCGCTGGATCATGGAAGTCAAGGAGAAGCTCGGCGGCGTTCCCAGCCAGGAACAGCTGAAGAAGTTCCTCTGGGATACCCTGAAATCCGGCCAGGTCATCCCCGGCTACGGCCATGCCGTGCTCCGGAAGACCGACCCCCGCTACTCGGCCCAGAGGGAGTTCGCCCTGAAGCACTGCCCCGACGACGAGATCTTCAAGGTGGTGAGCGGCATCTACGAGGTGGCGCCCGACATCCTCAGGGAGCACGGCAAGGCGAAGAACCCGTGGCCCAACGTGGATGCCCACTCCGGCTGCCTCCTCGTCCACTACGGCATGACCGAGTACGACTTCTACACCGTACTCTTCGGTGTCTCCCGTGCCATGGGCGTCCTCAACGCCCTGATCTGGGAGCGCGCTCTCGGTCTGTCGATCGAGCGTCCCAAGTCGTTCACCTTCGGCTGGGCCAAGGAGAACGTGATCAACAAGTAGTCCCTTCGATACGACATAAAGAAGGCGCCTTCGGGCGCCTTTTTTTTGTCAGCAGATTCCGGGGCAGGTGAAGACGTGACCGTTGCCATCCTCCCCCCCCTGATATTGCATTCAAGAGGTCGTTGAGTTTAATACGATAAGGAGATAGGCGGGCGCGCCCGCCAGCTTCCAGAGCGGTTTTGTGTGCCGATCCGAGAGTCGATTCTAGTATAATTCGACGGTGCGGAAATTGACGGCGGGTCGCAATACGATGGCGGTCTGTATTGCCGTTCCGATCCAGGTGGATCCAGCGGTATTCGTATGAATCAGCTAAGAAAAGCGCCGGATTTGGGCAGGAGGAACTGATGGCGGAAAGCCAGAACGACTACGTTTCGCTCATCGACCAGACTTTCAATGCCAAGACCTTCAGGGAGCTTCACTGGGACGGAACGTTCCAGGAATATCTGGACATTGTCATGAAGAATCCGCGAGTCGTCCGGAACTCCTTCCAGCGGCTCTATGACATGATCCTGTATCACGGACTGCGCGAGGTGGGGGATCCCAAGGACAGCCTTGTGCGATACAACTTCTTCGACGATCTCCATGGCGTCGGCAAGGACGCGATCTACGGGTTGACAAGAGCCTTGATGAAGCTCGTTTCCAACCTGAAGTCCGCCGCCTACGGCTACGGCGTGGAGAAGCGCGTTCTCCTGCTTCACGGCCCGGTGGGGAGCTCGAAGTCGACGATCGTCCGCCTGATGAAGCGGGGGATCGAGGAGTATTCGAGGACCGAAGGCGGGGCGATGTACTCCTACTCCTGGAGGATGGAGGACGACGGGGAGTCGATCCCCTGTCCCATGCATGAGGAGCCGTTGATGCTGATCCCCCTGGAGTCCCGCAAGAAGATCTTCGAGGAGATCAACGAGCGCCACGACATGGAGTACAAGCTCGGCCTCTCGGGCAACCTCTGCCCCTTCTGCCGTTACAACTACAATCTCCTCCTGAACCGCTACGACGGCGTGTGGAGCAGGATTCTCGATCACATCACCGTCAGGCGCCTTCTTCTCTCGGAAAAGGACAGGATCGGAATCGGCACCTTCCAGCCGAAGGACGAGAAGAACCAGGATTCCACCGAGCTGACGGGCGACATCAACTATCGCAAGATCGCCCTCTACGGATCCGACTCCGATCCGCGCGCCTTCAACTTCGACGGCGAGTTCAACATCGCGAACCGCGGTCTGGTGGAGTTCATCGAGGTGCTCAAGCTCGACGTGGCCTTCCTGTACGACTTGCTGGGCGCTTCGCAGGAGCACTCGATCAAGCCGAAGAAGTTTCCCCAGACCGACATCGACGAGGTGATCATCGGCCATACCAACGAGCCGGAGTACCGGAAGCTGCAGAACAACGAGCTGATGGAGGCCTTCCGCGACAGGACGATCAAGATCGACATCCCGTACAACACCTGCCTCGAGGACGAGATCATGATCTACAGGAAGGACTTCAACAACACCGTCATCTCGGGCAAGCACATCGCGCCGCACACCATCGAGGTGGCGGCCATGTGGGCCATCCTCACCAGGCTGGAAGATCCCAAGAACGCGAACCTCACGTTGATGCAGAAGCTCAAGCTCTACAACGGTAAGACCCTTCCCGGCTTCACAAAGGACAACATCAAGGAGCTCAGGGCCGAGGCCAAGCGCGAGGGGATGGAGGGGGTCTCGCCCCGCTACATCCAGGACAAGATCTCCAACGCCCTGGTGATGGAGACGGCGGAGCCCTGCGTCAACCCGTTCATGGTGCTGAACGAGCTCGAGGAAGGGATGACCCACCACTCGCTCATCACCTCGGAGGATACGAAGAAGCTCTTCCGGGATCACCTCTCCCTGGTGAAGGAGGAGTACGAGGATATCGTGAAGAACGAGGTGCAGCGCGCGATCTCGGCCGACGAGCAGGCCATATCGCGTCTCTGCGGCAACTACCTCGACAACGTCAAGGCCTCCATCCAGAAGGAGAGGATCAAGAACAAGTACACGGGCAAGGACGAGGATCCCGACGAACGCCTCATGCGCTCCATCGAGGAGAAGATCGGCATCCCGGATTCGCGGAAGGACGATTTCCGCCGCGAGATCATGAACTACATCGGCGCCCTGGCCGTGGAAGGAAAGACATTCACCTACCAATCCAACGAACGCCTTCAGAAAGCCCTGGAGCTCAAGCTGTTCGAGGATCAGAAGGATACCATCAAGCTGACCAGCCTCGTTTCCACCGTGGTGGACAAGGATACCCAGGAGAAGATCGACGTCGTCAAGTCGCGTCTGATCAAGAACCACGGATACTGCGATGTGTGCGCCACCGATGTGCTGAATTTCGTGGCCAGCATCTTTGCGCGAGGTGATGCCAAGGAAGAGGAGTAATCGGTCTGTCTGGGATCTTTCCCGGTCTTTCAGGGGAGGCGATACTGCATGGTTCGCAAGATCGACAAGGACAAGGCCCGCTTCGACAGGATCGTCAGGGGGCGGATCAAGAAGGATCTGAAGAAGTACATCACCGGCCGGGAGATGATCGGCAGGAAGGGGCGGAACATCGTCAGCATCCCGATCCCCCAGATCGATCTGCCCCACTTCCATTACGGCGACAACAAGAAGGAGGGAGTCGGCCAGGGGGAGGGCGATTCGGGAACTCCCGTCGACTCCGGCGACGGGCAGGGGGCTGCCGGGGATCAGCCCGGCCAGCATGCTCTCGAGGTGGAGATCACCCTCGAGGAGATGGCCAAGATCCTGGGCGAGGAGCTGGAGCTTCCCAACATCAAGCCTCGCGGCAAGAGCCGGATCATGGCCGCCTCCGGTCGCTATTCCGGGATCCGGAACATCGGCCCCGAATCGCTGCGCCACTTCAAGCGGACCTACAGGGAAGCGCTGAAGCGCCAGATCGCCATGGGGGATTACGATGAGGACAACCCCGTGATCATCCCGATCCGCGAGGACAGGCGGTACCGGTCCTGGACCGAGCGCCAGAATCCGGACAACAACGCGGTCATCATCTACATGATGGACGTCTCCGGATCGATGGGCAAGGAACAGAAGGACATCGTGCGCCTCGAGGCGTTCTGGATCGACACGTGGCTCCGCTCCCAGTACAAGAACCTGGAGAGGCGCTTCATCGTCCACGATGCCGCGGCCAAGGAGGTCGACGAGCACACCTTCTTCCATCTCAGGGAGTCGGGAGGCACGAAGATCTCGTCGGCCCTGCTCCTCTGCGCCCATCTGATCGAGGAGAAGTTCCCGCCTTCCGAGTGGAACATCTACCCTTTCCACTTCTCCGATGGAGACAACTGGAGCGGCCGGGACACGGAGAAGTGCATCGACATTCTGAAGGATCAGATCCTGCTCACATCCAACGTCTTCTGTTACGGACAGGTCAAGTCCGCTTACGGATCCGGCCAGTTCAAGAGGGATCTCGACAAGGTTTTTCCCGACGACGAGCGAGTGATCACGTCCGACATTCCAGATCGCGACGGCATCATGGCCTCGATCAAGGATTTTCTCGGTAAGGGCAAATGAGCATCGAAGCTGAAATAAGACGGATCCAGGTCGAGGTGGAGGGGTATGCCCAGGAATACGGCCTCGATTTCTACAGGACGATTTTCGAGGTGCTCGAATTCGACGAGCTGAACGAGGTGGCGGCCTACGGAGGGTTTCCGACGCGGTATCCCCACTGGCGCTTCGGCATGGAGTACGACCAGCTCTCCAAGGGCTACGCCTACGGCCTCCAGAAGATCTACGAGATGGTGATCAACAACGATCCCTGCTACGCCTACCTGCTGAAGTGCAACCACCTGGTGGATCAGAAGATCGTCATCGCCCACGTCTACGGTCACTGCGACTTCTTCAAGAACAACTACTGGTTCTCCAAGACCGACCGGAAGATGATGGACAAGATGGCCAACCACGGCACGAAGATCCGGAAGAGCATGGACCGCTTCGGCCGGGAGAACGTGGAGGACTTTGTCGACTGCTGCCTTTCGCTGGACAACCTGATCGATCCCCACTTTCCCTTCGTCAGCAGGAGCGGTTCAAGGAGGGGCGGGTACGACGCCGCGTCAAGCGAGGAGGTGAGAAAGCTCAAGGCGAAGCGGTACATGGAAAAGTTCATCAATCCCGAGGAGTACATCCTGGAGCAGAAGAGGCGGCTGCACCAGGAGAGGATCAAGAAGATGCGCTTTCCTGCCGAGCCGCAGAGGGACGTTCTTCTCTTCCTTCTCGAGAATGCGCCGCTGTCCCGATGGCAGCAGGAGGTGCTGTCCATCATCCGCGAGGAAGCCTACTATTTCGCGCCGCAGATGCAGACGAAGATCATGAACGAGGGATGGGCCAGCTACTGGCACTCGACGATCATGACCGAGAAGGTCCTGCGCGATTCCGAGGTGGTGGATTATGCGGACCATCACTCCGGGACGCTGGGAACGAGACCGGGACGTATGAATCCCTACAAGGTCGGCATCGAGCTTTTCCGCGACATCGAGGACCGGTGGAACAAGGGGCGCTTCGGCAAGGAGTGGGAGGAGTGCGACGACTTCCTCAAGAAGGAGAACTGGGATCTCAATCTCGGGGAAGGACGGGAGAAGATCTTCGAGGTTCGCAAGATACACAACGACGTCACCTTCATCGACACATTCGTGACGCCGGAGTTCATCGAGGCGCAGAAGCTCTTCGTCTACCGGTTCAATCCGAGGACGGGGCGCCACGAGATCGCGGACAGGGACACGCAGCGGATCAAGGAGGGGCTGCTCTTCTCGCTGACCAACTTCGGCCGGCCGTACATCTACGTGGTGGACGGCAATTTCCGCAATCGCGGAGAGCTCTTGCTGGAGCACAAGTGGCTGGGGCTCGAGCTCCAGCTGAATCATGCGGGCGATACGATCGCGAATCTCTTCAAGGTCTGGAGACGCCCCGTTCATCTGGTCTCCAGCTTCGGCGGGAAGGCCGTGATTCTCTCCTTTGATGGAAAAGAGCTTAAGACGACGGAACTGGGTGCCGAAAAAGAAGAAGATCAGGAGGTGGTTGCCAGGGCTGAAGATTAGGAAAATGTATGTTTCCACTTCGCGATACCGTGCCGAATAGACGATTTCCCATCGTGACATTCGGTCTGATCTTCATCAATCTCATCGCTTTCCTCACATTCAAGATATTTGCTCCAGCTGAACCGAACATCATGATCCAGGAACTGGCCCTGGTGCCGGACCGTGTCAGCTGGTGCCTACAGCACACGGAGTTCCTGTCCAAGAACACGACCGGTTATCTGCAAATGCTCGTCCGGCCGTTTTTTACTTCCATGTTTATCCATGCGGACTGGTCCCATCTCCTGGGAAACCTGTGGTTCCTCTTCATCTTCGGAACAACGGTGGAGGGCCGTCTGGGACAGAGCCAGTACCTGGCGTTCTACCTGACCTGCGGAGTGGCGGCAGGGATCTTTCATGTGGCCATCAGCCTCGGGATGGGACAGGAAGTGAAGGATGTTTTCGGCAAGATCATCCTGATCGGCAATCCGCAGAGCCGGATCCCGACGATCGGCGCCTCCGGCGCAATTGCAGGAATACTAGGGGCTTACTTCCTCCTCTTTCCTTTCAGCAAGATCTTGACCTTCTTTCCTCCCTTTTTCGTCTTCAACGTGATGGCCCTTGTCTTTCTCGGCTTCTGGTTCGGCTTTCAATTCTTCAATGCCGAGGCATCCATGGACAGCTCTCTCACGGCCACGGGTGTTGCCTGGTGGGCACACGTGGGGGGCTTTCTCGCCGGTCTCGCGCTTGTATTCCTTTTCAGGGTGTCCGCCGTCCCTTCCCGGCAGCCTGCCAAAATCCCTAGCCAGGCCTGATAAAAAAAAGGGCCGTTTTTCAACGGCCCTTCATGATGCTTTGTTCGCCCTGTCCAGCTAGGGGGGCGACAGATGCTGCGGCTACTTCTTCTTTTTCTTGGTGGCCTTTTTCTTTGTTGCCTTCTTCTTTGTTGCTTTCTTCTTGGTGGCCTTCTTCTTCGTAGCCTTCTTCTTTGTTGCTTTCTTCTTCGTTGCTTTCTTCTTTGTTGCCTTCTTCTTTGTTGCTTTCTTCTTTGTTGCCTTCTTCTTTGTTGCCTTCTTCTTTGTTGCCTTCTTCTTTGTTGCCTTCTTCTTCGTAGCCTTCTTCTTTGTTGCTTTCTTCTTCGTTACCTTCTTCTTCGTTGCTTTCTTCTTCGTGGCTTTCTTCTTTGTTGCCTTCTTCTTCGTGGTCTTCTTTTTAGCTACCTTCTTCGCAGCTTTCTTCTTGGTTTTCTTCTTCGCTGCCATAGATTGTCTCCTTAAAAACGAATTATCTTTTAAGAGAAGACCTTCTCCTCTCGGGAGCTGCTTCTTTTCCCGTCAGCGGTTCGGCGACTAGGGCTCTCCGTTTTCGGTGCAAGAGTATGGAAGTGTCGAAGTGTTCAAGATGCCGGAAGGCCATGAGTAGAGATTCCGACAAAAAAGAGAAACAACGCTTAGTCACCAACCAACCTTATAATCGGTGATACTATATAAAAACTTAGAAAAAAACTCTAAATTTTCTTTCTTCAAAAGGTTCAGGCGATGTCTTTTCAAGATAAGACGGTTCGGGCTTCCTAAGTAAGAATTGACCGCGTCATTCGAAAGTTGAAGGTCCGGCCCGGAAGTCCCTGTTTTAAAGGGCTGCGGGGAGTTGCAGTTCGACGGGCAGCGTTGCTGTTTCTCATGCCGTTGTTGAAGATGCGCTTCGATGTCGCGCGATTTTTTTTACTTCTTTTTTCCGAAACAGGACAAAGAGTATCGTGAAGTGAAGACGTTGAACGTTGCGATCAAGAGTGAAGAAACAGCGAGGCAAAGAGAAGAGGATCATTGTCGATGATGAATGAAAGGGATGACGAGAAGTGGATGCGCCTCGCGATCAACGAAGCTCTCGCCGCGAGCAGTAACGACGAAGTGCCGGTCGGTGCCGTCTTCGTTCATCAAGGCAAGGTCATCGCGCGGTCGCACAATCAGTGCGAGCTCCTGACCGATCCCACGGCACATGCCGAGATGGTCGGCATCACCGAGGCATGCGCCGCCCTCGAGGTGCAGAGGCTCGTGGGAGTCGAGCTCTTCGTCACGAAGGAGCCCTGCGTCATGTGCGCCGGGGCGCTGGTGGCGGCAAGGATCGATCGCGTGGTGTTCGGTGCCCGTGACGAGAAGGCCGGAGCTTGCGGCTCCGTCCTCCAGTTGATCTCGAACAGCAAGCTGAACCATCGCGTGCTGATCACCAGCGGCGTGCTGGAGGAGGAGTGCAGGGCGCTTCTCCAGGAATTCTTCCAGGGCAAGCGGGATGCGGCCGGCTCTCCGAGGGTCAGGGGAAGGAAAAAGGAAGGCCTGGATTAGGCTCGACCGGACCGCCGGAGGCGTCCGCCCTACCGCCTCATCGATTTTCTCCTGAAAGAAAAGTGGAAAAAGAGTTGAGCCTTTTGATTCAATGGATAAATTATCGGCTTCTCTGCAGAGGAGCAGAAAAGACCTCCTCTGCGGTCAGGTTGAAAAACACCCAGTCGCTTTTTGAAAATGGCTGATAACGGAGAGGTGCCGGAGTGGTTGATCGGGGCGGTCTCGAAAACCGTTGGCCCCTTACAGGGCCCGGGGGTTCGAATCCCTCCCTCTCCGCCATAACCAGCCTGTTTGATTTTTTCTCGGAGAGGTGTCTGAGTGGCCGAAAGAGCACGCTTGGAAAGCGTGTAGGTGGGTAATCCCTGCCTCGCGGGTTCGAATCCCGCCCTCTCCGCCACCAAAAAACGTCCAGTCCAAGCTGGCCGAAAGTTGAATATGATAGAGGATTGTTCTTCAGGCTAGATGGCTTCCATGTAAAGGTGGCCATCCGGCCGCATCGGGCTCGGGAAAATCCGGTCCCGCCGGTGCGGACCAAGCCGTACAAATCGAGTTGATAATGCCGTGCAGCCGGGACGCTAGGGGTGTCCTGTACCCGAAATCCCCTTTATGCGGGGGTGATGCCGTTTTGAGGGGTCTTCCGGATGGCTCCGGGCTCTATTCGGCAGTGTTGAGGAACGGGTCCCTTCATGGTGAGGCGGTGTGAACCTGGTCAGGCCCTGACGGGAGCAGCCATAAGCATTTAGCTCTCAGGTGTGAAGGATTGCTCGGACTGAGCTGCCTGTATTGTCCGGTCCTTTCGGAGGCTTCGAGGAACGGCGCACGGCTCTTTTTTCCTTTTCGGATGATCGATGTCCTACCTTGTTCTAGCCCGAAAGTACCGGCCCGAGACTTTCGACGATGTCGTGGGGCAGGAATCGGCATCGAGAACCCTGCGCAACGCCATCTCCCAGGGGCGGATCGCTCATGCCTTTCTTTTTTCCGGGCCCAGGGGAGTGGGCAAGACCTCCATGGCCAGGATCCTCTCCAAGGCGTTGAACTGCAAGGAGGGGCCGACCACTGATCCCTGCATGGAGTGCGAGATCTGCAAGGCGATCACTGCAGGGAGTTCCATGGACGTCATCGAGATCGATGCCGCGTCCAACAGGGGGATCGACAACATCCGCACGCTCAGGGAAAACGTCCGGTATGCCCCGGCCGGGAGCCGCTTCAAGGTCTACATCATCGATGAGGTCCACATGCTGACCCAGGAGAGCTTCAACGCCCTGCTGAAGACCCTCGAAGAGCCTCCCGATCACGTGAAGTTCATCTTCGCCACCACCGAGCCGCAGAAGCTGCCGGAAACGGTCCGCTCGCGCTGTCAGTGCTACGAGTTCCGCAGGATCTCCATTGACGAGATCGCATCGAGGCTGGAATTCATCATGAAGAGCGAGGGCGCCGAATTCGAACCGGGGGTGCTGCACAGGATCGCCGCCACGGCGCGGGGAGGGATGCGCGACGCCCAGTCCCTTCTCGACCAGATGATCGCCTTCGGCGGGAATCGCGCCACCTTCGAGGGACTCAGCGAGCTCACGGGAAGCCTTTCGCCCGAGAAGGTCACAGGGATCGTGGACGCGATACTCGAGGAACGTCTTGCCGACCTCCTCGAACTGGTGGACAAAGCGTTTGCCAAGGGGACGAGAGCGGAGGACCTCCTTCGCGAACTGGTAGAGCATTACAGGCTGCTGCTCACGATCTCGGCAGGGGCCGGCGCCGAATCCGTTTCCGGCTCAGGGTGGGACGAGGAGCACCTGAGGAAGCAGGCGGCTTCCACGAGCCTCGACAACATCCTGATCTATCTTCAGATCGCCTTGAAAACCCTGCGTCAGCTCCGCTGGTTCGACGACGAGCGTGTCCTGCTCGAGCTGGCGCTCGCCAAGATGGTGAGAATCTCCTCCACCATGGAGATTGCCGAGGCTGCTTCCCTGCTCAAGGGGTGGGGAGGCGGAAGCAGCGGCGGCAGGACGGGGAATCCCTCCACCGCCTCGTCCGGCCGCAGCCAGGCAGCCGCCCGGCCGAGGGGCGGCGCGGCAAGGGAAAAGAGCGAGGCCGCGCAGGTTTCGCCTGCGGCTTCGGGAGCGGAGAGCAGCGATCTCCCTGCCGTTTTCGCGCGTATCATCAGCGAGGTGGCAAAGAAGTCGAAGTCCACCGCCTTCAGCCTCAAGTCGCTCAAGCCTCTCCGGCTGGAGGGCGGAACGCTCTTCCTGGAGGACGGGGCAGCGGGGCAGAGGCTGCTCGGCCCCGACGACAAGGAAGTGGCCGATCTTCTCGCAGAGGCTTCCGAGAAGGTCGTGGGGCGGCGTCTTCGTTTCAAGGTGGAGCCGAGTGCTCAGGAACAGCGGGACGAGTCCGTTCCGCCCATTGTCGAAAAGGCGAGGGATCTCTTCGAGGGGGATATGGTCTGAACCGCGCCGTCCCTGATCGGATGGCGGCGGAGCTCGATCCCGTTTCCCTCTCTGTGACCTTGCCCTGGAATTTAGCAAGAGGAAGATACCATGGCAGGGTTTGGAGATTTCTCGAACCTGCTCAAGCAGGCTCAGAAGATGCAGAAGGAGATGGGGCGCGTTCAGTCGGAGCTCAAGGAAAGAGTCGTGGAAGGCTCGGCCGGAGGCGGCATGGTCAAGGCGAATGTCAACGGCTCCCAGGAGCTCCTCTCCATTAAGATCGATCCCAGCGTTGTCGATCCCGATGATGTGGAGATGCTGGAGGATCTCGTCACCGCGGCTGTGAAGCAGGGATTGAAAGCGGCCAAGGAGCTTTCCGAGAAGGAGATGTCCAAGCTCACCGGCGGCATCAATCTTCCGGGCTTGACCTGATCCCCTTCCCGCCGATCGCTCGAGGTACCCCGTGAACGGAAGGAAAAGAGTGACGTGCCTTACCCCGATGTCCTGAACAGCTTGATCGAACAGTTGAAGAAGCTGCCGGGCATCGGCAGCCTGACTGCCGAACGACTCGCTCTGGCCATTTCCCGGTACCGCGCCGGCGAGGCTCTCGATCTTGCCGATTCGATCAGGGAAGTGGCAACCAGCCTCCGCTGCTGTTCCCTCTGCTACAACACTTCCCAGCAGGATCCCTGTCCGATCTGCTCCGATGATTCCCGCGACAGCTCGAGGATCCTGGTCGTCGAGGGCCCCCCCGAAGTGAACGCCTTCGAGGAGGTCGGGTGGAAGGGGCTCTACCATGTCCTCCAAGGCCGGCTCGATCCGGTGGAAGGCGTTCTCCCCGAGCATTTGACAATTAAATCGCTCTCCGAGAGAGTGAGTAAAAAAGGTATAATCGAGGTCGTCATAGCCACGAATCCCGACTTTGAAGGAGACGGCACGGCGCTGGCCGTGTTCGACGCGCTGAAAGAGACGGGGGTCGAAGTGTCCCGCATCGCCCGGGGCATTCCCACGGGAGGAAGCATCGAGCATGCGAACAAGGCCGTGCTCAGCGATGCGCTGAAAGGCCGGTCGGAGATCAAGTAAAGGACCGTATCACTGCCATGAAGCTGGAACTCATTCAAAACCTGAGACAGGAGCTGCAGCTCCGGATGTCTCCCCAGCTGATCCAGCGAATAGAGATCCTGCAGCTTTCATCCCTCGATCTGCTCGATACGGTGCAGAAGGAGCTGATGGAGAACGAGGTCCTCACGATCAAGGAGCCGGTCGAGGACCCGCCCCTGGAGAAGAAGAAGGACAAGGAGCTTCCCGACGACGATGCCGAGTTCGAGCAGGATCTGGAACGGCTTTCCAAGCTGGCCGAGTGGAACGAGCCGGGTATCTACAAGTCATCGTACCGGTCGAGCGCGGGAGACGCCGACCCCAAGATGGAAGCGATGCAGAACGCCGTGTCGAAGCCGATCACCCTGCAGCACCACCTGAAGAACCAGCTGAGTCTCTGCGATGCGGCGTCCGAGATCAAGGAGCTGGCCGAACAGATCATCTTCAATATCGACGGGAGGGGCTATCTGCTCTATCCTCTCGAGGAGATCCTCATCTCCCTGGACGGCGACGAGCCGAAGGAGAAGATGGATGAGGCGCTGATCCTCGTCCAGGGCTTCGATCCGAAAGGCGTGGGAGCGAGATCGCTGCAGGAGTGTCTTCTTCTCCAGCTCGATGAGAACTCGTCGGTCTCGCGGTTGATGCGGAAGCTGATCCTCAACCACGTGGAGGACATCTCCAGAAACAGGCTTCCAAAGATCGCGCGGGATCTGGGTGTTCCCCTGACCACCGTTCAGAAGACCATCGAGGAGATCGCGACCCTCGATCCGATTCCGGGCCGCAGCTTCCGCAGGGATGAGGTTCCATACGTCTATCCCGACGTGGTGGTCGAGCTGATCGAGGGGAGGTACGAGATCCGGCTCGAGAACAACTATTTCCCGCGGCTCGCCATCAACCGGTCGTTCCTGCGCCACTACAAGGACAAGGATCTCGATCCGAAGCTTCGGAAGCACCTGCGCGAGAAGATCGAATCGGCCAAGTGGCTCATCGAGTCGATCGAGCAGCGAAAGAGCACGCTTTTGCGGGTCGTCACCGAGATCGTGGAGTACCAGACCGAGTTTCTCGACCACGGCCCCCGGATGCTGAAGCCCCTGAAGATGCAGGATATTGCCGACAAGGTGGGGATCCACGTCTCCACGGTGAGCCGGGCCATCTCCGACAAGTACGTGCAGACGCACAGGGGCATCTTCCCGCTAAAGTACTTCTTCACCGGCGGGACGCTCTCTTCGGACGGCACGGTCGAGTCGCGGCAGAGCGTCAAGCAGAAGGTCAAGGAGATCGTCGACAAGGAAGACAAGTCCCATCCCCTCTCGGACCAGGAGATCGTCAACGAGCTCAAGAAGCAGGGACTGTCCATTGCACGCCGCACGGTGACGAAGTACCGCAAGGCGCTGAACGTCGCCTCCTCACGGCAGAGGCGCGTCTATTGAACGGCGAGAATCCGTACCGCCGCTGGAAATTGACGCTCGCCTACGACGGAACAGGATTCAAAGGCTGGGAAAGGCAGGCCCAGGGGGAAAGGACCGTCCAGGGCGCCATCGAGGAAGTGATCGCAAGCCTGACCGGAGAGGCGGCGAAGGTCGTCGGCGCGAGCCGGACCGATTCGGGCGTTCACGCCCTGGGACAGGTGGCTGCCGTCGATCTTCCGGCTCGCTGGATAGCCCGGGACCTCGGCCGGGGCCTCAACGCCCTTTCACCTCCCGACCTCCGCATCGTCGATGTATGCGAGGTGGATGAAGGCTTCCATCCCAGGTACTCCGCCCGATCGAAAACCTACTTCTACCAGCTCGTGGAGGGGGCGTTCGACGATCCCTTCAAGAGCCGGTATGCCGTCCGTCTGCCGGTCCTGCCCGACAGGGAGGCGATGCGGGCCGCCGCCGCGCTCCTGTTGGGGAAGAGGGATTTTTCCGCTCTCATGGCCGCCGGCTCCTCGGTAAAGACCACGGTGCGCGATCTGTCCCGGATCAGGGTGCGCTGGGGCCGGGGACAGCTCCGGATCTTTTTCACGGCTGACGGATTTCTTTACAGGATGGTGCGGAACATGATGTCCATGATCGTCCGGATCGCCGACGGATCGCTCGCTCCGGAGAAGGCCGAGGTTATACTGGAATCAGGACAGAGGCCGCTGGCACCGCCGACGTTTCCGGCAAAAGGCCTTTTTCTCTGGAATGTCCATTTCGGCAAGGGTGGATAGGACCGCCCGCCGGAGCTCAGGCGGACCGCCTCGCGTGCCGATAATCTTACGTGCAGAGGGCTAGCGAGCGATTTAGAAAGGAAGCTTGCAGTCTCCTCGTGAAAGGTTTTTAATTCCTTGAAAGAAGAGGGGTTGTCTGAAATGGCATCCTCTTGATTTCGAAAGGTTTCTGCGAGGCGGAATTTGATATTCCCTTCGCTGTTTCCCGATCTGTGCGGTGTAGATATCTCTATTTTCCACTTTGATTTATGACTTTCTACATTATTATTTTGACGTCCTGCCGGTCTAAGGCGACCTGAGGCGGGAGCTTGTGATTCTCTTTTCGGGAGGTCATTTTGAACATTCTGGTCACATGCCGCCATGAATACAAAACGGATGATGTGAAGAACTATGCCATGGAGAAAGCCGGGAAGCTCTCCAGGTTTTCCCAGAACATCACCAAGATAGAGGTAGTGCTGAACTCGGAAAAGGAGCAGCACTCGGCGGAGGCGCTCATATCCGTCTCCCGGGGAGGGCACTTGAAAGGCAGTGTCACTCAGCCAAACATACATGCAGCCATCGATCTCCTGGTCGACAAGATGGAGAGGCAGCTGATCCGGTTCAAGGAGAGAATGAAGGATCATCGAGGCACCCGCCGCAACGAGAGCACCGGGCGAACCGATACCGACGACATATAAGTTCATTTTTCCTCATCGTATCCATTTTCATTTTGAGAGGGATTCATGAATTACCTGAATCTTTTCAAGGAAAAGAACATCATCCTCACTCTCGAGTCGACGGATAAGCGGTCCGCGATCGAAGAGATTGTGGATTCTGCGATTTCCTCCGACCTTCTGGCCAAGAACAAGAAAAAGATAGTGATCGAAGCCCTCCTGGCAAGGGAGAAGCTGGGTTCGACCGGCCTGGGCCGCGGCGTGGCGATCCCCCACGTGAAGATCGAGGGATTCAGCGGAGACCTGGCCGTTCTGGCTCGCTCGAACAAGGGTGTCGAGTTCAATTCGATCGACGGTGAAGCAGTTTTCATCCTCTTTCTCATCGTTTCGCCGGCCAAGGATGCCGAAAAGCACCTCAGCATTCTTCAGTGGATCTCCTCCCTCGCCAGGCATCAGGATTTCAATAATTTCATCAGAGGCGCCAGCGACGAGAAGGAGATCGTCGGTATCCTGAAAGAGATGAGCGGTTAGGCTATAATTGCTCTCCTTCGAGCAAGCTGGAGTTGCCCCTTGTTGCTAGAAAAGGCTGTAACCATCCCCAACAAACAGGGTTTGCATGCCAGGCCCATCAGCCAGTTCGTCGAGATCTCGTCGCGCTTCCGGGCGTCTCTCGCCGTGACGTGCAACGGCCGCGAGGTGGATGGAAAATCGGTGCTGCAGCTCATGACGCTTGCTGCCGGAAAGGGAACCGAACTCGTGCTCAAGGGCGATGGTGACGATGCGGAAGAGATGATCAAGTGCCTGGAGGATCTGATCAGGGCCGGATTCTACGAGGATTGAGGCCTTGGCGGGCATTGAAAAGTGAGCAGTGTTCGTTGTTATCTTTTTTTCTCGAAGACCGGTGGGGCGGCTTTTCTTTCTCATCTCGATACACTCCGGATCTTCGACAGGGCGGCGAGGCGATCGGGTCTTGATCTCCGGTTCACTTCGGGCTTCAACCCTCACGTCCGCCTTTCCGCGGGAACGGCACTCCCCGTCGGGCTTTCCTCCTGCGGGGAACGCTTCACCCTGATGCTCAACAGAGAGTACGACAGGCAGGAGGTGATCGATGCCGTCGGACGCGAGCTTCCGTCCGGCTTCTCGCTGAACGACGTGGCCTTCGATGCCACCCTCGAAGAGGAGCCGGAGGAACTGCGCTTCGCGATCCGATACAACGGAGAGCGCGACCAGGCGGCCCGGGCCGTGGCCGGCTGGCGCGAGCAGGGGGTCGTCGATGTGACCCGGAACGAAGTGAAGGGTCGACGGCGCCTCGACCTGGATGACTGCGTGCAGGAAGTCTCGGTCTCGGACAGCGAGATCCGGATCTCGATCCGTCCCGGGAGCGGTGCAATGCCGAGGATGTCCGATCTCTATCGGGCTTTTCTCCTTATCCCGGACTGCGGCGAGGCCGGAATCGATCTGCTGGACATAGTCAGGCTGTAGGAAACCAGCGGCGCATCCGACGTGACGCGCCGGCCCGGAAGAGGGCAAAGACATGACGATGAAGATACTGATCAATGCCACGGAGGAGGAAGAGTGCCGCGTGGCAGTCCTCAAGAAGGGCGTTCTTCACGAGTTCTATATCGAGAGGCCGTCGATCGAGACCTGCTTCGGCAACGTCTATCGCGGCCGGATCGTGAATATCGAGCCCAGCATCGGGGCGGCTTTCGTGGATATCGGCGCCTCGAGGAACGGCTTCCTTCATGCCTCCGACGTCAATCCGATGATGCTCGAGAAGGAGGGCGGATCCTCCGATGCGCCGAACCGGAAGAACGACCTGAAGATCGATGAGATCTTCACCGTCGGCCAGGAGATCGATGTCCAGGTCTCCCGCGATGGAATCGGGGAGAAGGGTCCGACCCTGACGACCTACATCAGCCTGGCAGGCCGTTTCCTCGTTTTCATGCCCGGTGTCTCCCGTCAAGGCGTCTCGAGGAAGATCGAGGACGATACGGAGCGCGAACGCCTGAAGAACATGATCTCGGAGCTGAAGCTTCCCACCGGCATGGGGGTGATCGTCAGAACGGCCGGGGCCAATCAGATCAAGCGCGAGATTCGCAAGGACATTCATTACCTGACCCGGATCTGGAAGGTAATCCAGAAGCGAAGCAGTTCGAACTCCGCGCCGGCCACGCTCTACAAGGAAAACGACCTGGTGATCCGCGTGCTCCGCGACATCTTCTCCTCGGAGATGAGCGAGGTTCTTGTCGATTCCGAGGAGGTCTTCCGCCGCGCCAGGGATTTCATGAAAATCATCATGCCCCGCCAGGGAGAAAAGGTCCGTCTCTACAAGGGAAAGGAGCCGCTGTTCGACCGGTTCAAGGTGGAGGGGAAGCTGAAATCGATCTTCGACTCCCGGATCACCCTCGACTCCGGCGGCTCCCTGTTCATCGAGCAGACGGAGGCCCTGGTGGCGATCGATGTGAACTCCGGGCGGTACAAGGGCGAGGAGCTGGAGGAGACGGCCTTTGCGATCAACAAGGAGGCTTCTCGCGAAATCGCCCGTCAGCTCAGACTGAGGGACCTCGGCGGCCTGATCATCATCGACTTCATCGACATGGTCGAGGCGGCGCACAGGCGGACGGTGGAGAAGGAGTTCCGCGACGCCCTGAGACACGACCGGGCCCGGATCAAGGTGGCCAAGATCTCGCCTTTCGGGGTGATCGAGATGACGCGCCAGCGAGTTCGCCCCAGCCTGAAAAGCTATGTCTACGAAAAATGTCCCCACTGCAGCGGGACGGGATTCGTGGCCTCCAGGGAGACTCTCGGGCTCGATCTGATCCGGAAGATACGGCTCTGGGTTCTGCAGAAGAAGAAATGCCCCCTGATCCGGATCACGGTGAACGACAGGATGGCAGACTACATCCTCAACTCCAAGCGTTTACTGTTGATGGATTTAGAGGAGAAGAGCGAAAAAAGGATCATCATCAAGGGCGATCCGGCCCTCGAACCGGGGGAGATCCGCCATGTGGCAGAGGCCGTGCAGCCCGAACCTGAAGAGGTGGAGCAGAGGTGGGCCTTAATTGACCAAACAGAGGTGAAAAAGACTTGAAATGGGCCGCTGATCCGATACTATATCCTTCTTTTTGGTGCAGAAAACAAAATGCTGGTGAATTAACCGGCCTTGGATACGGGAGTTGACGGCGTGTACGCGATCATCCAGGACAGTGGCAAGCAATACAGGGTCCGCGAAGGCGACAAGATCCTGGTGGACCGGAAGAACCTGGGCGAAGGAGACACAATCGACTTCAACGAGGTCCTCTTTTGCGACGGCAAAATCGGCACCCCCTACCTGGACGGGGTCCAGGTGACGGGGATTGTCAGGTCTCATGTGAAGGGTGTCAAGATCTACGTGCAGAAGTTCAAGCGGCGCAAGAAGTACCGTCGCCGCACCGGGCACAGGCAGAAATACACAACCGTGGAGATCACGGGCATCGGATCGTAGAGCAGGCCCTTTTCCACCGTTCAAACGAATTTTGGGAATCGATAAAGATGGCTCATAAAAAAGGTCAAGGATCCTCGAGAAACGGCAGGGATTCGAACGCCCAGTTCCGTGGGATCAAGAAGTATGCAGGCGAGTCGGTTTCTGCCGGCACGATCATCGTCCGCCAGTGCGGGACGCTGTTCAAGCCATTCAAGAACGTTGGAATGGGCCGTGACTTCACCATCTTCGCGCTCACGGACGGGACGGTCGAGTACCACTCGCGCAAGAGAATTTCGATCAAGCCGAGCGACTCCTGATCGCTGCCCGGCTTTCTGCGGCCTCTTTCCCGTTCCCTGGCGCGAACCGGAATGAGGCATTCCCCGGCCCGGCCGGGGCAAACCACGGAAAAACCTCCTCTGCTTGCGGAGGTTTTTTGATTTTCTGGAAGTGTCGACATGTTCAAGGATGAAGTTCTCATCCATGTCAGGTCGGGAGACGGCGGCGGGGGACTCGTTTCTTTCAGGCGCGAGAAATACGTTCCCAAGGGCGGCCCGGACGGCGGCGACGGCGGCGACGGCGGCGACGTGGTATTCCACGCGGCGACGGAACTTGCCAGTCTGGGGAGATTCCACGACAGACAGAAGTTCCGCGCCGGCAACGGGCAGCCGGGCGGCCCCAGCCGGAGAACGGGCAAGAACGGAAAGAACCTGGTGCTCGAGGTCCCTCCCGGAGCGATCCTGAAGGATGGGGAGAGGGGGCACGTTCTCAAGGACATGAACAGCCCCGGCGAGCGCTTCGCCCTGCTCAAGGGGGGGCGCGGGGGACGGGGAAACGCCCGCTTCGCCACGTCGACGAACCGCACGCCGCGCGAGTCCGAGCAGGGGCGTCCCGGTCTGGAGAGGTGGATCCGCATCGAGCTGAAGATGATTGCCCACGTGGGTATCATCGGACTCCCCAATGCAGGAAAATCGACCCTCCTCTCGCGGATCTCGAAGGCGAGGCCCCGGATCGCCGATTATCCCTTCACCACGCTGACTCCCCAGCTCGGCATCGTCGAGATCGGCTTGGATCGTGTCATTTTCGCCGACATCCCCGGCCTGATCGAGGGAGCCCACCTGGGACAGGGCCTGGGAGACCGGTTTCTGCGCCACATCGAGAGGACACGGCTTCTGCTCCATCTCATCGACTGTCAGACCGGCGACGCGTCCGCCGTGGCGGCCGCTTACGAGGTGGTCCGCAAGGAGCTTGCCTCCTATTCCCCCCAGCTTGCCGAGAAAAGCGAGATCGTTGTCCTCACCAAGCTGGACCTGCTTCCCTCTCCTTCCGACGCCGAGGAACTCGCCGGGGAGATCAAGGTGCCGGTCCTTTGCGTTTCGTCCCATTCCGGCCTGAGAATCAACAACCTCCTGGGCAGCGTGTCCGCCGCTCTGGAGGGAGAAGAGGGTCTGATCGATTCCTGAACTTGACAGGCGGCATTTTTAACCCGATACTTCGGGCAAGAATAAAATCTATTCTCTTTTGAGGGAATGCCGATAGGAAAGAGGCGTCCAATAGGAGTGCGGATTCCCGTCGGCTCCACCGTCCCTGGCCAGGCGAGCATGGCGGAGCCGGGAAATCAGCTGTCCTGCAGGTGAAACAACAAACGAAGGATTCTGGCATATGCGACTGCGAGTCAATGTTCGCAAGACCAAGGGCCTCATCTGGCTGATGAACGTCGTGGTCATCATCTGCATCATTCTTGTCTTCATCACCATCTACAAGAAGGATCGAGGCGGCGATTTCCGCACCAGGTCGTCGAAGTTCTTCCGCGACAAGCTGCTCTCGCAGGTCTCCGAAGAGAAGGTGAGAACGGACCGGGTGGTGAACATCAACAGATACGCCGCCATCTGGGGTGCGACCATCGACGGCAGCCGGATCAAGAAGCCCGGAGGGGACACCGACCTCGTCACGAAGAAGGATCCCGGCAGGGATCCCGCTGCCGACGTCATCGAGGTGACGATGATCGTGAGCAGCCCCAAGGCGTCGGAGCATGGCCTGGCTCGCCTCAACTACCTGAAGACCACCGAGGAGCAGCCTGAGCTGTACCGCGAATACTTCGCCATGGAGGGGGATCGCCTGAAGCCGCCCTACGACGGCGAGCCGTACTTCGGCAAGGTCATCAAGATCGAGCCGGAGCGGGTCGTGTTCTCCTGGCTGGGGGACGAGGTGTCGCTCATCCCCAAGGAGCTCCATTCCGCGGCGGAAACGGCGATCCATGCCGCCTCCACGAAGAGCCCTCTGGAGAAATACCGTCGCCGGCCGCCCGAGAAGACCGTCAAGGTCGAGGAGAATACCTGGGCTCTCTCCAGGAACGAGTACCACGAGATCAAGCGCAACCACGAGGCGATCCTCAAGCAGGTCAATGTCTCGGAAATCCGCAACCCGAAGACGGGAAAGAAGACTGTGGAGCTCACCGAGGTGAAGGAGGATTCGCTCGTCTACAAGAGGGGTTTCCGGAGAGGCGACCGTCTCAAGTCGATCAACGGCTTTCCCGTGAGCACGAAGGCCGGAGCCGTCAACTACGTGGATAGCCATCCGGACCTTGGAACCTACGTCGTGGAAGTGGACCGGATGGGCAAGTCCGTCTTCATGACCTTCGTTTACGGCAAGTAGCTCGATCCGGAGGAGATGGCCCGTGCGGATCGTGGCAGCCAACTTCGGGAACTCCTCCCTGTCAGCCGCACTGATGGACAGCGGCAGGAGAGTCTCGGGCTTTTCCCTCCATGCCGGCAGCGTGGATGAAATCGCGTCGTTCGACTCGAGGATCAAGCGTCTCGCCGGTCAGGGCGAAGGGAGCGGTCTGACCATCGCCGCCGCGTCGGTTAATCCTCCCCTTCTCGGCAAGGTCGAGGAGTTCACCTCCCTCACGATCCGGCTGGCTGGAAGAGATTTCCCCTTTCCCATCGTCAACCGATGCCTCTCTCCCGAAAGGACGGGCTCCGACAGGCTTCTCGACGGCTACGCTGCCGGCATTCTCTACGGCAGACCGGCCGTCGCCGTCGATTTCGGAACGGCGCTGACCTTCAACCTGGTGGGGGAAGAGGGCGACTTCCTCGGCGGCGCCATTCTCCCCGGCATGGGGCTTTCGGCACGCGCTCTCGGCTCGGGCTGCGCCCGGCTTCCATCGGTGGATTTCGACGGGCTTCCCGCCTTCATTGGCCGGGACACGGAGGAGGCGATCTCCTCGGGACTGCTCAACGGGTACGTGAGCCTCGTCGACGGCATGGTGGAGGGGATCATGGAAGAGCATGGGACTCGATGCAATGTCGTGGCCACCGGAGGGGAGGCCGGCTGGATCGTACCGCGGTCGAGGAAGATCAAGATCCACGATCCGGACCTCTTGCTTCGCGGCATCGCCCTGGCCTTCGAGGCGTCGGAAGAGGAATGAAGGGAAAGCCGGAAAGGAGTGGAAGCGATCCTTCAGGGGAGTGCCGGTCCCGCCTGCCGCTCTGTTCGATCTTGACGGCTCCCGCGCCTTCCGGGATAGCCGTGATCCTCCTGAAAGGCCCGGGTGCAGAAGGGATCCTGGCACGGTCGTTCAGGCGCCCAGGCCGCAAGCCTCTTCCCCGCACGGACCGCGCGGCGTTCGGCCTCATCGAGGACAGGGGGCGGACGCTCGACGAGGCCATCGTGGTCCGGACGGCATGCCCGCCCCAGGAGGCCTTCGAGGTCTGCTGCCACGGCGGTACGGCGGCGGCGCGCGCCATCGTCGGCCTCTTCGTGGAATCGGGAGCCCGCGAACTGCCGTGGTCGCGCCTCGTCCCGCCTCGCACGCTCGAGTACGAGCTCCTGGAAGCCCTCCTCGCCGCTGACGGCGAGATCCAGGCGGCGCTGATCGCACATCTCCAGCAGGGCGTGCTTCGCGGAGCGCTTTCCGAACTGGTCGGGATCCTCGGGAAAGGTTGCCGTGACAAGGACGGCACGAAGATCGACGGTCCGTTCCGGGATCTTCTCGAAACGTTCCGGAAAGGACGGTTTCTTGCCGCACCGCCGCTCGTCTTGATTGCCGGCGCTGCCAATGCAGGAAAATCGACGCTCTTCAACGCGATCCTGGGCGAGTCGCGGGCTCTGACGTCGCCTCTTCCCGGCACGACGAGGGATCCTGTGGAGGCCCGTTTTCTTCTCGACGGCTTTCCCGTGCGCCTCGTGGACACGGCCGGCTTCGAGAGAAGCGGTTCGGACCGTCTCACCGGGCAGGGTCGATCGATAGCCAGGCGCCTGATCGCCGAATCGGATGCCGTGATCTGCCTGGTCAACGACGAGGCAGGCGAGATCGCAGAGGAGGCGCCGGCCGAATGGGATGAGGCTCGGACCGCCGTCTTGCCGGTCCGGAACAAGCATGATCTCAGGCCGCGCAGCCCGGGCGGCGGCGAGCCCTCGAGAGTGGAGGGCTCTCAGGCTCCGCTCCCCGTATCCGCCCTTCTGAATGAAGGCCTCGACAGCCTTCTCGAGAAGCTGGCCGCCTGTCTTGGGCTGGATGATCTGGCCCGCCTGCGGACAGCGGTATTGATCACCGAGAGGCAGCGACGCCTCGTCGAGGAGGCGCTCGAGGCCGTGGAATCGGGGCGCGATCCGGTTTCCAGACGGAATGCGCTGATCCGCTATCTCGGCGACGGCCGGTGAGGCGTCTCGCGGCGGTCCGGAATCGGCAGGATTTCGTGTCACTGACAGGCCGTTATAAAGCTAAAGAAAAATGAGATCGCTTCGGTTCCGGACCAAGCACCCTTTCCGATCGGAGCGACGGCGCAGCCCATCGCAATGTTGGCCTTAACCTGTTGATAGTAAATCGATTGGGTTATCTGGGAAGATGTGGGCTGTTTTTCGGTCCCTGAGGAAGGATTGTTGAGAGGTCTCCATGCCCGTTGATCTCTTTTTCCGTCATGACGAGCCTTTCGATTTATTTTCAAAAATTGTATTATGGCTGGGTGTGAATACGGCTTTCTTTATCGAGGTTATCTTGTTACTCTTTCATTCTGAAAGCTTTAAAGCCATAAAGGCGTTTCCGACGATAATATGGATGCCCTATCCCGGAGCGGCCGCTTCTCCAGCAGCCATCACGCCATACGATCTGTCGCTCGAGACGGATCCGTTGGTACTAGTGTGAGGTGTCAGACCCATGTTTGTTACCCGTCAGCAAATCACGATCCTGATCTTCTCTGCCCTGCTCTGCTCCCTCATTTCCGGTTGCAGCGGCGGTAGCAGCGGCACGAGTGTGTCTTTCAACGGCGGCAGCTGGGAGAGCGACTTCTTCCTGGAAGACATCTACTTCGGAAGGCCTCTCTTCGACGAGGCCGGCGACGCTGAGAGGCTGGTCAATCCAGCTTCGTACATCGAGGTCGATCCGCTGACCGGACAGCTCCTCGACGGCTTTCCGAAGGTCCTCTTCTCGGGGGATGACATCGAGAACCTCTACTCGCTGAACCTGGTGGACACGTCGTCCCAGCCCTTCGAAGCGAAAGTCGTGCCTCGCAACGCGGGTCTGATTCTCGATTTCTCGCAGGAGGTGGACATCCTCACCCTTCTTCTCGATGCAGAGAACAAGCTGACCCAGGATAGTCCCATTCAGATCTACACCCGTGACGGGGCCTCCGTGCCGATTCAGGTCACCGTGCTGGAACCGGACAAACTGATTCTCAATCCCGTCACATCGGACAATGTCGGCTTCCCTTCCTCGCCGGTCAACTACGACGAGAACGGTGTGCCCGTGGGCCTCGAACAGGGCTACATGAAAATCGCTCTCAATTCCACTGGGACCGGGACCTTCATCCTCAAGTCGATGGAGGGCCTGGAGCTCGGCGCGCGTTTCGATCTGCTCGGCACACCGATGAATCCCGTGGGCTTCAATCCCGGCAACCGGGTGATGGACTTCGTCAGCTTCGAGGACTTCACATTCAACGGCTCCTTGCCCGACCTGACGTCTCCCCGCCTCATCCGCGAGGTGAAGGCCGAGGGGACGGTGACGGGCTACACGGGGACGACGCTGACGGACACCTCCGCGAACTTCAACATCACGGCCAACTCGGGCAATGGCGAGTGGGTCGGAGCGCTCGTGACGATCCGTCCCGGCCTGGCCGACGAGGAAAGCGTCTGGGTGACCTCGAACGGCACGGACTGGCTGCTTCTGAGCTCGGCGTTCCAGGTCCCGCCGGTTGTGGGAACCGACCAGTACCTCGTGCGGCGGGCCGAGTACTTCGAGCCGATTCCCGGATTCGAACGGCTCGAGACGGCGATCGATCCCGTGAACCATCCGAAGGATCCCGACGATCCGGAAGATGCGAACAACTGGGAGCTGATCTACTTCCTCCAGTTCGCCGAGTGGACGGGCAGCGACTGGGATCCTATCGACAGCTACCCCTACGGGGTCAATCCCGACAATCCGATTGATCCGACCTGGCGGATCTCCATGCAGTTCTCCGAGCCGATGGAGCTTGCCTCCTTCCGGCCCTACGAGACCTACTACGTGGCCGAGGATATCGGCGACATCACCGATCCTCTCTTCGACTCCATGAAGCTCGGCCGGTCCACCGGCCAGACGGGTCACCGCACGGTCTCCTTCGAGCCCGTTCACAAGGACCAGTTCGGGAACATGGGAGGCGACATGTTCCGCGGATTCGGTCAGTCGGCCAAGGATCTCCGCCTCGTGCTCCGGATCGTACCGCCTGCAGCGCAGGTCGAGTCGTTCTACAACTCCCTGGGCGACCCGGGATCGTGGCTGCCCGAGTGGGGTATCGTCGAGGATCTCTATTCCGAGGGGGTTCTGGGCGTCTTCGATCTCGGCGGCCAGCCGCTGGCCCTACCGGATCAGTTCTTCGACAAGGGCGATCCCTTCTGCCTGATCAACAACACGAGCCCCGGCCGCGGCGCTTTTCCGCCTGCCGTCGACTTCCTGCTCAACCTGTCGAGCAGCGAGGATCCGAGCCTGGAAGAGGTGTCGATCATCACGCACCGCTTCATGGGCATGCCCGAGACGGCGGCCGATCCGGTCAGTGAAGAGACAGGAGTGGTCTTCAGGGATCACGACGACGGGGACGACACGCATGCGGACAACGAGATCTACGGTCCCCATATCGCGGACATCAGCCTCGGTCTCAGCGGTTTTCTCTCCGGGCATCCCGTTGAGTTCATCGAGCATGTATTCGACGATTACAATCCTCCGCCGCCGCAGCCGCCGCGCGATCCGGACCCGATCTCCAGGGCGCCTTTCGGCGTCGGAACACCGGTCAACGGCGCGGACGGGGTGCGTTTCCAGCAGGTCTACCGGCGCGGCGAGGCATCGCCGGACATCCAGGCGTTTCCCGGGACGATCTGGGACATCGTCGGCATGGCCTGGGCGCCCATCGGCGGCAACGTGACGAACACCACGATCAATGAGGTGTCGATCGCCATGGCTCTCGCCAACATGGGCATCGACTTGACGTATAAGAAGTACACCTACGACGAGCCGAACACCCACGAGGCGGGCGGTATTCCTGACGGAAAGGGATCCGGCCTGAAGAAGAAGTTCGACGAGGACCGGAGGCCCGCGGGCGGCAACCCCAACATCACGTTCAGCAACTGCTACAACTCGGATGGCGATGACAGGCTTCGAGACGAGTGGGTCGTCGTGCTCGGCGATACTCTCGACGAGGACAACATCTACTGGAACGAGGAGAATTACCAGGACATCGTCTACGGACGGAAGGCGGGCAAGCCTTACGCCGACGGACGCACCTACGTGATCGACCAGAAGAACGTTTTTGCACCGAAGAACCAGGGATCGAACTTCAACTACTACATCTCCTATCCCGAGTTCGACAATCCCGTTGAGAACAGGGGATACGGGTATGATTCTTCGCGAGGTCTCCTGGTCGACATCAGGACCGATCACAACGGCGGAACCCCCGTCTCCCTGAGGAACGGCTATGCCTTCCACGTCGGGATCCAGTCGTCGATGCTGCCGCGCTTCAGGTCCTATGCCCGTGCGCCGCACGCGAGCCGGGCCAAGATCTATGCTGCCACCGATCCCTACGACCTGCTCACGCCGCCGACGGACAACATGGGTTTCCCGAGCGACAATTTCTCCTGGCTCCACGCCTGGGATGGAGTGCTCCTGGCGCCGGCAGGATATGGCGACAACTGCCGGTACTTCGCGATCTTCAACTACGCCAAGCGTGTGTCCACCATCGTCAGTCCGTTCCTGCGCGTGCGTCCTACATCGTTCAAGAAACCGATCTACCTGTCGCCGGTCATCGAGCCGCCCCTTTCGGAGATTCCGACAGGGACGACGCTGACCGTGGAGTTTCGTTCCTCGGTGGATGATGATGGACTCATCACTTCCGGCTGGGTAACCCCGGAGAACATCGATCTTCTGAACGATGGGTCCGAGAGACCGTTCATTCAGTTCAGGGCGGTCTTCGAGGCCAACCTGGATACGGGCGAGGTCCCGTCCCTCGATACGATCGTCATTCCCTACAAGGAATGATCCGTCTCGGATCGGGAGCGGGCCAGGACAGACGACAACCCGGACACGACAATTGCAGGACGCTGCGGTTTTGTGCTGAGAGGCATTTGAAGAGATGATACCAAGATCAGTTTCTCTTCGATCTCAAAGAAGAGGTTTGACAATGATGGACCATGCAGGACGATCGAGTCGACTGTTCCACTTCATCCTGTTCGCATCAGTCTTCAGCGTTTTCGGCCTCATCTCCGGCTGCGGCGGCGGAGGAGGAGGGGGCGGCTCTTCCGCGTCGGGGACCTTCTTTCCCGGCGAGGGAGAGGTGGCGCTCATGGCGGTCCTCTATCCCGAGATCCTGGGCGACCTGGAAGGCGGTTCGACGAGTCCGCCCGAATCAGCCTCCCTTGGCCAGCAGGTGGTGTTCAAGTTCTCCGGCGAGCCCGAAGGGATGCCGGGTTACAACTCCCTTCAGATCTACGCCGAGGCGGGCAGCGACTACAGCGGCCCCGAGTCGGTTCTCGACAGGGACCGGAACATCGTTCCGGGCCGGGGCGTTTGGGAAAAGATCGGCAACCTGGTCGTGTTCACGCCCTACGTGCCGACCGTGCCGATCGACCTGAGCCGCGGCGCACCGGAGGATGCCGTTCCCGGCCTCCTGCCGGACATGGAGTACACGGTCTATATCCCCGTCGGGACGGGGAACTCGATCAAGAACCTGATCGGTGTCCAGCCCTGGGTTCCGAACCCTGGCTACTTCACAACATGTTCCTCCGATTTCCCGAACTTCTACTACGACAACCATCCCGACGTTGCGCCCAGCGTGTTGTCGAGCGTTCCGGCCGATGGAGAGACGGACGTTTCCTTGCACGCCATGTGGTGGAAGTCCCACCGGGAGCACGTGGACGACCCGGGCAACGAGATCCCGAACTTCCAGATCCCCGGCTTTCCGACGGAAAGGGATTTCTCGCTGATGTTCGATCGTCCCCTCCTGTCGACCGACGAGAACATCAAGGGAATCGATCTGGACGAGGACGGCCTGACGGACAGGAACATGTTCTATCTCTACGCCACCCCCCTGGCCTACGCGTCGCTCGACGAGTTCGGCGGCGGCGATCCCGGTATCGTGTCGATCGACCGGGAAACGGGTGACGTGACCTTCATCGGCGTGACGGAGACGCTCTTTCCGATCCAGTATACGGTGGGGCTTACCAGCGTGGCGCTGATGCGGTCAGGAAGGATGTATGGGACGTCGGGCACCGCGCTTTTCGAGGTCGAGTACCACACCCTGACCACGCCGGGGATCTGCGGCCTGAGCCCCATCGGGAACATACCGGGCTACGGGGACCTGCGGGCATTCTGCGCCGCACCTGACGGACGACTCCTCGCATTGAGCGAATCCACGAGCAGGATGATCAGCATCGATCCGGAAACGGGGGGCGTTCTGGAGGAGACGGACCTCGAAGTAGGCCACGGGATCTACACGGATCTTGCGGCGCGCGCCGACGGGACCCTCTTCTGCGTGGCTGTGATCGGATCCGGCCAGCCTGGAGCGCAGACCACGCTCCTCGAGATCGATCCCGATTCCGGGGACGGCACGGTGCTCTATTCCGGCACCGGCGACTACACGTCCCTGAGCCTCGTGGGATTCACGAAGCTGTCGCTCTATTCCGGTCCGGGGCTGGCTGTCGATCTCTTCGATCTCGAGACTCTCCGGTTCGAGAGCGGGGGGACGTACACTCTCTCGGGATCAGGCTTCACTCTTCTCGACGAATCGCCGCTCGCGTTCAGGAACGTCAATGCCGAGCTGGACGCCGAGGCTCAGCTCGTGAGCAACACGATCGATGGGGCCGACGTGCAGCTGAACCCGTCGGGGATACTGCCCTTCGGCGAGCGGGTGGAGATCATGGTCCGCCGCGGTCTGGCAAACCTCACCTTGACAAGCATCGCGACCGTCCAGGGGGAGCACCCTCTCGAGGCGGATCCCGTGGCCACCTTCTACACCCACTCTCCCTCGTCCAATGCGGTGGACGACGTCTTCTTCGAGGATTTCCTCAACACCGACTGGGAAGCAACGGTCACCGATTTC
The DNA here is from genome assembly GCA_964482235.1 of uncultured Phycisphaerales bacterium. Taxonomy (GTDB): domain Bacteria; phylum Planctomycetota; class B15-G4; order B15-G4; family CAYZWU01; genus CAYZWU01. The sequence continues at coordinate 83,652 of CAYZWU010000001.1, forward strand.
ATCGACGAGGCGTCGGCTCGCAGCGAGGTGGTGCCGGCGGCGAACTGGGATATCACCGATGTGGATGGTGACGCGCCTCATTACAAGCACCTCCTGGCGACCTATGGCCTGACCGGCGAGGGTAATCTGGGCGATTTCAAGCCTTCGGGAATCTATCCCGTGGTGATCCTCGACACGGACTACCAGGTCCTGCCGTTGTACGACGGTTCGACGCCCGACGTGAAGGAGCACATGGTGGTGACCACCGGGGCTTTCCACTTCGAGAACATCGAGATCCCGGCCAACGTGACAGTGGTGGGCCGGGGAACGAACCCTCTCGTGCTCACGGCCACTGGAACGATCCTGGTGGAAGGGACGATCGACGTCTCCGGGATGGAGGGGATGGACGACGATACCTTCGACTCGGCCTTCACACCCACGCCGGGCGGCATCGGCGGCGCCGGAGGCGGTCGCGGGGGCGATGCCCATCCGGCCACTCCGACCAACTTCCAGAACCTCACGGACCTCCGGTCGCCGAAGACGGCCGAGGACGGCTGGGGCTACTCGAACCTGGTGCAGGCCGGAGGCAAGGGGGGCGAGTCGGGAGCCAAGGGGACGAACGCACCGTGGAAGGGCGGCAGCCAGGGAGATGACAAGCTGGCCCGCGGATCGGGCGGCGGGGGCGGCACGTTCCTGATGGAAGGCGGTTACGGCTATCTCGGCTTCGGTAAGTATTACACCGATCCCGACGATCCCCGCTTCTCCAGCTCGAACCGCTACTTCGAAAGGGATTTCTGGGAATTCTACGACGGGCATCCTCAGCCCACTCCCGGTGTGAACCGCTATGACACCCAGGATACGCCAGGAGGCGCTGCCGGTGACATCGTATTCAAGGACTCCGATCCGGAAAACGACTTCATCGGAAACGGCGGTGAGCTCTCCTTCCTGCGCGGCGGCCAGGGCGGCGGCGGCGGCGGGACTCGTCTCGACAGCATGAACCCTGCCACCATCAATGCGGCCGCGGGCTGGTTCCCTCCTGTGGACAGGAGCGCTTACGATGCCAAGGGCGGCGGCGGCGGCGGCGGCGGCGGCGCGCTCGGACTCTATGCACTCGGCGAAATCACCGTCACCTCCACTGGCGCCTTGCTCGCCAGAGGCGGCATAGGCGGTGGGGGCGAGGTGATCGGCCACTCCAATTTCGGCGGCGGCGGCGGCGCCGGCAGCGGCGGGGCCATCATCGTCGATTCCGCCTTGCGAATCACCATCGAGCAGGATGCGGAGATCGATGTGTCGGGAGGATGGCCGGGGGATGCCAAGGAAGTCCACAAGTACACGGTCAACGAGCTGAAAGGCAATCCCTGTCTCAACATCGACGGCGATCCCAAGAAGCACAAGGCCAGCTTCTGCTCCTGGTCCGTCGGGGACGGCGGCTACGGCGGGTGCGGGATCGTGCAGCTCCAGGTTCCTCCGCCCTTCGCCGACAACCTGGTCGGTACCTACTGGCAGACGGCGGCCTTTGCCGAGATCTGCGAGATCGACTGGGAAGAGCAGATCTGCGACGGAAACGACCCGATCTACAATCCCGACTGCGGCTGCAGCAAGACGGGCGACAACTGCGCCCGCACATACTGGCATTATGTCGTCGAGCGCGTCGGCTCCGATCCTTCGTTCCCGATCACGCACGACTGCCTGATCGATCCCGAGAAGACACCCACCACGCTGGGACCGATCTCCAACGGCATGTCGCGCTGGATCGACACGGGGCAGGTGATTCACCGCGGGGATGTGAACGGATCCCCGGCTCCTCTCTACCTGGCCTTCGAGGGGATCCTTGCGGACGGTACGGTGATGACGGAGAACGGCAAGATTCCGAATCCCGACCTCAGCGACATCCGCGTCGACGCGCCGGACGTGATGCCGCCGCCGCCGCAGGGCAGCACGTTCTACATCCCCGAGGACAACGAGGTGAAGGTCCTTTTCCAGGGAGCTGACGCGATCGTGGCAGGTTCCTCGATTCCCGATCCCGCGACCATCGTTCCCGGACCCGGCCAGTGGACGGCGGATCTCTCCGATCTGGCAGGAAAGCAGTTCATCCGGTTCATCATCACACTGAACACGGCGACCAGTGGTCAGGTCGATCCGTTGAGCACGAAACCTCAGGTCAACTACGTGCGCATCCGCATGCAGTATTGATCGTAAAGCGTACCGGCGGATTGCCGTAATCAGTATGCCGATCAGATCATTTCTACTGGTTCTCTTCCTGGCACTGTTCCAGGCTTGCGCGCCGGAGAAGGGCTCCTTCACCCTCCTGTCGTTCAATCTCGATGGGCGAAACGATGTGCTGCTCAACGAGACGCTGGTCTTTCGTTTTTCCGCGGAAATCGATCCCCTGTCCATCGACTCGGCCGGCCTGACCATCGCGGACGGGAGCGGCGAGCCGGCCCGCGGCCGCTGGTCGGCATCGGGGCGCAACCTGGTTTTTGCTCCTTCTCTTCCCACGCAGTGCGATTTTCAGGACTCGGGACTCAGACCGGGGTGCACCTACACCGTTCTCATGAAGGGACATCCCCGGCACTGCGCTCTTCTCTCCACCGAGGGGCGCCGGCTCGACGGGCGGCTCGATCTCTCCTTCCGCACGATGGCACACGCGGCAGGAGGGACGCACGACTCCCTCCTCAAGGATGAGACGCCGCAGGAAGGGCCTTCCCTCCTCGCCATCAACGGCTGCGCGATAGAGGATTTTCCCATCCCCGGCCTCCCTGTCTCGATATCGGAGGGAATCGTTCTCGAGTTCTCCGAACCGCTCCATCCCGCCACGGTCCTTCAGAGCATGGCCTGTCTTCATCTTCACAAGGTTGATGGAAATGAGGCGCCGCAAAACGGTACAATTCCCCTGCGCTGCTCATTCGCTGCGAATTCCGGAAACAGATCGGTCCTGGCCAGGCCTGCCGAGACGCCGGAGGATGGCGTCAAGTATGACCTCCGGTTCGAGACGCTCGATTTCAAGGACTTTGCAGGGAATGGGATCAAGAATGAGTTCAGTTACTTCCGATTGATCTTCAAAGGAAGTTGATCTCAAGGAGGGGAATGAATGGGTGATCCCGGTCTTTTGATCCTGGTGCTGGCCGTTGTCTTCGGCGCCATGGTTGGCAGTTTTCTCAACGTCGTCATCTACCGGCTTCCTCTCGAATCGGTCTCCATCTACCGGCCGCTGAGATCGTTCTGCCCCAAATGTCAGAAGATCCTTCCCTGGTACGAGAACGTCCCCATCATCTCCTATCTTCTGCTGGGCGGAAAATGCAGCGGATGCAGACAGCCGATCCCGTGCCGATATCCCCTGGTGGAAGCCCTGACCGCGGCTCTCTTCCTCCTCACGGCGTACCTGGAGAAGGACGGCCTCCTCTCCTCCGAACCGGGACAGATCGAGAGGATCGGCGTCTTCTTCGTGCACCTCTACTTCATCATGGTGGCTATCTCGGTCACGTTCATCGACTTCGATCACAGGATCATACCCGATGAGATCGACCTGACCGGCGCCGCGGCCGCTCCGATCCTCTGTGCCGTCTTCCCCTCGCTTCTCGCTCATGATTCGCTCTTCCTTCACTTCGGGGAAAAGATGCCCCAATGGCTGGCAGGCGGGCTCGCGTCCCTTGTTGGAATCGCCGTTGGCGGGGGAACCTTGATCGTGGTCCGCCATGTGGGACGATTGATGTTCAAGAAAGAGGCCATGGGAATGGGCGATGTGAAGTATCTCGCATTCATGGGCGGATTTTTCGGGTGGGGGGGCTGCCTGATGATCTTTCTCGCTTCCTGCCTCGTGGGCGCGGTGATCGGCGTGGTCTACCAGGTCATAACCAGGAGACACGATATCCCCTTCGGGCCCTTCCTTTCTCTCGGCATGCTGGTCATCCTTTTCCTCCGGGTCCAGGTTCACGATTTCATCTTCAAGCAGTGGCCCGAGTTCATTCAATCCCTTCTGATCATATGGTAATCGAGATACTTTTTTCCCTGGACCTTGAAATACTGGCGTCCTGAGGTAAAATACACGTTTTTCGAAAATAGTTAGTTCTTACTAACTTGATGAAGTTCAAAGACTTACAGAGCTCCCTCTGGGGATGTCCTGTCCTCGGTGTCCCTTGTTCTGATCAAGGCCGTTCAGGTGTCCTTATTTATCTGATCGAGCCCTTTCGAATGGCCGGAAGGTGTGGAGAAAACCATGGCTCAATATGGATCGAATGATATCAGGAATATCGCGTTTGTTGGCGGGAGCGATGCGGGAAAGACCTCCATCGTGGATGCCTTCCTCTTCAAGGCCGGCGCAGCGACACGTCTCGGCAAGATCGATGATGGCAGCTCCTTGTCCGATTTCGATCCTGATGAGAAGGAAAAGAGTCATTCGCTGAACCTGTCGGTGCTTCATCTGAGCCGCAAGAACAAGGAGATGAATCTTCTCGATGCCCCCGGGTATCCCGATTTCATCGGTGAAGCGATCTCCTGCCTCTATGCCGTTGAGACAGCTGCAGTCTGCATCAACGCATTCAACGGTGTGGTCTACAACACGCGGCGGATGTGGGAGGAGGTCACGCGGCTGGGCCTGGCCAAGGTGATCATCGTCAACAAGCTCGACATGGAAAACGTGGACTGGGACGGCCTGATCGCCAGCATCCAGGAACTGCTCGGGAGCAACTGCATCCCGGTGTTCGTTTCCGACGGCACGGGCAAGGATCTCAGCTGCGTTGTGGACTGCCTCTTCGGGGCGGACAAGGCTCCCGATTCGATGAAGGACACGGTCGAGACGGTTCAGATGGCTGCCATCGAGTCTCTCGTGGAAACCGACGACGCCTTGATGGAGAAGTATCTCGAGGGCGAGACGATCGCGCCGGCCGAGATCAAGAAACTCCTTAGCCAGGCGATCCGGGACGGAGTGTTCGTCCCCATCCTCTGCACGAGCCTCGAAAAGGATCTGGGAATCGAGGAGGCTCTCGATTTCCTGGCCGAGTTCATTCCCTCGCCCATGGAGGGCCCGTTCAGGAAGGTCATCAAGGATGGCGACGAGATTATCCTCGATCCCAAAGAGATCACCGATCCGGTGGCCTTCGTCTTCAAGTCGATCACCGATCCCTACGTGGGCAAGCTGAACTACCTGAGGGTCTTTTCCGGCTCCCTGGCAGCTGATAACCTCTTCTACAACAAGAGAACCGAGAAGTCCGAGAAGATCGGAAACATACTGCGCTGCCAGGGCAAGGAGATGGACACCCTTCAGGCGAACCAGGCGGGCGACATCATCGTCATCCCCAAGATGGAAAGCCTCGAGATCTCCGACACTCTCTGCTCGGACAAGGCCAGGTACAGCCTTCCTGACATGGAGTTTCCCAAGCCGATGGTCGCTCTCGCCGTCACGCCGAAGAGCCGCAGCGACGAGCAGAAGATCAGCACCGTGCTGAAGAAGCTCGACAGCGAGGATCCGACCTTCGTGGCCAGCAGGGATGCCCAGACGGCTGAGATGATCATCACCGGGGTCAGCATGCTGCACCTGGAGACGATCATCGGCCGCATGAACAGCCGCTTCAAGGTGGAGGTGGATACAGCCATCCCCAAGGTTCCCTATCGCGAGACGATCCAGAGCAGCTGCGAGGGCCACCACCGCCACAAGAAGCAGACGGGCGGCCACGGCCAGTTCGGCGAGGTGAAGCTGATTCTCGAGCCCGTGGAGCGCGGCGAGGGATTCATTTTCTCCGACGAGATCGTCGGCGGCGTCATCCCGCGCCAGTTTGTTCCCGCCGTGGAGAAGGGGATCCGCGAGACGCTCGGCAACGGCATCCTGGCCGGTTTCCCGATCGTGGACGTCAAGGCGCGCATCATCGATGGTAAGCACCACGACGTCGACTCCTCGGAGGCCTCGTTCAAGGTCGCTGCATCGCGAGCCTTCAAGAACGCCTTCGAGGCTTCCAGGCCGGTCCTTCTGGAGCCCATGGTCATCCTGGAAGTCTCCGTGCCCAGCCGCTTCATGGGTGACATCAACTCGGACCTGAATAGCCGCGGCGCCCGGATCCAGGGGATGGATTCCCTCGGCGACCTCCAGATCATCAAGGCGCTCGCCCCCCTCAGGGAGGTCCAGAGGTACTCCACGGAGCTCCGCTCCCTGACGGCAGGCGAAGGATCGTACACCCTCGAGGTTTCCCACTACGATCCCGTGCCGACTCAGAAGGCCGAATCCATCATCGCCCAATACAAGAAGGCTGACGAAGAGGAATAACGGCCGGTCCCGCATCTCTGTTTATTTTCGAGGAAGGAACCGTTCCCGCGGCTTTTTGCCGCCCGGGCCATGGAACAGCTGATCCCCGGGCATCGAGCAGCCCGCTCCATCCTCTTTTTCTCTCAATCCGCCCCCCCCAAAAATACGACAACTATTATGTGGATGCACCAACGGTTCAGCCATGGTCGGTTATGGAATACCCTCGGTCCGGATGAAGGAAAAGTGGAATGACTGGTGATACGCTCGTAATCCAGGATAACGAACAGGATACAGAGAAAGTGACGGTGAGGGATCTGCTCCAGCAGCTCGTCATCAGAAACGGATCGGATCTTCATCTGAGCACCGGGACGCCGCCGCGGTTCCGGATCAATGGAACCCTGGTCGAGCTGGAGCAGGAGCCGCTGACGCCTGATGAGTCGAAGCGTCTGATCTACAGCGTCCTGAAGCCCGAACAGATCCAGAAGGTGGAGAGCAACCTCGATCTCGATCTCTCCGTCGGGTTCCAGGACATCGGTCGGTTCCGGACGAACGTGTTCTGGCAGCGCGGCTCTCTCGGGGCCGTGCTGAGGGCCATTCCCACCAGGATCCGCGATTTCGGAGAGCTGGGGCTCCCGGAGAAGATCTGCCGTCACCTCTGCAACCTTCCGCGAGGATTGATCCTCGTGACCGGCTGCACGGGAAGCGGCAAGTCCACCACGCTGGCTTCCATGATCGATTACATCAACAGCAACCGCGGCGACCACATCGTCACCATCGAGGATCCCATCGAGTTCATCCACACGAACAACAGGAGCCATGTCAATCAGCGGGAAGTGGGCTCGGATACGCTGAGCTTCAGGAACTCGCTGAGGGCGGTTCTCAGGCAGGATCCCGATGTGGTGATGATCGGCGAGATGCGCGATCTGGAAACCATCGAGGCCGCCCTGACGATTTCCGAGACCGGGCACCTCACGTTCGCCACGCTGCACACGTCCGACGCCGTCCAGACGGTCAACAGGATCGTGGACGTCTTTCCCAGCGATCAGCAGCAGCAGATCCGGACGCAGCTTTCCTTCACGCTCCAGGCCGTCTTTTCCCAGACCCTGCTCGAGGAGAAGGACGGCAAGGGTCGCTCCCTGGCCTGCGAGATCCTGATCGCCAACTCCGCGGTGCGGTCTCTGATCCGCGAGTCGAAGGCCCACCAGCTCTACAGCGTGATCCAGACGAATACCCAGGTCGGCATGAGAACGATGAACCAGTCCCTGGCCTACCTTGTCAAGTCGGGAAAGATCGCGGCCGAACTGGCCATGAGCCAGAGCGGTGCGCCCGACGAGCTGGCCCGGATGCTGCGATAGCAGGGTAGGGGGCGAGGAGCGGCCGGCTCGCTAATTTTCCGGGCTGTCGAACAGGAATCTCCTGGCGTTCCTTTCCACGATGCTTGACATCTCCTCGACCTCGATCCCGCGGATCTCGGCCAGACGCCGTACCGTGTGGGCCATCAGGGCCGGCTCGTTCCTCTTTCCCCTGCAAGGCACCGGGGCGAGAAAGGGGCAGTCCGTTTCCGCCAGCAGAAGATCGATGGGGACCTTGGCCGCGGCTTCGTGGAGCTCCCTGGCATTCTTGTACGTGACGTTCCCGGCAAAGGAGATGTAGAGCCCCATGCCCGAGAAGATCCCGGCAAACCTGGCCGGCGCCCCGAAGCAGTGCATCACCGCACAGGGCAATCCGCCACGTTCATGATACTCCTTCAGGATCGCGAGTGTTCTGTCGTGGGCCTCGCGGCAATGGATGATCAGCGGCTTGCCCGCTTCCAGGGCAAGATCGATATGCTTCCTGAAGTAGCGCTCCTGCGTCTCGGGCGGGGACTTGTCCCAGTAGTTGTCGAGCCCGGTCTCGCCCACCGCCACGAATGTGCCGTCCAGAACCATCTCCCTGATTCGTGCGAAGCCGGCTTCCGTTTCAGGCGCCGCCGTCGAGTTCGGGTGTATTGCTGCGGAAGCTTCGACCTGGTCGTGGGCGCTTGCCAGCTTGAGAGCGTTCAACGACGTGGCCAGGTCGATTCCCACCGCCAGGATGCCGTTGACGCCCACCTGGGCTGCCCGTTCGAGAACCAGATCGCGGTCGCTGTCAAAGACGTCGAAGTCGAGATGCGCGTGCGTGTCGTACATGATCCGTTCCTGCTCGAAATCTCAATCCTGATCCGGCTCCCCGGATGAGTCGTTCTTCTTGTGGGCTTCGATGAGGCCGTTGATCGTCTTCTGCAGCTCCGCGTGGAGCCCCGGGAAGTCGTTGAGCAGCTTTTCGAGGAATGGGACGGCTTCGTCTCCCATGGCGTTCTCGTAGGCGTGCAGGGTGAAGAGTATGTTCCAGTGATTCGGGCGATCATTCGCATCGGGAGTGCACTGCTCGATCAGGAAGCGTCTCAGGAATCCAGTGACCCTGGCGCTGTCGTGATAGCCGAGAGCCTGCAGGCAGGCGTTGATGTGCTGTTGCGAGAAGGGCACGATCTCCACCTTGCCGTCTTCCTCGATCCTGAGGCCGACGACTCCCTCGATCAGGCCGGGCTCCGCATCGGTAAAGGGCCTCTGCTCGAACAGCTTGGCTATGTTCGTCTTGACGGTCAGCGATTCTTCCCGGTCTTTCAAGGCGTCGGCGAATACTTCGAGGTCCTCCCTGGCGGCAAAGTGCACCGCTGCACAGCTCGCCAGGATGCCCCGGAGATTCTCGTCGTTCCTGCGGTTCCTGAAGAAGTCCATCAGAGCATCGTGCGATCCGGGAATCCTCCAGATGACGTCGCGGACCAGGTAGCTCTTCCAGTCGTTCTCCTTGCTCAGGCGCAGCTCCAGCATCAGACCCTCGAGGCAGTCCTCGCCGTCATCCTGCCTGTCGATGAGCTTCTGTACCGTGACGCTCATGCGTTCGAGAAGGATGCTCTCCTTGTCGGGATTGCTGGACGATCCCATCGCGGCCAGGTAGTCGCGCTGAAGCGAGTTGATCAGCCAGTCCACGCTCTCGTCGCCGTCAGGCGTGGCGCCGCTGGTGCCGGTCTCGAGCGCCGTGAGCCTGTCCTCGATTCTGAGAAGCGACTCGAAGAGCGACTCGGCTCTTTCCTTGTAGGCTCGGTGCATCTCCTCCTGGTCCTGCTGCTTATCGGTGAAATCCTCGCTCGAAGGAACTTCCCGCAGCCGCTTCTCCATGGAAGCGGTTTTAACGAAGAGGACCGCGGAGAGCCCCAGGGATACCAGGACCAGAACAACCAGGAATAGGGTCGTCACTTTCAAGGTCAGCCTCCTTCGGATATTGACAACGCCGACCGGCCTTCTTGCCCGGATCCTCGACGAATCTTTTGATTCGCCTGTGGTCCGGCGCCTTGATTCGGCGGAAAAGAGAACTTTTCACGCTCGAAGCACTTTATCAACGGCCTGCGGAAAGGCCCTTGAAAAAGTCATTCGGCTCGAAAAGCCCTCTTTTCTGCCGACTCTGCGTTGCCGGATCCTCGACGAATCTTTTGATTCGCCTGCGGTCCAGCGCCTTGATTCAGCGGAAAAGAGAACTTTTCGCGCTCGAAGCACTTTATCAACGGCCTTTTAAGACCACTGTAAAGAAAAAAAACAGTTGTTTCAGAACTCCGGGCTCGGTTGATACCATCAACCTGCGGATTGACTATAGTATTTGATAGAAAAGATCTATCCAGCCCCTTTATATTGGAGTTTAAATCCGAACGTAACCTGTTAAATCTAAAACGCTAATATTGTTTGATCCCGCTGTCTCACCCCGGCCGAAACAATCGCCTTTCGGGCGGAGTGCACTTTACTTTTTTCAGAGTGCGGGATAAACTGGACGCGCCGTTGTGTCATAACCCCTGAAATCCGGGCTGTCTCGATCAAGTTCGGATGTTCAGCCGTCCGCTTCGGCCCGGCTTCATGACGGCAAAACAACTGGAAAAACTTATCTTTTCCACACATATGGAGATCGTGGTTTCATGATTAGAAGACGGTTCTTGTGGGGTTTGATTCTGGTTTCCGCCATGCTGGGCGTTGTGTCCTGCAGCGGGGGAGGCGGGGGAAGCGGCAGCGGTTCCAGTGCCTTCGGGTTCGGTGCATCCGGCTTTGGATTTTTCAATAAATTCGGCAACACGACGGCACCTCCCACATCCGACGATTTTCCTGTGCTGATCGGGATCAATCTGCCCATCATCCTTTACTTCAACCTGCCGATCGACCCCTCGACGTGCAACAACCTCTCCATCAGCGTCACCACGATCGACGATCCCTTCGGGTATGCCCAGTACGGTGCCGGTCATTCGGCTTCCGTGGATTACGTTGTTCAAGGCACGAATCTCCTGATCACCCCCAGGATCTTCTATCATCAGACGAAAGTGACCTACGGCTTCCTCCCGAACGCCGTTTACGAGATCAAATTCCAGCTGCCTCCATCGCCGAACGTCGTGCGGTCGAGGACAGGACGTCCCATCAGTATCAAGGACCAGGGAACACCGATCGCTTTCAGGACAACTGAAGATATCTATGACAACATTCCCGGCCCTCCTGTTCCGACCTTCACCCTTTATGACGGGACGACCGGTCTGGAGATCCCTTTCGGCAGCACCGTCCCGGTCCAGCCGACGCCCCGCATCCGTATCGATTTCGATGAGCCCGTGATACCCGAGACGGTGGTGAACTTCGCCGACAAGACCTCTCCCGCCATCTCCGTCTTCTACAACCGAGGCGGCAACCCCAACTATCCGGTGAAGGCGCTGGGCGAGTGGAACCTCTATCAAGATGAGAACGAGAGCTATGTCGAATTCGACTTCGATCTGATCGCTCTTCTCCCGTCCCAGCCGAGCCAGGATCCAACGGAGTATTTCGTGGTGGTCCGAGGGACGGTGGCGGATCTTTCGGGAATGACGAAGATCGAGTGGGAGCGCCTCCAGGGCAATCCCAACTACCTGGATGCCAAGGATGAGGAGTCCTTTTACACCGAGCTGGATACGGGAGCACCGCTCGCTCCGGTGGTCGAGGAGTTTGACAACACGGTTTACGAGGATACGGAAACCACGTCCGCCATCTGGGGAGTCGATATCGGCAGCGAGTATGGTCTAGTCCCCGGACTGGGCGGGGGAACCGGTGCGGACGGTGCTTTCAATCCGTCCGATCCCTCGAAGGTTCCGCCCGATGCCGTGGTCGACGATGTCCTGCAGATCGTGGAGCTGCCGACTGCCGACGGGAGCGGAGATCTGCGAGTATACAACTTCACCACCTTTCGGGTTCCCTACGGATGGACTCTCTATCCCTTGAGGCAGATTCCGGAATACGGCCATCCTCTCGTGATCAAGGCAACGGGCGCCGTGAAGATAGACGGCACCGTCGATCTGTCTCCCAAGACAGGCACGCATAATGGCGGTATCGGTACCTATGGCGATGTCGTCGGCAAGATGGGCGGTGTGGGTATTGCCGGCGGCTGCAACGGAGGCGACGGCGGTACCGCGGGGAGCTTTCCCTTCGGCACCATTACCGGATTCGATCCTCCTTATGCCAATTTCGGTTTCACCGGGGTCAATGGGGGTGTGGATGATTATTCCATCTTCGATCCTACGATGGATTTCAGCCTGATCCCCGAAGTCGAGGGTCTCTATCTGCAGCCCAATATAGGGATGGGCGAGGGGAACGAGATCGTTGTGACCAACCATCCCACCTTCATCGTGGAAAGAGTCGATGCCGTCAACACGAGCCGCCTCTGGATCTACAGCGATCCGTCCGATCCCAACTACCGCGGCTCCATGCTCGAGGCTTCCAGCAACCCCGGCCTGCCGCCCCCTCCGATCACCAAGACGGGCGACCCCTACCTTCTCGCCGATATGGAAGGGAAGCCTGGTGACGACAACTCCGACATGGACCGCGGCGGTCTCGGCAGCGAGCCGATGTCCGTGGCTCAGACAGTGGTCACCTATGCGTCTGCCGGCGGCGGCGGCGGCGGCGGCGGCCTCGATGCAGGCACAGCCGGCACAACGGGACCTGATTTCCCGCCGGTTGGTGGAAGCGTGGGCGGATTCAGCACACCCGATTCACTCGGCGCTGCAGCCGGCAGCGGAGTCGGCCCGACTGGGAGCGTCATCACCGTCGTGGATGACGATACCATCCAGCTGGATGTCGATTTCGGCACCACGGACTACACCGACTACCGCATCAATCCCAATGTGACCGAGGATGGATGGCTCTTCAAAATTGTGGGGAACACGAGCGACACGGTGGATGTCGAGCTGGTCAGCAACGGCGTGGACACCTTCGATCTCTTCGACTCGGGAGCCGGCGCCGGCAAGACATTCAAGCTCTATCCGCCTGAAGCGATCGGCGGCGGCGGCGGCGGCGGTGCGGGAATCGAATGTACCGGTACGCTCAAGACTTCTTCCTCGCCCTACCAACTTCCCGGTTGGATCGTCGGTGCCGGCGGCGGTGCGGGCGGCGGCGTCCTGATGGTGGAGACGGCCCGTGAGATTCATGTGAGCACGTCCGGCCGTATCTATGCGGAAGGCGGCGACGGCGGCTACATCAGCGGTCTGTCCCTGTCGATCCCCGGCGGCGGCGGCGGCGGCGGCGGTCAGATCCTGTTCCGCGCCAAGGACACGATCAAGTTCAGCATCGATTCCGTTGTTTCCGTTCTTGGCGGAACCGGCGGCTCGATCGATGTGCCCGGCGGCGACGGCGGAGACGGATTCATCCGGCTCGAGAACTTCTCGGACAACCTCAAGGTCTCCAGCTATTCGACCACGACATTTCCCACGGTCACCGAGGAGAATCTTGGTGTGTTCCCCTCTCAGGCGGAGATCAGCCTGGCTCAGTCCAAGTTCTACTTCACCGGCGTGTCCCGACCTGACTTCTTCCCCGACGAGACAGGAGTCCAGGTCGTCTACGACATGGATGTGGATGGCGTGACGGGAACATACACCTATCCCGATCCGGGCGGCCCCTATCCCGTTCCGCCGCTGTTCACGCTCACCTTCAACTCGGCACCGGCCGATCCGGATGGGTTCCTCGATCTGACGCAGATCGACGACAACTTCGTGGATTACACGAATCTGGATTCCTTCGACGGAAATCCCTACTTCAGGTTCAAGATGATGCTGAGTACTGAGGTGGAGGAATTTGGCGTCGTTTACAACAAGCTGGCCGTTCGCAGCATTTCGGTCTATCGGGGCCAGCTTTTCAATTGATTTGATTTGCCGCTGATCTGACGCTATACGATAACCATCCGGGCAGGCTTTCGAGCCTGCCCGCTTTTTCTGAGATGCGATATATTGTTTTTGTTCGTCCTGTTGAATTGCCGATGGATCTCTGGATGATCACCCTCTTGTTCCGGTTGACAGCCGTATTCCGCTGGTGTAGAGTCGAAACCGGGTGGAAGCTGAAAACCCTTGGAGAGTGGGCGCCGCAGAGAGTGAACCGACTCGAATTTATGTCGACACCTTCGAGCCAGAACCAGGACGATGACAGGGGTTTGCATGGCGGATGAGGTCCAGGAGAAGCTGCGGGAATGTGCCTCCCTCTTGAAGGAAGCCGAGAGTGTCGCTCTCATCGGGCATGTCCATGCAGATGGTGATGTCGTGGGTTCGATCTGGGCGCTCTATCAGCGCCTGAAAAGACGAAGCAAGAAAGTGACCCCTCTTCTTTTCGAGAGTATCGATCCGCGTTATCGTTTTCTCGGGGCTGACGAAGAGGTCATGCTGTTCGACAGGGCCAGCAGCGAACACAGCAGGATCATCGAGGAAGCGGACGTCTTCATCATGCTCGATGTGGCCACCGCGGATCGCCTGCCAGGCCTGGAGGGACCGCTTTCAAGACGCAGGGGAACGCTGGTGCGCATCGATCACCATCCGTCGTCCGTTCCTGCGCCTGCAGATCTGGCTGCGGTGGATGTGGGGGCTTCCTCAACGGGTGAGCTCGTGTACGATCTGTTGAAGCTTGACGGGCTTCCCCTGAGCCGGGAAGAGGCTATCGGCCTTTTCGTGGCCATCTCCACCGATACCGGTTGGTTTCGCTACAGCAACACGAATGCCCACATCCTCGATATCGGGGCCGAGCTGGTCGATACGGGGATCAAGACCTCCGAGGTCTATGGCCACATTTACCAGAACAACGATCTCAACCTGATTCGCCTGATGGGGCGTGTCGTTTCCCGGATGAACGAAGAACTGGATGGGCACCTGATCTGGTGCACAATCGAGATGGAGACGATCAGAGAGCTGGGACTGGGAGAATTCGATACCGATCACCTCCTGGACCTCCTTCGGTCGGCTAGGAAGGCAACCTGCGTGGCAATCTTCAGAGAGACCGGGGATAGCGGCGTTCGGGTGAACATCCGTTCCAAGGGCTCTCTGGCGATCAACAACGTGGCCGAGGCGTTCGGCGGGGGCGGCCACCGCAATGCTGCCGGTATCACCATGAACGGCATGAGCCTCGAGGAAGCCAGCCGGCAGGTCGTGAACGCTCTCAAGGATGCTGTTCGAAACAACAGTGATGCATGATGAGTAACCGAGATTCCACTTTTGCCGTGATATCCGACATCCATGCTAACCTCGATGCCATGGAAGCGGTTGTTAGCGATATCAGCGAACAGGGTGTGAGTCGGATCATCTGCCTTGGCGACATCGTCGGGTACGGGGCCGACTTCGAGGAGTGCATCGACTTCGTCAGAGAAAACTGCGACATCGTTATCAAGGGGAATCACGACGAGGCCGTGGTGGAGGGTCCTGTCGATTTCAATCCCGTTGCCCGCGACGTGATCCTCTACACCCGTGAGATGATCAAGCCCGGCCTCTTCAGCCCGCCTCGCAAGAGAGATCGCTGGAACTTCCTGCGCGACCTGCCGGTCCGACACGAGGAGGGAGGTCTTCTTTTCGTGCACGGCTCTCCCAGGGATCCCGTGCGGGAATACGTGATGAAGACGGACGTCGTCTTCGCACCGGAGAAACTGGCTGACATCTTCTCCATGATCAACGGCGCCTGCTTCATCGGGCACACGCACCAGCCCGGTGTGATCGTCGACGGATATCATTTCCTGGAGCCGCAGCGGCTGGGCAGCAGTTATCAACTCAACGGAGCCAAGGCCGTCATCAATATCGGATCGGTCGGTCAGCCTCGCGACGGCGACAACAGATCCAGCTATGTGATCATCAGAGACGATACCGTTCATTTCCGCAGAGTGGTGTATGATTACAGAAGAACGATGGCCAAGATCCGGGCCAACCCGTCCATTCACGACAACTGCGCCATGAGGTTGGAGGTCGGCAAGTAACACCACCGCGGCTGCCCGTTGAATAAGTCATGCTGAAACATGGGAGGAGGAAGAGGTATGGGAATCGTTCCTGAAGAGGAAAAATACAGCGTGGGTCGGGTTGTTCGGCTCGAGATTAAGAGCTTCCTGAAATCGGCCGCCGCGGCGACGGTCAAGAACGAGACGCATTGCGACGTCGTGCTGCGGCGTTTTCTCGAGGCCGTTTACATCGACCATGACATGGCCCCGAAGGATATGGACAGCTCCGACTTCAGCAAGATCGTACTGGAGACATTGCCGAAGCGTTTCACGCCAGATGAGGAGTATCTCTCCCTTGTCCCCCCGATGGTGCGGGCCTACATGGACTACCTGACGGCCGCCACCAACATCCCGGAATTCGCGGAGATGGAAAAAACCCTTGAAGAGCTCGATTCAGGGTTTATCAGACTGGTGGAATCCGTGGGTCCGGGAGACCGGATCGACGATGAGCCGCCGGCTCCGCAGATCGTGCGGCCTGCGACGAAGGTGGGGCGCAACGATCCTTGCCCGTGCGGCAGCGGCAAGAAATACAAGAAGTGCTGCATCGGTAAGGAATGAGCAGGCTGAACCAAGCCGCCTAGTTGCTTTCCGGCATGCACCTGCTCCGAGGGAATGGTATGACGCTCCGTCGCCTCGACATCACTCTGCCTGTTTTCGCTCTCCTGATTCTCTTCCTGTCCCAGGCTTCAGCAAACCCGGGAAACAACGACGAAGCGGTTATCACTCTCTCCGCCGAGGCGAATCCGTCGTCAACGGCACCCGGCTCAGAGGTGACAATCGCCGTCACGGCCCGGATCGATCCCGGATGGCACATCTATTCCATGAACGAGGGGGAAGATGGCTATCCTACCCGTCTCGATCTGGCCGAGAGCGACAGCTATTCGATCGTCGACCAGAGGTCGGAGAGCAAGCCCCTCAGCAAATGGGACGAGGGCTTCATGGCCATGGTCCACTATCACGAGGGGAATGCGGTATTCTCGCAAACGGTCAGGATCGCACCCGCCGCGGCCGGCCGGTCCGTCACGGTGCGCGGCGTTCTGAACGCGCAGGCCTGCAGCGAGACGGTCTGCCTCGAGCCCGAGGAGTTTCCCTTCGAGGTCACGATCGCTGTCGCCGGGGCCGGCGGGGTAGAAGTCGAAGCCGGCGGAGAGGAGACGGAAAGGGAGAGCCCTCCCGAGGGGAAGGGCGAAAGCCCCGGAGCGGGATCGACGGGAGAAGGACTTTCCCTGACAGACGATATCCCCGAGACGATCCGCCACGCGAGGATCGTGGCGCGCCATGCGGGAATGGAACGGGACGAGGAGGTCTTTCTCGAGTTCCTTCGAGGCGGGCTGAACAAGAGCGGCGAGGAAAGGGAGGGCTGGTTCTGGCTCCTGGCAGCCGGCTTCATCGGCGGTCTCATCGCACTCGCGACGCCCTGCGTCTATCCGATGATTCCCATCACCGTCTCGTTCTTCACCAAGCTGGGCGAGCAGAGGAAGGGCGGCTCCCTCGGCCCCGCTCTCCTCTACTGCGTCGGCATCATCATCTCCTTCACCGCGCTCGGCCTTGTTCTCACCCTGATTCTGGGAGCTTCCGGAACGCAGGACTTCGGCTCCAGCCCGGTTGTCAACGCCCTCGTGGCGCTTCTCTTCATCGTCTTCGCGTTCTCGCTCTTCGGTCTCTTCGAGATGAAGCTCCCACGGTTTCTCACGCGCGTCTCCGGGGCAGCGTCCTCCGGAGGAGGCCGCATGGGCGTGCTCCTGATGGGGCTCACATTCTCGGTGACCTCCTTCGCCTGCACCGGGCCCTTCATCGGGGCGGTCCTGGCCGGTGCCGCCACGACGGGCTACCTGGGGCCCATGCTGGCCATGATCGGTTTCAGCGCCGCTCTCGCGATTCCGTTCTTCTTTCTGGCCCTGATCCCGCAGGTCGTCTCCGGCATGCCCAAGAGCGGGGGATGGATGATCTCCGTCAAGATCATCATGGGATTTCTCGAGCTCGCTGCCGCATTCAAGTTCCTGGCGAACACGGACCAGGTTCTCGGCTGGCATCTCCTGAGCCGGGCCACGGTCGTCGGTATCTGGATGGCGATCTGCCTCGCCGCGGCTCTCTACCTCTTCGGCTTCTATCGTTTCTCTCAGGAGCAGAAGCTCGAGGGAGTGGGAGCGCTGCGCATGACCTTCGGGCTTTTGTTCCTGGCTGTCTTCCTGAGGTTCGTGCCCGCTCTCTTCGGCGGGCCCCTGGGAGAGCTGGATGCCCACCTTCCGCCGCAGGAGAAGGAAGCGGCCCTTGCCTTTGGTGGAGCGGCAGGACATGGGCCGACCGTCTCGTGGTTCACGGACCTCGATGAAGCCGTGAGAGAAGCGGAAAGAACGGGGAAGCCTCTCTTTCTGAACTTCACGGGACACACATGAACGAACTGCCGTTGGATGGAGTCCAACATGTTCCACAGGCCGGCTGTCGCCGCCGAGCTTTCCAGGTTCGTTCCCGTCGAGCTCTTCACGGACAGAAAGGGAGATCCCGAGGAGGAGAAGTACAGGCAGTTCCGCGACAAGACCTTCAAGACGGCGGCGAATCCCTTCTACGTCATTCTAGAGCTACCTTGATCAAACTCGTCGTCCTCGGCTGACATGTTTCTGTCCAGCATGCGAAACTGGACTGTGCGCTCCATGTGGCTGCTGTGGATTCTCGCTTCACCTTCCAGATCGGCGACGGTCCTGGCGACCTTCAGGATGCTGCTGTAGCCGCGCCCCGACAGGGGATTTTTCTTCATGTAGTCGTCCATGAATTGACGGGCCGCCGCTGTGAGCCGGCATTCGTTCCTTATACGTTCCGGGCTCATGTGAGCGTTGAGAACCGATGCCCCGCTTCTGAAGCGGGCTCGCTGCCGCTCCCGCGCCTCTCCGATGCGAGAGACCATCTCTTCTGTCGAGAGCCCCTTTTTGCCCGAGTGGAGGATCTCGTGAGGCACGGCCGGGACTTCGATCTGCATGTCCAGCCTGTCGAGGATCGGCCCGGAAATGCGGTTCATGTAGAGATGGACCTGCCGCGGCGTGCAGATGCAGCGGCGTCGTGAATCGCCGCGGAATCCACAGGGGCAGGGATTCATCGACGCGACGAGGCTCAGGCGGGCCGGAAGCGTCACCATGCCGGCGGCGCGCGAGATGGTTATGATGCCCTGTTCGAGGGGCTGGCGCAGGGTCTCGAGGGTGCGTGTCCCGAACTCGGGCAACTCATCCAGGAAGAGGATGCCGCGATGCGCCAGGGAGATCTCGCCCGGTCTTGGCACGGCGCCGCCGCCGACGAGACCGGCATAGGAGATCGTGTGGTGCGGCGCACGGAACGGAGGTCTCGTGATCAGCTGATCGAGCCCGCATCCCCTGAAGGAGTGGATGCGGGAGACTTCGAGGGCCGATTCCATGTCGAGGTCGGGCAGGACGGCCGGAAGCCTGGTTGCCAGCATGGTCTTGCCCGTTCCGGGAGGGCCGATCATGATGAGATTGTGCCCCCCCGCGGCGGCAGCGACGACGGCCTCCTTCGCCGCTTCCTGTCCGAGCACATCGCTGAAATCGAGCCCCCTGTCCGGATCTTCGGTCCGCGAGCCTTTGTTATTTCCGAGTCGCCTGCCTTCATCGAGGGGAGACGGCGCATCCTCGCCGCAGAGCGCCGGATCGGCGCCGAAGGCAAGGGCAGCCTGCTTGAGGTGATGGACAGCCCGCACCTCGATGCCGGGAACGAGACGGGCCTCCTCCTCGTTTTCCGGTGCAATGACCAGTCCGCGCTTGCCGCTCTCCCTGGCCAGGAGCGCTGCAGACAGCATGCCGGGAACGGGCCGGAGATAACCGTCGAGTGCGAGCTCTGCGGCAAAGACGAAGCCTCTCATCGAGTCGGATGGAATGATCCCGGCGGCACCGAGAATGCCGAGAGCCACGGGCAGGTCGTAGATCGTTCCTTCCTTCTTGATATCGGCCGGTGCGAAGTTGATGATCAGTGCTCCCCTGGGAAAGGAAAACCGGCAGGCCTGGATGGCTGCACGGACCCGCTCCCGGCTCTCGCGGACACTGCTGCTGGGCAGACCCACCATGGAGATGCGGCCGAAGAGCCCCCGGGTCTTCTGGACTTCCACATGCACAGGCACCGCCTGGACGCCTTGAAACGCCACGCTGTTGATCGTGACAGCCATTGCGAGGTTTTCTCCTCCTCATCGGGTCGTCGATACTATTCCAAGCCTTGACGGAAGACGCTGCCGCCGGGATACAACAATTCGTTCAGGGAGCGATGGAGTTCGGTATAATTCAGCAAAATCGGAAGGGGGGGCACTGCAGAAGACAAGAAGGGTCGAACCAGGAGAGGAGGTCCGATGATTCTGCTCGAGTTCAGCATGACGCCCCTGGACAAGGGGGAAAGCGTGTCCGCCTATGTAACCCGCTCTCTCGACATCATCGATAAAAGCGGCCTTGAATATCGCATCAATCCCATGGGGACCGTCATCGAGGGGGAATGGGACGAGGTGATGGGTGTGGTCAAAGCCTGCTTCGAAAAGATGCAGAGCGACTGCAGCAGGATCTCAACGGCGATCAAGATCGACTACCGGAAGGGGCGCTCGGGCCGGCTGAAGTCCAAGATCGCATCGGTGGAGAAGAAGCTGGGGCGAGACCTCAAGAAGTAGCCGGAAGGTCGCGGAAGGCGGGAGCCCTGGCGCGGCTTTCATCGATCGAGCCGACGATTCATCCGAAAACAGGACGATTCAGGCGAATCAGGAATCGACGACGCGCTGCTTGATGATGCGTTTCCTGTTGTTCTCCCACCACTCCTTCCAGAGAACGTAGTCCGTGCCGTAATCGGTCCCATTGAGATTCTTCAGCACCTTCGCGATGGCCTTGCGCTCGCTCGAGTTGATGTACCGGGTCACTCCGTAGACCTTGACGTCGAGGAGAGCGCCGTCCAGGATCGTGCTGACAACGGGCTGGCCGATCACGGCTGCAGAGGCCACTTCGGTATCGAAGTCCGTCACTGCAGTGGTGGCTTTGCCCACGAAGATATGGGCCCGCGTCGCGCCGCTGTCCGTGCTGTTGCTGCTCGGTCTGCCGATAGGAGCCAGGTTGGAGATCAGGGCGGCCGAGGCACGCGGGTCGGAGAGGAACGATAGGCCATTGATGGCATTCATCCTGTAATCGCGGTTGTTCAGCCGCAGCGCCCTCATGAACGGGAAGATGATACCATCGTGGTCATACTGGTTCAGCGCCTCGAGAGCAAGCGTTCTCTGCGGCTCCTGCTTGTTGAAGATCGCATTGCCGATCAGAGGCTCCAGGGCCTTATCAGGCCGGATGATCTTGACCAGGCGAAGAGCCTCGATCCTATCCTTCGTCCGGGTCGATGAAAGAAAGTGGAGCAGAAGGGGCGTCATCACCTCCTGGGGCAGCTTGGAGAGGATCGTCTCCCCGATCCGTTGGAGCGTGGGATCTGCGTTGGAGCAACTCTTGAACAGCTTGTCGATCTCTGCCGGATTCGGATTGGGGAAGGCGTGAATCCCGTCATAGTCGATGGTTTGCGCCATCTGATCGATGAAGCTGCTCAGCGCAGGGAATTCGGAATCCCGGGAAAGGACCGAATCGTACAGCTCGAACATCTCCTCGAAGAGACCTTTTTTCCGGCACCATCCGGCCAGACGGCAGAGCTCCATATTTCCCGCTTTTCTGTAGGAAGCCCGAAGCTCCTTGAACAGCGATTTCAGCTCATGCTGGCTCTCGACCCTGAGTATGTCGGTACGGCAGATATCAACGGGGCCTTCGAGAGTGGCGATCTGGATGTAATCGCTGCCAATGGGGCGGGTGGAAGATCCGATGCGAATCGATCCATCCTTGAGGCAGTAGACTTCGGCGGAGGCGGAAAAAGCGAGAAGGGAGATGAGCAGAACAAAAGCAGCACGCATTATGTGTCTGTACATCTTGCTATTTCCTGAATTAAAGACATCTGAACCTCTGGGCGGTTCGGAAAAAGATCAGAGAGGATATAGATAGCTCTACCTTATTTATATCGTCATATATCGCACGGCTGTTGAGGGGTAACCTTCATTATTTCTTATCTCAACATGAGTTTATGTTTTTTTCTGCGTCCTTGAGCCAGGAGCGCCAGAGCGATTGTTCCGTAAAAGACAAAAAGAAGAAAGCCGGGCGGCCGGGGCACGATCCAGGGCTCCGGGAGGATCTGACAGAGCGTCGAGAGGCCCTGAAGCAGGAGTTGGAACATAGTCTCGGCAATCCAGGCCGAGCAGCCGCCGAAGAATGGAAAAAGGTTGCTCAGAAGGAGATGCACCACTCCCGATGTGAGAACCACGCTGAAAAGGGGGATCGCCAGAAGATTGACGAGAGGGGCCAGTGGAACGATCTGTCCGAAATGCCAGGCTACCAGAGGCGCTGTTCCGAGCCAGGCCGAGAAGGAGAGGCCGGCAGCCTGGAGGATCTTCCCGTGGTACCCGGAACAAGTGAACCGGCACTTCAGGTAGGCGAGGATCGAGGCGTACCCGGCAAAGGAGAGCTGGAAAGAGAGATCCCGGGGAGCCAGCGGATCGAGCAGGAGGATCAGGAAGAGGGCGATGAAGAGATAATTCGTGGAAGCTGTTGTCCGCCCGCAGGTCGTGCCGAGAAGGAAGAGGCAGCCGATCAGGCTCGCGCGAATCACGGGGATTCTGGAGCCGGCCACCAGACAGAGGGCGACCAGCGCCGCGATCTGAACGGCGACGCCGATCCGCTCCGGCAGCGCGATCATCGAAAGGAGCCTCGAGAGCGAATAGAGGACGATGCCCACGTGGAGTCCGCTGATGGCCAGCAGATGAAGCGTGCCGCTCTTCCGGAAAGTCTCTCTCGTTTCCCGGTTGACGGACTCGGGAAGCCCGAGAAGAACCGAGACTGCCAGTCCCGCCGTCTCCCGCGACAGCGTCCGGTCCAGAGATTGCCTGAGCCGCTGCCGCAGGTCGTAGATCCGGGACTTCAGCACGGCCAGGGCGGCTTCTCCCTCGATGCAAATCAGGGAGGCGGCGGTCCGGAATCGCCATCCTCCTCTTGACGGGACCGCCTCGGCGGGAAAGGAGACCATTGTGCCCGGTGCGAGATCCAGCCGGTAGCCTCCCTTGAACTCCACCCGGAACGATCCTGCCGATTTCCTCGAAAAGGTCTGACGATCCGTCTCGATCCGAAGCAGGAAGACTCCGGCTCTCGATCGCGACCGCCACGGTCCGTCCTTGATCACGCCCTCGAGATGGACCAGCCGCGGCGGGTCGGGGTGAGAGGGATCGGGTGCCAGCAGGCAGCCGGCAGCGGACATAAGGACCACGGCGGCGCAGAGCGTCGTCGATCGGGGATCAAAACTGGAGTCGAAGGCGGTCTTGATGGCGGCGCCCGCGCTGCAGAGGATGAAGACAGGGACTCCGAGAAAACAGGCGGAAGCGAATGGAACGAGGAGCAGCAGGATCGGAAAGCGGATCAGGATCGCCTTCATCGGATAATTCGTCCCATAGAGAGTTTTTATCAGGAGAGACGAACCTCTCCATGTCCGGTTTCGGGAAAAAGACGAGCGCCGAATGAAAGGGCTCCGATTTCTCGTTGCCAACGCGTTTCGCCCGATCATAATGGACTTGTCGCTCTTCGGCGTGTTGATGCGGCCCTTTTCCGGTGTTTGAGAACGATACGGTCCAAGCGTGGAGCAGCCTCATGTCTGACGCCGTCTATCCGGGAACATTCGATCCGTTCACCTATGGACATCTCGACCTGATCCACAGGGGCAGCAAGCTCTTCAGGCGGCTGATCGTCGGTGTTGCGGTCAATCCGGCGAAAAAACCGGTCTTCACTCCTGAAGAGCGCGTGGCCATGATTCGCGAGCAGATCGAAGGCGTGCTCGACAATGTGGAAGTCCGCCACTTCGGGGGGCTCGTCGTGGATTTCGCCAGGAAGGTAAAAGCCTTCACGATCCTGAGAGGGCTCAGAACGGTGTCGGACTTCGAGTACGAGTTCCAGATGGCCCTCACGAACAGGGCTTTTGCCAACGATGTGGAGACCCTGTTCGTCATGCCCAGCCTCAAGTATTCCTATGTCTCCTCGCGCCTGATCAAGGAGTCGATCATCATGGGAGCGGACGTGTCGCACATGCTGCCGAAGGAGATCGAGAAGCGGCTGAAAGCCAAGCTGGGGCTCGACAAGTGAGCTCAACCGAGAAGCAGGAGGACCTTCTTGATGCATAAAGAGATTCTTTCCACGGAAAATGCGCCTCGAGCGATCGGACCCTACTCCCAGGCCGTCGCCGCCGGAGATCTCGTTTTCCTCTCGGGCCAGATTCCCCTTGATCCCGTGACGATGGAGCTGAAGGGCGTCGATGCGGCGGAGCAGGCGGAACAGGTTCTGCAGAACCTGGGCGCCGTCCTCGAGGCGGCCGGCTCATCGTACGGAGACGCGCTCAAGGTGACCGTCTTCCTGAAATCGATGGACGACTTCGCCGCCGTGAACGAGGTCTATGCCAGGTACTTCAGCGAGGACTCTCCGGCCCGGGCCTGCGTCGAGGTGTCGCGTCTTCCCAAGGATGTTCTCGTCGAGATGGACGCCGTTGCCCTGATCCGCCGGTGAGGAGCCTGATCGCTCCGTCGATCTCGGAACGTTCCAACGACCTGCAAGACCGTTACATGTGAAGGACAGCTGTCTATATCATCGAAGCGTGGCAATGGTCGATCCGTTCGCTTGAGGCTGCAGCCGCACCCTGAAAACCGCT
Source organism: uncultured Phycisphaerales bacterium (assembly GCA_964482235.1). Lineage (GTDB taxonomy): Bacteria > Planctomycetota > B15-G4 > B15-G4 > CAYZWU01 > CAYZWU01. The sequence continues at coordinate 107,914 of CAYZWU010000001.1, forward strand.
GCAATGACAAACCGGCTCGGGAGGCGACGTTGAAGAATGTCATGAACAGCGTTTCTGATTCGCACCGATGGATCGCGGCGGCACAGGTCGTTCTTCTTGCCGGCCTCCTGTTCGTCGCTGCCTGCTCCGACAGCCAGGAGTTTGGCGAGAAAGCCGATCCCGGAAAGAACAGGGTCTCCAGGGACTGGACGAACCCCGGCAGCGACGAGGTCAATCTGTTCAGGGATTGCCTCCTCTCCGAGAAGGAGCTGAAGAGGCAACCCGAGTTCGGCGGCATCATCACCTTCCCGACCGGTATCGATCCGACGACTCTGAACAACGTGACCCGCACCACGCAGGGCACCAGGAGAGTCTGCTTCTTCCTGTTTCCGCCGCTGATCGGCATCGATCCCTCCACCAGCACGCTGACGCCTCTCATCGCGAGCGAGCTTCCCGAGAAGTCCGAAAACGGCCTCGTCTATACCTGGCGGCTCAGGCCGGGGATCAAGTGGCACGATTTCGACGAATCGAAGGCTTATCTCACGGCTCATGATGTGGAGTTCTGCTTCGACCTGATATGCAACGAGAAGGTCGATGCGGGAGTCGCTCGCAACGATCTGCCGGGAGTCGAATCGGTGGAGGCTCTCGATGACCTGACCTTCCGGGTCACCTACTCCGAACCGCATATCTCCGCCATGTACATCTTCGGGAGCGAGATGCGCATCATGCCGTCCCACCTGCTCCGCTCCGTTCCGCCCGAGAAGATCAACACCCACCCCCTGGGCCGCAACCCCGTGGGCTACGGGCCGTTCCGGTTCCATCACTGGAAAACAGGGGATGAGCTTCTTTTCACACGGTGCGACCTGAACAGGGATGTCTTCCCCGATGCTCTCCGTCCCTGGGCCGACGGGGTGCGGTGGAAGGTCATCCCCAGCACGGATCTCATCTTCCGCCTCTTTCTGCGAAACGAAGTCGATGTCTGCGTCCTGTCGCCGGACAACTGGCTTTCCATAAGGAAGAACGAGAAGTTTCAGGAGATGGCCACGGCGCATTTCTACAGCGTTCCCTACTTCAGCTACATCGCCTGGAACACCCGGCTGGTCTTCTTCGATGATCCCCGTGTCCGCCGGGCCATGACGCACCTGGCGAGGCGGCAGGCGATCGTCGACTCGCATCTCCACGGTATGGCCGATGTGCTGAGCGGTCCCTTCTACCGGTTCTCCAATGATTACGACGAGTCGATAGAACCTTTTCCCTACGATCCGGCCAAGGCGAAAGAGCTTCTTGCCGAGGCAGGGTGGATGGATCGCGACAAGAACGGCATTCTCGAGAAGATGGTCGGAAAGGAGAAGAGGGAGTTTCGTTTCGAGCTCCTCTACAGGAAAGGCCAGGTGGGCCACATGGCGGCTTTCATCAAGGCCTTCACCGAGGATCTCAAGAGTGCCGGGATCATCATGGCCCACAGGTCCATGGATTGGGGCGCCTTGCAGGAACAGGTGAACGATCATCGATTCGACGCTTTCATGATGGGAGCGGTCCCGGACCTGCTCTACGAGGATCACTACGGAACGTGGCACTCGTCGCAGACCAGTCCCCCTGACAGGAACAGGACAGGTTACGTCAATTCCCGTGTCGACGAGATCCTCGAGGCGGCTCGTGTCGCCTTCGACGATGAAAAGCGGCAGGACCTGATCCGGGAGCTGCATCGCATCCTTCACGAGGATCAACCCTGGACGCCCCTGTTCACGAGGTTCAATACCGTGGGAATCAACAAGAGGTGGCGCAATGTGCGCATCTACAACAAGAAGGGAATCGTCCTCCAGGAGTGGTGGCTCCCTCGGGAGAACCATGCGGCAGGCGACGTCGTTCCACCGCTTCAGGAACCGATGAAGTAGTGCTTCGAGGGAGATGTGAGCCGCCTTCGGCCTCCTTCCCGATGTGCCACGAGGCAAAATGGGCAACATCTGGTTGTATATCGTGAAACGGCTTCTCATCGCCGTACCCACCTTGCTCGGCATCGCCGTCATCACGTTCGCCTTCATCCGCCTGGCGCCCGGCGATCCCTTCGGCATGGAGGAGATCACCGATCCATCCCTCTCCTATCATGGTGCCGTGAGCGTCGATGTCTCCGAGCGCACCAGGAAGCTCTACGGACTCGACAAGCCGATCCTCCTCAACTTCGACGTGATGGACCGCGGAAGAACCGTGGAAGCGGCCTGGGAGAGGCTGGCCGTCTGCCTGGAGAAGGAGAGCCGGGAGGAAGAGCTGGCCCGTGCGCAGGAGGAGCTGGTCTCGCTGGGATCCCGGATCGTCCCTCCTCTCGTGCCGCTCGTGATCGACGAGGGGAACGAGGCGAAGGCTCGTGCTCTCGGAACAATGCTTCGCCTGGCCGGACTGACAGACGAAGCGGCGGATCTCGAGTCGCTCGAGGCCTGGTGGGGGAGAGAGTGCAGGGTGTTCGGCCAGGCATCGATCCGTCAGGCCGTGGACCACGTGATCTCGGGGAGCAGGCCGGAGCAGGAATCGGCGATCGACCTGATCCGCGGCCGTCTCCGCTCCCTCGCCCTGCCCCATGCGATGGGGCGGATCGATAAGACCGAGCCCGGCGAGGCGAGAGAGCGCCTCGCGCTCCTGATGGCGCAGGTTGCCGGCTGCGTGGCAGCAGGCGGCGAGGAGGGGAAGATCGTCCGCCCTCGGGCGAAGGAAAGCCCGGAGGCGCTCCTTTGCGCCTGGTGGAAGGAGAACAGCCTCACCCATCGCGACATCGGCTGGCTCGAAAGGGCTGGACGCTGCTTCACCGAGGCCCAGTTCCCTTTGTGGCTCTCCCGGATCGCCACGCTCGATTTCGGTGAATCGTACAGGGATCATCGGCCCGTGTTCGAGAAGGTCTGGGAGGCCATGAAGATAACCCTCTCCTTCCAGATCATCTCCATCTTCCTGATCTACCTGATCGCCGTGCCTCTCGGCGTCCTCTCGGCCGTCCGGAAGGGAACCCTGTCCGACACCTGCATCACCATCGGCCTCTTCATGTTCTACTCGCTTCCGGGATTCTGGGTGGCGACGATGCTCATCGTCTTCCTGAGCGGCACCGTCTGCTGGGATATCTTTCCGCCAGGCGGGTTGAGCTCTGCCGATGCCAGCACCATGACGGGGTTCCAGTGGCTGCTCGACAGGGCGTGGCACATGGTCCTGCCTCTGGTCTGCCTCACCTACGGCGGCCTCGCCTCCCTTTCCCGCTATACCCGGGCCGGCATGGTGGAGGTGATCCGGCAGGACTACATCCGGACGGCCCGCGCCAAGGGGCTTCCCGAGTGGAAGGTGATCGCCAAGCATGCCTTTCGCAACGGGCTGATCCCTCTGATCACTCTCTTCGCCGGACTCCTTCCCGCCCTGATCAGCGGTGCCGTCATCGTGGAGACGATTTTCGGGATTCATGGCCTCGGGCTCCTGGGCTACCAGGCGGTCCTCGACCGGGATTACCCGGTCATCATGGCGATCTCCTTTCTCACGGCCTTTCTCGTGCTGCTCGGCATGATCCTCTCCGACGTGCTTTACATGATTTTCGATCCCAGGATCACGCTGGAGAGGAACTGACATGAACGGACGGGAGAACAGCACGATCGACGGCCCCCTCCCTTCAGGGGGCGGCACGCCTCTGCGCCAGGAGGTGAAGAGGGCCGCGTTCTGGAGGAGGTTCTGTGCCCGGAGAACCGCCCTTGCCGGCATGATCGTGATCGCGGCTCTATTCCTCGTCGCCGCTCTGGCACCCTTTCTGGCCGGGAACAGGCCGCTCGTTCTCATCCGGGGCAAGGGAGTCGAGCTGCCCGTCTTTCAGGCTTTCACCCGTGCGGACTTCGTCTGGCTGGCCGGCCCGGCATGCCTCCTCCTGGTCTGGATCTGGCGGAAGGCGGCGCGGCGATTCAGCCGGGGAAGAGGGGGCGGCAGGCCCGGGCGTTCGCTCCTCGGAGCATTCTCCTTCGCAATCATGCTGCTTGCCGTTCTTGTCGCGGCCCTGGTCTGGCCCGACCGCCTGGCTCGCACCGATTTCAGGCCCTACCGCGACGGTGTGCTGGAAGCCGAGTTCTGCCTCTTCCCGCCCGTCCCCTTCTCCCCGGAGGAGGTACCGCTCGCGAATTATCTCGAACCGCCGAGCGCCGCGCACTGGCTCGGCACGGACCGGGAAGGTGCGGATCTCCTGGCCAGGGTGATCCACGGGACGCGCGTCTCGCTTCTCATCGGATTCATTGCAGCCGGGATCTGCGTCCTGATCGGAATCGTGCTCGGCGCCCTGGCCGGCTATTTCGGGGGATGGGTCGACATGGCCGTGAGCCGGCTGATCGAGGTGTTCACCTGCTTCCCGACCTTTTTTGCCATCCTCGCTGTTGTTTCTTTTTTTCCTCCCAGTATCTTCTGGATTATGCTCGTGATCGGTCTTTTCCGGTGGACACAGGTCGCCAGGCTGATGAGAGGGGAATTCTTGAAATCCAGGGAGCTCGATTATGTCGCTGCCGCGCGGGCCATGGGGCTCTCGCACCGGAGGGTCATCTTCAGGCATATCCTGCCCAACTCCCTGGCACCGGTCCTCGTGGCTGCAACCTTCGGCGTGGCCGGCGCGATCCTGATCGAGAGCGGCCTCTCCTTCCTCGGGATCGGTCCGGCGTCGTGCCAGTCGTGGGGGCGCCTGCTGGCGGAGATGGAGCCGCACTTCGTGAGAGCCTGGTGGCTATGCATCCCTCCGGGGGCTGCCGTCTTTGTCACTGTCACGGCTTTCCACCTGACCGGTGACGGTCTCAGGGATGCCTTCGATCCGAAAGAGGAGGGGCAGAGATGATCCGTTCCACAGAGAGCGAGGAGAAGATTCTCCTGCAGATCAAGGGGCTACGAACGGAGCTCAGGGTCGACAAGCTGTCGGCGTCGGTAGTGGACAACCTGGACCTGACGATCCGTCGCGGCGAAGCCCTCGGGATCGTGGGCGAATCCGGCTGCGGCAAGACCATGACCGCCCTCTCCATCCTGCGTCTGGTGCCCGACCCTCCCGCCCGGATCACGGGAGGCTCGATCCTCTTCAGGGAGAGGGATCTCCTGAAGCTGCCTCCCGCGGCGATCAGGTCTGTCCGGGGGAGCGAGATCTCCATGATCTTCCAGGAACCGATGACCGCCATGAATCCGGTCTTCACCGTAGGCGACCAGATCGTCGAGGCCCTTCTGGTGCATCAGGAGTGCAGCCGAAGAGAAGCTCGCTCCCGCATGGTCGAAGGATTGGCCAGGGTGGGGATCGCTTCTCCGGAACGCGCCTCCCTCTCCTATCCGCACCAGCTCTCGGGCGGCATGCTGCAGAGGGCGATGATCGCCATGGCGCTGATCTGCGGCCCCGATCTTCTGATCGCGGACGAGCCGACATCGGCTCTCGACGTGACGGTGCAGGCGCAGATCCTGGAGCTCATCGGTCAGCTCAGGACGGAAGAGGAGATGGCCATGCTGATGATCACCCACGATCTGGGGGTCGTCGCCGAGGTCTGCGACAGGGTAGCGGTGATGTATGCAGGCGAGATCGTCGAGGAGGCGGCAACGAAAGAGCTCTTCGAGAGCCCCCTCCATCCCTACACGAGGGGACTGTTCGATTCGCTTCCCCTTTCCGGCCGGGACAGGAGCCGGCTGAAGGCCATACCGGGGACCGTGCCCTCGCCCTTCGCCTATCCCGCATCGTGCCGCTTCTCGACGCGCTGCCCTGCCGTGCAGGCAGTCTGCCGCCAGGAGAAGCCCGAGCTCAGGGAGGCCGAGGAGGGACGGTCCGTGGCGTGCTTTTTCCCGCGGCAAGAGGACCTGCAAGGAGGGACTTGACAGGATGATGAGACAAGCCGAACAACAGGACACGCGGGAGGGAGCGCGGCGCCCCCTGCTGGAGGTCCGCAACCTGGTGAAGCACTACCTCCTGCCGCGGGGCTTCTTCAGCCGGAGAAAGGACCGCCTCAGGGCGGTGGAGGACGTCTCCTTCCCCATAGCCCGCGGCGAGACGCTCGGCCTGGTTGGCGAGTCGGGATGCGGCAAGACCACGCTGGGGCGAACGATCCTGCGTCTGCTTCCCCGGACATCGGGGCAGGTCATCTTCGACGGGATCGAGATCTTCTCGCTCCCCGAGAAGGAGATGCGCTCTCTCCGGCAGAAGATGCAGGTCATCTTCCAGGATCCCTTCTCCTCCCTCAATCCGAGGATGACCGTCGAGTCGATCGTCTCCGAGGGGATCCGGATCCACGGCCTGGCCCGGGGGCGCGCTCTCACCGACAGGGTGCCCGTCCTCCTCGAAAGGGTGGGGCTGTCGCCCGACTCCCTGCACCGCTACCCCCACGAGTTCTCCGGAGGACAGAGGCAGCGCATCGGTATTGCCCGCGCTCTCGGGGTGGAGCCTGATTTCATCGTCTGCGACGAGCCGGTCTCGGCTCTCGACGTGTCGGTCCAGGCGCAGGTTCTCAACCTCCTCATGGATCTCAAGAGCGAGCTCTCTCTCTCCTTCCTCTTCATATCTCACGACCTGTCCGTCGTGCGTTACATCTCCGACCGCGTGGCCGTGATGTACCTGGGGCGGATCGTGGAGATGGGGGAGTGCGAGTCCCTCTTCGACTCTCCCAGGCACCCCTACACAAAAGCCTTGATCTCGGCCATTCCCAGCTCCGATCCGGGGCGGAAGGCCGGCAGGATCGTGCTCGAGGGCGATGTGCCCTCTCCCATCGATCCTCCATCCGGCTGCCCTTTCCATCCTCGCTGCCCCGAGGCGCTGCCGCAGTGTGCCCGCGACGAGCCGCCCCTGAGGAATCCCTCGGAGGGATACTTCTATCGCTGCGTCCTCGAGTGATCGGGTCTCGCCTGCTTCAGCACGTTGCCCGGACTTCGCTATGAGATATAATGGCTCGCGGAGCGATGGCGGTACCTCATTTCCGTGAGAGAAACACCTGGAGAACAGATCATGTCCCACCCTTGCGCTTGCATGACTGCGGGCTTTTGCCTCATGATGTCCTTGATGCTTCTCCTGGCTGCCCCCCTGGCGGCGCAGTCCTCGGACCTGCACGTCCGCGTGGACCAGTTCGGCTATCATCCCCTGGCGAGCAAGGTAGCCGTGCTGCGCGAACCGGTCATTGGATACGACGCGCCGGCACCCTACACGCCGGGAGCGCTGATCGAGGTGCGCCGCGCTGCCGATCACAGCACGGTCTTCTCCGGCGCACCGGCGATCTGGCAGGGTGGTGCCGTGCACGCCGACTCGGGCGACCATGTCTGGTGGTTCGACTTCACGGCCCACGAGGAGGAGGGAACCTTCTACATCCACGATCCCGCGAACGGCGTCTCATCGGAGACCTTCCGGATCGCACCCGATGTCTATGCCCCGGTTCTCGAGCAGGCGGTGCGGATGTACTACTACCAGCGCTGCGGCATTGCCAAGGCCTCTCCCTTCACGCCGCCCGACTGGGCCGACACGGAATGCCACGTGGGAGCGGAGCAGGACCTCGACTGCCGGTCGGTCCTGAACCCTGTTCCCTTCACATCGCTCGATCTGTCGGGGGGCTGGCACGACGCCGGCGACTACAATAAGTACGTCAACTACACGGACGGCGCGATCCACGATCTTCTCGGGGCCTTCGAGGTACATCCCGATGGGTGGAGCGATGACTTCGGATTGCCCGAATCAGGCAACAGCGTTCCCGACCTGCTCGACGAGATCAAGTGGGAGCTCGACTGGCTGCTGAAGATGCAGATCGCCGACGGATCGGTACTGCACAAGATGGGCGTCACCACCTACGATGCCGCAAGCCCCCCGAGCAATGACGCCGGGGCGCGGCGGTACGCGCCGCCCACAGCCTCGGCCACGGTCTCGGCCTGCGGCGCCTTTGCGCATGCCTCCCTGGTCTTCGGAAGCTTCGATGCGCCCGCGATGAAAGCCTATGCCGCGGAGCTTCGCGATGCCGCCCTGGCTGCCTGGGACTGGCTGGAGGCCAATCCGGGTGCGATCCCCTCCTATTACAACAATGCCGGATTCGTCAGCGCTGCCGCCGAGGACGATTCCTACAGGCAGGAGATGAACCGGCTGCGCGCGGCGGCCTATCTCCTGGCCCTGACCGGCGAGGCGCGCTTTCGAACCTGGTTCGATTCGAGCTACACGACGGCGCTGCTCTTCGTCTGGTGGTGGGCGTCGCCCTGGGAGCAGGAGACGCAGGATGGGCTGCTCTTCTATGCCCTGCACCCTGACGCCACGCAGGCCGTGTCCGATGATATTCTGGCGCGCTACGAGTTGCTTCTCTCGGGACAGGACAATCTGCAGAGAGTGCTCAACCACGAGGATGCCTACCGGGCCTTCATCTTCAGCAACGACTACACCTGGGGCAGCAACAGGGTGAAGGCGCAGCAGGGCCTGATGTACGCGGCCATGAACCTGGCAGGGCTCGATCCGGATCATGCCCGCGACTACGTCGAGGCGGCCGAGGGATTCCTGCACTACCTGCACGGCGTCAATCCTACGGGGTACTGCTTTCTGACCAACATGTCGGACCACGGCGCCGAGGGGAGCGTGAACGAGATGTATCACGGCTGGTTCGCCGACGGCACCGTCTGGGACAACGCAACCACGTCGCTTTACGGGCCTCCTCCGGGATACCTCACCGGCGGCGCGAACCAGTACTTCGCGCCCGATCCGGTCCACTACACCGGTCCGCCCATCGAACCGCCCGAGAACCAGCCGCCGCAGAAGAGCTACCTGGACTGGAACACCGGCTGGCCCGAGAACTCCTACGAGGTTACGGAGTGCCACATCCCTTACCAGGCCGCCTACGTGCGGCTGCTGGCCTGCTTTGCCGCCGGGCCCAGGCCCGCCCTCTCGCTGGGTTCCGCCGTGCTGACCGGCGGGCAGACGGCGCAGTTCATTGTGGGCGGGGCCGGGACGGGAAGCCCCGTGGCCGTGCTCTGGTCGCTGCAGACCGGGCCGTACCAGTTCAGCGCACCCGGATGGACTCTGGATCTCCGGATCGACCTGGGTGCCTATCCCGCCGGCCGTGTGGCCCTGATGGGCACTGCAGGCGTCGGAGGAGTCTACGGCGACAGCCTGACGGTTCCGCCGGCGGCGGTTGGACTCACCGTGCTCTTCCAGGCTGCGGAGGGAGGAACGGCGCCGTATCCCGTGCACTCCGCCGTGCTGGTGCGGAAGGTGCAGTAGCCTGCCGGGGATTGGGTTTTTGCCCTACTGCGTCCTCGGATCGAGAATGTCCCGCAAACCGTCGCCCAGCAGGTTCAGGCAGAGGAGCGTGAAGGCCAGGGCCAGGCCGGGGAAGAGGGCGATCCACCAGTAGACGCAGACAGGGTTGATCACCGAGACGGCGTCGCTGGCCAGGAGTCCCCAGGACGTGTCGGGCGGCTCCACGCCGAGGCCAAGAAAGGAAAGGAACGCCTCGAAGAGCATGATCCTGGGGATGGTGAGGGTGAGGTAGACCATCACGATCCCCATGATGTTCGGGATCAGATGGCGCAGGATGATCCGCATCCTCGACGCCCCCATGGCTTCCGCCGCCTTGACGAACTCCCTCTCCTTGAGGGAGAGGATCTGCCCCCGCACCACGCGGGCCATGGTCAGCCAGTAGATCGCGCCGATCAGCAGGTAGAGAACGCTTTCCCTGGTGAGGCCGAACTGCCGCAGTTCTTCCCCGTACTCCTGCAGGATCGAGACGATGTAGATCACGATGAAGATGAAGGGGATGGAGTAGAGGACGTCGACGAAGCGCATCATGCCGTTGTCGATCCGGCCGCCGAGGTAGCCGGCCACGGTTCCGTAGAGGACTCCGATGAGGAGGCTCACCAGGGCTGCGATCAGGGCCACGGTGAGGGATACGCGGCTGCCCCACACGATCCGGCCGAAGAGATCGCGTCCCTTGGAGTCCGTTCCGGCCAGGTTCCAGACCACATTGTCCTTGAAGATCGATCGGCGCAGGTCCGCCAGAAATCCGTCGGCCTTCGGCGCGCTGCTGGTCCGGATCTCGGGAGAAGGGGGCTGGAACTTGTCATCCAGGATACCCTCGTTCTGTGCCGGGATGGGAAGCAGGGGGGCCAGGAGAGCGGTGAGGATGACGAGCAGGAGACCCGCGCCGCCCACGAGCATCGACGGCGTCCTCCATCTCCTGCGTCTCCTGGCGGCAGCGGGGGCTTCCGTTGCCTGCTGGAGAGCTTCGTTCTTTCCATTCTTCCCGGTCACGCTCTGTTCCTATTCCAGGCTGATCCTCGGGTCGATCAGCGTGTAAGCCACATCCACGATCATGTTGATCGTGTAGACGAGAATGCAGTAGACGATCACGATCCCCATCGTGAGGGTGTGATCCCTGTTGAGGGCCGCGTTGACGAAGAAGTCGCCCATCCCGGGAATGGCGAAGATCTTCTCGATCACGAGCGAGCCGGTGAGAATTCCCACCGAGGCCGGACCGAGATAGGACGCCACGGGGAGAAGGGCCCCCCGTAAGGCGTGAAGCAGGATCACGCGTCTCTCGCCGAGCCCCCTGGCGCGGGCGGCCCGGATGTAGTCCTGGCCCAGCACCTCGAGCATGCCCGTTCGCGAGAGCCGGGCGATCTGGGCTCCGAAGGGCGCTCCCAGGGCAAGGGCGGGCAGGATCAGGTGCTTGATCTCGCCCCATCCCGCGGCCGGGAGGATCGGCCAGATGAAAACGAAGAGCAGGATCAGCAGAAAGGCGAGGATGAAGTTCGGGATGGCTATCCCCAGCGCGGCCAGCGTCATCACCAGGCTGTCGAGAACGCCGCCGCGCCGGATGGCGGCAAAGATCCCGGCGGCCAGGCCGAAGGCCAGGGCGATGGACAGGGCCAGGAATCCGAGGAACGCGGATCTCGGAAGCGTCTCGGCGATGATCTCGTTGACCGAGTAGTCCTGAAGCTTGAGCGACGGCCCGAGGTCGAAGCGCAGGACCACCCCGGAGCAGTAGTCGAGGTACTGCTCGATCAGGGGGGCGTCCAGGTTGTACTTGGCCCGGATGTTCTTCTCGATCTGCTCCGGCATCTCCTTCGGCAGGTTGAACGGCCCCCCCTTGACCGATCGCGTCAGGAAGAAGGAGACGGTCACCACGATCCAGAGCGTGATGAAGAACCAGAGCGTTCTCTTGAGAAGGAAGGGGATCACGGCTTCCTCCTTCTCAATGTCTTGAGGGGGTGGATGTCGAGGATGTTGTCGTGATATCCCTCCCAGACCGTCTTGATCATGTTGGTGGTGGTCCTGTAGTAGAGGGGTGAGATCGGCATTTCATCGAGCAGGATCTCTTCGGCGCGCCTCATCAGGGCGGCTCGCTTGTTCCCGTCGAGCTCGCGGGCGGCGGCATGGAGCAGGCGGTCGTAGTCGTCGTTCTTCCAGCCCGTCCGGTTGTTCCTGCTCTCCGACAGGAAGACCTCCAGGAAGTTGCTCGGATCGAGGTAGTCGCCGAGCCAGGACGAGAGGGAGATGTCGTACTCGCGGGCTTTCTGGTTGACGAAGTAGCTCTGCCGCTCCTGTCCCGCCGGATGGAGCGTGATCTTCAGGTGCTCGTGGACCTGGTTGCAGATCACCTCCACCAGGTCGCGGTTCGTCTCGCCCATGCTGTAGAGGATCCGGAACTCGGGAAATCCCCGCCCGTCGGGAAATCCGGCATCGGCCAGCAGCCTGGCGGCCAGCTTCCCGTCGTGGTTCTCCCGGCGCGGCGGCGCGTAATCGGCGATTCCCGGCGGCACGTACGAGAACGCCGGCTGCTGCGCGCCCATGAGGACATGCTCCACCAGGTCAGCGGAGTTGATGGCCAGGTGAAGCGCCATCCGGACGCGGTGATCGTTCAGCGGCGGCCTCTCGACGTTGAAGCGAAGGAAGTTCGTCCCAAGGTTCACGCTCTCGGAATAGTCTGGCCTGTCCCTCACTGCGTGGATGGCGATCGACGGGACCACGTTGATCCAGTCCACGTCGCCTGTGAGATAGAGGTTGAATGCCGTGATCGGCGACTCCACCGCCAGAGCGTCGATCAGGTCGAGAGCGACGTTCTCCCTGTCCCAGTAGTGGGGATTCCGCTCGAGTCTGATCCTGTCTTTCAGGTGCCGCTCCCGGACGCGGAAGGGGCCGTTGGAGACGATGTTGCCCGGCTTGAGCCACTCCCTGTCGCCGTGTTTCTCGATGCAGCGTCGGTTCACCGGACAGAGAGGGTAGAAGGCGGTGAGGGCCAGGAAGAAGGGACAGGGCGCTTCCAGCTGCACGACGAAGGTGTGCTCATCAATCGCCAGGAGGCCGAGTTCGCCGCCCGAGGCAGCGCCTTTCACGTTGTCGAGGAGATAGGCGTAGGGGGCCACGGTCCTGAACCGCTTCCAGGAGAAGAGAAAATCGTCCGCCGTCAGCGGGGAGCCGTCGGACCACTTCATGCCCGGCCTCAGATGGAAGGTGTATTGGAGACCGTCCTCCGAGATGTCCCACGATTCCGCCGCTCCCGGTACGGGCCGGAGCGTCTCGGGATGATAGGTGGTGAGCCCCTCGAAGACGGCCATGACGATTCGGCCTTCATGGACAGCCGTGGTGACGGCCGGATCGAGCGACGTGACCTCTCCCTGGTTGACAAAGGTGAAATCCGCCTTTTCCCTGTGCGAGCCGACGGCAAAGAGGATGACGGCCACGACGGGAGAGACGAAGAGGAGAAGCAGCCAGAAGAAGTTCAGCCTGTCAAGATTTGGCATCGATCTTGAAATCGCGTTCCACGATCTCTTCCAGATCGTCAAAGTCCTGGATCTCGTAGTCAGCCAGGCTCTTTCCTTCCAAGGCGGCGCGGCGGTTGCCCCGACGGATCCTCGCGGTGGTCATGCCGACCTTGTTCGCCGGATCGATGTCCTTGTCCGGGTTGTCGCCCACGTAGATCGTTTCCTTGGCATCGAAACCCGTGGAGTCGAGAGCCTTCTGATAGAGTTTGGTGTTCGGTTTCGAGATGCCGATCTGGTCGGAGATGAAGATCGCACCGGGATCCAGGTACTGATACACGTTCAGCCGGATCAGCTTCTCCGCCTGCTTGACGGCGAGCCCGGCTGTGATGACTCCCATGAAGAGCGAGCGAACGTTCATCCTCTTCAGGAACTTGACGGCGTCGGGGTAGGGTTTTAGCTCGTCGAACTTCGTCCGGTGATAGCCGATCACGCCGCTTGCCACCAGGATCGCCGGATTGATCCCTTCATAGGCCTTCTCCGGAATGCGCTGCAGGAAGCGGTCGAAGTGACGGTCGTCGTTCGACGAGAACTCGGCGATCACCTCCGTCAGCTCCTGGAGAGCGGAGTCGATCGACATCTTCAGGCCGGAGCGGATCATCCATCGGATCGAGTTGCGGCGCGCGGTGGCGGCAAAATCGGTGGTGGAGAATAGCGTGTCATCGATGTCGAAGAAGATCGCTTTGAGACGTCGAGGTTTCATGATCGATCTCTGTACCCAACCACCATATCCCTTGGACGGACGCCGGAGCAATCTTAATCTATAGGAAGAAGGGGTAGCAAAAAAAAACGGCCGCGAGGGCCGTTTTTTGTTTTTTGATGTTCCTGTTCGAACGAACGATCAGCGGGAGGCGAACTCCCTGGTTCTGATGGTGTTCATGTCCGAGATGTGGGCCTTGGCCAGGAAGATCAGGTCCCTGACCTCGTCATCGAGCCCCTTCTGGGTGAAGAAGAAGCTGACGATGGGGATCTTGTTCAGGATGGGGGTGCCGGCCTTCCGGTTGATGTACCGGATCGACTTGAGCCCGCCGAGCACGATGTTGCCGCCGTCGGGGACAACCACGGTCGTCGATGCGGTGGAGACGTCGAGCTGCGGGAGCTGGAACTTGACGGGCTGCGTCTGACCGCCCAGGGTAGTCTCCTTCTCGCGGATCGGCTCGAAGAGATCAGCCACCGTGGCCTGGATCTCGAGGGTGATGTACTTCCGGTCGTAGGAGACGGTGGGCTTCACGTCGAGCACGATTCCGTCCTGGATCACGCCGATGTTCGGGTTGGCGATGAACGCGCTGTTGGCCACGTCCACGTCGAAACCCTGGAGATAGGTGATCTGGTTGACCACGGTGATGTACGATCTCTGGGTGTTGAAGACCGTCAGCATGGGAGCGGTGATCTCCGTGGCGTTGTACGATTTCTCGACGGCCCGGACGACAAGGTTGAACATGGTGTCGTCGAGGAGGGAGAACTGGAAGGCGCCGCCGCCGATGGTGGAGAGGAGGTCGCCGAGAGGATTCCCGAACCAGTTCTCGCTCCGGAAGCGGATGTCGCCGTCCGAGTTGTCATTGTAGAAGATACCTGCCGAGGGGCTGCCGCCTTCGCTGCCGTCGCCCTGGTTGTCCCAGCCGCCCGAGGCGTTGTCCTCGTAGCCGCTCGTCACGTCCATGGGAACCTCGGGAGCCTTGCCGTCGCCGCCGAGGCCTCTGAAGTCGGCGCCGATCTCCTGCAGGAACGCCTTGTTGATCTCGATGAACCGGCTCTCGATCGTGACCACGCAGCTCGAGAAGCGGCGCAGGTCGTCGAGGAACCCGGCCACCTCGCGCTGGATCTCGTTGGTGTGGATCACGAGGAGGCTGCTCTGGTCGGCGGACATGGCCAGGCTGTACTGGTCGAGGTCCCACGAACCGGGAGCGATGTTCTCGCGGATCAGGTTCTCGATCTCCTCGGGAGGAATGGGGTTCTGTTTCTCGAGCTCGCCGCCGAAGACCGAGGTCTCGGCATCCTCGCCCCACTCGCCCACCGGCGTGATCTCGCCGATCACCGGGCCGCGGAAGTCGGTCAGGCCGAAGGAGATGTCCTGTGTCGGATGGATGCGGATCACGGCGTCGCCGAGGGCTTTTTCCTTCTTGGTGATGATCACGGCGCCGTTGTTGACCGTCCAGGTCAGCTCCTCGCCGACCTGCTGGGTGATGATGTTGAGAAGCGATTCCACCGTGATGTCGTTGAGATCGCGAAGGGAGACGGTCTCTCCCATGTCGGAGAGCTCGGCCTTGACCTCGGGATCGACGACAACGGGGATGGCGGTGAAGGAGGTGATCACGCTCGCCACGGTGCCGAGCTCCTCCTCGTCGAAGTTGAAGTCGGCGCGGGTGCTCTTCAGCTTGAGCTTGAGCTCCGCGTTCTCCGGGTCATCCGTTCCCTCGATGCCGAGACTCTTGACCGAGCCGCGCATCTGGGAGATTTTCGCCCACGTCTCGTCATCCACCTCGTTGAGGATGCCGAAGTGGGGGATCCGGGTCCGCTCGATGACCTCTTCCCATTCGAGCCACGCTTCGCGGCGGCGCTTGAGGTAGTCCTGCTCGTCGAAAGCCCGGCGGCCCTTCTCGACGTCGTCGAGGATCTTGACGACCATCTCGTTCTTAGGCTCGATCTTGATGACGCTGTTGGCCAGTTCCTCGGCCTTGTCGAAGTCGAGATCCTTCAGGGCTTCGATCGACTCGTGCAGAAGGAAGTTCTTGCGCTCTTCGGTCTGCAGCCTCTGGGCCTCCTCCTCGCTCCGGATGATATCGAAAGCCTTCTTGGCCTGCTCCTCCCGGAGAGATGTCATCCGGTTTTCCTCGGCCGTCTTGGCTTCGGCCAGCATCGTGGCGGCATCGACCTCGAGAGTGCCCCAGTCAACGTTGTAGGTGTCCCACTGGATCTGGTTCAGGACTCTCTCGAAGGAGAGGATCGCGCGCTTGTAGTCGCCGCGGTCCATGAACTTCTTGCCGTCCTCGAAAGTCGTCTGGACGCTGTACCTGAGCTGCTTCTTCTTGACCTCGTACCGCTCGGAGGCACGGCGTTTCACCTCGTTGATCGCGCCCGGCGTCTTGCCGAGAAGAGCCTGGATCTCGCTCAGGGCCGTGAGGACCTCGGAGTTCCAGGGGTCGATCTTCAGCGCTTCGGCCAGCTCGATTTCCGCCTTCTCGTAGAGGCCCTGCTCCTTGAGGGCGGCGGCGTTCTCGAGGCTCCGCTCCACCAGGATGGTGTTCTTCTGGCGGATCAGCTCCTGCCTCTGCCTGATCGTATCGAGCATTTCCTGCGGATCACCCTCGTCCTGCGGCACGACACCGGTTGCGAGGTTGGCCATGGCCGTAACCTCGATGGTATCGGTGGAGGAGTCGGCATAGACCTCACCGTCATTAATCGTGTCGTTGTCAGTGTCAACGATAGAGCAGGAAATACCTGCCAGTGCCAAAAGGAATGCGAACGCGACGACTCTGTTTTTGATTGCTGTGCTCAAGACAACCCCTCTTTTTTCAAGAAAAGTCCACTCTTCTGGAAGAGAAGGCAAAACAAGGAAAAGAAAAGGCGAGTAAATCGTACTAAGTGCCTTAGTGTTAATAAGTTAAGAGCAAAAATTTAAGAAGCGCTATCTTAGCAGGGCGCATCTTAGGAGTCAAGGAAAGATTCAAAAAAGTAAGCCCTTTGATAACGAATAATTTCTTGGACGACAAAAGGTTACTGCTTGAAAAATGCGAGTGGCCACGTGCTGATCCAGAGTTTACCTGTCCTCTTTCGTCTCGCCTCGAAGCACCCGCTCGAGAATGGCCCGGTATTTCGCCACCATCTCGGGTTTATCAAATGAATTATAGAGGGCCACAAGGTTTTGTAACAGGCCGGGATTATTTTCATTCAGGTCTATCGATCTCCGGAAGAAAAGAAGGCCCGCATCGAGGTCGAAGTATGGGTTCTTGATCCCTTCAGACGCCGGTGTGGTCAGCAGGTAGCCGTACAACTCGAGGCTCTTTGGGTCTTTCGGCTCCCGGTCGAGACGGCTGTCGAGAGCCGCCCTGGCCTCCTCGAAGCGGCCCAGCCTGAGGAGGCACCAGGCTGACATGTGAAAGGCGTCGCTGAAATTCTCGTCCAGCTTCAATGAGGCGGCGAAGCATTCATGTGCCCTGGCGAAAAGCGTTCTGCTGTTCTCCTTTTCAGCCAGAGCCCTGAGCGTTCGGCCCAGCCAGAAATGGAAGCTCGGGTTGTTCGGATCCTCGGCGACCAGCTCCTCGAGGGTCGTTCTCGCCTGGTTGACGAGCCCCGACTGATTGTGGCTCACCGCGCCGAGGAACCGTTCGATGCGGTCGGCATGGTCGGGTGGGTGGGGCAGCTTCGCGTTCTCTTCCCTCTCGAGAAAGGGGCCGCTGCCCGATGCGGTGCTTCCGAGATACCCGGGAAGCGATCCGATCATCCGCCTGGCCGGCTCATGGACCGGAGTCTTCATCGTGCTCAGCATGTCCGAGAGGCGGCTCATCAGGTCGCGGCCCTGCGGGGGGGCGTCGGACGAGGCGATCGGGGCCGTCTCGCCCCTGTCGCTTCCGATCTCGATGATCTCCGTTCGCGCGCCGCGGATGACCTTGGCCTCGTCCGTCCTGAGCGATGCGAGCTGCGCCCAGTGGAAGTGGCTGTTGCAGAACAGGCTCTCCGTGAAGGCGGGCCGGGAGACGGGGAGATCCGTTCCCTTCGATAGCCAGGCGGCCAGCTCGCGCGATCCTCTCGAGGTCTGCTGCTTCTCCTGTCCGAGCAGCAGAAGAAGCGCCCCGGTCAGGTCCTGGCCGCGGATCTGCCGGGCAGGCCGTTTTCCCGCCTTGATCCCCGGTCCCTTCACGAGCAGGGGGACGCGGATCGTCGTGTCGAAAAGAAAGTAGGCGTGCGTCGATTCGCCGTGGTCCCCCAGCCCTTCGCCATGATCCGACACGATTGCCACGACCGTCTTTTTCATGAAGCCCCTGGCCTCGAGCCGGCCGAGGAGCCTCCCGATCTCGCGATCCACGAAGGCGACCTCGTTGTCGTAGTCGTCGCCGGAAGGCGTCTCGATCGGCGCGATGTAGGGGTGATGGGGATCGAAGAAATGGATCCAGAGGAAGAAGGGCCTCGACGGGTCGAGCTCGCCGGCCAGCTCGATCGCCGTGTCCACGGTGCGATCGGCCGGCGATTCGCGAAGAAGAACCTTGGCCCGCCGCGGCTCCGGCCGGAACCTGTACCGCTCGAATCCCTGCTCCAGCCCGCACCCCGCATCGAGGGGCTCGCCCGAGACGACGGCAGCGGTCTGGTACTCTCGCGCCGCCAGGATCTCGGCCAGGGTCTCCGTTTCATCGGAGACGGCGAAGGGCCGGTTGTCGCGCACGCCCAGCTCGTGGGGGAGACGCCCGGTCAGGAGCGTGGCGTGGGACGGCAGCGTGATCGGAGCCGAGACGATCAACCGGTCCGAGAGAGCGCCCTGGCGGGCCAGGCTGTCGAGAACGGGTGTCACGGCTTCATTCCGGCCGGTGCATCCCAGCCTGTCGGCGCGGAGCGTGTCGATGGTGATGAAGAGAAGGGATGTGGCGCCTCGATCCTCGTCGCCCGATTCGTCGCCGTTGCAACCCTGGCACCAGAGGCAGAGCAGGGCGGCGAGAACGGCGAGGAGGCCTCGCAAGGGCGATGGAGCTGGGTTCTTGAAGCAGATCTGGCTCATGCGGTCAGGTTTAATGATCCCCGATGATGAATGCAAAATAAAAAGACGGCGCCGCGAGGCGCCGTCTTTGATCGTACTGCCGGCAACCGGCCGGGCTCGGCCGGTCTTAGCCTTCGAGCGGTGTCCCCCTGAACGTGATCTGGGTCAACTGCGCCCTCAGGCACTCGTTGACCACCTTGATGATATGACCATACTGGATTTCATCGCCGGGATAGACGGTGGCTCGCACATCAGGAGCCTTGATATGGAGATCCCTGACCTGGCGGTAGAAATCGGTCAGCATGTTGGCGCCGCGGAACTTCCTCGAGTTGACCACGATGTAGAAGCCGATCTTGGTCCTCTTGTCGCGAACGACCTGGATCTCGATCTTCTCCATCTGGTCATCGATGGGGGTCGTGTTGACGCCCACGTCCTTCGGGAGGTAGGCGGCCAGCTTGCCGTCGAGCAGCTTGAACTTGATCGAGCACATGAAGAAGATTAGCAGCAGGAAGGTGACGTCGATCATCGGCGTCATCTGCATTTCCACTTCTTCTCTGGCGGCTTCATCTGTTACTTTGCCTGCCATGTCTTTATCCTTTCAGAGAACCTTGGAACAAGGTTACTTCTTGTCCTCGTCTTTAGCCACGGAGCAGGCCAGCTCGATCTTGTAGATCAAGATGCCTTTCTCGGCGCAGATCTGCATGACCTTCTGGATGTACTTGAACTCGGTCTTGAAGTCGGCGCGGATCAGTACCGGCTGCTCCGACGGCCACATGCTCGGGTCGCCGGGGCCCTTCTCCCTGGGGAAGTTCTTCACCATGGTGGAGAGGTGGTCCCGGATGTGCCCGATGGCGTCGTCCACGCACTTGAAGTTCTTGCGCCTGTGGATGTACTCGCCCTTGCGGTTGATGTTGATGATTATCCGCTTTTCTTCGGGGTTTTCATCCTTCTGCGCCATGTCAGCCTTGGGGAGCACGAGATCCTCGAGCTCCTGCTGGGTCAGGTCGGTCACGATCATGAAGAAGATGATCAGATTGAACACCACATCGATCATCGGCGTCATGTTCATCTTCAGCTCATAATCAACTTGTTTCCTACGTGCCATGATCTCTCCCTATAAAAGGTGAGCCGGATCGGACTACTTGGCCGGCCTGAATCTCTCGAAGAGGTCTCCGATTACGGCGGAAATCTCGAGGGAGGACTTGACCACCTTGTTCCTGAGGAAGACGAAGGAGGCGGTGATCGGGATGGCCACGATGAGGCCGAACATGGTTGTGATGAGGGCCGCGGAGATACCGCCCGACAGCTGAGCCGGGTCGGCCTGGCCCTTGGTCGAGGCGATCACGTTAAAGGCCGCGATCATACCCATCACGGTACCGAGAAGCCCGAGCATGGGGGAGACGTTCGCGATGAGGGAAAGCCAGGAAAGCTTGGCGTGGCACTTGACGGCTTCCTCTTCGCCCATGTCCTCGAGGGCCTTTTCCATGGCTTCGAAGGAGGCGCTCATCTTGGGGAGACCGGCAGCCACCACGTTGGTGAAGTAGTTTGGCTCCGCCTCGCAGAGCTCGATGGCTTCCTGATACTCGCCGGCTTCGAAGAGGGCTTCGATCTCCTCGATCAGATCGGGAGGAGCCAGCTTTTCCTTCCGCATTTCAACGAAGTTGCTGATGATCAGCGCGAGGCCGATGACCGAGAGGCCGACGATGATCCAGCCGATGGCGCCGCCATCACGGAAGATTTTGCCGAGCGTCACGGTTTCCGTCTTTCCGCCCTTGTCACCTTCGTCCTGGGCCCAGACCATTCCCGATGCGCAAAGAGCGAAAACGGCAACGAGACAAAAACAGAGTACTTTTTTGTTGAACATTCGAGGCGGCTCCTTTCAACCTATCTTGACTCGTAATATATCACAATGAGTCTTCTTTTTGCTTCCGAGCCGCCGGGTTCTATTCTCCGAACCCGGCTTCCTTCTGCCCGGTTTTATACAAGTTCAGGCTCTATTTGAGCTTCTTCCTGGCCTCCTTCGCCCACTTGGTCGAGGGAAAGAGATCGATTGTTTCCTGGAAATAGTTCTGGGCCCGCATTTTGTAACTGGGCTCCTTGTCCTTCAACTCGAGGCAGCAGACACCCAGGTAGTAGGTCGCCTTGGCCACCTCGACATCCTCGATGCCGTAGAGCACGCGGGTGGTGGCGAACTGGACCTGGGCCTCCTTGAGATTCTTCTCTGCGAGGAAGCACTCTCCCAGCCCGTTCTGGGCTCCGGCCTTGGCAGCCAGGGCGCTGTCCTTCTTGTTGAGGATCTCGGTGAAGAAGTCCCTGGCCTGGCTGAATTTATTCTTCTTGATGTAGACCTGGCCCCTTGCGAGCTTGGACAGGACGGCCAGTTCGTTCAGCTTGGCGACCTCGGCGGCAACCTGGGTCTTCGTTGCCTGCTCGGTGCAGAAGGTTCCTGCCGTGCTGAAGGCGCGCTCCGATTCGTCGAGGCGGTCGCCGTCCAGGAGGGCCACCGCTTTCTCGAACTTGGCCCTGGCTTCCCAGATGACTCCCAGCTTCTTGTCGTAGGCGTCCTTCGCCAGACGGTCGAAGGTACTCACGGCAGACGACATGTCGCCGCTGCTGGCGTGGCTGAGCCCCAGGCAGAGAAGCACCTCGGCATAGAAGCGCGTCGTGGGGTCCTGGGAGAGGAGCTCCTCGTAGAACTTGATCGCATCCTGGTACTTGACGGCGTTCTTGGCTCCCCAGGCCAGGTAGGTGTTGGCGATCTGGAAGCGGCCGTAAGTCTTGATCCACGGCCTGACTCCATCGACTTCCATGGCCAGCTTGAAGGAGTTGACCGCATTTTCGTAGTCGAAGTTCTTGAAGAACCTCAGGCCCTGCTCGTAGGCATCGGGCGTATCGCCATATTCGAGCGAGACGATCTTGTCGATGGTGAGCTTCTGCTCGGGCCTGTTGGCTTTCACCTTGTAGGCCACTTCCTCGTACGTCTCCTTGGTAATCCTGTCGACCGTGAGGGGCTTGGTTGTTCCCACGCGCCAGATCCTGTCCTCGGCACGCGCCTCACCTACACAGAAAGCAACTAACACGAGTAAAGTCAGGTACTTGAGATAATCCTTGATCATCAGACAGATCTCCGTGATCCTTCCAGAGATGTAAGCCGGGAATTCTAAAAGACTCCCGATAACATGTCAAGAGGCCGTTGAAAAAGTGCTCAGTGATCGAATTTTCAATTGCTGCATTAAAGAAAGGGTCCATCCGGGACCGTGCGTCGATCGTGTGCGACGGGCACCGCAAGCTTCGCTGAACCGGCCATTCGAGCCGGCCTGGCGGACCGTTACTTCTTCTTGGGCGCCGTCCTCAGTTTGACATTGATGCTGTTCTCGATATGCTTGAAAGCCTGAAAGAACTCCGGGCCGCCCATATCTTCGTGAAACAACCTCACGTTCTTGATCAGTTTCAGTGCATCGTTGTATTTCTGCGGATCCTGATCGCCGGCCATGTAGAGGCAGTAGATCGTGTAGAGCTTGGCCTCCCACCACTCCGGCTGATAGGCCTTCTCGACCTTGAGGCCGCGGAGCATGAAGCTCCAGATGGCGAAGGCGTTGTTGAGCTTCAGCTTCTTCGGATCCCCACCCGGCTCGGGCATATAGTTTCCTGAACCAGGGATCTCGATGTACTTCTTGCCGTCCCTCTCGAGCCATCCGCCCAGGCAGCGTGCCGTGCTGCGCAGGATGCCGGGGTTCTTGGAGTCCTGACTGAGCAGTTTCAGCCAGATCGGCCTGGCTCTCTTGAAATCCCTCAGGTCGAGGAGGACCTCGCCGTAGGACCGGTAGACATCCTTCTCGATTTCGGCCTTGTACTTGGTGTCCTTTCCGAACTCCTTGATAAGCCGCTCGTAGCTCTCCCTCGCCTTGCTGGAGTCGCCCAGCTCCTTGTACCAGTCGCAGACGCTCCTGAGGTTCGCGAAGGAGTCGTATCCGCTCTTCTCGCAGTACTGGGCCATGTAGTCGGCGCCCTTCCTGAGCAGGCCGAGGTATTCCTGTGTGGGAGGTTTTTTCGGATCGTCGCCGCGGTTCTCCTGGGACGCCTCCCAGAACGCCTTGCCGATCCTGTAGGTGGCAACGTGATAGCGGCTCGATTTGGGATATTTCTTTTCCAGATCCTTGAAGAGCTTTTCTGCATCGTCGAGCATCTTCATGCCGATCCGGGTCTGGATCCGGTAGTAGAGGATCGCGTCGAAGAAGTTGCTCTGCGAGGGGAAGAGATCCTCGAATCCCACGATCAGGGCATAGGCATCCGGGTATTTTTCCTGGGTCAGAAGGATTTCGGCGCGGTAGAAGGTCGATTCCGCCATGGCGCCGGACCGCATGGCCTTCTGCTTGGGAGTCCCGGGCGCCTGCGCCTTCTTGACGTAGGCGGAGAACTCGTCCAGCTTCTTCACGGCCTCGCCGTAGTTCTCGAGGGACTGGTAGCAGCGCGCCAGGTAGATCAGGCTCTTCTCGAAGTAGAGGCTCGTGCTCTTCACCTCGCCGAACTGGTCGATCGCCTCCTGCATGGCGGCCTTCTTCTCGGCGCCTTCCAGGATGGTCCCCAACTCGAACTTCTCCCTGGCGATGAAATAGAGGAGGTCGGTGCTGATGCCCATGTTGACCAGGGTCTGGCGAGCCGTCTTCATGATCGACTCGTCGTAGGCGTGCTTTGTTTCCTTGAACCGCTTGGTCGTGGTGAGGTACCAGCTGGTACCGTTCTTTTTGAAGAACTCGTCGTCGGCCCGGCCGTTGGGATCGGTGAATCCCTTCTTGAAGGCGATGGAAGCTTCCAGGTAGCGGTTGAGCTGGGAAAAGCAGTGCCCGATGTTGTACCAGCATTTCGCCGTGTACTCCTTCTGCTGCTCCACGGTCTTCAGGAACAGCAGGACCCGGTGGAAGCCCACGATCGCCTTGTTGTAGTTCTCCTCGATCCGGGAGCCTTCCGCTGCGGAGAAGAGGACCTCGGGCGAAAGGATCGACTCTCCCTCGCCCACGCCGCCCTGGTTGTCCATCCTGGCCACGTCGTCCTCGATCAGGTCCTGCAGGAAGACCTTGGCTTTCTGGCCGACCTCGTTGTTCTCGTTTCTCTCGGTGATCTGCGAGGCGACGTCGCCGGCGAGCTGCCTGTTGCCGAGATTCTTGTAGGCCTCGGCCTGCTCGAGAAGGGCCATGTCGCCGATCATGCCGACCTTGAGATCGAGCTCCTCGAACTGGGAGACCAGCTGGTTGACCGTGGCCACCGCATTCTCGTAGTCGCCCTGGCGGTTGTGGATCTTCGCCACCTGCAGGTAGGCCGATTCGGCCAGATCGGTGATCAGCCTGGCATACTCGGGAGCGAGGCCCTGGGCGAGCTTCAGGTCGATCCCCGTCTCGACGTCGTAGATCTGCTTCGAAAGGTCGAGAGCCTGGTCGTACTCCTTCATCTCGGTGTAGGCCATTCCCTGGTACAGGTAGGCCCAGAGGACGTTGAAATCGTTTTCAGGGGCGTCCCAGATGTACTCGTCCAGCGTCTCGATCGTCTTGTTCAGGTAGTCGTCCCTGTTGAAGTCGCCCTGGTTGTAGATCTGGGACCAGTAGTAGTAGGCGATACCCCTCTTGTAGTCCGCGTCCATGGCGAGCTTCGCCGTCTTGTCGGCCAGTTCGATCTGTCCGTTTTCCCGGAGAGCCTCGGCTTTCCGGGAGAGATCGTTGCCCGCCTGGTTGAACATCTTGACGCCTTCGCGGAAGTAGCCTTCCGCCTCGCCTTTGAGCTCGTTCTGGCGATCGGGATCCTCGGTGACGGCCAGCTCGAGGCCGAGGAAGCGCCCCATGTTCTGGAAGAGAACGGCCAGATCCATCCGCGCCTTGTTGAAGTCGGGGTGGTTCGTGTTGTACTCCACGAACTCCTGGAACTTCTCGATCGCCAGCTTGAACGACTCGTACTGCTCCTGGCGGTTCGTGCTGTGCTCCGCCTGCCACCTCAGGATCTGGGCGTTGGTGAGCAGCAGGGTCGCCTCCTCCTGCTGGTTGAGATGCCCTTTCTGGATCGAGTTCACGTAGTCGTTGGCCAGGTCGAAGTATCGAAACCTTGCCAGGTTGATCGCGAAATCGAGGTCGTCCTGGATGTTGGTTTTTGTTTCATCCGAATCTTGGGCCAGGACCAGGGAGGAAAGGGAAAAGAGCGCTGTGGCGAGAAAAACTATGGCTTTTCCTGACAGGTGCCGCATGGGAACAGACTCCTATAAGTCAAGTCGTTCAAGAATATTCCGACATCTTGAACGGATACCGTTGGAACGAGCCACCAACTTTTTGCATGTCAAAAGACGATCAGCCGGACGATCTGTCTTGTCTTAGAAACGGATCAATCCTGGCCGGGTTCAGTATCGAATCGAACGGCCGCGTCTGGCGCGGCCGCTCGATTCGTGAACGATTCTGTCTACCTCGAAGCAGGGCCGACGAGCGGTTCTGACTCTTCGGGGATGATGATCGTTGCTTTTACAAGGATGAGAAGCT
Source organism: uncultured Phycisphaerales bacterium (assembly GCA_964482235.1). Taxonomy (GTDB): domain Bacteria; phylum Planctomycetota; class B15-G4; order B15-G4; family CAYZWU01; genus CAYZWU01. Next base: position 132,832 of record CAYZWU010000001.1, read on the forward strand.
TGCGCTTGCTCTCGAAAGTCGACTTTCTCGAAAGGATGAACGAGAGGATGGGGATGTGTTTGAAGAACGGCAGGCCAGTGTCGAAGTTCTGATAGGTGGAGATCTTCATGCCTCCCAGGAGAAGCGTCGACTGGTCCGGCATGCAGACCGTGGTCCTCAGCCTCTGGACTTCCAGTTCCGGCATCTCGATGGTGATCCCTTCACCCACGCCGAGGCCGGTGGTGAACTCCTTGAACGAGCCGTCATACTCTCTCTTGAGGCTGGCGATGGTGGGCCTGAGCTCCATGGTGACGAACCTGCGGTCCGAAGAGATGACCGGCTTCACATCGAGGATCACACCCTCCTGGACGATGTCTACCACCGGCTCGGCCACGACGGATGCCTGGGCCACTTCGGGATCGAAATCCTTCATGTACGCCGTGTTGGTGATGGCCGTGATGCTCGACCTCTGGCCGTTGTAGACCGTGATGTTGGGGGCCTGGATGATGTTGGCCTGGGACGACTTCTCGACGGCCCTCAGGATGGCCTGCAGGGCAATGTCGCCGAGGAAGGTGAACTGCACCGTCGAGCCGCCCGAGTTGTCGAGAATGCCATCCTCTCCCAGCTGCAGGTCGAGGAGGTTTTCGAGGCGGCCCATGTAGTCGCCGTCCTCGCCGTCATCGTAGTAGATACCGGAGTCGTTGCCCGAACCGAGGCCGTGAGGATCGGAAGGATCGCCGTAGCCCGTTCCGAAGTCGCCGAAGTCGTCGAGCAGAACGTTCGGCACGGCGGCGTTGGGATTGGCGAAGTCGCCGGGGTTGCCGTCGAGGCCCCTGAAATCCACGCCGATGTCCTGCAGGAAGTTGTCTTCCACGGAGATGAACCGCGTCTCGATGTTGACGAGAAGGCCGGCGCTGTTGCGCAGGTCGGTGAGAAGCTGGTTGATCTTCTCGTGGACTTCGGGGCTCTGCCTCACCACGAGATAGTTGCCGATCGTGGCGATCGTGTTGTTCGTGTCATCGTCCCACGAGGCGGGGCTGATGTTCGCCCGGATCAGGTCGACAAGCGTGTCGTTGCCGATCACGTCGGGGTTCTCCTCGTCCTCGTCCATATCCTCATCGAAGTTGGTCATGGTGTTGGACGGGGCGAGGTTGAAATCCTTGGCCGGGAAGTTGGAGATCGTTTTCGACAGGTCGCGGATGTCGTACACGTCGAGAACGTAGTTCCCCAGGGGTTCCTCCTGCAGCATGATGGTAACAACGCCGTTCTTGATGTTGTACTTGCAGGGCGGCATGGCCATGGAAAGAAGAAGATCGAGCTGCCTGAGGGCCGGCCGCGGCGGGGTACGCAGATCGAAGAGGGGATCGTCGCCCGAGTCGATGATGCCCTGCGAGACGATGAAGTTGACGCCCGTGGTCGCCTTGAAGTAGTTGACCAGGTCCTCGAGGGTGGTCTGCTCGAAGACGATGGGGATCTCGGTGGCCATCAGCCTGCTGCGGATCTCCTCGTCCTCGGGATTCATCGAGTCCTTCTTGCGCGACAGCTCCTGACGGCCGCGGCGGGAGATCTTCTCCCACTCCTTGTCCGAGGGGAAGGTCAGGAGGTTGGTGACGGGAAGATCGTCGAACTCGATCTCATCGAAGGTCTTCCGCCATGCGCTCTTGTACTCCCTCCGGGTCTGTTCCTTGCTCTGGTCGTGCCGCGCCTTGACGGCGAGGCCGAGGAGCTCCTGGGCGGAGGCGTTCTGAGGGTCGAGCTTGAGCAGCTCGTCGAGGATCAGCTCGCACTGCCGGTAGTGATCGTTGAGGAACGCGTTGTTGGCGTCGGTATAGAGCCGCTGGATCCGGTTGGCGGCCTGCTCCTGCTCGGCCTGCTCCAGCTCCTGCTGCTGCTTGAGGATCCTTTCCTGGATCTCCTGCTCCCGCGCGATGTTCTCCTGGCTGAAGCGCTCCTTGGCCGCCTCGAGCTTTCCGACGACGGTATCCTCCTCGAGCATACCCTCGTCGAGGTAGGGGTTCCACCGAACGATGAGAACGGCGTCCTCGTACATGCGAATCGCTTCTTCCAGGTCGCCGGTATCCACGTGCGCGTCGGCCTGCCGGACGAGGGACTCGGCCTTCATCCGGTTCTGGGCTCGCCGGACTTCCATCCGGTTGCGCGTCTGCGAGGTGATGTCGGCGATGGTGGGGGATCTTTCACCGAGAAGGTTGCCCACCCTGTTGAAGAGATCCCTGGCTTCCTCGTGGTAGGGATCGAGGTCGATGGCGTGGGCGAAAGCGCTCTGCGCCTCTTCGAGCTTGTTCGCCTCGAGCAGCGCCTTGCCGTCGGCAACGAACTTCTCGACGAGCACGGTGGTCTGATCGCTCTCGAGAGCTCTGCGATCTCTCTCCTCATCGATCAGGTCGTCGGGCTCTTCCTGAGGCACCACAACGGGGAAGACGGCCGGAGCTGCTGCCTCGTCCATCGTCCCGGCGGAATACGAGGGGTTGCCCTCTGAAGTCCGGGCCTCGTCACCGGACGTGAGAGCCTCGCAACCAACCAGCAATACGAGAAAACCTGCCAAGACGCACAGGGCCGAAAGGGCGCCGATTCGCTTCATCATGAATGCTCCGCAAAATGCACTGGTTTTGAAAAAATACCTTATCCGTACCGGCAGGCCGGCACGCGCATGGGATCGTGCCTTCCCGTAACGGGAATCAATCCTGCCTATTTTATGAACGAATTCGAGAAATCCAAGTATGAGAGCCGACAGAAAGCAAATTTTCAAGACTCTTCAAAGATTCTCGTCTCGCCGGCTCTGTCGATGCACTCGATAGAGATCATCTTGACGAGCCGTTTTTCGCTGGTTTCGCGGTAGACCGGGATCTCCGAAGCCGGATCGATCTGGACCGATCCGTCGGAATTGAAAACCGGATTTTTCACGGTGAATTCTTTCTCTTCCTCCCGGACCTTGATCTTCCGGAGCAAGAGACCGGTGGAGAAATCGAGCTGTCCCACACCGGGGATGTCCTTGAGCCCACCGATCGCCTGGCCGACGGAGACGGAAAAGCTCTCCTTGTAACTTCTTCTACCGCTTTCTATTATGACATTTACTCGGACCGAAGCAATATTTCCGTCGCGGATGTCGATCGTGAAGCGATCGTTGGAGACAACGGAAACGACCTCGCTCGACTTGCTCTCCTGAAGGATCTTGTTGTTGCCGACCGTTCCTTCGAGAGCCAGGAGAACACTGTAGTAGTAGGTCTCGCGAGCCGGGCTGATTGTCGAGTCGAGAAAGAAATCCCGCCCAACGGGAAGATCCGCCACTTTGCGGGGGCGGCTTTTTTTGGTCCACCTATATATTTTATGGGTCAGGTGCAGTAACGGATTGCCTTCCAGTTTTTTGACGGCCTCCCGATTCCGGTCGTCGGGCTTCCAGGAAAGCCTGATTCCTTCGTCCACCGGCATGGCATAGAGCCGTTTCGGCGGAAAGACCGTCACTCCCATTCCCGTCTCGAGGATCTGCTCGTCCTGGAACCGGATGATCTCCCTGTACTCGAAGAAGCTGAAACCCTCGAAAACCCGGTCAGACGGCCGGGGATCGGTTATCTCCTCGGCCGATGTCCCGGTGTCGGGAGGGGCGGAGTCGACCAGGGGATCGTAAGGAGGGATCAGGTCGATCGATCTGGAGAGCTGGTCCTCGAGATTATTAATTGTAATAGAAATCGAGTCCATTTCCTTCTTCTCGGAAAGGAAGCGAAGCACCAGGGCCAGGACGATGAGGAACGTGGAGATGGCGAGAAGGACCATGATGCTCTTGTATCTGGCAGCAGACTTCATGCATTCACCAGGGTCACGGAAAGATCGAGGTCCACCCGGATGGGAGGGCCGCTGTAAAGGTCCAGCTCATCGCCCCAGTGGTCCGGCCCCTGCCTCTGGAACACCGTTTTCACCGGCCGGATCACCACGCCGGACGGGGCGGTGAGGATCCAGTTCTCCACGAACTCGACAGCCTCGGTGATCCCCGAGAAGAAGGAGAAGCGGATGAAGAAGACGGGAAGCCTTCCGTGTCCCGGCGAATCGGGGAGGTTCAGGGCGGGCGAGACGAGCATGTCGAGGCAGTTGGACAGTTCCGAGAGTCCGATGTTCCGCGCCGTGTGGTTCACGAACTTCCGGACGCCCTCGGAGTGCTCTGCTCCGAAGATCGCGTCGAGACTGGTCTGAACCGCTTCCAGCTTCTTCCCTACCGCGGCATCGGAAGCGTATCCCCATTCCTTCAGGACGGTGCCCGACGTCTCGTTGGCCGGATCGGGCGTCAGGGCGCCGTACTCCCTGATCGACTTCTCGAGCATGTCCCGCTTCATCTGCAGGCTTTCGAGGGTCGCTCTGGAGGGGAAGCTGTTCTCCAGCACGGTTCTCTCGAAACGGCTCACGTCGCCGGCGATCCCGAGGACGATCCCGTCGTTCTCCCTGGAGGCGGGGTTCGCCTGGAGGAAAAAGAGCAGGACACCCGCAAGGAGCAGGATCAGGGGAGACGCCATTGTCAGGTACGTTTTCATCACTATCCGGAACCGTTCACTTCGTTTTCTGCAGGATGCCTTTCACCTGGTAATGCGCGAGGGGCGATTCGTTAGGCGGCGGATTGATCTCGCCCGACGGATGGGGGCCCGTGAGCTCCACCTTCTTCAGAACGATCTCGAAGAGGGCGGTCATCGCCTCCTCGATCGCCTCCCTGTCGTCGAGCCGCGTGGCGACGACTGCAGTCAGCTCCTTCCGCCCCTCGCCTCCCTCCTCGATCTTGAGGCTGTCAAGGTAGTAGTCGTCGTGGATGCCCTCTCCCGATCTCGATTCGAACCGGCCGATGATCCAACCCGGTATCCGCGCCTCCGCCGTCCTGCGCGACGTCCTGCCCAGGTAGGCCAGCTCCTCCTGGAGGATCTCCACCTCCCTGTTCAACTGGTCGATCTCCCTGGTGAGATCGAGGGCGGCCAGACGTTGCCTTTCCTTGTCGAGCCCATCGAGGCGCTTCCCGCGCCAGAGTTCGGTTCCCGTCATGGCCAGGGCCGCGACGAGAAAGAGCGCCGCTGTCCAGAGGGCAGCGGGCAGCCACCGCAAAGCCTGGCGCCTCCTGTCCGGAGGGTTCAGCACGAGAAGCGACTGGCTGTCGCGCAGCGCGCCCACCGCCAGGCCGATCGCCTTGCTCATGCCTGTCACGACTTCCTTGGGCGGGAGCTGCTGATTATCCGGATCGATGGAAATCAGCGAATCGAGCCCCAGGACCTGCACCGGGGGATCCAGGCAAGAATCGAGGAAATTGATCAAGGAAGGGACGCGGGCCCCTTCTCCGGTGATGAAGATCCTGGCGAGCTTGATCGGCTTCTTCTCCCGCGTCGCGTTGAGGAGATTCCGGAGCTCAAGCTGCAACCTGTCGGCGAATTCGGCGATCCGGTCCCTGGCCATGTGGGCGCTCTCGCCGGGAGGAATGGGAAGTCCAATCGGAACGATGCGGGTCCATGTCGAGGAGCGCCTGACGACCAGGAGAGCGGTGGAGACGAGTCCGCAGGAGATGACGGCGTAGTTTCCGGGCGATACGACCGGCGGGGCCGTCAGCTCCGCCATGGCGGCTGCCGAAGAGACGAGCCGGTCGCAGGGCAGCCGGGCCTCCTCGAGGCATCGCTTGAAGGCCTCGATCTCCTTCTTCGGCGCGCAGAACGTCTGGATCCTGTGGATCTCCTGCGAGCGGCTGCCCAGATCCTTGTAGCGGATCTCGAGATCGTCGGGAGAAGAGGAAGCGATCTCGGCGACCTCGAACTCCACGATCCGCCTCATGTCGCTTTCCGAGACCTTGGGCGGCTCGATGAAGCCGTCGAAGCTGTTGAAGGAGGGAAATCCCACGGAGACGATGTCGCGGTTCGAGATGTTCACCGAGTTGCCGAACTGGACCAGCGCCGCGAGAGCCCTCCTGTCCATGGCCAGGGCGGGGGGCTTCTTCATGGCGCCGGGCTGCCTGCCCTTGATGAAGGGATCGAAGTAGGGAATCTCCACGGCGCGATCCACTTCGAAGAGTTCGCCCGTGCTTTTCAGCCGCACCGCTTTCAGGGTGCCGTCGCCGATATCGATTCCCCAGGCAAAGCGTGCCATCTTCTTTTCCGTTGAATTACTTCATCCGCCTCGAGTCGTCTCACATTCGCTTCGAGATACTATACCTAAATAGTCCTCTGCTTTGCAAAAGGAACGCATCGTCTCATAAATTGGGTGTGTACACCGTGGAGCCTTCGGCGAAAGTAACCTGCGGAATGCAAGATCACGAACCCCGATCCCTGGAAAGCAGGCGCATGGCCAGCTTGAGGTCCTGCCATGCTTTCGGCTTCTCCGTCTCTTTTCGCAGCAGGTAGGCCGGGTGGAAGGTGGGCACGACCTGGACGCTTTCGAGCAGGGCGCAGGGGTAGACCTTGCCTCTCAATGCGTTGATGCCTTCCGTGGAGGAGACAAGGGTTCTGGCCGCCGGGGCGCCGAGAGCGACGATGACGCGGGGCGCGATCCGGGCGATCTGCCTCTCGAGATAGGGGGAGCAGGCGGCGATCTCCTCGGGGAGCGGGGTTCTGTTTCCGGGAGGACGGCACTTGATCACATTGGCGATGTAGACCTCGGACCTGCCAAAGCCCATCGGCTCGATCATCTTTGTCAGCAGCCTGCCGGCCGCGCCGACGAAGGGCCGGCCGCTCAGGTCCTCCTCTTGCCCCGGTCCTTCGCCCACGAACATCAGGTCCGCTTCCGGATTCCCCTCCCCGGGAACGGTGTTGGTGCGGTTCTCGTGAAGCGGGCAGAGAGTGCACTGCTCGATTTTCGCGCGGAGGGCCTCGAGGGAATCTTCTTCGATTGGAGACGATTCGCGGTCCGGCCTCGCACACAGGGGAAGCCTCTCGATGCCGAAAGCCTTGTCCGATTCCAGGGCAAGGAGCAGCTTCGCGCGCGCTCCGTCCGGGTCCTTTCCACTATTGTTCGTCATGAGCAGGCTCCTGTTCTCCGGGCGGTGAATGAATCGTTGTCGTAATGTTCCAGGACGACCCTGGCAAAACTGCCCGGCGCCGCGCAATCCGGGCCGTGGAGAACGGCTTTCTGGTAGCGGGACGTGAGCCCCGCGGGAGCCTCGCCGCCCGTCTCGATCAGGACCCGGGCTTCGCGGCCCAGGAACGTCCTGTCGTACCGTTCCTTCAGCCCTGCCGCGGCGCGGCGCGCCTCGGCGGCCCGTTCCGTCTTGACGCTGTCAGCCACCCATCCGGGAAGACCGGCCGCCACGGTTCCGTCCCGGCTGCTGAAAGGGAAGACGTGCACCCGCGACGGCGCCGACTCGTGAAGAACAGCCAGGCTGCGCTCGAATGCCTCGTCGTCCTCTCCCGGAAAACCCACGATGAAATCGGTGCTGATCGCCGGCTCGCGGAGTCGATCCCGGATGCGCTCGAGCGTTTTCATGAAGGAAGAGACGGTGTAGGGCCGCTTCATCCGGCGCAGCGTGTCGTCGTCTCCGCTCTGCAGGGGCAGGTGAAGATGCCTGGCAACCCTCCTGTCGGCGGCCATCACGTCGAGGAGAGCGGGCGTGACCTCGGCCGGATTCAGCGAGCTGAGCCGGATGCGGTACGGACCGCTCTCGTGCTGAAGGAGCCGCGCCAGGAGCGAGTCGAGCCGCAGCTCCCCGTCGCGAAACCCGCCCAGCCGGATGCCGCAGATCACGATCTCCCTGTGTCCCGCGTCGAGGAGCCTCGCAGCCTCGTCGATGATCTCCCCGGTCCGCCGCGACGTGGAGCCGCCGCGGATCGAGGGGATGATGCAGTAGGTGCAGCCGAGGTCGCAGCCGTCCTGCACCTTGAGGAAGGCCCGCGTCCGTCCCTCGAGTCCGCTCACGCCTCCGGGGAGGTCCTCGCAATCGAATTCGCCGTACGACAGCGGGGAAGCGGCGAGGAAGTCCCGCGCGAGCTGCCGGCCGTGGTCCTCGCCCGCCGTCTCGATCCGGGGATCGATCGACTGCATGATCTCGCGGTCGGCGGGCGTGAGGCAGCCTGTCACGAGGATCGCTGCCTTCCCGTTCCGCCTCGCCAGGCTCCTGACCGAGCGCCGGCACCGGCCGACGGAACGGGCCGTGACCATGCAGCAGTTCACGATGAGGCAGTCGGCCTCCTCCACGCTGCCGGCCCGCGACCAGCCTGAGCGGTGGAACTCCTCGACGAGGAGCTGCCCGTCGTAGCGGTTCACCTTGCATCCGAAATTGGTGATCGAGTAGCTGCCCATCGATGGATCCGATATGATCGAGAAAAGGGCGTCGAGCAACTTGACTGAAGAGGCCGTCCCGAAAGGTCCGTTTTCGGCCCGAATGACTTTTTGGACAGTCTGACATCGGCTGTCAAAAAGTCATTCCCGAACGACTTTTTCAGCGGCCTCCGAAGGCGGAGGATGATGATACACTGCCGGGCATGACCGGGCAAGCGGCCGTGTCCGCGGACCGCGAAACGGCGCCGCGGATCCATCGAAACACGGAATGACGGATCGAGCGAACTGGAGTGATGCCGATGGCATGCGGAATTCGAATCGTTTTCATGGCTGGAATCGTGCTCTGGCTGTACGGCCTTCCCGGCTGCTCCGACGAACAGGAAGCCCCTGCCGCGAAGGAGGCCGATCCCATCGTCCGAGAGGTGGCCGCCTGCCTGGCGCGCGATGACGCCGACGGGGCGCTGGCCGTTCTCGACCGTCTCCCCGGGGAGCGGCAGGACGAGGCCGGCGTGCTCCATCAGAGAGGCCTGGTGGCCCTTCACCTGGCCGGGCGCGGGGGCGACGGTCGATCCGCGCGGCTCGACGAGGCCGAGAGGCATCTCACCGACGCGCTGGCACGATCGCCGGAATCGAGCGGGATCAGGATCGACTTGACGCGGCCGCTCTGCGAGACGGGGCGTTTCGTGGCTGCCATCCGGATACTCGACGAGGGCCTCGCCCTGGACAGGGAGAACGCACTTCTCCATTTCCGGATGGCCGAGATCTACCTGGCTGCCGACGAGGCAAGCGGTGCGCTGAAGGCCGTGGACACGGGCCTCGCCCTCGCCCCCGAGCGGGCGGCCGGGCTCTTCCTCAAGGGCAGGATCCTCTTCAGCGGCTTCGGAAAGCTGGAGGAAGGGCTTGATGCCATGCGCAAGGCTCTCGAGAAGAATCCCGATCTGCCCGGTGGGAAGGAGACGGTGGCCGGCCTGCTGGCCAACCTGGCCGGCCTGATCGACCGGCAGGGACAGGCGGACAAGGCTCTCCTCCTGGCCGAGGAGGCGCTTCGCCTCCATCCCGGCTCGGGCGAGGCGCTGGCCGTGCGCGGCGGACTGCTGGTGCGCGGCGGAAAGATCGTCGCGGGCATCGACGACCTGCGCCGGGCGCTCGAGCTCGATCCCGGAAACGACGAGGTGCGCGGCCTTCTCGCCGGCAGCCTGAAGCTCGTGGGATACGGGCATCTGCGCAGCAAGGAGCGGGAAAGGGCGCTCGATCTTTTCCGCGAGGCGGTGGAGCTCGATGCGCCGGGTGTGGATGTGGCCTTCATCAAGCGCCTCCTCGAGATGGAGAGCTCCGGATCGGTGGCGGCCGATGCGATCCCTTCCGATCCGCGCCGCAAGGCACGCGATCTCTTCGACGAGGGATCCCTTCTCCTGCAGGAGGGAAAGACCGACCAGGCGATCGGCATCTTCCGCGAGGCTCTCGACCTGATGCCGAACAATCCCTTCATTCGCCATCAGCTCGGCCTGGCCCTGATCGTGGAACAGCGTCTCGAGGAGGGCGAGAAGGAGCTGAGGAAGGCGGTCCAGGATGCTTCCGAGGCTGAGGTCCCTCTCCCGGAGGCCTACGCCAAGCTGGCCGATCTGGCCCTCAGGGACGGCCGCAGGAAGGAGGCGCGCGAGTGGCTCGATCTGCACGACACGCTCTATCCCGCCAGGGCCGGCGATCCCGTGGTGTCGAACCTTCGGTCGCTGCTCGAGGAATGATCAGGGGAACGTGGAACGCCAGATCGCTGCCGCGGCAACGGCGGCCGTCTCGATCCTGAGCGTGTAGTCGAAGAGCCGGGCCGTGCGAAAGCCTGCGTCGCGGATCAGGCTCCGTTCATCGCTCGTGATCCCCCCCTCCGGCCCCACGAGGATCACTGTGCCGGGAGCCGGGGCGTCCTGCTCCACCACGGCCGGGAGCGCGGCTTCGCTCCCGAGAAGATCGAGGACGATCCTGCTCTCGCTGCTCTCGAAGAGGGGGAGCGCATCAGGAAGCGCGATGGGCCTTGCCACCCGGAGGAGCCTGTTGCGGCCGCACTGCTTGGCCGCCTCCACCGCCGTGCGGCGCCACTTCTCCATCTTTCCCGTTGCGGCTCGCACTCCGGCATCGAGGCTTCGCCGGAAGAGGAGGGGGACCACCTCGCCGCATCCCAGCTCGGAGAGCTTCTCGACGGCGAACCGCATTCGTTCTCCGCGGGGAGGCGAGAGGCAGATCGTGAGCGTCCGCAGGGGGGGCGGCTCCGTCTCGGCCGGGGCGGAGAAGCGGACCTCGATCCGGGAGGCGGCGCTCTTCACCACCCGGCCCGACCGGGCGCGGCCGTTGCCGTCGAAGATCTCGATCTCCGCCCCGGGCTTGAGGCGCCGGGATGAGGCAGCGTGGTGTGCCTCGCTCCCCTCGATCACGAGCCCGGGTTCGGTGAGGGGGCCTGGGTGGAAAAATCTCGGCGTCGAGCTCATCGCAGGCTCCTTAAGTCCGAATAATGGCCCCTCCGCTTGATTTGGGCCGTGACGGTCTTATTATAGCAGGGAATTACGAAACCAGCATTGCTGCCAACGGCTGATCGCGGCTTTGTTCGAGCTCGATCGACCTGAGGCGGATACGCCCTGTTGATGGGGAGCCGGATCGAATGATCACGATCTACTCGCGTGCAGTGAGCGCCTTTGCCACGAACTGCTTTCTCATCGTGGAGAAGGACGGGAAGGAAGCCGCCCTGGTGGATCCCGGAGGGGATCCCGACATCCTGAGCGGAATGATCGAGGAAGCCGGAGTCGAGGTGAAGTACATGCTTGCCACGCACTGCCACCTCGATCACATCGGCGCCGCGGCGGAGATGGGCCGCCGCCTCGGAACGGGCCTCATGGCACCGGAGAAGGATGTCTTCCTCCTCGATTACATGGAGTCGGCCTGCCAGCTCTACGGACTGCCTCCGGTGGAGAAGCCGGACGTGGCGAGCTTCGTCGAGCCGGGTTCCACGCTGCCGCTCGGACAGAGCAGCCTCAGCTTCATCGAGGGGCCGGGGCACACCCCGGGATCCCTTCTCATCCTGGCCGACGGGAAGGATCTTTTCGCCGGCGACGTGATGTTCATGGGCAGTGTGGGAAGAACGGATCTGCCCGGCGGCGACGTCGAGATCCTGAAGCGAACGATCAAGGACGTGATCCTCCCCATGGACGACGATGTGAACGTGCATCCCGGCCACGGGCCTTCCACCACGGTGGGGGCGGAGAGGCGAACGAACCATTTTGTTATCACCTGGGGCCTTCTGTCCTGAAAGTCGGCGGCTCGCTGGCCGCTCTCTTTCGAGGTTGAGCGAAACATGACATCCATGACTGAAAAGACCTATCTGGACAATGCCGCCACCTCCTATCCGAAGCCGGAGTCGGTCTACAGGACCGTGGACTCCTATATGCGGAAGGTCGGGGCGTCGGCCGGCCGCGGTGCGTACCGGGAGGCGGCGGAGGCGGAAACCCTGCTCGAATCGGTCCGCAGCAAGCTGCTCGCTCTCATGGGCGCAGAGAGCGGTCGGATGATCTTCACCCTCAACGCCACCGATGCGATCAATCTGGCTCTCAAGGGCGTCCTCGTGGAGAAGGATCACGTGATCACGACCCATCTCGATCACAACTCGATCCTGAGGCCCCTGAAGGCGATGGAGCAGGCCGGCCGGATCTCGGTGACGCGCGTTCCCTGCTCGTCCACCGGCCGGGTCGATCCCGACGACATCAGGAAGGCGGTGCGCCGGGAGACGAGAATGATCGCCACCCTTCACGGATCCAACATCCTGGGAACGCTGAATCCCGTACGCGAGATCGGCGAGGTGGCGCGCGAGCACGGCCTGATCTTCCTTCTCGACGCGGCCCAGACCATGGGCTCCCGGCTCGTCCGGCCTTCGGAGACGGGAGCCGGGATGATCGCCTTTCCCGGCCACAAGGGGCTTCTCGGGCCCCTCGGCACCGGCGCGCTCTACTTCGACGCAAGCCTCGATCCCTGTCCCCTTCGCGAGGGAGGAACGGGGAGCCGTTCGGAATCCGATTCCCAGCCCGAGGACTACCCCGACCGCTGGGAGGCCGGCTCGCACAATCTTCCCGGCATCGCCGGGCTCGGCGCCGGGCTGGACTACATCCTTGAAAGGGGCCTCGACGACATCCATCGCGAGAAGCGCCGCCTCACCGTTCTCTTCCTCGAGAAGCTGGAGCGGATCGACGGGCTCGCGCTCTACGGACCGCGCGATGCGGCTTCGCGGGAAGGCGTCTTCTCCCTCAACGTGCCGGGCATCGATCCCCATGTCCTGGGAGGGGTGCTGGACAGGGAATACGGGATCAAGGGACGTGCCGGACTGCACTGCGCCCCGCTGGCTCACAAGGCCGCGGGATCGTTCGAGACCGGCTCATTCCGGCTCTCCCTCGGTCCGTTCAATACGGAGGAACAGATCGACAGGTCTGCAGAGGCTCTCGAGTCCGTGGTAAGGAACCACCGCTCCGGCCGGACCGGGTCGAAGGCAACAGGCCGGGAGCAGCCTCTCAATTCGTGAACAGCCGCGCTTGAGCCGGCTTTTTCGGAGGAATGGAATCGATGCGATACGAATGCATTATCGTGGGGGGCGGCCCCGCCGGACTCAGCGCCGGTCTTTACATGGCTCGAGCCGGAATGAACGTCGTGCTCGTGGAGTCGATCACGCCGGGCGGGCAGGTCCTGAGCACCGACATGGTGGACAACTACCTCGGCCTCGGCGAGATCGAGGCCTGGAAGCTCGTCGACTCCATGGTGGCCCATGCCAAGAGCGCCGGGCTCGAGGTGATGGCCGACAAGGTGGTGGAGGCCGGCAAGGAAGGCGATCTCGCCTACGTCGACCTCGCGTCGGGAACGCGGTTTCAGGCCGGAAGCCTCGTCCTGGCCTGCGGCGGTACGCCGCGAAAGCTGGGCGTCCCGGGCGAGGAGGAGCTGGGCAAGGGGAAAGGCGTCTCCTACTGCGCGGTCTGCGACGGCGGCTTCTTCAAGGGGAAGGACGTCGCCGTCGTTGGCGGCGGCGATGCGGCAGCCACGGAAGCGCGCCACCTGGCCCATCTCGTGGAGCGGGTCTACGTGATCCATCGCCGCGAAGAGTGGCGGGCCAAGCCCCACCTGGTGAAGGGGATGCTCGGCTGCGCGAACGTCACGCCCGTTCTCGATTCCGTCGTCTCCTCGGTGGCCGGCGACGACAAGGTGACCGGCGTGATCGTGAAGAACGTCAAGACGGGCGAGGAGAAGGAGATCCCGATCCAGGGATTCTTCGTGGCCATCGGCTTCGTTCCCAACTCGCAGGTGTTCAAGGGCGAGATCGAGAGGGACGAGGAAGGCTACATCGTCACGGCGAGCGACATGTCAACGTCGGTGCCGGGCGTGTTCGCCGTGGGAGACCTGAGGGCTCATGTGGGACGGCAGATCGCCATCGCCGTCGGCAACGGGGCCACGGCGGCGCTGTCTGTTGATCTATACCTGGCTGATCAGGGGTAGGAGGCCTCGCGGCCTTTGCGGTCACTCTTCCTTGAGGATGCGGCCGATATCGTCGAAGTCGTCGGGCTGGATGCTGGCGATGGTGCGTCCCTTTTTCGCGAGATCCTCCTGGACGTGCATGATCTTGTCCTGCATCCGGCGGTGCGTTCTGTCCGATCCTCCGACGATCTGGAAATCTTCTCCCCGCGTGATGCGGAATTGACCATCCCGGCCGTCGAGGCCGATTCCGACAAGGAACGAGAGAGCGTTTTCGTCTCGGCTGGTTCCGTCCACAATGGCTCCGGAGTTCGATTCCTTCCTCTCTGTCATCTTTCCCGATTCGATCTGCTGCATATTTTAAGGGGAGGGGGGATTCTCATCCAGAAGATAATTCCATCGGGGCTGAAACCGCCGAATCTTGCCGGAAATGATCGACGGACTCTTTTCCTTATCTCTCGCATTCGATCGCGAAGCACTTTTTCAACGGCCTGTTGACAGGTTGAGCACTTCTGTATATTTTCTGGAGACCGTTCGAGGGGCGGCATAGCCAAGCGGTAAGGCAACGGATTGCAAATCCGTCACCCCCGGTTCGAGTCCGGGTGCCGCCTCCATTTTTACTCTCGGGGGAGTGGCGGAACTGGTAGACGCTCGGGATTTAAAATCCCGTCACCGAAAGGTGGTACGGGTTCAATTCCCGTCTCCCCCACCATATCAGACCATTGAAAAAATCATTCGAGCCGAATGCGGATCTTTTACGCCGGCTCAGCGTTGCCAAATCCTCAGCGAATCCACTGATTCGCCTGCGGTTTGGCGCCTTGATCCGACATAAAATCTCTCGCATTCGATCGCGAAGCACTTTTTCAACGGCCTGATAGCCTTTCTCATCCACCAGACCTCGATCAACATGATTCGTATCCTTCGAGTTATTGCGCGGATGAACGTGGGCGGCCCGGCGCGCTGCGTTCTCAACCTGACTCGAGGCTTGTCCGGGCGGGGGTTCGAGACCCTCGTGGCAGCCGGCGAGCCCGGAAGGGGAGAGGGCGATCTCTCGGAGCAGGTCGCCCTTGCCGGAGGGCGGCTGGTCCGCGTCCCCGGCCTTCGACGCTCGCCGGCCCTGATCGGCGACCTGAAGGCCCTTCTCTTCCTGAAGGATCAGATCGCCCGATTCAGGCCGCACATCGTGCACACCCATACGTCGAAGGCCGGCGTGGTAGGGCGGGCGGCCGCTCTTCTCTCTCCCTTGCCCGTGCGGCTCGTGCACACCTTCCACGGCCACGTCCTGGACAGCTACTTCGGCCCTCTCAGGTCGTCCTTCTTTCGCGAGATCGAAAGGCGCCTGGCAGCACGGACAGACGTGATCGTGGCGGTCACCGGTTCCGTGCGGGATGAGCTTCTCCTGCGCCACGGCGTCGGGCGGCCGGATCAGTACAGCGTGATCCCATCGGGCGGGCAGGTCGCTCCGGTCCCGTCGAGCGCCGAGGAATCGGAATCCCTGTGCCGGGAGCTCGGGATCGGCGGCGGATTGACGGTCGGCGTGGTGGGGAGGCTATGCCCGATCAAGGGGATCGATCTTTTTCTCGCCGCCCTCCCTCGCGTTCTCGACAGGGTGCCGGAGATCAACGCCCTCCTCGTGGGCGACGGCCCGCAGAGGCGCCTCTACGAGAAGCTGGCCGCGCAGCTGCCGGCCGAGGGGAGAGTGCGGTTCCTCGGAAACAGGGACGACGTGGGCCGGCTTCTCCCCATCTTCGATCTTCTTGTTCTGCCGTCGTTCAAGGAGGGGCTTCCCACCGTCCTGCTCGAAGCCGCGGCAGCGGGAGTTCCCATCGCGGCATCGCGGATTCCCGGCGTGACCGATGTCTTTCGCCACGAGGTCTCGGCCCTCCTCTTCGAACCCGGCTCGCCGGACGGTCTTGCCGATGCGGTGGTGCGGATCGCGCGGAACGAGGGGCTTTGCCGCTCGCTGGCCCGCGGCGCAAGGCAGGCGATCGGCAGGGTCATGAAGCCTGACGAGGCCGTTGCGGCTCACGAGGCGCTCTACAAAAAGATGTGTCATGGGCCTTCGGACCGGTTATGATGAAATCGATGAACGACTCGAGACAGGGTAAGCTCCCGGCCGCCCTCCTGGCCGCCATGCTACTCGGCGTCGCGGCGGCGGGATGCGCGGGCGTCAAGGATCATATCGTCGACGCCGGGGGGCAGCCCCTGCCCTATTACGACTTTCTCTGGCTCGAGGTGGATCGCGCCTTTCCGGACACCCTTCCCGACCGGGTCTGCGTGAAACTCATCGAGGGCGGCTTCTCGCGGTTCGACATAACGCGAAACGAGGTCTTCGTGTCCAACCGGTTCAGCGAGCAGGTGCGCCGGGGAAAGATCTGTCTCGGTCTGACGCACCTTGCACTGCACCGGCTCAGCGGCGGCACGGAACGGATGTACGGCCGATGCTTCGACAACGATGTCCGTTTTCTCGAGCACTCCCTGGCATCGTACATGGACCGCCGCGTGGGGGGGCAGCTGGACGGCGAGCTCGAGGAGAGCTACAGGATCGCGGCGCGTCTTTTCTCGGAGAAGAAGCTCGAGCCCGGTTTTCTCCGCGACTGGAGGAGCTTCTGCTACAGGGGCAATCTTGCCGATCAACAGCAGGACTGGAACCTCGAAGGAATGAGGGCGCTGCTCACGCTGGGGCGGTTCCTGCTCGAGACGTGGCGTTTTTCCGAGCTCGGTGAGATCTTCAGCGGGCTCGACGGGGACGCGACCCTCGAGGAAGCCGTGAAGCAGGCCCTCGGCATGGAACTGGGTGTGATCCTGGAAGACTGGAAACGGGACGTCCTGAAGCGGGCCGCCGGGGCGGGGCAGCCGACGGGAACTCCTGACGTTGGGGAGCCGGGGAAGTAGCATGCAGCCTCTCGTATTCGTTTCCGCACTGACCCTGGGGAGCTCGTTCATGCTCTCCATCGCCCTCACTCCGGCCTGCCGGAAGATCGCCTTCAAGCTGGATATCGTGGACAGGCCCGGCGGCCGCAAGGAGCACAGGAACATCACGCCTCTCCTGGGCGGACTGTCCGTCTACCTGGCGGGCACCGGGGCGCTGTTGCTCGTGATCTTCGTCATCGAGAGCGGCATCGTTTCGGGATGCCAGGTGGAGTTTTCGAGCCTCGGTCTCGTCTTCCTGGGCGCCGCGGTGCTCTTCGTGACGGGACTCTGGGACGACTGCATCAAGGAGAAGGCGGGGCTCGCATTCTACTACAAGCTTCTGGGGCAGCTGATCGCCGCGGGATTCGCCATGGTCGTCATGGCCAGACCGGAGATGGAGAAGATATTCTCCGGCGAGGCGGACTACAGGAGCTACCTCTACGCCCTCTTCTTCATCCTCTGGATGCTCACCTCGATCAACTCCTTCAACTACTCCGACAACATCAACGGGCTGATGGGCGGCCTGGCCGTGATCTCCCTGCTCACCTCGATCGTCTATCTCGGGCACATCTTCGATTCACGCTTCATCGTGCTCGGATTCGCCGTGATGGGGGGGATCCTGGGCTTTCTTCCCTTCAATTTCCCGAGGGCGCGGATCTTCATCGGCGACGCCGGATCGATGTTCATCGGATTCTGGATCGGAATCATCCTCTGGCCGCTCACCGAGGGATTCCTGGCCGCCGACAAGGTGCTGATGGGCATCGACAATCTCCTGCCGCCCTTCCTCGTCCTGGGGGTTCCCTTCTTCGATGCCTGCTTCGTCCTCTTCGTGAGAGCCCGCGAGGGGAGGCCGATCTACCTCGGCGACAACCAGCACCTCAGCCACCGTCTGATCCGGTGCGGATTCAGTCAGGCCGAGGCGGCGCTCATTCTCTGGGGGCTAGGTTTGATCCTGGCGGGCATCGGCGCCCTGGCGCTCGATTCGATCTTCTATCTCAGGTACCTGGCCTTTGGCATCGGCCTCGTCTTCATGCTGCTCGTCACCTTTGCCATCGTCAGGGCCGAGCGGAGGGAGCTCGTCCGGAACGGCTCCCGAGGCGTCTGAGCGCCGCTTGCTAGAACGTTCCGAAGAGGAAGCTGCCGAGCGAGGAGAGCGGCGCCGCCTCGCGCGCGTCCTCCATGGCGAGCAGGGCCTGATCGAGGAGAGCCTCGAGCTCGGCGCGGACGTTCTTGTCGTATAACAGGAAGCCGAGGGCGCCGCCGCCGCTCTGCGCAAACTCGACCATCTCGCCGATCCTCGACACGGCATCGCCGGCATCGGCGATCAGGTTTTTCACCCTGCTGCCCGTCTCCTTGTCGTAGAGGAGCATTCCCAGCGTTCCCTCGCCCGATCGAACCGTTGTGGTGAAATCGCTGATGTTGCCTATCATGTCGCCGATGTCGCGCTCGGCCTCCTCGTTGAAGAGGATGTATCCGAGGGGGCCGCGGCCGGCTTTCACGTGTTCCGTCGTCTCCTCGATCCAGCCCAGGGAGTTCTTGACCGAGGCGAGCATGGCGTCCACCTCTTCGGCCCACTCCTTGTCGAAGACGATCCGTCCGAGAGCTCCCTCGCCCTGCTTCACCTGTCCGATGATCTCGCCGAGGTCGTCGGCCGATCGACTGGCCGAGGAGACGAAGTCCGTCACCCTGTCGGCGAGCACCTTGTCGTTGAGGAGGGTGTTCAGGATCCCGTCGCCCGAATTCAGGCTCGCCGAGGCGGCGGTCAGGTCCCTCGTGAACCGCTCGAAGTTCTCGATGCTCGAATCGACCTTGTCCCGGTTCTCGGAGATGAGGTCGCTTATCTCCTCGAGAGGATCGGGAATGGACTTGCCGCTCAGGACGGCGCCCCCGGCCAGGGCGGCTCCCTCCTCGCCGAGCTCGACGTCCACGACCTTGCTTCCCAGGAAGTTGGAGTTCCTGATCCGGATCTTGTAGCCGGTGTTGAGGTACGAATCGAGAGGGATGTCCATCCGCAGCGTGACCTCGACCCAGTGGTTGGCTTCTCCGCCTCCGGTCCTCCTCGGCTTGCGGAAGAAGTCGAGCTTGTGGACCTTTCCCTGGATGGTTCCCATGACCAGGACATTGTCGCCCTCCTCGAGTCCCGAGGCGTCGTCGAACAGAACCGTCACGTCGTACTTCTTCTCGAACAGAGAGAAGTCGGACAGGAATATGGTCAGGGCCCCCATCCCGATCAGGGCACCGAAAAAGAGCAAGCCCACAGCAGTTTCGTTTACCTTCGCCATGATTATTTCCTTTCCGGTTCTTGTGGCTTGTTTACCGCGTTCTCGGACGCTTCTCCCCTGAGGAAGGCGCTGACAATCGGGTTCCGGCTGTTCCGGAATTCGTCCGGAGTGCCCGTTTCGATGATCCGCCCGTCGTGATGCATCCCGATCCGGTCGGCCACGTGATAGGCCAGATCGAGGTCGTGGGTCACCACGATCGAAGTGATGCCGTGCCCCTTCTGGACCTTTCGTATCAGGCGGCCGATGTTCTTGGCCATCACCGGATCGAGGCCCGCCGTCGGCTCGTCCCAGAGAATGATCTCCGGCTGGGTTACGAGAACGCGCGCCAGGGCGGCTCTCTTCTTCATGCCGCCCGAGATGTCGGCAGGCATCTTGTGGGCCGCGTGGGCCATCTCCACGTCTTCCAGCATGGCCGTCGCTTTCCGGCGAATCTCCTCGTCGCCGAGAGTCGTGTGCTCCCGGAGCGGCAGCTCCACGTTCTCTCCCACGGTGAGCCAGTTGATCAGCGCGCCGGACTGAAAGAGGTAGGTCACTTTCTTCCGGATCTCGAAGAGATCGGAGGAGGTGGCCTGGGTGATGTCGATGCCGTCGAGCAGCACCCTTCCCGAATCGGGCTTCAGAAGCCCGACGATATGCTTCAGGGTGACGCTCTTGCCGATGCCCGAGCGGCCGAGCACCACGAAGGTCTCTCCCTTTTCCACCTCGAGGGAGTAGCCCTTGAGCACCTTCTGGCTGCCGAAGCTCTTGTGGATTTCTTCGATGGTGATCACGGCTGTTTTCCCGTTTTCAACGATAGAATGCCCATGTCAGGTAGTAGCCCAGAATGATGATCAGCAGGAAGGTGCTGATCACGGCGTTCCTGGTCGCCTGGCCCACGCCGAGTGCTCCGCCCCTGGCGCGAAGACCGTTCGAGCAGCCGACGATGGAGATCAGGATGCCGAAGACCCACGACTTGAAGAGGCCCGTGTAGAGGTCCTTCGGGAGGCCGTAGAATTCGGCATCGGCCGAGAGGGAGTCCATCACCTTGGTGATGTAGGTCGTGTACGAGATGTCGAGCTGCGTCATGCCGATGAGGCCACCGCCGAGAACGCCCATGAAATTGCAGACCAGGGTGAGGATCGGGCACATGATCATCAGCGCCAGCACCCTGGGCGCCACCAGGAAGTCGACGGGGTCGATGGACATGACCTCCAGGGCGTCGATCTCCTCGGACACCTTCATCGTGCCGATCTCGGCGGCCATGCCCGATCCCACCGAGGCCGTGAGGATCAGCGCCGTCATGAAGGGGCCCATCTCCCGGCAGAGCGCCGTTCCGATGATGGAGGAGATCAGCTCCTTGAGCCCGAAGTCCCGGAGCTCCACGCCGATCTGGAGAGCCAGGATCATGCCGGTGAAGACGCCCACGACAAGGACGACGGGCAGCGGCTTGATCCCGCAGATGAACAGCTGGTCCATCAGGAAGCGGCGTCTCCTGAAGACGTTCTTCATGTAATAGAAGGACAGGAAGAGCAGGCCCAGCGTGTAGCCGGCGCCCTCGACCATGCCGATGAGAAACCGCCCTACCGTCTCGAAAAAGGTCATGCACCGCTCCCGATGGCCCGGTCTGCCGGCAGCCGGGGGATGTCGACTGCTATCCAGCTGCAGAACATCCCGCGCAGCCTGTCGACAGCGGCGCGAGGTTCGCCGGCCCGAGCCGATGTCCTGTCAAAGTCGAGGTTCGCTGAAGACCGGAATAAACAATAGCCTCAAGGTTTTCAAGCCGCTCTCGTCTCCCTCCAGGGAGAAGGCTCCCCAGATGAAGCTGTGCCGCCAGCCTTCGCCGCGCCTGTTCCTGTAGCTGTATAGAAGCGGAAAGCTGAAACGGGTTTCCTCGCTGTCGTTGCTGGCGGAGACGAGCGTGAAGATCGCGTCATGGCGCTCGGCGCCGCTGTCGCTTCGCCTGTATCGGTAGATGTTCCAGAAAGGCCAGAAGAGACGCTCCACCGCCTCGAAGGGCTCGGCCAGGCGCGACGGCATGGGCGAGACGAGGGAGAAGTCGCGGCTCCCGTCGGCCAGCGCTTCCCTGTGGAAGAGCGGCCACAGCTGGAAGTAGGAGTCCTTCCCGCTTCCGTCGCGATAGGTCTTCCGTATCCGCGTGAGAAGGGGGATGAAGAAGAAGTCGGTCTTCTCGTACTCCTCGTTGCTCGAGTTCCTGAGCCAGATCAGGGGGATCAGGAACGCCTTCGAATCGAAACCGGGCTCCCGGTAGTGGGAGTAGAAGGGAAAGATCCTGAACCTCTCGTGATCCCGCGTCTTCTCGGCGTGCACGATGGGCCACGGAAGGTCGAAGATGTAGTAGGACTTCCCTTCCTTGTTGGATTTGCCCCCCCAGCTCTTCGGCACCTCGCGGCCGCACTGGATCAGCGGGCCCATGAAGAGCAGCGGTCCGATAAAACCGTGGCGGTAGTAGTTGGCTCCCTTCTCGATGTGGAAAAGAGGCCAGAGTCCGTACGCCCTGGACGGGTGGTCGGCGTGAAGCTGCTTCTCCTGGTAATGAAGGAAGGGCCAGAGGATGGAGTACTTCTTGTATTTTCCCTTCCAGACGCTCTTCATGTAGAAGGGCAGGAAGTGGAACGAACCGCCGCGCGGCCCTCCCTCGGTCCAGCCGAGGATCCAGAAGAAGCTGGTCGATGTCCCGGGGCTCGAGACGTCCTTCGTGACGCGCTGATAGGCAGGCCACAGGAAGAAGTCAAAGGTGTCGTAGGCGAGAAAGTTCCTGATCCGCCCGCCGATGGGGAAGAAGGCGAAGTAGTTTTCCCCCTCGGGCGACGAGCCGCCGTAGAGAAGGGGGAAGAGCGTCCAGTCGACCTCGTTCGTCGAGTAGCCGGGCAGGTCGATCTCCTGATCCCTGGAGCGCCGATTGTACATGAAGATCGGCCAGAACCGGAGCTGCGTCCTATTCTCGCGGCTGAACCAGCGCCCGAAGGGGGGAAGGAAGTCGACGGAGGCGATCCCGGCCGACTTGTCCTCCCGATATCCGATCAGGGGGCGGATCGCCCATTCGTCAGCAAGAGGCGACGTCTTGCTGTGAAGAAAGGGGATCAGCGCCTCCGTTTCCCGCTCCTCTCCGGAGTCGCGATGGGCCGTCCGTTCGAGAGGGGAGAAGTCCCAGTCCGGAAGAGGGGCCATGCAGCCTGACAGGCAGAGGAGAGGGAGGAAGAAGAGCGCGATGTTGCCTGCCCATTTCAATGAAGAGTCTCCCAAGCTGGATCAACCGCTTCCACCGCCGTTGCCGCATTGTTTTTTTTGTAACCGAGCGGATCTGGAAGGAAAAGGCCTATTGTGGTTTTTTATGTGGGAAGTCGGTTTTCACGGAAGGTGATCGACCTGCGTGGAGGATGAGATCATGGGACCCCCGAGATGGCAAGGACGTCCGATCCCCGCCGCCGTTGCCGCTCTTCTGCTTGCGGCTCTTCTCGTGCGATGCGGCGGGCCCCAGCCGCTGCCGCCCGAGATCCTCTATCCTGCCGAGCTTCTCGAGGAGCGCGGGATCCAGGACGGCCTTCTTGCCGAGCGCAGGCAGGAGGAGGCGCTGGCGCGGGCTGCCGAGCGGCTGTCCGTCGCGAGGTCGCCCCTCAACCTGATCCTGGCCGCGCGGGTCGAGCGCGACAAGAAGACCGCGCTGGCCCTGCTGGACGAGGCGCTCCAGGAGGATCCTGCCTCGGTCTGGGCCCGCTACGGCATCGCCTTTCTCGTCTTCAAGATGAAGGATTTCGATCGCTACGAGGACTCGGCAAAGCACCTCGAGTGGATCCTGGACAGGGGATTCGGCAAGGACTCTCCGGTGCCCGTCTGCCCCCATCGCCTTCTCATCGAGATCATGAGCGGCACCAGTCGGTACGACGAGGCGAAAGAGCAGTGGATGATCTACCTTGCCGCTCATCCCGACGACCTCGACGCCCGCTACGATCTGGCCTGGCTTCTCTATCACAGGCTGGACAGCGCCGAGAAATCCCTCGAGCAGGTCCGCCTGATCCTCGAGGCCGAACCCCGGCGGCTCGATGCCCGGCTCCTCGAGGGTTGCGTGCTCCGGAGCCTTGGCGAATTCAACGCCGCCGTCCGCGCCTTCAAGAGCATCGAGGACAGGCATCCCGACGCTCTTCTCAACGTGGCCGAGC
Organism: uncultured Phycisphaerales bacterium; assembly: GCA_964482235.1. Classification (GTDB taxonomy): domain Bacteria; phylum Planctomycetota; class B15-G4; order B15-G4; family CAYZWU01; genus CAYZWU01. The sequence continues at coordinate 155,900 of CAYZWU010000001.1, forward strand.
TCTACGATCAGGACCTGGGCAGGCCGGCGGAGGCGCTGAGCCACTACAGGCGCTACCAGGAGTACACCGGTGAGAATGAAGATCAGCGGAGAGCGGTGGATCGCTACTTCAGGATTCCACCGAGGATCGAGGAGCTCGAGAAGAAGCTCGAGGAGAAGAAACCGTGATCGTGGTGCTGCAGCGCGTCTCCTCGGCAAGCGTCGAGGTGGAGGGGAAGGTCATCGCCGAGACGGGAACAGGTTTCCTGGCCCTCGTTGGAGTGCGGAAGGGAGATGCGGAAGAGGATGCCGCCGTCCTGGCCCGCAAGATCGCCGGGCTCAGGATATTCAGCGATGACGAGGGCCGCTTCGATCGCCACATCCTGCATCCCGAGGTGCGCGGCGAGGTGCTGGCCGTCTCCCAGTTCACCCTTCTTGCGGACTGCCGCAAGGGGCGCCGTCCCGGCTTCGATGCCGCCGACCGGCCCGATCGGGCCTCGGCCCTTTTCGACATGTTCTGCGCCGGGCTGGTGCAGGAAGGCGTGCGGGTCAGGACGGGACGGTTCGGCGCCAGGATGAGCGTGGCGCTCCTGAACGAAGGGCCCGTGACGATCATCCTGGACTCGAACGACCTGAAGCCCAGGCCCCCCTCGCAGAAATCCTGATCATCTGACATTCAGCCGAAGCCTGGAGAGCAGGGCGCGCACTTCGCTGTCCACCCGCGGCGACGCAAGGTAGGCCAGCACGAAGCGCAGCTTGTCCTGGCGCGAGACGCGGCTTGTGCACTCCCTTTCCAGGTCGATCAGGTCGACGGCCGATTTCCGGCCCGTGCCGGGAGCTTTGCCGCCGCCTCTCGCTTTCGGCGAATCGATTTTCGAGAAGGCGAGCTTGTCTCCATCCCTGTGGAGCAGGATGTTGCGGGGGAGAAAACCTCTATCCTCGAATCCGATGTCGTGAATGCTCCTTGTCCATGCGCCGAGGCGTGCGGCAAGTATCCTGCGCTGCGCAAGAGGAAGGGCGTCGAGCCCGGAAGAGAGGAGCAGCTCCTTCAAAGTCGTTGTGCCGGGGATGTTTTCGGTCACGATGAAGGCGCGGCGCAGGAGTCGGAAGGTTCTCTCCTCGCCGTAGGCGATGGGCCGGACGCGGCTGAGACCGTTGCTGTTCAGGATGAGCAGGCTACTGTATTCCCTGAAGGCGCGGGAGGAGCGGAAGAAGGTGTTCCGGAAAAAGCCCTTCAGCCTGTCGCGCAGCGATGGAAACCAGTAGCGCTTCAGGTAAGCCGTCTCTGGGGAAGATGTTCCGAAACATGTCGACTCGGGCAGCGCTACCAGGCTCACGCTGGAAGTGCGCTGCTCCGTCACGGGGGAGAGCACATCGAGGTTCCAGAACCGGTCGAACCGCTCGGAATGGCTGTCTTCGAGCGGGATGGCGAGCTCAGGACTGACAGAAACAAAAAACATCTTAAACCTGGAATCGTGAAAAAACCGAAAATTCTATGTTGACATGCTGGCTTGTTAACATAATTTATTGACATTGCAATGGTAAGCGCATATTTCAGAACTGGGATGATTTCGAGCACCGGGGCAAGCGCTGAATCGTTGGTTTTGAAAGCGAAAACAACTTTCAGAACTGGGTCCCTGGCTGGTCGAGAGAACTATAATTTCAACGGTTCAAGAGACTTATTGGAAGCGCTTCCAGTTTCGTGACAAATATTTTCTCCTTTGTTCTGCCGCAACGGCTGACTTAGGATTGAACAAGGATCTGAATCGTTCGGTTCGGAAGTGAAAGGATCCCGCATGGCCACGATAACCAAAAAAGAGCTGGTTAACCGGATCGCAGAGCGCACGGGACAGACCAAGGTCATCACGAAGGAGATCATCCAGCTGTTCCTGGATGAGATCATCCTTGAGCTCTCGCGTGGTAACCGGCTGGAATTCAGGGAGTTCGGTGTTTTCGAAGTGAAGCCCCGCAAGCCGCGCCGGGCGCAGAATCCGAGGACTCTCGAGAAGGTCCATGTCCCGGCAAAGAATGTGGTGAAGTTCAAGGTCGGTCGAATCATGCGTGAGAAGGTGGCGGAGATGTCCACCGTCGTGCCGGCCGAGGACGGCGGTGCCGGTCAGGCCATGGAGCCTCCAAAGCCTGAGCCGACCCCGGAACCGCCTGGCGACGTCGAACCGGGTGGCCCCTCCGGAACTCCCGGAACCCCGGGAGGCATGCCGGGCTTCTAGGCGCCGTCGATCGGTTCGACCCGATAAACTGACGCTGCGGCAGAGAGACTTCTCGACCGCAGCGGCACGATCAGTTTTTTGACCGCATCACCTGATCTCATATCCTGGTGATGCGGTTTTTGTCATTCCTGGATTACACTGCCTGTTTTTCATGCAAGGGGCATCGTGATGCCTGGCCCGAAGAAACAAGACGGAATCTATGACACCCTGGAGTTCCAGGCGATCCGCGAAGCTCTGCTCGGCTACTGCTCCTCTCCCCTGGGGCGTGCCATCGCGAGGAACCTCACGCCGTCCCGGAAGCTGGGTCTCGTGGAGACGATGATCAGGCAGGTCATCGAGATGCGTGCCTATCTCGAGGAGGGCGGCCTCTTCCCCTCGCAGGGAGCCAGGGATGCCTTGTCCCTTCTCGAGAAGGCTCTCGAATTGAATCACGCACTGGATCCCGAGAACCTGCGCGTCGTCTGCGATCTGATCAGCTGTGCCGGGAGGATCAAGGAAAACCTGAGGGAGCACGAGGAGGACAAGGCCGAGCTCTGGAAGATCGTCCAGGGGATCGATGATCTCGACGAGGTGGAGAGCGAGCTGAACCGTACGGTGGACAGGGGAGGGAAGATCCTCGACTCGGCGTCGCCCCGCCTCGCCCGCATCCGGCTGCAGCTGGAGAGCCTCTCGAACGAGATCCGCAGGAAGGCGGAAGCCTACCTGAGCGACAGGACGGTCACTCCCTATCTGCAGGAGACGCATCTCAGGATCCGCGAGAACCGTTTCGTCCTGGCTGTTCGTTACGAGGCAAGGCGCCGGGTGAAGGGAATCATCCACGGCTACTCCGCATCTGGCAACACGGTGTTCATCGAGCCGGAGGCGCTTCTCGAGTCGCAGAACAGGCTCGAGGAGGCGCGGGTGCGCGAGGCGAGGGAGGTCTCGCGAATCCTCTCGGAGAAGACGCGGCTTCTCATCGACCACATGGCTCCCCTTAGAAAGCTGCAGCGCGCCGTGGCGTGGATCGACTTCACCTACGGCCGGGCGCGCTATGCCATGGAGTACGGTCTCACTGCTCCGGAGCTCGACAGGGACGGCAGGCTCGACCTGAAGGAGGCGAGGCATCCCGTTCTCCTGAAGATCGCTTTCGACCGCGCGGACGGCAGTGCGGAGGAGAGGCGCGCCCGTGCCCTGGAAGAGGTGGTGCCGCTCGACTTGAATCTGGGCCGGCGCTTCCACATTCTCGTGATCACGGGTCCGAACACGGGAGGCAAGACCGTCGCCCTGAAGACGGCGGGCCTCTGCGCTATCATGGCGGCGGCGGGCCTTCACGTTCCCGCCGCGCCGCGATCGATCGTGCCTTTCTGCTCCAGCGTGCTGGCCGACATCGGCGACGAGCAGGACATCTTCCAGAACCTGTCCACCTTCTCCTCCCACATGAAGAGAATCCGCGAGATCGTCGACATGGCCGATTCGAGATCGCTCGTGCTCCTCGACGAGCTCGGCTCCGGGACCGATCCCCTGGAAGGGGAAGCGCTCGGCAGGGCGATCCTGTCCTGCCTCCTGGCCAGGAAGGCGAAGGTCCTCGTCTCCACCCATCTCTCGCGTCTCAAGGAGTTCGCCTTCTCGAACGAGGGGGTGGAGAACGGCTGCATGGAGTTCGATCCCGACAGCCTGAAGCCGACGTTTCATCTCCGCATCGGCATGCCGGGTGAGTCGAACGCCATCCGGATCGCGCGGCGGCTCGGCATCCCTGCAGGGATCATCGAGGATGCCGAGGAGCAGCTCTCAGCCCATCGCGGCGAGGAGCACGACCTGATGGACGGCATCGCCCGGGCCCGGATCCAGGTGGAGCACGAGCTTGCCGAGGCCCGCAGCAGAACGCAGGAAACGGAGCGGCTCAAGGAGGAAGCGGCCAGCGACAAGGAAGAGGTCGCCGGGAAGAAAGCGATGCTCGAGGAGGAGGCCGAGCGGGAGATCGATTCGAGCCTGCGCAGCAGCCGGGAGGAGATCCATGCCGTTCTGGCTCGACTCCGGTTCGTGCCCGAGCCGCACAAGCAGGCTCTTCGAGAGCTCGAGGAGGTGGTGGAGCGGATCGTCGAGCGGACTTCGCTTGCTGCCAAGCGGCGCGAGTTCATCAAGACGCTCCGGAAGGGGGACATGGTCTACATCCCCAGGTACCGTGAAAAATGCCGTGTCCTGCGCCTGAAGAAGAAGGAGAAGAAGCTGGAGGTGGAGTATCGCAACCTGCTGGTGGATATCCCCTTCTCCGATGTCATGTGGCCTCACTGGTTCTGATCGGGGCCGTTATACGGCGTCTGCGCCCCTTTTTTGGCAAAAAATCGCTTTTCGGCGTGCCGATAGGAAAAAAACAGATAAATGGTTTTTTACAGGGAAATTAGAAAAACAAGACTTGACCGGGGGTTTCGACTTGTGTAAAGTCCCCGATTCTGAATCTTGACTTTATTTGTCGCCTTTTTACCTTGACATGCCAAACGACTTTGGTACCTTCAAGGGCTTTAATCCTCAGAGAGAAATGAGGATTGATGCTAGCGTAACTCAACGGCAGAGTCCCGGTTTTGTAAACCGGAGGTTGCGGGTTCGAATCCCGCCGCTAGCTCCAGACTCGCGAAGTTGTGCATCATCGGAAGTCCGCTGTTTTCAAGGATGTAACGAAAAACTGTGTAGTTCGGTCAGGACTGCACAGGGGCTTCAGGTTAACTGACTGACCAAGGTGGAGAGATGCCCGAGCGGTCAATGGGGGCGGGCTGTAAACCCGTTGGCGTTTGCCTTCGGAGGTTCGAATCCTCCTCTCTCCACCATTTTTTTATGTTTGCTGTGGCAGGCAACGGGCGGGTGTAGCTCAATGGTAGAGCCCCAGCCTTCCAAGCTGGTCGTGTGGGTTCGATTCCCATCACCCGCTCCAGATCGAGTGATTCCCCGGCTGCTGTAGCGTGTTCGAGCGCCGGGAAGGAAAAAAAGCTGCTGTGGCTCAGAGGTAGAGCACGTCCTTGGTAAGGACGAGGTCATGGGTTCGATTCCCATCAGCAGCTCCAGATTCGATACGTTCTCTGCAGCATCGGTTTTGAAGCAAGGAAGCTGGGGAGAACGACAAATATTGAACTGCGTGTCCGAAACATGAGTTCAAGAAATGACCTCTGAACAAGGAGAATAGGAAATGGCAAAAGGTCACTTCGAAAGGACAAAGCCGCACGTCAATATCGGTACCATCGGCCACGTGGACCATGGAAAGACCACACTGACTTCCATTATCACCGCACTGCTGGCCAAGAAGGGGCAGGCCGAGTTCCGGTCCTTCGATTCCATCGACAAGGCTCCGGAGGAAAGGGAGCGCGGTATCACCATCGCCACGGCGCACGTGGAGTACGAGACCGATAACCGCCACTATGCCCACGTCGACTGCCCCGGTCACGCGGACTATGTGAAGAACATGATCACCGGCGCCGCGCAGATGGACGGCACAATTCTCGTGGTTTCCGCCGCCGACGGGCCGATGCCCCAGACCCGCGAACACATCCTCCTCGCCAGGCAGGTCGGTGTGCCCTCGATCGTGGTCTACATGAACAAGGTCGACCAGGTCGACGACCCCGAGCTGATCGAGCTCGTGGAACTCGAGATCAGGGAGCTCCTGGACAAGTACGAGTTCCCCGGCGACGACACGCCGATCATCAAGGGTTCCGCCCTCAAGGCCACCGAGGACTATCAGGCCGAGAAGGAAGACAGCGAGTGGTACAAGAGCATCTTCGAGCTGATGGAGGCGGTGGACAGCTTCATCCCCACCCCGGAAAGGGATGTGGACAAGCCGTTCCTGATGCCCGTCGAGGACATCTTCTCCATCAAGGGCCGCGGGACCGTGGCCACGGGCAGGGTCGAGCGCGGCCAGGTCAAGATGGGCGACAACCTCGAGATCGTGGGCCTGAAGGACGAGGTCGACAAGACCGTCTGCACCGGTATCGAGATGTTCAACAAGACCCTCGACTCCGCAATCGCCGGCGACAACGCTGGTGTTCTTCTCCGCGGCGTGAACAAGGATGCGATCGAGCGCGGCCAGGTGCTGGCCAAGCCCGGCAGCATCACGCCTCACAGGAAGTTCGAAGGTGTGGCCTACATCCTGAAGAAGGAAGAAGGCGGACGCCACACTCCGTTCTTCAACGGGTACAGGCCCCAGTTCTACTTCCGGACCACTGATGTGACCGGAAACGTGACGCTCAAGGGCGGCGCCGAGATGGTCATGCCCGGTGACAACGTGACGGTCGACGTGGAGCTCATCACTCCCATCGCCATGGACGAAGAGCTCAGGTTCGCCATCCGTGAAGGCGGCAGGACGGTCGGCTCCGGCCGGGTGACTGCCATTCACGAGTAGTCGATTTCTGAACGGTCAAGGTCGCGGCTTGCCGGCCCCGAACGGGCGGGCCGCGGTAAACCCTTTTTACCGAAGAGTATACAAGAGATGCGCGAGAACATCACGCTGGAATGCAAGAAGTGCGGGAACAAGAATTACCGGACCAACCGGGAGATCAAGCAGACCGCCAAGCTCGAGATCAAGAAGTACTGCAAGTTTTGTCGCAGTCATCAGGTTCATAAAGAGAAAAAGAAGTGATCAAGGTGGGTCAGTAGCTCCAACTGGTAGAGCGCCGGTCTCCAAAACCGGATGTTGGGGGTTCGAATCCCTCCTGACCTGCCATTAAAATGCACCGAACCGCGGGGTTGATATGGCGTTCAATCTTTTCAAGTACAAGACGGATCAGGGTCGATTTGCCAGAGGGGTGGCCTTCTGGCTCCTGACGGCGCTTTCCTTCTATGGCTGCACGACACTGTACAGCTTTCTCCTGGGCTGGTCCTGGCCTTCGGCGAAACTGATCAGCGCGCCGATTCCGATCATCAATTCACCGCTGAATTCCGCGTTCATCATTTCCGTTGTGGTCTTTCTCCTCGCCGTGAAGGTGATCCTCTCCTGGTTCATCAACCGGCCCAAGATGACGGATCTCCTCATCGAGACGGAAACAGAGATGAAGAAGGTGACGTGGCCTTCATGGAACGACGCTTTCAACTCTTCGGTCGTGGTCATTGCCGGAATGATCTTTTTCATGATCCTCCTCGGCATGAGCGACTACTTGATGAACAAGTTTTTCTCGTACATCGTATTCAGGTAAGCCGTCTGACTGGACCCGCTTAATAACTGACGTAATAAAACAAAATCGGAATCTCTGAGATGGCCAAGGAGTGGTATGTAATCCGGGTGGCTTCCAACCGCGAAGAGCGGGTGAGGGAGAACCTCCTTCTCGCGATCAAGAGGGAAGGCAAGGAAGACCTGATCGGCGAGGTTCTTGTTCCCACGGAAACCGTGACGGAGATCAAGAGGGGCAAGAAGAAGGTCGTTCACCGCAAGATCTTCGCTGGATACATCATGGTCCACATGGAGATGACCGAGGACACCTGGTTCCTCGTCCGGGAAACCCCGGGCATCGGCGATTTCGTGGGTGCCGACCGCATCCCCCAGCCGATGCAGCCGCACGAGGTGGATTCCGTCCTTTCCAGCATGAAGGAGACGGAGGAGCAGCCCCAGCTCAAGATCGAGTACAGCGTGGGCGACCGGGTCAAGATCAAGGAAGGCGCGTTCGCCAACTTCAACGGTGTCGTCGACGAGGTCAACCCCACCAAGGGGCTCGTGCGCGTCATCGTGATGATTTTCGGTCGAGAGACGCCCGTGGAACTGGAGTACTGGCAGGTAGAGTCCGTTTAGAGCGGGCGGGCCCCGGCGGGCGCGAGGGCGGCTGGAGCCGTCCCGGGAGCCGCTGAGGCACGGCATAGGAGCAGCGAGGAATGGCAAAAGAGGTCACAGCTGTAATCAAGCTACAGATAAATGCAGGGCAGGCCACACCGGCGCCTCCGGTCGGTCCCGCCCTTGGCCAGCATGGTGTGAATATCGGCCAGTTCGTCAAGGAATACAACGACAGAACCAAGGAAATGGCCGGCACCGTGATACCTGTGGAAATCTATGTCTATGGTGACAGGACGTTCTCCTTCATCACCAAGACCCCTCCCGCAGCGGTTCTGCTCAAGAAGGCCGCCGGACTGGCAAAAGGCGCCGCCCTGACGGGACAGGAGCTCGTGGGCAAGGTGACCCATGAGCAGGTCCTGGAGATCGCCAAGACCAAGCTTCCCGATCTCAACACCGATGATCCCGAGGCCGCTGCCTGCCAGATCGCCGGCACGGCCAGGGGCATGGGTATCGAAGTCGTTGACTAGAATGCCGGCAGCAGCCCGGCCGCGCAGAGGCCGAAACCTCCGGCCGGATCGATAGACAGGAAGAGAACCGCAGACCCCGACGGCTTTCTTTCTCCGGAACAACAACCAGGGGGATCCCGAAAGGGAGGATCGAGACGGTTCCCAACACCTGACAGATCAGGGACCGCCGGTTCCAGCATAAAGGATTCGATATGGTAAAAGTGAGCAAGAGGCACAAGGGAAACCTGACCCTCGTCGAGCGATCGAAGAAATATTCGATCCCCGAAGCCCTCGCCCTCCTAAAGAAGGCGGCGGCCGTGAAGTTCGACGAGACGGTGGAGATCGTGCTGCGCCTCGGTTTGGACGTCAAGAAGTCCGACCAGATGGTGCGAGGCGCCGTCTCCCTGCCGAGAGGGCTGGGCAAGACATTGAGAGTCATCGTCTTCACGAAGGAGGAGCGCGTCCAGGAAGCGCTCGACGCAGGCGCCATCGAGGCGGGCGGACAGGAACTCGCGAAGAAGATCCAGGATGGGTTCATGGATTTTGACGTTGCCATCGCCTCGCCGGACATGATGTCCGTCGTCGGGAAGCTCGGAAAGATCCTGGGACCCCAGGGCAAGATGCCCTCCCCCAAGTCGGGGACGGTCACGAAGGAGATCGACACGGCGGTGAAGGAGTTCTGCGCCGGCAAGATCGAGTTCCGGGCCGACTCCGGTGGAAATGTCCACGGTCCGGTGGGCAAGCGTTCGTTTTCCGACGAGGCGCTCATCGAAAATATCCAGGCTTTCATCGACCATATCAAGTCCGTGAAACCCTCTGCGGCTCGCGGCCAGTACATCCAGGGTGCCACGCTTACCACCACCATGGGAGCCGGCATCAGGATTGACGTAACCTGAGCCGAAGGGAGGAAGATCAATGCCAAACATATTGAACAAGATGATCAAAGAGGAGCTGGCCACTCTCTTCGACGAGGCTTCGAGCTGTGTGTTCGTCGATTTCGACGGCATCGACGTGAGCGGCGTTAGCGAGCTCAGGTCGACCCTGACGAAGAACGACATCAACATGCAGGTCGTCAAGACCTCGCTGGCCAGGCTTGTCCTTCAGGAACAGAACCGCACCGGCTACGACGATTTGTTCAACGGACAGACCGCCGTGATCTGGGGCGGAGACAGTATCGTTCAGGTATCCAAGACCATCAGCGACTTTGCCAAGAAGAACAAGAAGCTGAAGATCAAGGGCGGCTTCCTGAACAGCGAGACCATCACCGGCAAGGATGTTCAGAAGCTGACCACCGTGCCCGACACACCCGTTCTTCTGGCCGGCCTGGCTGGGCTGTTCATAGCTCCTCTCCGGGACATCTGTGGAGGAATCAACTCCCTTCTCGCCGGCATTTCGTACGCGATCGATGCAGTTCGCGAGAAGGTAGAAAAGGGCGAAGGCGCCTGAGCGCCCGCCGGAAAATAAATTAAGGCAGTATAACACTGTATAAAGTGACGGAGGCAATAATGAGCAGTGAGGAAAAAATCACCCAGGTCATCGACATCGTCAAGGAAATGACTGCCCTCGAGTTGGTCGATCTCAAGAAAGCGTTCGAGGAGACATTCGACGTCGAGGCCAGCGCTCCCATGATGATGGGCGCCATGCCGATGGCAGCGGCCGGCGCGGATCAGGCCGAGGAAGAGGAGAAGACGAGCTTCGACGTGGTTCTCGAAGCGATCGGCGACAAGAAGATCCAGGTCATCAAGGTCGTCCGTGCCGTGACGAGCCTGGGCCTCAAGGAAGCCAAGGACCTCGTCGAGTCGGCTCCCAAGGCTCTGAAGGAAGCTGTTTCCAAGGAGGAGGCCGAAAAGGTCAAGAAGGAACTCGAGGAGAGCGGAGCGACGGTCAGCATCAAGTGATGCTGGTCCGGGTATCTCGAAACGGCTGGTCGGGCACTGCCGGGTTTACCCGGCCAGTGCCGATACGTTCATTGAAAGCCTTTTCTTTAAGGAAGCGACATGGAAATCAGAGAGTTCGGTTCCTATTTGTGGAAAACTCCGGTTCCTTGCCTTACGGATATCCAGATCAAATCATACGATGATTTCCTGCAGCCCGATGTCCCATTCAATCGGAGGAGCGAGCAGGGTCTGGAGGCCATCCTCAGGGAGACATTCCCGATATATTCATACGACAAGACCATGGCCCTGGAGTACCTCGGCTATGAGCTCGGCCGGCCCCGTTACACGCCCGAGGAATGCAAGGTCCTCGGGCTGACCTATGGGGTTCCCTTCAAGATCCTCGTCCGGCTGGACAAGCCCGATCCCGTGGAGGAGTGGGTTTTCCTGGGCGAGATCCCCATCATGGTCGGCGGCGGCGAGTTCATCGTCAACGGTTCCGAAAGAGTGATCGTCAGCCAGCTCCACCGTTCTCCCGGCGTCGATTTCTCGATGGAGATCCACTCGAGCGACAAGAAGCTCCACTCCTGCTGGATCATCCCCGAGCGCGGATCGTGGATCGAGCTGTCCGTGTCCAAGAAGGCGATCCTCCAGATCAAGATCGACCAGAGCGGAAAGTTCACCTCGACCCTCTTCATCCGCGCCATGTCGGAAAAGTATTCCACCAACGAGGACCTGATCTCGCTCTTCTATCCCACGAAGAAGGTCCGGATCCGCGGCCTCAAGAGCGCTGAGACCGCCCTGGTGGGGAAGCACAGCGTCTCCGATATCGTGGAGACGAGGACCGGCGAGATCCTCGTGCCGTCGGGCGGCGTCATCACCTCCGAGGTGATCGCGTCGATCGTCGAGGCGGGAATCAAGTCCGTCAACATCATCGAGAGCGTCGACGACACTCTCATCCTCAACACGATCCTCGACGACGACACCACGTCGCACGAGGATGCCCTCCTCCGGATCTACCAGAGGCTCAGGCCGGGTAATCCGCCGCACCTGGACAGGGCGCGCGAGCTTTTCGAGGAGAGGTTCTTCGATTCCACGCGCTACCGCCTCGGGCGGGTGGGGCGCTTCCGGATCAACCGGAAGTACGAGCAGGAAGTCGATCCCGAGATCATGACCCTCGCGCCCGATGACATCATCAACTCGGTGAAGTACATCATCTCACTGCGGCGCGGCGAGGGCGAGACGGACGACATCGACCATCTCGGCAACAGGCGCGTCCGCACCATCAGCGAGCTGGCCGCCGACGAGTTCCGCAAGGGCTTTCTCAAGCTCCGCCGCACGGCTCAGGAGCGGATGAACCTCGAGCAGATCCAGACGGTGACGCCGAGAGCCTTGATCAACTCGAAGACGATCTCCTCGGCCATCGACTACTTCTTCGGCCGCGGCGAGCTGTCCCAGGTGGTGGACCAGACCAATCCCCTGTCGCAGCTGACCCACGAGCGGCGCCTCTCGGCGCTCGGTCCCGGCGGTCTCAACCGCAAGAGGGCCGGGTTCGAGGTGCGCGACGTTCACATCAGCCACTACGGCCGCATCTGCCCGATCGAGACGCCTGAAGGAACCAACATCGGCCTGATCTCCTCGCTGTCGATCTACGCGGCCCTCGACGAGTACGGCTTCCTGGTGACACCGTACCGCAAGGTGAAGAACGGCAAGCTCACCGACGAGGTCCGCTTCATGCGCGCCGACGAGGAGTACGATGTCTGCCTCGCTCCGGCGGACACGGAGCTCGGGAAGAGCGGAGCGATCTCGGAAGAGCGGGTGCTGGCCCGCGTGAAAGGCGACACCACGATCGTGGATCGCAACGAGGTCGAGTACTTCGACATCTCTCCCCAGCAGCTCGTCGGCGTGTCGGCCAGCCTGATCCCCTTCCTCGAGCATGACGACGCCAACAGGGCGCTCATGGGATCGAACATGCAGCGTCAGGCCGTTCCGCTGATGAGGACGGAGCCCCCCGTGGTGGCGACGGGCATGGAGAGGGAGGTGGCCCGCAACTCCGGCATGGTCGTGGTGGCCCAGAACGAGGGAGCCGTGACCAAGGTCGACGCGAAGGAGATCGTGATCGACGACGAGGTCTACAGGCTCAGGAAGTTCACGGGGCTCAACGAGAAGACCTGCCTCAACCAGAAGCCGAACGTCAAGCTGGGCGACACGGTGAAGGTGGGCGACGTGATTGCCGACTGCTCCTCCACCTTCAAGGGCGAGCTGGCCCTGGGCCGCAACCTCCTCGTCGGCTTCATGATCTGGGACGGGTACAACTTCGAGGACGCGATAATCGTTTCCGAGAAGCTGGTCAAGGAGGACTACTACACCTCGATCCATATCAACGAGTTCGAGATCGAGATCCGCGAGACCAAGCTCGGCCGCGAGGAGTTCACCCCCGATATCCCCAACGTCTCCGAGCGGGCTCTCAAGAATCTCGACGAGGACGGCATCGTCTACATCGGCACCAAGGTGAAGCCCGGCGACATCCTCGTCGGAAAGGTCTCGCCGAAATCGAAGAGCGAGCTCACTCCCGAGGAGAAGCTCCTCCACGCCATCTTCGGCAAGGCCGGCGAGGACGTGAAGAACGACTCCCTCGAGGTCCCCTCGGGGATCGAGGGGATCGTGATCGATGCGCAGAAGTTCTCGCGCAACATCGACACGTCGCCCGAGCAGAGCGCCAAGAACCTCATGGCGATCCGCAAGGCGGAGAAGGAGTACGTCACCTTCCTCCGCAGCGAGATGAAGAAGCTCTTCGCCGATGTGAAGGACCTCTATGACGGCAGGATCGTCGACGACGCCACGAACAAGGTGCTCAAGCCCGATCCCGACGACCCCTCCGATGAGATGAAGAGGCAGATCGAGATCCTCCGGAAGATCTGCATGGAAAACTACAGGAAGGGCAAGGGCGAGAGGCTCTACAAGCTCTTCAAGTACCATGCGGACCGGATCGAGACCCGCGAGAACGAGAAGAACAAGCTGGTGAACAAGCTTTCCAGGGGCGACGAGCTGCCCACGGGCGTTCTCGAGCTGGTGAAGGTCTTCGTCGCCACGAAGCGGGCTCTCTCGGTGGGCGACAAGATGGCGGGCCGCCACGGCAACAAGGGCGTCATCTCCAAGATCCTGCCGGAAGAGGACATGCCGTTCCTCGGCGAAGGGCAGCCTCTCGACATTCTTCTCAATCCCCTGGGCGTGCCTTCACGTATGAACGTCGGTCAGATCTTCGAGGCCCACCTCGGCTGGGCGGCCACCAAGCTCGACTTCCAGGCCGTGACGCCCGTGTTCAACGGAGCCAGCGAGGAGGAGATCCAGGACTGCCTCGCCGAGGCCGGACTGCCCGTTACGGGCAAATCGGTCCTCTTCGACGGCAGGACGGGGCACCCCTTCGACCAGGAGGTCACCGTGGGCTTCATCTACATGATGAAGCTGCATCACCTGGTGGATGACAAGGTGCATGCCCGTGCCACGGGCCCCTACTCCCTGATCACGCAGCAGCCCCTGGGCGGGAAGGCCCGGTTCGGCGGGCAGCGCTTCGGGGAGATGGAGGTCTGGGCTCTCGAGGCCTACGGTGCCGCCAACATCCTTCAGGAGCTGCTCACGGTCAAGTCGGACGATGTGGAAGGCCGGACCAAGATTTACGAGTCCATGGTCAAGGGAACCAATACCCTTGAACCTGGCACCCCTGTGTCATTCGATGTCCTGACCAACGAGATCAGGGGGTTGGCTCTCAACATGGAGCTGTTCAGAAAAACGAAGGTCTAGGCCGGATCGGTTACCGGACCGAACCGGTCAGAGCTCGATTTCAGGTCGCTGGAGAAAACAGATATGGTTTTCGATGTTCAGTTGAAGGGAGCCAACGATTACGCCTGTGTGACGATCCGTCTGGCTTCGCCGGAGGATATCCGAGGCTGGTCGTTCGGCGAGGTGAAAAAGCCCGAGACCATCAACTACCGGACCTACCGGCCCGAGAAGGACGGCCTTTTCTGCGAGAAGATCTTCGGTCCCACCAAGGACTGGGAGTGCTTCTGCGGAAAGTACCGGGGGATCAAGCACAAGAATATCGTCTGCGACAGGTGCGGCGTGCAGGTGACGCACTCCAAGGTGCGCCGCAAGAGGATGGGGCACATCAACCTGGCTGCCCCGGTGGCGCACATCTGGTTCTTCAAGGCCATGCCGTCGCGGATCGGCAACCTGCTCAACATCAAGCTCGTCTCTCTCGACAAGGTGATCTACTTCCAGGAATACATCGTCATCGATCCGGGCGGAACGGAGCTCGGTGAGAACCAGCTTCTCACCGAGGACGACTACCGCAAGGCGCGGCAGGACTACGGCGCGATCTTCGAGGCCGACATGGGCGCCGAGGCTGTGAAGAAGCTCCTCCAGAAGATGGACATGCCCAACCTGTCCGAGGAGCTGAGAGAGGAGCTCAAGGCCACGCGGTCGAAGCAGAAGAGCCGGGACATCATCAAGAGGCTCAGGACCCTCGAGATGCTGATGGATTCGCCGAACAAGCCCGAGTGGATGATTCTGGACGTCATTCCGGTCATTCCTCCGGACCTGCGGCCGCTGGTCCTGCTCGAGAGCGGCAACTTCGCCACCTCGGACCTCAACGACCTCTACAGGAGGCTGATCAACAGGAACAACAGGCTGAAGAAGCTCCTCGACCTCAACGCGCCCGAGGTCATCATCCGCAACGAGAAGAGGATGCTCCAGCAGGCCGTGGATGCGCTCTTCGACAACGGCCGCTGCCGCCGCCCCGTGCTGGGAGCGTCGAACAGGCCGCTCAAGTCGCTGACCGACATGATCAAGGGAAAGCAGGGCCGTTTCCGCGAAAACCTTCTCGGCAAGCGCGTCGACTACTCGGCCCGTTCGGTGATCGTCGTCGGGCCCGAGCTCAAGCTGCATCAGTGCGGCCTTCCCAAGAAGATCGCCCTCGAGCTCTTCCAGCCCTTCATCATCCGCCGCCTCAAGGATCTGGGCCTGGCCGACACGATCAAGGGCGCCAAGAAGATGCTCGAGCGGAAGGACGACAAGGTCTGGGACATCCTCGAGGAGGTCATCCAGTCGCACCCCGTCCTGCTGAACCGCGCGCCCACGCTCCATAGAATGGGCATCCAGGGTTTCGAGCCGATCCTGATCGAAGGCAACGCCATCAAGATCCACCCTCTCGTCTGCTCGGCCTTCAACGCCGACTTCGACGGGGACCAGATGGCCGTCCACCTGCCCCTCTCCTTCGAGGCGCAGATCGAGGCGGCGACGCTGATGATCTCCACCAACAACATCTTCTCGCCCGCCCACGGGAATCCGTCGGTCTCGCCGTCCCAGGATATCGTGCTGGGATGCTACTACCTCACGGCCGAGAAGGACGGGGAGAAGGGCAACGGCATGGTCTTCTCCGAGCCGATGGAGGTCTTCCGCGCCTACGACGAGAACAAGCTGGGAGTCCACGCCCGCATCCGGGTTCGCTTCGATCCGGAAAAGATCATCATCCACAAGGAAGGCGAGACCATTGCCGGAAACACCGCGGTGGACACAACGACGGGCCGGATCCTCTTCAACGACATCTTCGAGACGGAGTTCCCCTTCTACAACCTCGTGATGGACAAGAAGCAGCTCAACGTTTTGATCATGGATTACTACAAGCGGATGGGCTGGCAGAGGACCGTCGCCTTCCTCGACCGGCTCAAGGAGACCGGTTTCAAGGTGGCCACCATGTCGGGCATGTCGTTCTCGGCCTCGGACCTGATGATCCCGTCGAAGAAGGCGAAGATCATCGGGCGGGCCCAGAGTGAGGTGGAGAAGAAGCGCAGCCTTTTCCAGGAGGGTGTGATCACCGACGGCGAGCGCTACAACCAGGTCATCGATATCTGGACCCACGCCCGAGAGGATGTGGGCGAGGAGATGATGAAGGAGATGGCCGAGGATACCCGCGAGGGCAAGCCCTACCTGAATCCGATCTTCATCATGCAGAAATCGGGCGCTCGAGGCTCGATCGAGCAGGTGCGCCAGCTCGCCGGAATGCGCGGCCTGATGGCCAAGCCGAACGGCGAGATCATCGAGACGCCGATCAAGGCGAACTTCCGCGAGGGGCTGAAGGTCCTCGACTACTTCTCATCCACCCACGGCGCGCGCAAGGGTCTGGCCGACACGGCTCTCAAGACTGCCGATTCGGGCTACCTGACGCGCAAGCTGGCCGACGTGGCTCAGAGCATGGTGGTCACACTGCCAGATTGCGGCACGATCAACGGAATTCCGAAGAGCGCCGTGAAGGTGCGTGAAAAGGTCGAGGTTCCCCTCTCCCGCGCGATCACCGGCCGTGTGGCCAGGGATACGATCACCAATGTGGTGACCGACGAGGTGATCGTCCAGGAGAACACGATGATCACGCCGGAGACGGCCGCGAAGATCGAGGCCCTCGACTACGTCAAGATCCGTGTCCGCTCGCCTCTCACCTGCGAGTCCTCCATGGGCTGCTGCGCCAAGTGCTACGGCATGGACCTGTCGCGCGGCAAGGAGGTCGAGTCCGGCCTGGCCGTGGGAATCATCGCGGCCCAGTCGATCGGCGAGCCCGGCACCCAGCTGACCATGCGGACCTTCCACATCGGCGGTACGGCGAGCCGTTCGCTCGAGGTGTCCGAGGTGCGCGCCAAGCGATCGGGCTTCATCCGCTATGCCGGCCTCAACGTGGTGCAGAACAAGCAGAAGGAGATCGTCGTCCTCGACAGGAACGGCGAGATCCTGATCGCCGACCAGAAGGGCCGCAAGCTCGACAACTACAGCGTCCCCCTCGGCGCCATCATCAAGGTGAAGGAAGGCGCCAAGATCAAGCAGAACCAGATCCTGGCCAAGTGGGACCCCCACAACATCCCGATCATCGCAGACAGGAACGGCGTCATCCGCTTCGAGGACATCGTCGAAGGCAAGACGATGAAGGAGGAGAAGGACAAGGGCGGCGTGATCCGCAAGGTGATCATCGAGCACAAGGGCGATCTGCGCCCCCAGATCGTGATCGAGGATCCCGACGGCACGCCTCTGGTCTACTATCCGATCCCCGAGAAGGCCTACGTGGAGGTGAGCGACGGCGACAAGGTCGTGGCCGGCACGCTCCTGGCGAAGACCCCCCGCGAGGTGCGCGGAACGCAGGATATCACCGGCGGTCTTCCCCGCGTGACCGAGCTCTTCGAGGCGCGCAAGCCGAAGGAGCCGGCCGTGATGGCCGAGATCGACGGCGTCGTCGAGCTCGTGAAGGAGATGAAGAAAGGGAAGCGGACCATTCTCGTGAAGAACGAGAGCGGCATGTCCCACGAGCATCTGGTTCCTCACGGGAGGCACCTGAAGGTGCAGAGCGGCGACTTCGTCAAGGCGGGAACGCCGCTGATCGAGGGTCCGCTCATTCCTCACGACATCCTCCGGATCAACGGGGAAGAGGCTCTGCAGGAGTACCTCCTCCGCGAGGTCCAGACCGTGTACCGGTCCCAGGGTGTGACGGTGGACGACAAGCACGTCGAGATCATCGTCTCCCAGATGATGAAGAAGATCACCGTCGTCGATCCCGGGGACAGCGATCTGCTGCCCGGGACGCCGATCAACAAGGTCGAGTTCCGCGAGGTCAACGCCGAGCTGGTGAAGCAGAAGAAGAAGCCGGCCACGGCCGAGCCGCTTCTCCTCGGCATCACCAAGGCGTCGCTGCAGAGCGAGTCGATGATCTCCGCAGCCTCTTTCCAGGAAACGACCAAGGTCCTTACCGAGGCCGCCATATCGGGAAAGAAGGACGAGCTCGCCGGATTGAAGGAGAACGTGATCCTGGGGCACATGGTCCCCACGGGCACGGGTTTCAGAAAATACCACCGCACCAAGGTCACCAAGAACGTGGAGGAGCCTGTGGATGCGGATCTGGAGGATGCCATCGAGGTGAACGAGGAGAAGGGAGCCGGCTCAGCCGTCTGACCGGATCCCGGGTCCTGACGCCGGGCCATGATTTTCCTGCGGCCGCGGCCGCAAAATCATGAAATGTCCGGGTTAGAGGCTTGATCGTTCCGATGGATCTGTTATAGAATGCTCCCTTTTGCTTTGCGTCTTGTAAATCAAACTCAACGGAGTTCTAGATGCCCACAATAAACCAGCTGATCCGAAAAGGCCGCAAGACCTATCTCAAGAAGACCAAGGCCCCGGCTCTCGACGCCTGCCCGCAGAAGCGGGGAGTCTGCACCCAGGTCAAGATCCAGACCCCGAAGAAGCCCAACTCGGCGCTCCGGAAGATCGCCAGGGTCAAGCTTTCCAACGGGAAGGAAGTGACGGTCTACATCCCTGGAGAGAAGCACAACCTCCAGGAGCACTCGATCGTCCTGATCCGCGGCGGCCGTGTCCGCGACCTCCCCGGCGTCCGGTACCACGTGATCCGGGGAACCCTGGATGCGGAAGGTGTGGAAGACCGCCGCCAGGGTCGCTCGCTCTACGGAACGAAGAAACCGAAGAAATAACCCGAAACCGGCACCACGCCCGGACGGATTCCGGGGTCATGCGCTCCGGGGCGCCTGTAAATGACCTGGAACTCTGTTTTTGCAGATGAGGAAAGAAGAGAATGCCTCGCAAGTATGAGTCGACGGAAAAATATCTGAGACCCGATCCGAGATTTAACAGCAAGATGATCACCAAGTTCATCAACAGCATCATGCTGGACGGCAAGAAGACCACGGCGCAGAGGATCTTCTACGATGCCCTGAAAATCCTGGATCAGAAGGTGGCCGACGAGGAACCGGAAGAGGTCTTCTTCGCTGCGTTGAACAACGTGAAGCCGATGATCGAGGTCAGATCGAAGCGCGTCGGCGGTTCGACCCTCCAGGTGCCTCACGAGATCAGGAAGGAGAGGCAGCTCAGCCTCGCCATTCGCTGGATCATCGATGCTTCGCGAAAGAAGAAGGGGCGCCCCATGGCGCAGCGCCTGGCCAACGAGCTGCTCGATGCCTACAACAAGCAGGGTGCAGCCATGACCGTGAGGGAGAACACCCACAGGATGGCCGAGGCCAACAAGGCGTTTGCGCACTTCGCGTGGTGATCCCATCCGGGGATCCCGCTTGACACGAAAAGATCCGAACTCATGCCGTGGTTCGGGTCTTTTTCAGTAATAAAGCTTTTTTTCCGGCCGCACCGATCAGGGCGGTGGGATCTGATCTGTGCCGTGCACTCGGTGGCAAGGAATGAGGTCGATGTCCGATTTTACAAAGATCCGGAATATTGGGATCATCGCCCATATCGACGCGGGGAAGACCACACTCACAGAAAGAATTCTCTTCTACACCGGTGTGGAGCACCGGATGGGCGAGGTGCACGAGGGCACCGCGAAGATGGATTACATGGAGGAGGAGCAGGAGCGGGGTATCACCATAACTTCTGCAGCCACTACATGTTACTGGAAGAAATATCGGGTCAATATCATCGACACGCCCGGCCACGTCGATTTCACCGCTGAAGTGGAGAGAGCCCTTCGCGTCCTCGATGGCGCCATCGGGATCATCGATGGCGTGGCCGGCGTCCAGGCACAGACCGAAACGGTCTGGCGCCAGGCGGACGCCTACAGCATTCCTCGCCTCATTTTCGTGAACAAGCTCGACCGGATCGGGGCCGATTTCTTCAAGGCTATCGAAGCGGTGAAGGCCCGGCTCAAAGCTCCCGGCGTCCCGATCCAGATCCCCATCGGCGCGGAGAAAAGCTTCGAAGGCGTGATCGATCTCGTCGAGATGGAGGCTGTCCATTACCAGGAGGACGACCTGGGCGCCACGGTGATCCGTGAAGATATTCCCGATGATCTGATGGATGAGGCTCAACTGCGCCGCCAGCAGATGATCGAGCAGCTGGCCGAGCACTCGGAAACGATCATGGAGAAGTTCGTGGATGATGAGCCGATATCGGCGGCCGAGCTCCGCGCCGCCCTCCGTCAGGCGACAATTGAGCTCAGGATCGTCCCCGTTCTTTGCGGCGCCGCCTTCCGGAACAAGGGGGTGCAGCAGGTTCTCGACAGCGTGGTGGACTACCTCCCCTCGCCCCTGGACCGGGGCGACATCGTCGGGCACCATCCCGAACGGAACCGGGAGGAGGTGAGAAAGCCGTCCCAGGACGAGCCGCTCTGCGGCCTGGTCTTCAAGACGGTTCATGGCTCCCACGGCGGAATCGCCTTCGTCAGGATCTATTCCGGCGTCCTCAAGACGGGCGTTGCGGTCTACAATCCGCGAAAGGGCAAGACGGAACGCGTGAACAGGATGTTCCTGATGCACGCCGACCAGAGGAACGTCGTCCAGGATGCCGGCGTCGGCGAGATCGTGGCCGTGCTCGGATTGAAGCAGACCGGGACGGGGGACACGATCTGCCCGAAGAACAAGCAGCTCCTTCTCGAGGGGATGGATTTTGCGGAAACGGTGATTTCCGTTTCGGTCGAACCGAGAACATTGAAGGAGAAGGACGACCTCACCAATGCGCTCGACATCCTCTCCAAGGACGATCCCACATTCACATGGCGCGTGGACGACGAGATGGGCCAGCTGATCATCTCCGGGATGGGCGAGCTCCACCTGGAGATCATCAAGGGGCGCCTGGTCAAGGACTTCAAGCTCGATGTCCGGGTGGGCAAGCCCCGGGTGGCCTACAAGCAGACGATCCGCGTACCGGCCGAGGCAATGGGGACCTTCGAAAAGAGGGTTGGGGAGAAGGATCTCTTCGGCCGGGTCCGGCTCAGCGTGGCGCCTCTCGAGTCGGAGAGGGGCATCCGGTACGAGAACCGGCTCGAGCACTCCCATGTTCCGAAGGTCTACTGGAATACCATCGAATACTCGGTGCGCAGCGCCGCCTTTTCGGGCGGTTCCTCGGGCTATCCCGTTGTCAATGCGGCGATCGAGGTGATCGACGGGGAGCACGATCCGAGCCGGGCCGGCGAGATCGCGTTCGGCGTGGCGGCGGAGATGGCCTTCCGGGCCGCCATGGAGAAGGGCGGCATCGTTTTTCTCGAGCCGATCATGTCTTTCGAGATCAGCTCTCCGCGCGAGTATCTCAGCGGGATCCAGACCGACCTGAATGCCAGGCGGGCCAGGGTCCAGGAAATCGAGATCAATACCGAGCCGGCCACCCTCAAGGGGACGGTTCCTCTGGCGTCGGTTTTCGGCTACTCCACGACGATCCGATCGCTCTCCCAGGGGCGGGCTTCCTTCAGCCTGGAGCCTTTTCAGTACGAGCCCGTCCCCGCCTCGATTGCCGACTCCCTAAAGTAGTATGAGAAAAGGCCTTATCGCGACAGGAAAAGGTTTCTCCCTTTTCTCCCCGGCATCCGCTCCCGGCGAGAGGCTGTCAGGGCCGTTTGCGGCCCGAGGCAGGAGCTGGAAATCAGCCTGAAGGTCATTTTTTTTTTCAGCGATAACGTCTTCTGCAAGAAAGAATTACAGTGTGAGTCCCGGGGCGGGAGAGAGGAAGATGGAAAAATAATTGAGTTGACACTGCCCTTCCATCCGGTACAATCAGCGGTCTTTACGTCGTGGTTAAATTGTTAGTATAACACGACCTTTACGCCTTCTGCGGAGCACTGCGGTTTACTGCTTGCAGTGCTGGCGGAGTTTCCGTACCGAGATCGGCGATTCGTTGAATTCCCTTGTGGATTCGGAGACCTTGAATGGCAAGTCAGAAGATCATGATCAGGCTAGAGGCCTACGACCACGAGACGCTGGATCAGTCGGCCGCGGACATTGTGGAAACAGCCAAGCGTACAGGCGCCAGGGTGGCGGGTCCGATTCCCCTGCCGACCCGTATCGAGCGTTACACAGTCAACCGGTCGCCCCACATCGACAAGAAGTCTCGCGAGCAGTTCGAGATCAGAACCCACAAGCGTCTCATATATATAGTAGAACCGACAGCGAAGACCGTCGATGCGATCAGCAGGCTCAACCTGCCGGCGGGCGTAGACATCAGGGTCAAGGCGTAGCGGAGATTCTAGAGTCAAAAACGGCCTGAATTCCACCTGGGGTGAAGGCTGTCCAGAAAAGAGAGGGCTTGAATCGTGAGTTTGAAGTGCATCCTGGGTCGCAAGGAGAGAATGACCCAGATCTTCACAGCTGAAGGTGAGCAGGTCGGGGTGACCGTCGTGGAAGCCGGGCCCTGCCGCATCGTTCAGCTGAAGACCCCTGAGAGCAACGGCTACTCGGCTGTTCAGCTCGGATTCATGGAGCAGAAGCCCCAGCGGATCTCCAAGCCGCTGAAAGGTCATTTCAAGAAGGCCAAGGTGACGCCGATGCGCTACCTTGCCGAGTTCCGCACCGAGGAGTTCGCCGAGGAAGCGGCCGAGCTCGAGGTGGGCGGAACCCTGACCGTCGAGTCCTTCGAGAAGGGCGATCTCGTCGACGTGATCGGCCTCAGCAAGGGCCACGGCTTCACCGGCGCCATGAAGCGCTGGGGTTTCGCCGGCGGTCCGCAGTCTCACGGCGGCATGTTCGACCGCCGGCCGGGCGCCATCGGCATGCACTCCGACCCTTCCCGCGTCTTCAAGGGCAAGAAGATGGCCGGGCAGCACGGCAACGAGCGCATCACGATGAAGAACCTGGAGGTCATGGAGGTCGACGTCGAGAACAACCTCCTCCTGTTGAAGGGCTCTGTTCCCGGTGCAAGGAACAGCCTGGTCAGGATCAGAAAAGCGAAGACCGGAATCCCCCGGCCCAGCCAAGACAGTGAAGAGGACAAGTAATGACTGATGTCGTCACATTCAACAGAGACGGAGGCAGCGTCTCCACTCAAGAGGTGGATGAAGCCCTGTTCGGTGACAAGGTCAAGAAGCGGCTTCTCCGGGATGCGATCTTGATGTACGAAGCGTGCGCCAGGCAGGGAACCCACTCGACCCTGACCCGCGGAGAGGTCAACCGGACGGGACGCAAGCCGTACCGCCAGAAGGGGACGGGATACGCCCGCTGCGGTGATTTCAAGTCTCCCCTCCGTCGAGGCGGCGGAGTGATCTTCGGCCCCAAGCCCAGGGACCACTCCTACTCCTTCCCCCGCAAGGCGAAGAAGGAAGCCCTCCGCAACGCGCTTTTCGCGAAGCTCAAGGACGGCGAGATCTTTTTCATCACCGGGTTCGCGCTCGATGCGCCTTCCACCAAGGAGGCCGCCGCCGCCCTGGCGAAGGTCGAGGCGAAGGGCTCGACGCTCGTGATCACGGCGGGAATCGACGAGGTGGTATTCAAATCGTTCAGGAATATCACCGGCGTGGCGGTGATTCCGGTGAGCGATGTCAACGCTTACCACATGATCCGCTTCGGAAACGTTGTTTTTTTCAACGACGCTTTTGAAAAAATGAAGGAACGCCTCGGAAATGGATAATCCTCAGAAGATCATCTTGAAGCCTCTGATCACCGAGAAGGGGACTCTGCAGACCGAGCAGAACAACTCCTACAACTTCCTGGTGCATGCGAAGGCCAACAAGTCGGAGATTTCCAAGGCCATCGAGAGGTCCTTCGAAGTCCGCGTGGTCTCGGTCAACACCATGATCCGCAAGGGTAAGAGGAAGGGGCTCGGCTACAGGTCGTACCGGCGCTCCGATGTCAAGAGAGCGGTCGTCACCCTGGCAGAGGGCGATGCCATCGAGTTCATCTAAGGAGTCTCTGGTGGCGGGACGGTTCGCCAGCTTTCGGACAGGATGCAGCAATGCCTATCAAAAAATATAAACCGACATCACCAGGCCGCAGGTTCGGCAGTGTGATCGATTATTCTTGCTTGACCAAGAAGAAGCCCGAGAAGTCCCTCGTGAGGCCGCACAAGAAGAGCGGCGGACGGAATGCCCACGGTCACACAACGTCGCGGTTCCGCGGCGGCGGACACAAGCGGAAGTACCGCGTCATCGACTTCAAGAGGAACAAGGACGGTGTGCCGGCCCGCGTCGCGGCCCTCGAGTACGATCCCAACCGTTCGTCCTTCATCGCTCTTCTTCATTACCGGGACGGCGAGAAGCGGTACATCCTCGCCCCCCTGGGAGTGGAAGTCGGCGACGTGATTGAGTCGGGTGAGAAGGTCGAGCCCAAGCCGGGCAACGCCATGCCGATCAAGTCGATTCCCCTCGGCCTTCAGATTCACAACGTCGAGCTCAGGCCCGGCGCCGGCGCTCAGATGGGCCGCAGCGCCGGGACGACGATCCAGCTGTCGGCGCGCGAAGGCGGCATGGCCAACCTGATCCTTCCCTCCGGGGAGATCAGGAAGGTCTCCACCGAGTGCCGGGCCACCATCGGCCAGGTGGGGAACATCGATCATCAGCACGTTTCCCTCGGCAAGGCGGGGCGTGCGCGGTGGCGCGGACGCCGTCCCCACGTGCGCGGCGTGGCACAGAACCCGGTCTCCCATCCCATGGGCGGCGGCGAGGGACGCTCCGGTGGCGGCCGGCATCCCTGCTCCCCGACGGGCAAGCTGTCCAAGGGTGCGAGGACGAGGTCGAAACAGAAACCGAGCAATGCCTTTATCTTGAGGCGGAGAAAGAAATAAAATCCCGATCCGGCGGCCGCCCTGCAGGACGGTCGTCCGGGGATGGCTAGAAAGAAAGAGTTGGCAGGAGTGCTATGGGCAGGAGTGTTAAAAAAGGTCCTTTTATCGACGCCAAGGTCCTGAAAAAGATCAAGCAGCGGGAAGCATCCGGCAGCCACGAACCGATCAAGACCTGGGCACGGGCCAGCATGATCTCTCCGGAGTTCGTGGGTAATACCTTCCTGGTTCATAACGGAAAATCCTTCTTGAAGGTCTTCGTCACCGAGGACATGGTGGGCCACAAGCTCGGGGAGTTCTCTCCCACGAGGACGTTCAGGGGCCACACGAGCAAGAAGGATAAGAAGGTAAGGAAGTAGGGAGTGTTCCGCGGCTTTCCGGCCCGCCCGGCCGGAAGCATCCTAGGCAGCGGCCTGACCGCAGCGATGGATGACGAGCCGCAACGGTGTTGGAGTCGATACAATGGATTTTCACGCAAGCCACATGTATGCGCGGATCTCGGCGAGAAAGGCGCGGCTTGTTGTCGATATCGTACGCGGCATGCAGGTCAACGAGGCTCTTGATACCTTGAAATTCGTGAACAAGCGCGCGAAGCCGATGGTCGAGAAGGTGATCCGCTCCGCTCTGGCCAACGCCGAGCAGGACGTCAACGTGGACATCGACAACCTGGTCATCTCGAAGGCTATCGTGGACGAGGGACCGCTCCTCGGCGGCAGGGCGCGCTGGCGCTTCATCTCGAGGGGAAGGGCAGTGCCCATTCTCAAGAGAACGAGCCATATCAAGATCTCGCTCAGCGAGCTGGTAGAGGAAGAAATACCCGCAGCGACGGACGGGAAGGAGTCGTAATGGGACAGAAAGTCAACCCGACCGGTTTCAGGATCGGGATCATAGAGAACTGGAGATCCCGCTGGTACGCGGGCAAGAAGGATTTCGCCCAGCTTCTCCTTGAGGACCGGAAGATCCGGAGCTTCCTCAAGAAGGAATGCCGCTCGGCAGCCATCGATCGCGTGGATATCGAGAGGACGCGCGAGGCCGTGAAGGTGCAGGTCTACACGGCGCGTCCCGGGATCCTGATCGGTAAGGGCGGCTCGAGGGCAGATCAGCTCTCCAAGGACATCGAGAAGATCACCGGCCGCGACGTGATGATCGAGTTCAAGGAGATCGACAAGCCGGAGCTCTGCTCCCAGCTCGTCGCCGAAAGCATTGCCGAACAGCTTCAGAAACGCGCCTCGTTCCGCCGCGTTCTGAAGAAGACGGCGCTCAACACCATGCAGGCCAGGGCCGGCGGCGTCAAGATTCACGTGGCCGGCCGGCTCCAGGGCGCGGAGATGGCCCGCCGGGAGCAGCTGATTCTCGGCAAGCTGCCTCTCCAGACCCTGATGGCCAACGTGGACTACGGCTTCGCCGAGGCAAAGACCACTGCCGGCTTGATCGGCGTGAAGGTCTGGATCTACAAGGGCGAGGTCGATCCCGTTGAACTGAAAAGAAGGAAGCTAGCGAAGCGCACTCCTGTGAGCGACAGGCGCGTGGGAGGGAGGAACTGATGGCCATGATGCCGAAAAGAACTCGTTACCGCAAACCCCAGCGGGGTCGAATCCGCGGTAAGGCCCACCGTGGCAACACGGTCGAGTTCGGTGAGTTCGGGCTTCAGGCGCTGGAAGGCGGATGGATCTCGGCCCGGCAGATCGAGGCCGGCCGTATCGCCGCGTCGCGCGCCGCCAGGGATGCCAAGGTTTTCATCCGCGTCTTCCCTCACAAGCCGATCACGTCCACAGCGGCCGAGACCCGCATGGGCAAGGGTAAAGGCGAGCCCGAGTTCTGGGCCGCCGTGGTCAAACCCGGCACGATCCTCTACGAGATCAGCGGGGTATCCGAGGAACATGCCGTCCTCACCTTCAACAGGGTTGCCTTCAAGCTCCCGATCAGGGTCCGGATGGTGAAGAGGAGGATCAAAGTATGAGCGCGACAGAGGTCAGATCCAAGGAAGACAAGGAGCTTCTCTACGATCTCAAGAATCTCAAGAAGGAGCTCTTCGACCTCAAGTTCCAGTCCGCGAGCGAGAACCTTTCCAATCCGGCCCGCATCAGTCGTATCAGGAAGGACGTGGCGAGAATCCTGACCATCCTGAACGAACGCAAGAATGGGATTCGCGGAGCGGCTCCCAAGTAAAGACAGTGTACATGTCTCGAGCATGAGCGAGATTGAAAGAAGAAATAGAGAGAACCGTCATTCTCCTGAGGTTTTTGATGAGTAACGACGAGAAGACGAAGCCCATGAAGACCGGAGTCGTGGTGAGCGACGCCATGGACAAGACGATCACCATCCAGGTGGAGCGTCTCGTCAAGCACCCCCGGTATGGAAAGTATGTCAAGCGTTACACCCGCCTGAAAGCGCACGACGAGACCAACGAGGCGCGCCTGGGCGACAAGGTGGAAGTCAACTTCACCCGGCCTCTCAGCAGGACCAAGCGCTGGAAATTGGGCCGCATACTTGAGAGAGAGGGTTAGGAAAAATGATCCAGATGCAGACCCGCCTCGACGTGGCGGACAACACCGGTGCCAAGACGGTCATGTGCATCCGTGTGCTCGGGAGCTCGAAGAAGTACGCCCGCGTGGGCGACATCATCGTCGGCTCCGTGAAGAAGGCGGCACCCAACGCGGACATCAAGAAGAAGCAGATCGTGCGCGGCGTCGTTGTGAGAACGAAGGACCGCATCCGGAGGGCGGACGGCTCCTACGTCCGGTTCGACAGGAACGCGGTCGTGATTCTCGATGACGACAACAATCCGAAGGGCACGCGCATCTTCGGAGCCGTGGCGAGGGAACTGCGTCAGAAGAATTTCATGAAGATCATTTCGTTGG
>CAYZWU010000001.1:183703-229469 GCA_964482235.1 uncultured Phycisphaerales bacterium
GGAGCCGTGGCGAGGGAACTGCGTCAGAAGAATTTCATGAAGATCATTTCGTTGGCTTCAGAGGTGGTTTAGCAAAGCGTTCCGCGGACGCGGGAGAGCAGAGAGATATGAAAAGGATCAAGAGAAACGACATGGCCTACGTGACAACCGGGGTCGATCGTGGAAAGACCGGCAGGGTTCTGCGTGTCTTGGATGAAAAGGACCGGATCGTGATCGAAGGCGTCAACATGGTCTACAAGCATGTGCGCCGGAGCCAGCAGAACCCGCAGGGCGGACGGATCCAGAAGGAAAATCCCATGGCGATCTCCAACGTGATGGTCTACTGCGAGAAATGCCAGAAGGGTGTCCGGGTCCGTTTCGCCGAGCAAGACGGCAAGAAGACCAGAGTGTGTGCGAAGTGTTCCGAGCCGTTCCCCACGTGAGAGACTGAGCGTAGGCAGAGGGCGTTGAGATGGATAGTGCCGTGGCTGAGAAAAAGTTGTTGAGATTTCAGAATAAATACAGGGAAGATGTCTTTCCCAAGCTGAAGGAGCTCTTTTCCCTCAAGAATCCCCATCAGGTCCCCAAGATCTCCAAGATCATCATCAACATGGGTGTCGGCGGGGCTCGCGAGAACAAGACGATGATGGAGGCCGTGGTCAAGGACCTGAGCACCATCAGCGGACAGAAGCCGAAGGTCACGCGCGCCAGGCTCTCCGTTGCAGGCTTCCGCCTGCGCGAGGGGATGCCGGTGGGCTGCATGGTAACCCTCAGGGGAAACCGGATGTGGTCCTTTCTCGACCGCCTGATCTCCATCGCCATTCCCCGTATCCGCGACTTCAGAGGGCTTTCCAAGAAGTCCTTCGACGGCCGCGGCAACTACTCGATGGGGCTTGGAGAGCAGATCGTATTTCCCGAGATCGATCTGGACAGCGTGCAGTTCGTCCAGGGGATGGACATCACCATCGTGACGAACGCCGATGATGATGAGAAAGCCCTGGCGCTTCTCGAACATCTGGGTATGCCTTTCAGAAAGTAGAGGTGCCGGACGGACCGGCCTTGTTAAAGAGGATTCGAAGTGGCAAAGACCTGTTTGATCGTAAAATCGCAACGCAAGCCGAAGTTCAGCACAAGGCGTTACAACCGCTGCAGCCTCTGCGGGCGTCCCAGAAGCTATTATCGCAAGTTCGGGATCTGCCGGATCTGTTTCCGGACCCTCTCCCTGCGGGGCGAGATTCCCGGTGTCCGCAAGGCCAGCTGGTAAGGCTGCCCGAGGCCCAAGGCGCGGCGCAGTGTGTGGAGAAGACGAATCATGACCATGACAGATCCAATTGCGGATATGTTGACCAGGATCAGGAACGCCCTCGTTGTCGGGCATTCCAAGGTTGCAATCCCGGCGTCCCGGCTCAAGGCCGGCATCGCCGATTCGCTCAAGCGCGAAGGATTCATCACCGACTTCACCGTCAAGCCCGACGGGAAGCAGGGGACCATCGAGGTCACCCTCAAGTACGGGCCCGACGGGGAGAAGGTGATCCAGAAGATCATGCGCGTGTCGAAGCCGGGCTGCAGGGTGTACAAGTCCGCTTCGGAGATCAAGAAAGTACTGAACGGTTACGGCGCCGAGCTCTACACCACCACGGCCGGAGTGCTCTCCGACAGGGAGTGCCGGGCGAAAAAAGTGGGCGGCGAAGTGCTCCTGAGAGTGAGCTGAGAAAGAGGTCTTTGAGGCGTCTGACAGAAAGATGTAACGGATAAACGGCCATGTCGAGAATCGGAAAAAAACCAGTCAAGATCCCGGATGGTGTGAAAGTGTCGATGAACGACAGGGTTTTCGCCGCCGAGAGCACCAAGGGGAAGTTGGAGCAGTGGATCGATCCCGAGATCGACGTCAAGATCGACGGCGACACTGGAGAGGTCTGCTTCGCCCGCAAGAACGACGAGCGGAAAAACCGCGCGCTCCACGGTCTTTACAGGTCCCTGGTGAACAACATGGTCACGGGCCTGTCCAAAGGTTTCGAGAAGAGGCTCAGCATCGTCGGTGTGGGATACAATGCGCAGCTCAAGGGCAATGCCGTCGTGCTGCAGATCGGTTTCTGCCACCCCGTCGATCTACCCCTTCCGGCCGGCATCGAGGTGGAGATCCCCAATCCCACGTCGATCGTCGTGAGGGGCGTGGACAAGCAGCTCGTGGGCCAGTACGCGGCCAACATCCGCAAGGTTCGTCCGCCGGAGCCCTACAAGGGCAAGGGTATTCGTTACGATAACGAGATCGTCCGCCAGAAGGTGGGCAAGTCTCTGGCAACATGATGTCGGTAATTTGTTTCTCCCTCTGGCCCTGTCGCCAGTGATGATTGACGGTTAAGCAATGGATAGAAAACAAAAAAAGCGGATCAAGAAGAGACTGAGAGTTCAGCAGGGTGTCCGGAACCGAGTCCGCGGCAGCCTGGACAAGCCTCGGGTCAGCGTCTACAGGAGCAACAAGAACCTGGCTTGCCAGGCCATCGACGATGACACCGGAAAGACCATCACGGCCATCTCGTCCCTGGAGCAGGATTTCCGGGGAAAGCTGGATGGCACGAAGAGCGAACGCGCCAAGACCCTTGGCACCGAGATGGCGAAACGCCTCAAGGACAAGGGAGTGGAGCGGATCGTCTTCGACAGGGGATGGTACAGGTATCACGGCCGGGTCAAGGCGTTTGCCGACGCGATCCGCGAAGAAGGCATCCGATTCTAGCGAAAGAGTGATGGAGGACATCCATTGAACAAGAATGAAGCCGAACTGAGCGGCCCGAATATCCTCGAGGAGACTGTTGTCAAGATCAACCGCAGCGCCAAGGTGGTCAAGGGCGGCCGTCGCTTCTCGTTCAGCGCTCTGGTCGTGCTCGGCAACAAGCAGGGGCGCGTCGGAGTGGGTTTCGGCAAGGCCAAGGAAGTGCCGAGCGCCGTGGAGAAAGCATTCAAGGATGCGCGGAAGAACCTGGAAGTGGTTCACCTCAAGGAAACGACGATCCCTCACATGGTGAGCGGACGCTTCGGCTCGAGCGTGGTGCGGCTCATCCCCGCGGCTCCGGGAACGGGAATCATCGCCGGCGCCACTGTCCGTGCCGTCGTGGAAGCCGCCGGCGTGAAGGACGTGCTGACCAAGGCGTACGGTTCCACGAATCCCGTCAACCTTGTCAAGGCAACACTGGAGGGGCTCACCTCCATCCGATCGAAGGAAGAAACGGAATCTCTCAGAGGAGTAAAGATCTGATGGATCTCAAGCAGATTAAAGACCGGGGTTCCGGCAGGAAAAAGAAGATGAGGGTCGGTCGCGGCCCGGGCTCCGGAAAAGGAAAGACATCCGGCAGGGGACAGAAAGGCTACGGTTCCCGGTCCGGCACCGGCGGGAAGATGGGTTTCGAGGGAGGCCAGATGCCGGCCTACCGGCGCCTTCCCAAGCGGGGTTTCACCAACTCGCCGTTCCAGGTGGTCTACTCGATCGTCAACGTGGGCAACCTGAAGGATTTCGGCAGCGGCGAGACGGTCGACCTGGAGGGGATGAAGGCCAAGGGCCTGATCAAGAAGAACGCTCGTCTGCTCAAGGTTCTGGGCGGCGGTGATATCGGAGTCAGCCTGAAGGTTCGTGCACACAGGTTTTCGGCTGCCGCCCGCAAGAAGATCGAGGATGCGGGCGGAGAGGTCTTGGAGAACTGATGAATACGGGCATAATCAACCTGTTTCGAATCAAGGAGCTCAGGAAGAAGATCTTTATCACCCTGAGCATCCTGATCATCTACAGGATCGGGTTCCATATCCCCGTGCCGGGAGTGGACTATTCCCAGATCGCCGCCATGGCTCACAAGTACGAAACAGGCGGCATGGGAATGATCTTCGGCTTGATGAGCACCCTCTCGGGCGGCGCCCTGGGATCGTGCTACGTCTTCGCCCTCGGCGTCATGCCGTACATCTCGGCGTCGATCATCTTCTCCCTGCTCGTCAAGGTCGTGCCCGCCCTCGAGAGGCTTTCCAAGGAGGGAGCCCACGGGCAGAAGATGATCAACAAGTACACCAGGTACGCCACCCTGCTGCTCTGCTTGATCCAGAGCCTTTTCATCATTCACGGCTACCTGAGCGATGCCGTCAGTACGGACCAGCTCATACCGCCAGGGCTCTTCAGCCAGTGGTGGTACCAGCTCGCCCTGGTCCTGACCTTCACGACCGGGACGATCTTCATCATGTGGCTGGGCGAGCAGATCTCGGAACACGGGATCGGTAACGGCGTCTCGCTGATCATCATGGGCGGGATCATCGCCCGGATGCCTTCCCAGTTCCAGATGCTGGGAAGCGATCTCGAAGCTTCGGACATGGTTCCCACCTTTGCCAAGCTCACCGGGCTCTACCTGGTCATCGTTGTCGGAATCGTGTACATGACCAAGGGGCAGCGGCGAATCCCGATCCAGCAGGCGAAGCTCACACGAGGCCGCAAGGTATACGGCGGCCAGCGCCATTACCTTCCCCTGAAGGTGAACCAGGCGGGTGTCATGCCGATCATCTTCGCCACGGCACTGTTCATCGTCCCGCCCTTGCTGGGCAGGATGTTCGATACTAAGTTTTTTGACGACGTCTTCTCCTGGGGCAGCTTCTGGTACATCGTCTTCTACGTGGGATTGATCTACTTCTTTGCCTTCTTCTGGACGGCTCTGATGTTCCAGCCCACGGAGATCGCCAACAATCTCAAGGAATCGGGCGGCTTCGTCCCCGGGCTCAGACCGGGCAAGAGGACCTCCGACTACCTCGAAAACGTCATGTACCGCGTGACCCTGGCGGGGGCCACCTTCCTGGCCATCATCGCCATCATCCCGCAGGTGATCTCTTCCCAGATGGAGAATATCCCGAGTTACATCGCCGTCAACCTCGGTGGAACAAGCATTCTGATCGTGGTCGGCGTGGTTCTCGATCTTGTCGACAAACTGAATTCCCAGCTGCTCATGAGAAACTACGAGGGCTTCACCTCGGGTGGCGCCTCGAGCGCCTGGGCCAAGGGGAGGAAACGCTGATCGAGGATAGGACCGTCTTGTTGATAACAGCAGGGGTGCCATGGCCAAAGAAGAGGCGTTGAGAGTTTCGGCGGTGGTCAAGGAAGCCTTGCCGAACGCAGTGTTCAGATTGGAACTGGAGAACGGCCACAAAGTCGTTGCTCATGTTTCCGGAAAGATGAGGATGCACTTCATCAGGATTCTTCCCGGAGACATCGTTACCGTGGAGTTGAGCCCCTATGACCTGACAAAGGGGCGAATCGTATACCGGGAGTAGCGTCCCCGAAGGAAAGCGAGAGCACGAGAGAGCAGAAACCGGCCGGTTCGAAATGAGGCAAAAATGAAGATCAGGACGTCGGTAAAGAGGATTTGCGAGAACTGCAAGATCATCAAGCGCTGCGGCGTGGTGCGCGTGATCTGCACCAATCCGCGTCACAAGCAGAAGCAAGGAAAGTAAACCTGTTCATGCTACGGATCAGAGAGAGTTGGCGAACAGGCTGCAGCGAAACGAGATAGAAGGAGTGATTGATGCCCCGTATCATCGGTGTTGATATTCCCAACGATAAGAGACTTATCATCTCTTTGACCTACATCTACGGAATCGGCAGTACGTCGGCAAGGCAGACCCTGAAGGCACTCCAGATCGACGAGAATCTTCGTGCCAAGGACCTGTCCGAGGAGGACCTCACCCGTCTGGCCGGCCACATCGACAAGACCTACACTGTGGAAGGCCAGCTCAGGCGTCAGGTTTCGCAGAACATCCAGCGCCTGAAGGAGATCAACTCCTACAAGGGGCTTCGCCACAGGCGCGGCCTTCCCGTTCATGGTCAGCGCACCCAGTCCAATGCCAGGACCAGGAAGGGCCCGAAGAAGACGGTGGCAGGCAAGAAGAGTATCAAGAGAATGTAATAAACCGCGATCCGCGCCCCGAGGCTGCTCCAGAGCGGGCAACCCGGAGCGGGTCGATACGATATGAGTAACCAAACGTCATAGGGAGCAGTCATGGGAGCGAGAAAGCGCAGGAAGATCAAGAAGACGGTTTCCAAAGCGCAAGTCCATATCAAGGCCACGTTCAACAACACGATCATCGCCTTCACAGACATTAACGGCGACGTCCTCTGCTGGGAATCGGCAGGGACCATGGGCTACAAGGGATCGAGGAAGTCGACTCCCTTCGCCGCCGGAAAGGCTGCTGAGAGGGGGGCGGAAAAGGCTCGCAAGATGGGGATCCGCGAGGTCGAGGTTCGTGTGAAGGGTCCCGGTTCGGGCAGGGAATCGGCCATCAGGTCGATCCAGGCTTCCGGCCTCAAGATCAAGGCCATCGAAGACAGAACCCCTCTTCCTCACAACGGCTGCAGGCCCAGGAAGAGAAGGCGCGTTTAATCATAGAGACAGGTCACAGTATTCCAACTTCTGTAGGAAGGATTCGAGAAGATGTCCAAGAATTCGCAGAGCGCATGTAGCCAATGCAGGCGTGAAGCTCAGAAGCTCTACCTGAAGGGGCAGCGGTGCGAAACGCCGAAGTGCGCCCTCTCGAAGAGGAACTATCAGCCGGGCGCCCATCCCTGGACCAGAGGACGGCCCTCGGAATACCGTATCCACCTGAGAGAAAAACAGAAAACCAAGAGGTTCTATGGCGTCCGCGACCGGCAGTTCAAGCGCTACATGACCATCGCGTCGCGGGCAACGGGCAACACCGGTGAGAATCTCCTGACCTGCCTTGAACGGCGTTTCGACAATGCCGTCTACTCGCTGGGGCTCGCAACGTCGCGCAAGCATGCCCGCCAGATCATCAATCACGGGCATGTGACGATCAACGGGAAGAAGTGCGACATCGCTTCCGTGCTCCTCCGCGAGGGCGACACGATCAGAGTCAGGGAGAAGGAGAATATCCAGAAGATCGTCCGTGATTCCGTCGAGCAGAGCAAGAGCAAGGGAGTTCCCTCGTGGCTGGAGCAGGACCCGTCCCAGCTCGGAGGAAAAGTTTCGAGCCTGCCGACACGTGAGCACGTCCAGCTCGAGGTGGACGAACAGCTCGTCGTCGAGTTTATGTCAAGGTAACGAGGGGGTCTTTCACCTGTTCGGAGGTTGACTGGATGAGGATCAGATGGCGAAATTTTGAGCTTCCCACATCGGTTCTGCTGGAAAGCGACACGGAAACTGATACCTACGGCAAGTTTATCGTGGAGCCTTTCGAGAGGGGATTCGGCCATACGGTGGGCAACGGGCTCAGGAGGGTTCTCCTCTCTTCGATCGAAGGGGCTTCAATCACCTCTGTCAAGATCGAGGGTGTTCCCCACGAGTTCACCACCATTCCCGGTGTGCTCGAGGATGTGGCCGACATCATCTTGAACCTCAAGCTCGTCCTCGTGAGTATCGAGGGCACCGAAGAGGTGACGATGAAGATCGACGTGATGAAGAACGGCGCAGTCACGGCCGGCGACATCCAGTCCGACAATCACACGGAGATCGCGAATTTCGACCAGCACATCGCCACGTTGACCGAGGACGTCTCGTTCAAGGTGGAGATGAAGGCGCGCATCGGACGGGGCTACGTGACCGCCGAGGAGAACGAGGAGGAGGAGAAGGAGATCGGCGTCATCGCCATGGATTCCAACTTCTCCCCCGTCAAGAGGGTCCGTTACAGCGTGACCGATACGCGCGTTGGCAAGATCACCAACTACGACAAGCTGATCATAGAGATCTGGACCGATGGGACGGTCAGCCCGGAAGACGCGTTGATGGAAGCGTCCAGGATCTACCGCAAGCACTTGAACCCCTTCGTCCACTACGGCCGTCTCGATCGCGACGTGCCCGTGGAAGAGGAAAGGGAGACCACAGCGGAAGAGAGCGAGCTCCAGCGCCAGCAGATGGCGGAGAACGTCGACAGGCCGATCGAGGACCTCGATCTCTCCGTCCGCGCAAAGAACTGCCTCGACGCCATCAGCCTGCAGACCATCGGCGACCTGGCCAAGATGACCGAGTCCGAGCTGCTCAAGCTCCGGAATTTCGGCAAGACATCGTTGAAGGAAATCAGAAAGAAACTGGCAGACATGGGCCTGAGCCTGGGGCTGAATATCGAATCGTTGAAATGAGGAAACCATGAGACACAGAATACGCGGGCGCAGGCTGGGAAGATCGACTTCCCACAGGACGGCCCTGAAGCGGAACCTCCTCTCCGCACTCTTCACCCACGGACGCATCGTGACAACTCTGGCTAAGGCCAAGGAATACAGACCGTTTGCAGAGAAGATCATCACCAGGGCCAAGACCAAATCGCTTCACAACATCAGGTTTGTGGCCAGGGACCTGCACGACAAGGATCTTCTCAAGAAGATGTTCGATGAGATCGGACCGATGTACGCGGATCGCAACGGTGGCTACACCCGGATCGTCCGCCTCCCGCAGAACCGGCTCGGCGACAACGGCAAGCAGGCCATCTTCGAGCTCGTGGGCTTCACCAAGGCCGTGGAGGAGGAAGAGAAGCCGAAGAAAAAGAAGAAAAAGAAGTAACAGAGGGTTCGCCCTGAGAGAGGGCGGGCCGAGATACCGGGAAGCTAGAAGATTCAAGGGCACACGACTCCAACGGGGTAGGTGCCCTTTTTTTTACCCCGACGTTTCGAGCAGCGTCACGATTTCGACGGCCTGTTCGAGCCGGCAGCCTGAGAAATGGCAGCCTTCGGCCCGAATCAGGCCGATGTTTCTGGACAGTGGTCCGGAATCCCATAAAATGATGCATTTCCTCTCCTTTCTTTCGGAGCAAAGATGACTGCTGCAGCATCGGTCGCTCAGGAAGTCCTGAGCCGTTATCCCCGGAACGAATCGAGCCTCATCATGGTCCTTCAGGACGTGCAGGAGAAGCTGAATCATCTTCCCGACGAGGCTGTCCGCGCGGTGTCCGAAGGGCTCGGCGTGCCGCGAAGCCGGATCTACTCCGTGGCGTCCTTCTACAAATCCTTCTCCCTCGAACCGCGGGGCAAGCACCAGGTGGATGTCTGTCTCGGCACGGCCTGCCACGTCCGCGGCGCCGGACGGCTGGTGAACCAGATCGCGGACGAGCTCGGCATCCCGGCCGGCGGGACCACGAAGGACCTGGAGTTCAGTCTGAACACGGTGCACTGCGTGGGCGCTTGCGCCCTGGGGCCTGTGATCCTCATGGACGGCGATGTTCTTGGCGAGATGACGCCGAGGAGGGTCACCAAGGCCCTGGACAGGGTGCGCACGGGCGGCTCGGGCGAGGAGATCGGCGCAACCTGCTGCGGCGTCTGCAAGCCGCCCGCGCCGCCGCCAGTTGAGAGGATCGAGCATCCCGAGGCCCTGGAAGGCCTTCGCAATAGGCTGGTCTCCGAGCATGAGCAGGCCGAGGCCGTGATCTCGATCTGCGCCGGCTCGGGCTGCAGGGCCCTGGGGAGCGACGCCCTGATCCGTGAGTTCCGGCAGGGGCTGAACAATGCCGGTCTCGACGGCAAGGTCGTGGTCCAGGCCAACGGGTGCCACGGATTCTGCGAGAAGGGCCTGCTCGTCGTGCTGCGTCCCGACGGGATCCTCTACCAGGGAGTCAAGCCGGGCGATGTACCGGAGATCATCGAGAAGACGATCCTGGGAAACGAGAAGATCGAGCGCCTTCTCTACAGGGACGAATCCACCGGCGAGCTGATCGCCAACGAGAGCGACATCCCCTTCTACGCCAGACAGAACCGCCTCCTCATGAGCCGGAACGCGCAGATCGATCCGTGCAGCATCGACGACTTCATCAGAACGGGCGGATACGGCTCCCTCGCCAAGGTCCTGTTCGAGATGAAGCCCGAGGAGGTGATCGACGAGATCCGGAGGGCCGGCCTCCGCGGCCGGGGCGGCGCCGGCTTCCACACGGCGCGGAAGTGGGCGTCGTGCCGGAAGAACAGCTCCGACAGGAAGTACATCCTTTGCAACGCCGACGAGGGCGATCCGGGGGCCTTCATGGACTGCTCCCTGCTCGAGGGGAATCCCCACTCGGTGATCGAGGGGATGATCATCGGCGCCTTTGCCATCGCCGGCAAGGACGACACCCGGGCGGAGGGCTGCGTCTACGTGCGCCACGAGTATCCCAAGGCCGTGGCGAACCTGGAGACGGCCGTGTCCCAGGCCCGTGCCGCCGGGCTGCTGGGCGAGTCGATCCTCGGCTCCGACTTCTCCTACGACATCAAGATCAGCCGCGGCGGCGGCGCCTTCGTCTGCGGCGAATCCACCGCCCTCATGGCGTCGATCGAGGGCAAGATCGGCGAGCCGCGGGCCAAGTACATCCACACGGCCGAGAGCGGCCTCTACGGCAAGCCCACGGTGCTGAACAACGTGGAGACCTGGGCCAACGTGCCGATCATCATCCGCGACGGCGCGGAGCGGTATGCCTCGATCGGTACGGAGCATAGCAAGGGGACCAAGATCTTCTCCCTCGTGGGCAAGGTGAACAACACCGGCCTCGTGGAGGTGCCGATGGGCATCACGCTGCGGGAGATCGTCTACGAGATCGGCGGAGGCATCCGCAACAACAGGTCGTTCAAGGCCGTTCAGACCGGCGGGCCTTCGGGCGGTTGCGTTCCCGCCTCGCTCCTCGACCTGCCCGTCGACTTCGACGAGCTGACCCGCGTGGGCTCGATGATGGGGTCGGGCGGCATGATCGTCATGGACGATAAGACCTGCATGGTCGACGTGGCCCGCTACTTCATCGAGTTTCTCGGCGAGGAGTCGTGCGGCAAGTGCACGGCCTGCCGTCTCGGGCTGGCGAACATGAAGGAGATCCTCGACAGGATCTGCAGCGGCGAGGGCCAGGAGCAGGATCTCCCGATGCTGGAGAAGCTCTTTGCCGTTCTCGACGAGGGATCGCTCTGCGGTCTCGGAAAGAGCGCCGCCAACCCTGTCCGCTCCACGCTGAGATACTTCCGGTCGGAGTACGAGGCGCACATCAAGGAGAAGAGCTGTCCCGCCGGTGTCTGCACCGCACTGATCACCTTCGAGATCGACGAGTCGTGCAACGGCTGCGGTCTCTGCCTGAAGGCCTGTCCCCAGGGGGCGATCACGGGCGGCAAGAAGGAGGTTCACCGGATCGATCAGGAGAAGTGCAACTGCTGCGGCCTCTGCGCAGCGAGCTGCCAGTTCGACTCCATTTTAACCCGCTAGCCGGATCGGGTCCTGCGGTCCCATCCATGGGCCGAAAGGACCTCGAGTGCTGGCACAGGAAGAGAGATGACCGCAAAAATCAACATCATCGTGGATGGAAGACAGGTGGAGGCCGAGAAGGGCGCCATGCTCCTGGATGTGATCCAGGGCATGGGGGTTCCGATTCCCACTCTCTGCCATCACCCATCCCTGGAGCCTTCCGGCGCCTGCCGGCTCTGTGTGGTGGAAGTCACTCACCCCGACTGGAACGGCTGGTCCGGACTGGTCACATCGTGTCTCTACCCGGTGGAGGACGGAATCCAGGTCTTCACCCGGTCGGACAGGGTGGCCGCCGTCAGGCGGACGCTGCTCGAGATGCTGCTGGCACGCTGCCCCGATTCCACCGAGGTCCGCGAGCTGGCCGCCGCCGAAGGGGTGGACGCCACCGATTTCCTGAAGCAGGAGGGCGCCGACAAGTGCGTCGTCTGCGGGCTCTGCGTCCGCGTCTGCCAGGACCTCGGCCCCGGCGCCATCGCTCCTCTCGGGCGCGGCGCCGAGAAGGAAGTGGGGCCCGGACCGGGCAAGATCGGCGAGGAGTGCACCGGTTGCGGAGCCTGCTCCGAGATCTGCCCCACGGGGGAGATCAGGCTCGAACGCCGGCCCGGCGTCCTCTCCATCTGGAACCGCGACTTCTCCGTTCCCGTCTGCCGGGTCGAGGCGGAGCACTGCCGCGGATGCGGCGTGTGCGAGCAGGTCTGCCCGGTGGCCATCCCCAGGGTGATGGCCCTCCGCACGGGTACGCTCGTCTCCTACATCTCGGCCGACGCCTGCCACGGGTGCGGTCTCTGCGCCGGCGCATGCCCGGCCGGGGCGATCAGACAGGAGGAGCCCTTCGTCTCACCCACGGGGATCAACGGATCGGGCGATGAGAGCCTGAAGGGGCGTGCGCCTGTCTTTGCCTGCTCGAGATCGCCTATTCCCCGGGAGACCGCTGACGCCGTCGAGGTGCCCTGCGTGGGGCGGGTGACTGTGGAGGGGATGCTCGAGTGCCTGGCCCGCGGTGCGGACGGCGTCCTGATTTTGGGGCGCGACAGCGCCACCTGCCAGTACGGCAAGGGCGAGGATCAGGCTGAAAAGCGGGTCCGCGTGGCGAACGACCTGGCTGCCATGGCCGGACTCGGCAGCGGGCGGATCCGCTTCGCCCTGCCGCAGCCCGGTCTCGACGGGCCGAAGGAGGCTCTGCACGCCTTCCGCGCTTCCCTGTCCCCTTCTCCGCTGGACGGCGTGTCCGTCCCGTTCGAGGGCTCGGCCGGCATCCGCGGGATGGACAGAGCCCTGGATCTTTTACATCGCCTCTTCGACGACGATCGGTTGACCCCAGTGCTTCCCGATGACCTGGCCGAGCTCTTCGGATGCAGCGATGAGCAGGACGGGAAGAACGCGCTCTATCTCGGGGACCTCCCAGTGCTGGACCGCCTTCTCTCCCTGGTGATGGACGACTGGCGCCTCTTCTCCCTCTTCGACGACGCGGCCCGCCTTCTCGCGCAGAAGAAGATCGCCGCCAGGCCGCTGCTCACGGCGAGAGAGGTCCGCGAGAGCGGGGCGACGCGCGTCTTCACCTTCTGCCGCTGCTGCGTGCCCGATTTCGGAGAGTCGATCGAGGTCGTCTCCCTCGACAGCCTGGCCGGAGCCGACGAGCTTCCCCGGGACGCCGGGGCATCGGCCGATTTCAGGTTCCGTATCACACCCCTCGAGCGCAAGGGGATCGCCGACGATCTCGCGCAGGGTCGAGCGGTCCGCGCTCACTGCCCGCGCGAGGTGGCCCGCTACAAGCTGATTCATCGGGAGGGAGCGTGGCGCTTCGGCCTGGCCGAAGGGCCGGAGATGGTTTTCTCCGATGCGGTACGGGCCTGCGCTGGAAAGGAGACAACGTGATGGACAGCAGGATATTCAGCCACCCCATTCTCGAACCAGGCAGCGAAGGCGAGATCGAGTTCACCTTCAACGGCAAGCCGCTCAAGGCGCGCCGGGGCGAGGTGATCTCCTCGGCCCTGTACGCGGCGGGTATTCACGTTTTCGGACATCACGACAAGGATGGGGGAGCCCAGAGCATCTTCTGCGTCAACGGCCAGTGTTCCCAGTGCACCGTGGTGGCGGACGGAAAGCCGGTGAAGTCGTGCATGGCCCCGGTGACGCCGGGGATGGCAGTCGAAAGCTGCGAGGGACTGCCCGAGCTCGGTCCCGCCGACGCAGTCCCGACATCGCCCGACGTGGATGAATTCCCCGTCCAGGTGGTGATCGTGGGCGGCGGCCCCGCCGGCATCTGCGCGGCCATGGAGCTGGGGCGCCTCGGCATCGGCGTGCTCATCATCGACGACAAGCAGGAGCTGGGCGGCAAGCTGAGCCTCCAGACGCACAACTTCTTCGGTTCCGTCAAGGACTGCTATGCCGGGACGCGCGGCATCGACATCGGGACGGAGCTCTCCCGCGAGGTGATGCGCCTTCCCTCGGTCAAGGTCTGGCTGAACTCCACCGTGGTGGGCGTCTTCCACGACGGGAAGCTCGGCGTTGCCGGCGAGGGGTGCTACAGACTGGTCAAGCCGGAAGTGATTCTCATCACGGCCGGCGCCCGCGAGAAATCCCTCTCCTTTCCCGGCTCCGATCTCCCCGGCGTCTACGGCGCCGGCGCCTTCCAGACGCTGGTGAACCGCGACCTGGTGCGCTGCGCCGAGAAGCTCTTCGTGGTGGGGGGCGGCAACGTCGGACTGATCGGCGCCTATCACGCCCTGCAGGCCGGCATCGACGTGGTCGGGCTCGTGGAAGCCCTGCCGCATTGCGGCGGCTACAAGGTCCACGAGGACAAGATCAAGAGGCTCGGCGTCCCGATCTGGACGTCGCACACCGTGCTTCGGGCCGAGGGGAACGAGAAGGTCGAGCGCGTCGTGACGGCCGCCG
Organism: uncultured Phycisphaerales bacterium; assembly: GCA_964482235.1. Taxonomy (GTDB): domain Bacteria; phylum Planctomycetota; class B15-G4; order B15-G4; family CAYZWU01; genus CAYZWU01. The sequence continues at coordinate 197,791 of CAYZWU010000001.1, forward strand.
TGGACGAGAGGTTCCAGCCGATTCCCGGCACGACCCGTTCCTTCGACGTGGACACCGTTCTGATCGCCGTCGGACTCTCGCCCGTGGACGAGCTCCTCGGCAAGGCGGTGGAGTACGGGATGAAGGTCTATTCGGCCGGAGATGCGAACGAGATCGCCGAGGCTTCTGCCGCGATCTTTTCCGGCAAGATCACGGGACGCCGCATCGCCGGGGACCTGGGCATGAACGTGAGCATCCCCAGCGACTGGGCGCCGATGATGGATATCCTGAAAAGCAAGCCCGGCGCGGCGGCGCCCCTCGACCTCCGCGACCTCGGCGATCCCGTCTTCCCCCTGATTCGGTGCGTGCAGGAGATCCCCTGCAATCCCTGCATCGAGGCGTGCCCTCACGGGCTGATCAAGATGGAGGGCTCGATCATGGCGCTCCCCCGTTTCGAGGGCGCCTGCCAGGGATGCGGGGAGTGCGTGCTGGCCTGCCCCGGGCTGGCGATCCAGCTCCTGTTCAACGACTACGATCCATCGGGGGAGAAGGCCCTGCTCATGCTCCCCTTCGAGTTCAACAACGATGTCATCCCCTTCGGCAGGGAGGTAACCACGACGGACATGGAAGGAAACGTCGTCGGCAAGGGGATCGTGAGAGCGGTGCGCGAGCGGTCCGACCAGGATCGGCGCAAGCTGCTGCTCGTCGAGGTGCCCGCCAAGGACAAGCTCGAGGTGGCCGCCTTCCAGATCCGCGATCCCGAGGATGGGGAGCCCGTGGAGACCGATATGGACGAGGCCGGCGATCCCTTCATCTGCCGTTGCGAGCGCGTGCGGAAGAGCGAGATCCAGCAGGCGATCCGGGACGGCGTCCGCGACATGAACCAGCTGAAAGCCGTTGTCCGGTCCGGTATGGGCGGCTGCGGGGGCAAGACATGCACGGAACAGATCCTGAGGATCTACCGCGAGGAAGGCGTGGATCTGAAGGAAGTGACCCTTCCCTCGGGCCGTCCGCTCGTTGCCGAGGTGCATCTCGGTGATTTCGTGAAAGAAGAAAAGGAGGAGTAGGTGGCGGCGACTGGAAAAGGATACGACGTCATCGTGGTGGGATCGGGCAGCGTGGGTAATCCTGCCGCCTGCTTCCTGGCCCAGGAAGGGCTGAAGGTGCTTGTGATCGAGCGGCGTCCTGCCTCGGGGCAGGGCGACAACAAGGCCGCCATCGGCGGAGTGCGAGCCACTCACTCCGATCCCGCCAAGATCCTGACCTGCCTGGAGAGCCTCGAGATCTTCACCACCTGGAAGGAGCGGTACGGTTTCGACGTGGGATGGAAGCCCGGCGGCTACTGCTTTCCCGTCTACACAGAGGCCGTGGAAAAGACGCTGAAGGGGATCCTGCCGATCCAGAAGGAGTTCGGGCTGAACATCGACTGGGTCGACGCCGACCGCGTCGCCGAACTGATCCCCGGTGTCAATCCCGACGGCCTGCTCGGGGGGACCTACTCGCCCGAGGACGGCCAGATCTCTCCCCTGCTCACGCCGGTGGCATTCGAGCGGGAAGCAAAACGCCACGGTGCCGAGTATTGCTTCAGCGAGAGAGTCACTGGCTACCTTCGCGATGGGGACCGCATCACAGGCGTGATCACGGACAAGGGTTCGTACCCGGCCGGAGAGGTGGTTCTTGCCGCCGGAGCCGACGCGGGCGAGCACGGCGATTTCCTGGGGATCGAGATCCCCGTCGTTCCCGACTCGCACGAAGCCGGCATCTCGGCCCCCGTCGAGCCGTTCCTCGATCCCCTCGTCGTGGATCTGCGCCCCGGTCCGGAGGGGAAGACGGCCAACTTCTACTTCGGCCAGAATCACGAGGGGCAGATCATCTTCTGCTACACGCCGAAGGAGCTGTTCGTGGGCACGAACCGCGAGAGCATCTCCGAGTTCCTGCCGATCCTGGCGAACCGCATGATCTCCCTCGTGCCGCGCCTCAAGAACCTCCTGATCCGGCGCATCTGGCGCGGCTGCTATCCCATGACCCCCGACGGCATCCCGATCATCGACCGGGTGAAGGGGATCCCCGGCCTCGTCCTGGCCGTGGGGCTCTGCGGGCAGGGCTTCATGATGGGTCCCGGCGTGGCGCGCAACGTGACCTCGATGATCGTCAAGGGGCGGTCCACGCTGTCCGACGATGTGCAGGCCACCTTCCGTTTCGACAGGGACTTCTACGCGGCCAAGACGGAAGCGTTGAAATAGATTTCCTGCCTGCCCGGTCCGCTGTTGATCTGATGAGCGGGATCGGGTATCCTCGTTTTCATATTACGGACTCGACGGATTCTCAAGATCATGCCACCGAACCTGAGGAATGTGGTTATTACCATCATACATTACAGGCGTTCGCGCATTGGCGGTGGCAGGGAAGATTGGAGGTGGATTGGAAGGAAATCCGGATGTCAGGGTACTATTTTCATTAATGGTCTTGCTCATGGTGGGAGGAGAAAAATGAAGTCATTCAGAAGCAGCTTGTTTCTCGTGGCTGTGGCTGCCGTCGCGTTGTGTGCAACGTTCATGGCGGATACGGCACAATCAAAATCGCTTTATGTCATCACCAACATCAACCAGAGTCCCACGCCGATCAGCGCCTATGACGTTCAGCCGGATGGGACGTTGGTGTACCAGACCACGACCACGATTCCCTACCATGGATGGGGAGCGGTGGACCTGACGATCGACACCGTGTCGGAATTCCTGTTCGTGACGTACGAACAGAGCAACATCATTCAGTTGATCGATGGGAAAACGATGACCGACGAGGGGACGGTCCAGGCGCCGGGAGCCACCAACCTGGCCGGCATCGTGATCGACCAGGGAAAGAATCTCGTGTACACCATGGACCGGTACACAAATCACCTTTACGTCTATACGTGGGATTCGTCTTCGAAGACGCTGACCTTGCAGACGGACCTTTACCTTTCCGGTATTACGGGCGCCTTCGGCATCACTCTCGACGAGGTGAACGGCTGGCTTTTCGTGGCCGACGGTTTCAGCACAACGGTGCGCTACTTCAATACAAGCGACTGGAGCGAAGCGGGTGCCTTCACCGTGTCGCACAGTCCCATCGGTATTGCTGTCGACGTGGCGATGGGGTATGTCTACACGGGCGGCACCTTCTACGGCAGCCGGCTGCTGAGCCGATGGGATCTCAACTCGAGCGTCGAGACGGTGCTCGACCTGTCCACGCTGGGCTACTCGGACGGCGTCCAGGGCGTGACCGTTGATCCGGACATCTCGGGAAGTCCGATCTACGTCACCACGGGATTCGGCAATGATCGCCTCCTCGTAATCGACAGCGACATGAGCACCTTGATCGGCGATTACGGCGACGTGGGCGATCCCACGGGGCTCACCATCAAGAAGGTGGGCTACAATCCGCTCAACCTGGACAAGGACGACGGTCTCGATTATCCCACACAGGGAGTGCTGCCCGGAGGCCAGGTCACCTACGACATCACCTATGACAACACGGCAAATTCCTTCGATGTCACCAACGTGGAGATCGTGGACTCGTTGCCAATGGAGATGAACTTCGTTTCCGCTTCCGGAACGGGCACATACGATCCCGTGACACACACGGTGACATGGTCGATTCCCATGATTCCCGCCGGCGGAACGGGAACCCCGGAGGAGCTGATCGTCCAGGTCGATCCGACCACGCCGACAGGCACCACGCTCACCAACTACGCCAGCATCACCAGCACGGAGACGGGGATCACCACGATCAACCACCAGACCATGGTGATGTCATCGGGCGCCCTGGATTTCCTGATCTACACCCATCACAGCTTCGAGCTCGAAGGCGGCACTTTCATAGGCAACGTGGGTGCCAGGGAGGATCCTTCCGGCGGCTGGCTCTTCCAGTACTTCGAGGCGGCCGTGGGATACAATGTCGCCGTTCATGGAGACGTCTACGGCGACTCGGTCAAGGTGGGGGATTACGGCCATGTCTACGGTGATGTCTACTGCAACGATGTGAGGCTCTACCAGCATGCCATCGTGGACGGAGACGTGAACACGCCCCTGAGCCTGCCCGTGGAAGATCCGAGCCCCGGTTTTCCGTCATTCAGTCCGGGGACGACCGATGTGACAGTGAATCCCGGCGACACGGTTTTCCTGCCGCCGGGCGACTACGGCACCGTCGAGCTTCTCGATTGCATCGGGATGCCTTCTGCAATCCTGGTGCTCGAGGGCAACGGTAACTACAACCTGTCCGAACTGATCGTCGGATACAACGCCCGCGTCGAGTGCCAAGCCGCTTGCGAGATCCGGATCAAGGGGAGCCTGTTCCTCGATGCCCTGGCTGCACTGGTGCCCGAGACTGGCAGCGGTTTGACGGCCGGCGACATCGATATATTCGTCGAGGGTTCGGACTTCAAGCGGAACCTGTCCTTCTCGCGGGTGAGGATCCCCGAGATCGGATCAGGTTTGAGCGCACCGTCGCAGCCGGCGGTCCTGCTCTCGCAGGTGTCGGAAACCCGGGCTCACATCTATGCCCCCAACGGTACGATCAAGATGGGAGGCAACTCGGCCACGGCCACTGGAGTGTTCATTGCCAAGTGGGTCAAGGTCATCTGTCATACAACAGTTGTCACTTACGAGGAGTGATTTCCTGATGCCCTCCTGATGGAGGGAGCCTGAACGATCAAGGGGCAGGAAGCCGCGGTGCTTCCCGCCCCTTGTTTTTGTCCAATGACGGCTCACTGCAGCGACGTGTCCGCGGCGATTTTATCCCTCAGGGGGAACGGAATCGGTAGGTAATGATCCGTACACATTTTTTGATATTGAACGGCACAAAGAGGCCTTGCCGGCTTTTCAGCTGCCAAGAAACCTGATAATTTGAAAGAGCCAACCGGGTTGTTATGGCGGCGGCCTGGTTCGAATTGCCGCGTGTGCGTTCCGGTCCTTCTCTGTCCGGACTGACGTAGCTCCCTTCGAATACCACACCTGCTCCGGGATCCCTGAAGAGAAGCCGGTTTGTCGATCCAAGACTTCCGTTTCATCGAGGCTGGATCATTGGCGAGCACGGAGCAATTGACGATCATCAAGAAGGGTGTCAGGAACTGGAACGCCTGGCGGCGGCGAAACTCTGGCATCAAGCCGGATTTCTTCGGCGCGGATCTGGAACGGGCCAACCTCAGGGGAGCCGACCTGAAGAACGCCGACCTCGAGGAAGCCAACCTGGAGGAGGCCAATCTCTGCAAGGCCAACCTCGAGGTGGCCAATCTCGAGGGAGCCAACCTCGAGGAGAACATTCTCGAGGGAGCGAACCTGGAGCTGTCCGTCCTGGAAGGCGCCAATCTGAGGGGATCGTACCTCGTCGGAGCGAGCCTGAGAGGCGCCAACCTGTGCGGTGCCGACCTGGCCGGCGCCAACCTGCGCGGAGCCGATCTCAAGGGCGCCAATCTTTTCAGGGCGAGCCTGAGGGGCGCCATTCTCAGCGAGGCCGCTCTCGATGAAGCGAGCCTCGTGAAGACCGACCTTTCCCATGCCGACCTCAGGCGGAGCAGCCTGAAGCGGGCCAACCTGCTCAAGGCCGATCTCGGGGACGCCAGGCTCAGGGAGGCCGATCTCTCCGACGCCAACCTCCTGAGCGCCAACCTCAAGAAGGCCCGCCTCGTGGGTACCAACCTGGAGGGGGCCTGTGTCCGGGGGGTGTCTTTCTCCCGCTGGGGCCGGTTCCGCGGGATCCGCGCCGGCACCTGCTTCGGCAACGTGATGTTCAGGCGGTTCGTTCAGGATCAGGCGTTCATCGAGGAGTTCCGCCGAGCCTGGTGGAGGCGGCCGGCCTATCTCTTCTGGTTGATCGTGGCGGACTGCGGCCGATCCTTCTGGCTCTGGGCGGCCTGGTGCCTCGCCCTGTCGGCCTTCTTTGCCATCGTATTCCACAGCCTCGGCGAGGAGGCCTTTGCCATGAACGGCCTTCCCTGGGGCCTGGACACCCTGGCCTACTACAGCGTCGTCTCCTTCACGTCACTCGGGATGGGGGACATCTCGCCGAAGACCGTCGAGGCGGCCCGATGGGTCATGGTCGAGATGATCGTAGGCTACGTGATGCTGGGCGGCTTGATTTCGATCCTGACGCTGAAGCTGGCGCGCCGGAGCTGAACGCTCCGGCGGGATGCGCGTCGGAGACGGTAGAGATCATGCCCCTTTGCCGATCTTTCCTGCCGAACGAAGGACGCCGGGCGCATGAATCAAGACCGTCCCCGACAGTGCGATTTCGTTTCGCGGAACGTGAGCCGGAGAGCTTCGACAGGGAACGTCAATAGACGTTCAGGATGAAGGCATCCCTGTCCCAGTCCTCCGTTCCCGTGCTTCCCGCCACAACGGACACGACGTAGTTGCCCAGCGGCATGGCTCCCGGCAGCGTGAGAGGCATGGTGCCGCTGCCCGTGGCATGGGCCGGCAGGCTGTACGTTCCAAAGGGTCTCGTCACCGTAGCGCCCATCGGTGTGCGGGCCTCGATCCAGAGATTGAACGTCTGGGTGATCGACGTCCGGTTCTGCACCGACACGGTCCAGGAGATCGTCTGACCGGGCCGTGCCGAAGTCGGCGTGTTGTCGAGCCGGATGATCAGGGGCGGGCAGTCGGCTCCCTGTATGTTGGTCGAGCCGTATGGCCCGTCTGTCCAGATGGCAAGCCCCCCGCGGTTCAGCTGGTTCTTGTAGACGTAGCTGGCGTTGTGATAGTCCAGTGTGTCGAAGGACGTGGCGGCGGTCCAGGCGTCCCACGTCGGCTCCTTGTACGAGTAGTAGAGAGTCCGGAAGCTGTAGTCGCCGTCGTGCCACAGGACGCGGAGGACTCCATCGGGATCGATGGCCAGCGAGGCCGTGGGGAAGTCGTTGCTCGTGACGGCCACCGTTTCCATGCTGCCGAAGGTGAGACCGCCGTCCGTGCTCCTGTTGTAGAGGATGTCGCCCCAGCTCGATCCATGGCTGTAGGTGATGTGGGGGTTGTCCCACTCGTCGACCACCATGCAGGCGAAGAGACCCGAGATGTCGGGGACGCCCGGCATGATCTGGCTCACCAGGGCGGTGGCGGTCCAGGTAACCCCGTTGTCCGACGTGGCGGTGTGATAGACCTGGAAGCCGGACTGCCCGCATTCGTCCCAGCACACATGTGCTTGTCCCGCAGACCAGTCGTAGGGACAGGCCACGCAGGGCCTCTCCGATTCCCACTGGTTGTTGGTGATGTTCACCGGGGTGGAGAAGCTGATTCCGCCGTCAATGCTCGCCGAGTAGAGGATCTCGTCGCCCCAGTTTGGACCGCGGTCGACATCTTGCCAGACGACGTGGATCGTGCCGGCGCTGTCGCAGTCGATGGATGGATAGATCGACACCCACTGGGACGAGCTGAGCTGGATGGGCGGCGACCACATGTTGATCCCTGCCGGCGTGTTCGAGTAGTGGATGTCCAGGCCGTCGCTCCAGACCATGTGAAGCATGTCGCCCAGGTCGATGGCCAGCGATGGGAACTGGCAAGGCGCCCACGGTCCAGGCGTGGTGAGCCACCATTCGCCCCAGGTATCCGTGCTGTCCAGGACCTCGAACGTCGTGGTGGCCGGATCGCTGACCACGGCATGGTAGAAGCCGGCGCTGTCGCGAACGCATCGGCGTCCGTTCTGCGCTCCCGTATCGTGGCCGATGGTGATGAATGCGGGATCGATGCCTGCGGTCAGATCCAGGGAGACGAAAAGGGACAGGATGATGGAGAGAAGGAAAAGGCCGGTTTTTTCTTTCAGAATATTCATGGCGCACTCCTGAAATGAAACGGTTGTCAAGAAGGGAAGATCCTGCAGTCTGTCCATGAGTCGAAACGTCGCGAACGCCCTTGTCTGTCACACATTTTCGTTTTTTTCACCTCCGGGGATCAGAGGCTGCCGGATCGCCTTGGCCGGAATTTTTCTGGGCATCCGGGAGATTCAGGTGCATCTTGGTAGCCGGCTGTTTTTTTTTTACCTCTTTCACGGCCTCCTCGGGGAGGGATGAACATGGCTCCTCTGCTGTTCGGGATCGAGCGTATTTCCACCATCCTGCCGGCAAAAAGTGAAAAGGCGGCGGCCGGGCCCGATCTGTCCGCCGGGGGCGGTCTGCTCGAATCACTGCGCGACCGGCTTGTCGAGTCGGGCCTCAACGAAGGAGCGGCCGATCTCCTCTTCTGGATCGTGGTGATCGGCGGTCTCCTTGTCCTCTGCGTCCTCACCTGGTTCCTCACCCGGTTCTTCATCAGAAAGGTGCTCTCTCTGGTGGCGGGAAAGACCCGGACGAGCTGGGACGACATCCTGCTCGAGAGCCGCTTCTTCTCCAGGCTGTCGTTCCTGGCGCCCGCCCTGGTAGTCTTTTTCTCTGCCTCGGTCTTTCAGGCGGAGGAGATGCAGACTGTGGTCCGGAACGCGGCCCTCGCCTGGATGGTCGTGGTCGGCATGCTGGCGGCGAGCTCGCTGCTCAACGCTCTCCTTGTCATCTACCAGACGCTGGAGATGTCGCGCACCACGCCGATCAAGGGTTTCGTCGGCGTGGTGAGGATCCTGCTCTTCGTCGCCGGCGGCATCCTCGTCCTGGCCACCCTGCTCGATCTCTCGCCATGGGCCTTCCTGAGCGGCATCGGAGCGCTCACCGCCGTGCTGCTCCTCGTGTTCAAGGACACGCTTCTCGGCCTGGTGGCCAGCATCCAGATCACCACGGGCGACATGCTGCGCGAAGGCGACTGGATCGGGGTGCCGCAGTACGGTGCGGACGGTGACGTGATCGACGTCTCCCTTCACACGGTGAAGGTGCGGAACTGGGACAAGACGGTCACCACCATCCCCACCTATGCCCTCGTCTCCGAGTCGTTCAAGAACTGGCGCGGCATGGAGGAGTCGGGAGGGCGCCGCATCAAGAGGGCCGTGCACATCGACATGAACAGCATCAGGTTCTGCACCGAGGCGATGCTCGAGCGGTTCGAGAAGTTTCATCTTCTCACCGGGTACATCAGGACGAAGCGGGAGGAGCTCGACCTGTTCAACAGCGAGCGCGGGCTCGATACCACGGTCCCCGTGAACGAGCGCCGTCTCACCAACGTGGGTACCTTCCGGGCCTATGTGGTCGCCTATCTCAGCAACCATCCGCAAATCCATCAGGAGATGACATTCCTTGTGCGCCAGCTCGCTCCGGGCGAGAGGGGCCTTCCCATCGAGATCTACGTCTTCAGCAGGGTGCAGGAGTGGGGGAGGTACGAGGCGATCCAGGCCGACATCTTCGACCACATCCTCTCCGTTGTTCCCGAGTTCGACCTGAGGGTCTTCCAGAATCCCAGCGGAAACGATTTCCAGGCGATGGCCGTCAGCGGTCGTTGAAGCTCTGCCTCGATCCGACGGGGAAGAACCAGAAGATCCGGTGCCGCGATGTCCCGCCCTTGTAGTCGCAATCCCTGCCCAGGAGGCCGCCCAGGATCTGCCATTCGGCCGGCTTGCCGCGTTCCGGGCGCTCGGACCACCAGAAGGGGCCGACTGTGAGGGACGACGCCTCCTCCTCGCGCTTCACCTGAAAGAGCTTCCAGAGAAAGTTGAACTCGTAGTCGTCTCCCGCCCGCTGATAGAGGAACGGCTTCATCCGCGTGGCAAAGGAGGTGTCGAGCCGGTTCCCCCTGCGGTACTCCGAGAGGGGCCAGAGGAACGACCGCGAGCAGTAGCCCGAATCGCGCGTCCGGCTCCAGTAGAGGAGAGGGATCATGGTCTGATCGTCGCCGGCCCGGTTCTGCCAGTTCCAGTAGAGTGGGAAGAGGACACGGTAGTCCCGTCCCTCGAACCAGGTCAGCAGGTGGCGGCTGCTCAGGGCGCCCTCGATGTCGGAGCTCTGGTGGAAGAGGGGAGTGATCCAGGTGCTCCGGCCTCCGTCGTCTCGCTTCCACGAGCCGGAGAGCAGAAGAGGAGCGTAGCGGGATTCGGGGTCCTGGAAATAGAGCGGGACGAGGCCGGCGTAGCGGCCTTTCCTCGATTGAACGCTATAGGCCAGGGGAAGGAGAATCTTGTAGCCCGGGCCCTGGAAGTAGGTGAGAATGTGGAAACGGCTGCCTCCCGTCGTGTTCCACGTTGTGTGGAAGAGGGGAGTGATCCAGACGGCCCGGGCGCCGTCTTCCGATCCTCCCCAGCCGGAGAGGATCAAGGGGAGGATGGTGTAGCCGGGTCCCGTCATGACAAGGGGCATGAGGCCGTAATGCCTCTCCTCCTCGTTGCCGCAAATGTAGCCCAGGGGAAAGAGGACCTTGTAGTCAGGTCCCTGGAAGTAGATCGGAATGATCCCGGCCCGGTTGCCCGACGGCTTGTCCAGGCTGTAGGCCAGGGGAAAGAGGAACTTGTAGTTCGGTCCCTGGAAGTAGTTCAGCAGGTGGAACCACTGCTTTCCCGACCTGTCCCGCGTCAGGTGGAAGAAGGGAGTGACCCAGGTGCTGCGGCCGCCGCCCTCGAGCGTCCGCGACCAGGTAAGCAGCGGGGGGATGATCGTGTGGCCCGGCTGGTGGTAGTAGAGGGGAACGATGCCCATGTACGCTTCATCCCCCTCCTTCACCCTGTAGCCGAGGGGGAAGAGAATGTTGTAATCAGGCCCATGGAAGTAGGGGCCCAGGTGGAACCAGCTTTCCCCTTCCTTGCCCCGAGTGTGATGGAAGAGCGGTGTGATCCATGTCGATGCCGAGCCGTCGCCTTTCCGCCACCGGGCGGAGAGCAGGAGGGGAGCCGTCCAGTAGTCCGGCCCCTGGAAGTAGAGGGGCACGATGCCGCCATGTCTCCCGCCGGTCCTGTCCACGAGATAGGCCAGCGGAAAAAGGACCTTGTAATCCCATCCCTGGAAATAGTTGGCCAGATGAAACGACCGGGTCCCCCGGTCGTCCCAGGTGCGATGGAAGAGCGGCGTGATCCAGAGGAATTTCGACCCCCTGTCGCTTCGCCCCCAGGCGGTAAGAAGAGGGAGAAGGACGCTGGTCTGCGGGGTTCCGGCGTAGAAGGGCATCACGCCCACTTGGCGATCCTCGCCCCTTCCCGAGTACCAGGCGAGAGGAAAGAGGACCTTGTAGTCCGGACCCTGAAAGTAGTTGGCCAGATGGAACGACCGCATTCCGTCACCGTCCCTGGTGACGTGAAAGAAAGGTGTGATCCAGGTGCTCCGGCTGTCCCTTCTCCCTTCCCAGGATGCGGAGAGAAGGAGCGGTGCATACCAGCTCCTGTTGCACTGAAAGATCAGGGGGACGATGCCCGAGTAGCTTCCTCGACTGCTCTTCGCCTGGTAGGCCAGGGGGAAAAGGATCTTGTAGTCCGGTCCCTGGAAGTAGGTTGCCAGGTGGAACCAGCTGTTCCCGTCCTTGTCGCACGTGAGGTGGAAGAGCGGCGTGATCCAGATCGTTCGCGTGCTTTCCCCCCGATCGAGGGAGAGGTAGAGGAACGGCGGCAAGGTGCGGTATCCGGGACCGTCGAAGTAGAGCGGGACCAGGCCCCTGTGTTCTCGATCCTCCTCGCCCGCCCTGTACGCCAGGGGAAAGAAGAGCTGATGATCCGGCCCCTGGAAATAGTTGAGCAGATGAAAGGAGACGCGCCCGTCCGCGTGGCGGGTGTAATGGAAGAACGGGGTGGCCCACACCGTCTTCGATCCGTCCTCGCCTTTCGTGGAAACCACCAGGGGCCAGGCCCTGATGTTGAGATCATCCTCCTCGCCTCCGGGAGAGGCGCGGCAGAGAGGAGCGCTCGTCAAGAGGCAGACAGCCGCGAGAAATAGAATCCTGGACATGAACCGCTCCCTTCGTCTACCGGGATGTGCCGATACCGCGATACCGAGCCCGCGCAATCTCCGCCACATACGGGAAGGAGATACCGAGCTTGGATGTGGCAATGTCCGTATGTGGCGGAGATTGCGCGGGCTCGGTATTCCCTGATCTCATGATAGCGGCTAGCGGGTCGATTTTCCATCAGCGGTCGAACGTCCGGATCGGATGCCGGGGCAGAGGCCGTCACACCCGCATCGACTGCCAGCGCCCTGATCTCTGCCTGAGATAGATGGCCGTGCCCACCGAAGCGATGAAGACCGTTGCTGCAACCCAGGCTCCGTCCACCCCGAGGTCCATCGTCCTGGCCAGGATGTAGGTGAGGGGAACGAAGAGCACCCAGGCCAGGAGCGCCATGACGATCATGGGCCATCGCGTGTCTCCCGCACCGCGGATGACGCCGTTGCTCGAGATGCCGAGCCCGTCGAAGAACTGGAACACGGCGGCATAGATGAAGAGCCGCCCGCCGATCTCGATCACCTCCGGATCGGCGTTGAAGAGAACGACGATGTAGCGGCGGCAGGCCAGGAAGAGAAGCCCCAGGGTGACGCAGTAGAATATCCCCCAGCGGATGGTGGACCTCGCCGTCTTCTTCGCCGTATCCACATCGTCCGCGCCGAGGTACTGGCCCACCAGAGTGGTGGCCGCCGTGGCCAGCGAGACGGCGCCCATGAAGGAGAAATGAAGAACCTGGAACACGATGTTCGTGGCAGCCAGCTCCGCGTTGCCGATCCATCCCACGATGGACATGAAGGCGGTCCAGGACAGCATCTCGAGAGTCCAGCTGCCGCCGATCGGAGCGCCCACCTTCAGAAAAGCCGTCGTCTCCCTGAGACCGGGCCTGCGGATGAAACGGGTCCTGTAGCTCCTGTTGCGCTCGCCCGTGAGAAAGCAGGTCAGGTAGGCGGCCGAGAAGACGCCGGTGGCGATCACCGAGGCGATGGCCGCCCCGCTGGCTCCGAGGCGAGGCGATCCCCAGTGGCCCAGCACGAGCGCGTAGTTGAGCACCGCGTTGAGGATGTTGGCGCCGAGGGTGAAGTACATCGGGGTCTTCGTGTCTCCCACGCCGCGCAGAAAGGCCACGACCGCGTAGTTGATGAAGACGAAGAAGGCGCCGAAGAGGCGGATCGACAGGTAGTCCGTGGCGTGCGGCAGGATTGTTTCGTTCGATCCCATCAGCTCGAGGATCGGTTGCGCGAGGAGGGCCACGCCGCAGAGGATCAGCGCCGAGGGCAGGGTGACGTAGAGGCCGAGCCATCCGTCGCGGCCGCAGCGCCTCTTCCTGCCGGCGCCATGGTGCTGAGCCGCAAAGGTGGAGACTCCCTGGAGCGTTCCCACGAAGAGCGATGTCAGGGTCCAGAAGATGATGCCCGATAGGCCGACCGCTCCCTGCTCGACGGTCCCGATGCGGCCCATGAAGAAGGTGTCCACCATACCCATGATCGATTGCGACAGCGTGGCCACGATAACGGGAAACGCCATGGCCCAGAGCTCGGCCGATCCGCCGGGCGTGCGCACTCTTCCATTCAGTCGGGGCAGGATCTGCTTCATGGGTATCAGTCAAGCCCGGCTCGATCCGGGAGAAGCGGTGCCGATTTGCCGGCAATCACTCCAACCGGGGCGAGCGCCGGGTGGCGTAGATCGCTATGATCACGAGAAGCAGGGCGCCGAGGAGAAGGCGCTCGCCCCGCAGGATCTCCATGGAGGAGGGGTCCGGGGGGAGAAGGCCGGACGCTTCGAGCTTCTCGTAGGCCAGTATGGTTTTCACTTTTCTTCTTTTGATGCCGCCGTCCCAGAGCGAAGAGACGGCTCTCTCCTCGAGATAGCTCCTAACCAGGCCGAGGTCGATCTTTTCGGGCGGGCCGAAGCAATGGATCAGCTTCATGGCCAGGGCGGTGTTCCACTCGGTGGCGTTCAGCTCCGGCACCTCGGAGCCGTCGCCGAATCCTCCCGTATCCCGCCGCTGCAGCCAGCCCCGGCGTTCGCCCGGCGCAGGGGGCGCCACCCACATCCGGACGAGGCGGGCGTGCAGGTCATCGGTGCTGAAGGAGATCGCCTCCATGGCGCCCAGCTGCTCGGCGATGCGGCAGAGGGCGAGGATGTTGTCGATTCGTGACTCGGCGCCGATCTGCTGCCACGCTTCGAGAAGACGCGCCACGAGGTGGTCGTGCTGCTCGAGAGTCAGTGTCTCGCTTTGCGCCAGGGCGGTCACGTAGGGGAGATAGACCTCGGGCAGATCGAGAGGCCCTTCATGCTTCAGCAGGCGGCGGGAGGTCGTCCGTCCGCAGAGGAAGGCCTGCTCCTCGTCGTTCACGAACCCGATGCGATATGCCGCCGCGAGGATGGCAAAATTGACCCTGTTCTTCTTGCCATCCGATTCGATCCAGGCGGTCATGCCCTGGTGATACGTCTCGCTCAGCCTGTCCAGAGGGGGTCGTTCTTCTCCCTGAGCATCGAGGAACTCGACCGCATCGGCAAGATCTTCCCAGTCGATCGGGCGTTCGAGTCCCGGATTCTCCTTCTCAACCCAGGCTGACAGATCCTCAGGCGGCGCACCCGCGGTGCCGAAGGCGTCCACGATTAGCGTGGCCAGGATCACCGCGGTGACGAAGAGAAAGATCCTCGCCGCCCGCGCACGACGCGGATCGACGGCGCTCTTCAGCGAAGGGAGCAGGCAGGCGATGGCTCCCGATACGAGCACCAGCACGATCCAGCGGGGGTGGAGGACGCCCCGGTCGGGGAGGAGCAGCATGTCGATCAGCATGAAGCCCAAGTAGCCGTGGCTGGCAAGAAAGAAAAAACAGAGGATGCTCGTGTTCTCGCGATGGGCGGTCCCGGCACCGCTCATCCGCCTGAGGCAGCTGATGAGGAAGAAGGTAGACGGGACGGCGGCGAGGAGCAGGAGGTCGTGAGGGATGGTGATACCTGCGAAGGGAGGGACAAGGATGCAGAGGAAAACCAGACCGAACCAGATGAACCACAACCAGAAAGCCGGCCAATCCCGATCCAGCTTCCACTTGCCGGACAGGGCGGCTTCTTCACCGGCCCGGTCGCCCTCCAGCCGGCGAAGCATCCAGATCGCAGCGAGAAAGGAGGCTCCAACAAGCGGAAGGGCGATGTAAGAGAGCCAGGTCACGCTCGACGAAGGAGCTGTCGCCGCTCCGGCATACAGACCGAACTCATGTGAAAAGAAGGACATGCAACGATTCTCCCTGGGTGCCGGGATGCTCGCGAAGGAAGGAAACTTTAATAAAGAAGCGGGACCGTTGTCAACAGGAGAGGTGCGCGGCCGGATTTTACCGCGGCTGCGGTTCTCCGGAGTAACGGATTCGAATCCGCAACGTCTTTTCCTCGGGAGAGAGGCTATGCCAGGCAAACGTCGAGGCAGGCGATTTGAGCCGGGCAAAAGAACAGCCGGTTCGTTAAGCTGGGCCCTTCCCGAGAGAAGGAGAGGATCGTTCATGAGCCTGTCCGGCATTCTGAAACAGTACTGGGGATTCGACGACTTCCGGCCCCTGCAGAGGGAGGCGATGGAGCAGGTGGTCTCGGACCGCGATTCCGTTGTCGTTCTTCCCACGGGCGGCGGGAAGTCGCTCTGCTTCCAGGCCCCGGCGCTGCTGAAATCCGGCACGGCTGTGGTGGTCTCCCCCCTAATCTCCCTGATGAAGGACCAGGTCGACGCCCTCCGGGCCGTGGGCATCGAGGCCTCCTTTCTCAACAGCAGCCTCGATCGCACCTGCTTCAGGGCGGTGGAGGACGATCTGCGGGCCGGCAGGTTGAAGATCCTCTACATCGCTCCCGAGCGCCTGGTGAGGGACGATTTCCTGGCCTTGCTGGAGACCGTCGATGTGCCGTTCTTCGCCGTGGACGAGGCGCACTGCATCAGCATGTGGGGGCACGACTTCCGGCCAGAGTACCGGGCCCTTCGCATCCTGGGCGACCGGTTCCCCCGGACGAGCGTCCACGCCTACACCGCCACGGCCACGGCTCATGTCCGCCGCGACATCGCCCGCGAGCTTGGTCTTCGCGATCCCGCCGTACTCGTGGGATGCTTCGACAGGCCGAACCTGGTCTACAAGGCGGAGCGGCGGTCGGACCGGATGGGGCAGATCCGCTCGATCCTCGACAGGCACCCTTCCGAGTCGAGCATCGTCTACTGCATCCGCAGGAAGGACGTGGACCAGGTCGCCGCCTCGCTCGCGTCCAAGGGCTACAGGGCTCTGCCCTATCACGCCGGCATGACCGACGAGGACCGAAAGGAGAACCAGGAAGCCTTCGTGCGCGAGGACGCCGACATCATCGTGGCCACCGTGGCCTTCGGCATGGGCATCGACAAGTCGAATGTCCGCTGCGTGATCCATGCCGGCGCGCCGAAGTCGCTCGAGCACTACCAGCAGGAGACGGGGCGGGCGGGGCGCGACGGCCTCGAGGCCGAGTGCCGCCTTCTCTACTCGGGCGGCGACTTCCGGATCTGGCGGCTCTTCATCGACGAGATGGAGCCGGAAGCGCGAGAGATCGCCCTGCGCAAGCTCAACGACATGTACGCCTACTGCACCGGCCTGTCGTGCCGGCACAGGAGCCTGTCCGTCTACTTCGGCCAGGATCTCGATCAGGAGAACTGCGGGGCCTGCGACGTCTGCCTGGGCGATCTCAAGCTGGCGCCCGAACCGATGATACTGGGGCAGAAGATCCTCTCCTGCGTTGTTCGCCTGCGCGAGATGTACGGCGCCGCCTACACGGTGCAGGTCCTCTGCGGCTCCGAGCAGGAGATCGTGAAGCAGAGGGGCCATGACGCCCTCTCCACATACGGGCTTCTCGAGGACGAACGCAAGCGGTCGGTCCGCGACTGGATCGAGCAGCTCGTGGACCAGGGGTACCTGGAAAGAAGAGGCGAGTACGGCGTCCTCGGCGTCACGGCAGCAGGATGGCGCGTGCTGAAGGGAGAGGAGGCTCCGCGACTGCTCGAGGCACCGGAAAAGAAGAAGCCGGCCTCCGTGGCGCGGGCGGTCATCGAGTCGTGGGAGGGTGTGGACAACGACCTGTTCGAGAAGCTCAGGGGGCTCAGGCTGGAGAAGGCTCGGGAGCTCGGTGTGCCCGCCTTCATCGTGTTCGGCGATGCCGCCCTGCGGGACATGGCAAGGCTCAAGCCGACGAGCCCGGCCGATTTCCTGAATGTCCACGGCGTGGGGCAGAAGAAGTGCGACGACTTCGGCGAGGCGTTCACCGCCGCTGTGGCTGAACACCTTCAGAGTTCGAAGGAGAGCGGCGCCGAGCTGGCCTGATCCGTTCCTACTCGAGCTCCCTCTCGGCTCGCGAGTAGCGCGCCTTGCCGATACCGCCCGAGTCGGGGCTGCCGTCGAAGGCCAGGCCGAAGGTGCCCTCAAGCTGATCGAAGAGGACCTGCCCCTCGTAGACGGCCCGCGTGAGATTGACGGCCGTGTAGGAGAGCTTCTTCCCCTGCTGCTCGGCATAGAAGAAATCGCAGTTCGATTCCATGGCGCCGTAACGGATCCGCCCCGACTCCCAGGTGTAGCGGGGCCGACGCCAATCGCGGGTCATCTCCTTCCTGAGGTCGCGCTTCGCTCCCACGAGGAGGGTCCGGTTCCCCTCCCTGATCCGCACGGCGATGCCGTCTCCTTCGGGCTCCGTCTCGATGCACTCGACGCTGTTCTCCCATTGGGCAGGGTCCTGGTCGGCCCGATGGGGGCGGAGAATCGTGACGAAGGCGACGTTCTGACCGATCTCGAAGTGCTGCGCCGCGGTCCTGTGGATCACCAGCTCGTCCTGGTAGTGCCGCCTCTCCTTCTCCACGCCTTCGAGGCGGAAGCGGTTTGAGGGGAAGGTGATCAGCAGGTGCGCGTTCATGGGAGTCGTCGTCCTGCTGATGGCATCGTACGCCGTGTCGTACCAGTGCTCGCCCTGCGACACGATGCGGCGCGTGTGCCAGAGGTTGCAGGCCGTGAAGTACTCCGCGATCCGGGTCTTCATGATGTCGAAGACCACGAAGAGCTCCGGATCCTTGACGTAGACGATGATTCGGTCCCACTCGTAGCCGAGGTTCAGGTCGATGAGCCGCGTCCGGCTGTAGTCGAAGTCAGGGAAGGTGAGGAAGTCCACTTTTCGCGTCTGCACGGGCCGGTACGATCCGGCGTTGTGGAGGAAATCGAGAACAGTCTGCCCGGGCACGGCCTTCCCCTTGTTGGCGTAGCGGCGCTCGCCTTCCTTCTGTCCGATCCAGATCTTCTCCTGACGAACGCAGAGACGGTTGTGGAAGTAGTCCTGCCTGTAGGCGCCGTAGGGTCCGCTCGGCATGTAGTCCCGGTATCCGCCGTCGTGGAGAAGGACCGAACCGTCCTTCATCAGCAGGACGATGCCGTTCTCGTCCGCATGGCCGTGGGTCATCTTCTCCTCTTCCACGGCGATGGTGTCGCGCAGGTAGTCGCGAAAGATCAGCCCGCCGTCCCCCTCGTCGCGGTAGTTCAGGAGGAGGTAGGTCGAATCGAGGTCCCAGCCGTTCCGGAAGACGATCTTCTTTCCCACCATGTCCTCCATCACCTCGCAGCTCAGCTCCGTCGGCTGGGCAGGCTTCACCGCATCCGTTCCGTAGCGGAAGCAGTCGAGGAGCATGTAGCCCATGTTGGCGTCGGTCGCCTTCTCCAGGTCGAGAAACCTCTCGGCGATGACCGTTGCCGCCCACTTCATGCCGGGGTCGCCGTAGGCTGCGGCCGCAGCCTCGAAGAAGACGAGATAGCGCTGCCAGTTCTGCCGCCAGTTGGCGTCGCCGAAATCGGGGATCATCCGGTCCGGGCAGATCAGCTGGAGGAAGTACTGGGCGTAGTAGTACATCTCCGGCGTGCGGAAGAGCTCCTTCATCTCTCCCTTGGCATCGGCGTAGCCCAGCAGGGCGTAGAGCCAGACGGCGTGGTAGATCGTGGCATCCTCGATCTCCCACGTCCCCCAGTTGTCGAAGCCGAGCGACTGCTCGCAGACCTTCCACCTGGCGGCAGCCGGAAGGTCGCCGGCTGCGCGCACGGCCCAGGCCAGGGTTTCGGCCCGGAGCGCGGCGCGGTTCATCGCTCCCCATTCCTGGGTTCTCAGTGTGTACTCGACGCTGCCGGCCACGACCTCGTTCACGGCCGCCTGCTCGGCATCACTCAGGCAGTCGAGGCGCTTCAAGGTGTCGTAGACGCGGAGGTAGCGCATGGTGGAGAAGAAGTCGGGCAGCGCGGGGACTCCGTTCTCGTAGTCGGCCCGGCGCGCCGCCGCTTCCTTCGGGTAGAAGGCGCGATACGACTCGTAGGTCAGGAGGACTTTCCTGGCGCGCTCGGCATACACCGGCCGGCCTTCCCGTTCGTAGAGGAAGGCGTAGATGGCGGCCATCTCCAGGAAGCGGGACGGCGCCCTGTAGCCGAAGACGTTTTCCGGATCGATGCTGCTCTTCCACTTCTCCTCGAGGGATTCGTAATGGTCCCATGTCCAGTCCGCCGATGCGCGGGCGTACTCGAGGTAGCGGGAGAGCGGTATCGGCCGGGAGGATTCCTCGGGCCGGGCGGCGGCAGCTGTCGAGACAAGGAGGAGGCTCAGGGAGAGAAGAACGAGTGTCCGGCGCATGGCGCTTTTCCTTTCTGGTTTTCCGGCTCATTTCCCGAGGAGCTCGCAAAGGAGGGCCTTGCGTTCCAGGACGGAAACGCTGAATGACAATCGGAAAAACGAATCCGGAGCAGGTTTCATTTTACAGGCAGCGGGGCAGTTGATAAACATCTGAAAAGGGAGGAAGAAACGAGAGTCTGGAGAGCCGCCTTGCCAGGAAGAGAACGACGCAGCGGACGGAGAGCCCGGAAGGAGAAGGACAGCAAGGAGCAGGTCTGCGTCTGCTGCAACGGGACGTTCGACTTTTGCTGGAGCTGCTCCTGCGGTTTCATGATCTGCCAGAAGTGCATGTACGAGAACGCCTGGGGCCTGACCTGCAACAACATCACCTGGGAGTGCCCGGACTGCGGCGCGATCAGAGGTTTTTGATCTCGATCCCCCTGTGCCGCATTGCCTTCAGCTTGATCAGGTCCTTCATGTTGATCGGTGCCGTCTTGCGGCACTTCACCAGCAGGTTGTCGGAGAGCATGGGGAAGATCCGGGAGAAGAGGCGAAAGGCCGGCTGGAGAAACCGGACCCTCGACAGCTTCGGAAGTGTCGCCCGGTTCGGGATCACCTTCTCCACCTTGAATCCCACGAAATTGAGCGTCTTCTCGAGCTGGGCGTAGTCGTAGGTCTGCAGGTGGTAGTCGTGCAGGTTGGTGAAGGTGTAGAAGTCGATCAGCTGCTTCCGCTTGAAAAGACATCTCATGATCTTGCGCAGGCAGACCACGTTGGGTGTGTTGATGAACAGGATGCCGTGGGGCTTCAGGACCTTCCTGATGTTTGTCAGCGCGGCCAGGGGATTCCTGAAGTGCTCCAGGACGTCCATCAGGTAGGCCACGTCGAAGGAGTTCTCATCGAGGGAGGAGACCTCAGCCTCGATGTCCTGCCGCCGGGTTTTCAGCGCCACTCCTCCAGCCGCGGCCGCCTCGCGCGATCGATCGATGAAACCCTGGGAGATGTCCACGGCCGTGACGCAGTGACCCTTCCGGGCCAGCTCGACGGAAAGGGTTCCTTCCGCGCACCCCACCTCGATGATCTCCAGCGGTTTTTCACCGGAATCGGGAACGAGCCCGGCGAAGAGGAGCGCCTCTTCCATGTCCCTGTGTTGATGTCCCAGCTTGCCTGAAAAGTCGTACACCTGATCGTAGAGCTCGACCAGAGTGGAACCCGATCCTGCTTCCTGCTCGGGAAGGGAACGGTCGATCTTCGAGGTGTCCAATGTAACCTCCTCAGTACCCCCGTGGACCGAACTCCTCCGGAATGGCGTCTGCCAGCACCGTGTCGAGCTCGTCCACCATGCGTGCCTTGTCCTTCTGCAGCGTCCCTGCCGGCGAGACCATGTTCGACACATGGTTCGACCGGAAGACGGCCCCTTCGACTTCGAGTCCTGCTATCAGCTCCCTTATCTCCTCCACGCACTGCCGCGGCGTGGGGGGGGTGAAACGTCCTGTTTCCTGCTCCGCCTCGAGCGGCGTGCCGGGCACCACCATCATCGTCAAGGTGGAGATGAAGCGCGGTCCGATCGCGTTCAGAACCCTGGCCGATTCCCTGGCGTGCTCGCGGCTCAGCTCGCTGCCTCCGGCGCCGAGAATGATCATGGTGGAGAGCTTCATCCCGGCCTGGACAGCCTTCTGTCCCGCTTCGATCATCTCCGCCTGGGTCACTCCCTTCTTCAGCCGCTCGAGCACGGCCTCCGAGCCGCTCTCCACACCGAGATAGAGCGTGGAAAGGCCCAGATCGCGGAGCTTTCCCAGCTCGTCGCCGCTCTTCAGGAGCAGCGACTGCGGCGTGGCATAGGCGGAGACGCGGCGGAGGGCGGGGAAGTGCTCCCTGCAGCATTTCACGATTTTCTCGAGCTGAGCGGTCTTCATGATCAGCGCATCGCCGTCAGCCAGGAAGACCTTGGACACGTCGTTGCCGTAATACGCCCTGGCCGAGGCGATGTCCTCGCGGATGTCGTCCAGCGAGCGGATCTTGAACCGTGTGTCGCGGTACATGGCGCAGAATGTGCAGCGGTTGTAGGAGCAGCCCACCGTGGCCTGGATGATCAGCGACCATGCTTCCGAGGGCGGGCGGTAGATTTTTCCTTCATACCTCATCGTTCGATCCCGGAGAGGAGTTTTCCAGCTGTATCAGATCGTCACCCTATTATAGGCGAGGTTGATCTGCGTGGCCATCATGTCTCCTTCCTTCACCGTGCTCGGCACGAGGCTGTATTCGAAGATGTTCCGGCCGTTGCACAGGACATCGGCAGGGTAATCTTCCTCCAGGTGGGAGTGGTGGAAGTAGATCTCCTTCTCCACGAGCCTGTTCTTGTCCTTCTCGTAGTGGCGCAGGAAGCCGTATCCCTTGTCCGCCTTGTAGCTGGCGGGATAGCCCCTGTGCGTGTTTCCGTTGTTCGAGATGGGCAGCAGCCCGGGGATCATGAAACCGGAGAAGTAGTAGTCAGCCGCTTCCTTCAGCGCGGTGGAGACGTTGAGGAAGCCGATCACATCGACGCGGCATCCCTTGTTCTGGAGAGCCTGGATCAGGCGGCAGTAGTCGCCGTCCCCGGTCAGCAGCACGATGCGATCGAGGTTGCGCGACTGGAGAAGGGCGTCGATCGCCAGGTTCATGTCGGCATCCGCCTTGACCGTGACCTCGCCATCCTGGTCGGTGTAGCGCTGCACGTACTTCTTGATCAGCTTGAAGCCGCACCGCCGCAGCACGTTGTGATACCTGTACAGCTTGGAGCGGTACTCGTCGTCCGCGTCGGTTCGCTCCCCGTCTTCCACGACGTAGGAATTGGCCCTCAGGATGATCGATCCGTCCAGCGAGGCGTAGTCCATCAGCACATCGTAGCGCATGCCATAGCCGCCGCAGAGGCGGATATTTTCTGCGTCCACGTAGATTCCGCATTTGATCATTTCGGGTCCTTTCGAGTTAACTCATTCTTAAATCATTAATTACATTAAAAGACGTCTCCGTGGATTCGTTTCATTTCGAATCCGGACATAACATTATATAGCCTCTTCTGGCGGCTACCACTCGATTTCCACTGTTCTGGCGTCGGCGGGCAGGAGCATGACATACCGATCGGTCACGTTGCGGTACGGTTTTCCGTTCACCTTGATCTTGAGTGTGTCGGTGAAGTAGACCTGCCGCATCAGGTAGCCCTTGGGGACCTTGGCCGTCGTGTTGAGCATGTCGATGGTGGTGACGGACCGGGAATATTTCTCGCCGGTGACCGCATGGGTGTGCTTGATCTCCTGATTGTGGATCTGATAGGAGACGGGGCCGAAGCGGGTGGGGGCGTTGCGGATGCCGATCTTTTCCTGGGCCTTGAACCAGTCGATCGTCACGCCTGGTGCCAGGAAGAGATAGTCGCCCTCCTCGAGAACGAGCATGTTCCTGAGAAGAAGGACGTAGTCCGCAGCGGCGCGAAGGCTTGGAGCGCCGCTGGAATCGGGTAGTCCGGCATCGCGGCTGATGATCTCACCCCAGGTGTGGAAACCGGCCGAGGTGAAGTGCCGGCCGTACCACTCGATCACGATTCGAGGATACTTGTACATCCTGAGGGCCAGGAGGGGTAATCCGACCTCCATGCCGGCGGAGAGGATGGATCCGTTGACATTCATGCCGCCTTCGGGATCGAGGAACCACCTCTCGTAGTAGAGCTCGAAGGCCCTGCCGGCGCCGGAGAACGAGTGGGGCCAGAGGTTGCCGGGCCAGGCGCAGGCCCCGTTGGAGAGTGCGTCCATCGGTAGGAGCCCGCCGTCGGAGCCGGTGTCCGGGCTTCCGGGAATGAAGGAGATGCGCTTCCTCTCCATCGTGTCGCGGAGCGATCGCCGCAAGGTTTCTTCGAGCTTGTGGCCTGCTGTTTCGTAGAGTGCCGCCTTGTCTTCCTTTCCCAGGAGGTTCGCTGCCCGGGAAGCGCTTTCGAGGCCCTCGATCGCCCAGAAGCTGTCCGCATATCGACGAGCTGCGCCAGGCCTGCCAGCCGGCAGCAGGCTGCTCTCCTTCTCCCCCTCGAGGAGTCGAATCAGATGGTCCGCCGCAGGCTCCATGATCGGATAGGCCCTGGTCTCGAGCCACTCGAGATCCCCGGTGAAGAGAAAATGATCCATCAGGCAGAAGAGAGCCCTGCCGTTCGGCTCATGATTCGCCGGCGGAGAGCGGTTTCCCTCCGCATCGATCTGATCGGCGATGCGCCCGTCCCGGCCGATCGTCTGCGAGAAGCTCCCGAGAAGGAGCCTGGCCGCCTCGAACTGCCCCGCCCGGTTCAGCGCCGCCGCCGCCGTCGCCGTCTCGATGCAGTTGAAGGGCTCGGGAGAAATGACGGTCTTCCTCATCCCCGTCCTCTCGGCCGCGATCAGGATCTGAGCCGTCGCAGCGCGGAATGTGTCGGCCAGCCCCTTGTCCGGCAGGTTCAAACGGACCTTGTTGAGGCAGTCGTCTCCTTCCCAGGCGATGTGCGTTCTGGCATATCGCTTCATGACGCCGGCTTGATCCGGCTTCCCGGGACCGGCGGAAAAAAGAAAGAAAAGCTCTGCCGCCGGAGTCACATGGGAGAATTCGCCCGTCGAGGAAGGGAGGTCGAGATCGAACCAGCAGGTTGCAGCCGAGGGGTGGCCCTTTGCCGGCGGCGGGATCTCTGCCGTTCCATGGGGGGGGACGCTGATCAGGGCCGAGGTCCGGTCCCTGCAGAGAACGGGCTGGCTCACTTCTATCCCCTCAGCAAGGGGGGTGATCGTCCCGTCGAGGCCGTACGGTCGCTTGACCAGGAAGAGCCGGACCGGCACGTCCTGACCGCTCACGTTGAAGATCCCGATCCTGTAGCAGAAGGTCGGGGCGCGGCCGGGACCCTCGTGATCGCTGTCAGCTGCCAGGGCGGTGAGCTCCGTTTCCACGTGCAGGCCCTCGCCCGCCGGCCAGCGCGATTTCGGGATGGGGCAGTAATCCTGAGCCAGCGAGAGGACCGTCGTGCCGGACTGCGAGGCGTGCAGGGTTCCGGTGTCGAGCCTCGAGAGCCAGATCGTGGTGTTCGTTGAACCGGCCGGCGCCTCGATGCTTCCATCCGGCCCGAAGAGACCGATGGCGTGCGGGACATTCGGGTCGCGGCGGGGCCGCCCCACCGTGGTGAAGGCCGCGCCGGGTCCGCCGGCCCAATCGGGCAGCAGGCGCTGACCGTGCCGCTCGACCTGGCCTTCGAGAAGGCCGGGCGCGGTCCGGTGCGGGGAAGACCGCACCGCTGTCCCCTCCTGACGGGCAGCTCGAGAGGCAGTCTCTTCGGAGTCGCTGCATCCGCCTCCTGCAAGGGAAAGGATGGAGCCGAGCAGGCAGCAGAGCAGCCGGACAGGCAGGAGAGGCTCCGGGTTCCGTGATCGCCGATCGGTAGATTCTAGGTATCGCATGAGGCGAGTATAGGCGCCGGATCAACCGTCCTCAATGATTTCCTCTTCGATGTAGAAGTTCGATTTCTTGGCCTCGAGATCCACGTCTCGGAGCGAGAGTGATGTGAGCAGGGCAGCCAGGTCCTCGACGCAGACAATGGACGAACCGGGCGGGCCGGGATCCAGGGGAAAGCCGCCGAGAGCGAAGGTGAAGGATGTCTTCGGATTCTTCTCCTTGAGCGTGTCGATGCGGTTCTCCAGGTCGCTCAACGTATCGAACGCCTCGGTGCTGTGCGCGTCGAGAACACGGCAAAGCTCGTAGTGCGGGCCGTCCGGATATCCGGTGAAGATGACCGTGTGGAGAAGAGCCAGTTCTTCAGGCTCCATCGGCAGGCTGTTCACCCCAACGTCGCGGGGGAGGAAGAAGGGGATGACCCCGTTCTTCTTTGCCTTGGGATCCCGGACGATCAGGTAGAGCTTGTAGATCTTGATGTCCTCCTGGCAGCACACCAGGATGAAATGTATGAGATGGCGGAGGGGAAGATCCCTGGGCGCATGGAAAAAGATGTTGAGATTGCTGCAGCCGTCATCCTCCTTCCGGCTTCTCTTGGCCGAAAAGTAGAGGAGGCTGCGAATCCTCTCCGGACCGTTGAATCTCTTGCCGCCCGAGAGGACCGTACCGTCTTTGTCGAATGTGATCTGCAGGATTTCGGGATCGCCGGGAACTGTCTTGAAGGCGGCCTTGTCGGAGAGGGGGAGCCGCGAGCCGGTTCCCGCGATCTCGCTGTCGGGCAGCTGTTCCACACGGCCGGGGTAGACGCAGATGTAGCCGTACTTCTCCCATTTCAGGTCGACGCCCTTGGACTGGAGCAGGGTGATGAGGTCGACGAAGTGCTTCATGGTGACGGCCGGGTAGGGGCGGTACGAGAAGTCGAGCCACGGCACGAAGCCGGCCCTCTTGTTCTCCTTCTTGACCGCGTCGATCGCCTGCGCCAGGCTGTCGAGGGTTTCGAAGGCCCACTCCTCGTCGTCGCTGCGGGCATCGGAGAGCGCGTATTCCGGTCCGTTCTCGCTCGCCTTCATGTGGACCCTGTACCAGTTGGCAAGATTCCTGTGCTCTTCCTCCGGTCCCGCGATTCCGATCGTGTGCGGGAGGTGGAAGGTGAGCAGACCCTCCTCGCCCGTTTCCTCGTCCTGAGCGGCGAGGTGGATCCGCCTGATGTTCGAACCGTACGATCTGGCTGTTTCGAGGATTCCCTGGAGGTGGAGGCACGGCGCCTCGGCGGAGGCGTAGATCACGAGGTCCACGTCGTCCGACTCGAAGGTGCGGCCGCCCACAACCTCCATGAGGGTACCGTGGATTTCCGACGCGTAGCTGAAGAGGGAGCGCAGCTCGTCAATGTCGGAGAACTTCTCGACGTTGTGCCTCATCGGGGCTCGAGACAGGAGGTTGCCCGTGAGTGAGGTGCTCCTGTATCCGGAGACCGTTCCGTCCCCGGCGATGATGAGTTCGAGCCTCCTGTCCTCGGACACCTTGTCGAAGCACGCTTTCCTCGAAAGGGGCAGGGCGGGCTTGTCGCAGTCGGGGGGGATCCGCAGCGCTTTCCTGAACTCCTCGTCCACGTCGACGAGAACGGCCCCTTCGGGAGCCTCGTAATGGAACGTCCCGTCCGGGATGCGCCAGTCGGTCTCGAGATCGAGGATCACCAGCGAGCAGAACAGGCCCTCGGACGTGGTGCCGAGAATCTCGATTCCGGCCAGAAGCAGCGACTCCTCGTGAAAGAGGATCCGGGCCGGGCCGATCGGCAGGTCCTCTTCTCCGCTCTCGCTCCCCCGGGCCGGCTCAGCGGTGACGAGATGGACGCTGTTCCCCTGCCATTCCGTCGTCCCGGTATACTCGAGGTCGAAATCCTCGAAGAGGATCTCGATCATGTCGATCGGATCGGGTACGCCGGCGGGCTCTGCCAGGAAGCCGCCCAGGCCCTGGTTGAAGTCGGGCTCCCTTCCGCTGACCTTCTCGCTGCTTCTCTTGTAGACCATCACCTTGCCGGGATCGAATGGGGAGACGATCTCGGTCCAGAAGAAGCGGCCGTCGTTCACCATGACGGTGCGGATTTTCATCAGCTCCATCTTCGCCTCGAAGCGGCCCAGCTCCCCCTGCACCACGATCCTGCCGGTGATGTCCACGGGCATCTCCCCGGTAAAGAAGGTGAGCTTGAAGTCGAAGCCGGCGTTGCCCAGTCCATCCCACTTCTCCCTGGCGCGTTCGAGGATCTCGTGTGCCGAGAGGCGGCTTCTTTCCGCCTGATCGCCTTGCCCGGAGGATCGGGAGGCGGACCGATCGGCCAGCTTCCTGTACCGCTCCTCGAGATCGTGCACCTGCCCTTGCGCGGAAGGTTCGAAACGGAACACCTCGTCCTTCGCCGCGATGCCGGTCTTGACTCGCGAGAAGAAGAGGGAGCAGGACGCCCTGTACGGAGTGGATTCGAAAAAGTCGACCCTGGCCGGAACGAGACTGTCCTTCGAGAGAAGAAGCCGCATCTTTCGAATCGAAAAGGGGCGCACCTGGGAGTCCTCTTGTCCCGCGCCAAGGGTTTTCCGGTTCAGGAGCTTCTTCTTCAGGAGGCCTTCGATCCGATAGGTCGGGAGGCTGTTCCATTCCGTCGTTCCCTTGTACTCGAGATCGTAGCAGTCGAGGAGAACGGAGAGGATAGTGCCCGGATCCAGGGGGTCATGAACGGACGCGCCGGAATGGATCATCCTGGTCAGGGGGTGGACAGCCTCGAGATAGAGGTCCCGGGGTGCCTTGAAAGTGCTTCTTGCTCCGGCGAAGCCGGACGGCATTACCATGTTCCAGCAGTGCTCCCCATCCTTGACCAGAAGGATGCCGAGCCCGCCTGTGGTCAGCGAGGTCCGTGATCTGCTTCCCTGAATGATACTCATGCCAGAGAACGTCACCTTCTCCCTGCCGGAGCCGGCGAGCACGCTCTTGACATCGTATTCCACGGTTTCGTTCTGCCGCCATTTCTCCAGGGCCCGGTCGATCAGCCCGGTCGCGGAGACCGGTTTTTCCTGGGCGGCGCCGCTTCCCGAAACGTGGGGGGACCATGGGACGAAGAAGAAAAGGAACAAGATAAAGGGCATCAATGCGGCGGAGCGGAAGAATGAGGACCTGGGGGTGTTCTGCGTCGTCATCGAGACCTCCTCCAATTTCATCGACGATGAGGAACAGGGAATACGGGCCTGTGTTCGGTAGTCATTGTATTGTCCTGACGGAGCCGTTCCAGAGAATCCACCGATGAACGGCTGGTCGGCCACGCGGTTCGTTCTTTTTTCGGCGCCCTGTAGGAGAAAGAGTTCGAGGCTGTTGAAAGGAATATCTATTTTGATACAATCGCGGCCTACCATGAAAAAACGGGAAACGGAAACGGCACGCTTTCTCAGACAGTGGAACGATGGCGACAGGGCCGGACTGGAGGCACTTCTCGATCGTCACCTTCCCTGGATCCGTTCCCACGTGCGCAAGCGCCTCGGCCCTGCCCTGAGGAGCAAGGAGGAGTCGGGCGACTTCGTGCAGGATGCGGTGATCCAGTTCCTCCGCTACGGTCCCAGGATGGTCGTTTCGAGCGATGGCGGTTTCAGGGCCCTCCTGATGCGGATCGTCGAGAACTCTCTCAGAAACAGGCACGACTGGTACACGGCGCAGCGGCGGGCGATGTCGCGGGAGAATCCGCTTCTGCCAGACACGGTGCTTTACCTCGATCCTCCCCGCGACAACGTGAGAACGCCGAGCCAGTCTGTGGCGCTTCACGAGGACGAGGCCTGGGTCCGTCTCGGCATCGAGCTCCTCGACGCCGAGGACCGCGAGGTGATCGTGCTGCGCCAGTGGGAGGAGAAGCCCTTTGCCGAGATCGGCGAGCTTCTCGGCATCTCGGACAACGCGGCGCGCATGCGGTACAATCGCGCCGTGGGGCGGCTGGCGGACAAGGTCCTCGACCTGAGGCAGGGCGATCTCGAAGCCGCCCTGGTTTGAGCCGCTCTTTTCTTCGTTTCGGCGGCGACGGCAGGATGCCTGTTTATCCGGTCTTGAGATCGAACTTTCAATAGATCATCCGGGATCCAATGATCAGAAAAGAGAGCAGTACCAGGACGGATGATCCGGTGGAAGCCCTGTTCACCCGGTTTCGCGAGGCCTACCTGGTCGGAGAGGCGGAGGATCCCGAGCAGTTCCTGGACCGCCATGCCTGCTGCGACCCGGAGCTGCGCACGCGGATCGACAACTTTCTTCGGGTGATGCGGGCTCTTCCGGCGGCTGCCAGGCCGGCGGGCGCCATGATGCCGTCCGGACCTGCGGGGAAGGACAGCCTCGCCGGACAGACGGTGGGCGACTTCCGGCTCGTGCGCGAGATCGGGCGCGGCGGCATGGGAGTCGTCTACGAGGCGGAGCAGGTCTCCCTGCGACGCAAGGTGGCGCTCAAGATCCTGCCGCCACACATGGGATTCTCCAGAGAGGCGCGGATGAAGTTCCGACGCGAGGCCGAGGCCGGAGGGCGCCAGAGCCACCCGGGCATCGTGGCGGTCCACACGGTGGGTGAAGCGGAAGGGACGCACTACATCGCCCAGGAACTGGTGAGCGACGGGGTCACCCTGGCCGACAGGCTGGACACGATCCGGCAGGAGGGCGGATTTCCCACGGGCCATATCCGGCGTGCCGCCGGGATCGTCGCCGACGTGGCTGACGCGCTCTCGCACGCCCATGCCTCGGGAGTGATCCACCGCGACGTGAAACCGTCGAACATCCTCATCACGAGAGAGGGTCAGCCCAAGGTGACCGACTTCGGGCTTGCCCGCGTGGAGGACGCCCTGGTCCTTTCGCGTTCGGGAGACCTGGCCGGGACGCCCTACTACATGTCGCCCGAGCAGGCGTCGGGCCAGAGCGAGAAGATCGATTTCCGGACGGACATCTTCTCGCTCGGGGTGACCCTCTATGAGAGCTTGACCCTGGCCCGCCCTTTCGACGGGAAGACGTCCCAGGAGATCCTCAGGAGGATCGTCTCCCGTGAGCCGCGTTATCCTTCGTCGATCAATCCCCGCATCCCTCGCGATCTGGCGGTGATCTGTCTGAAAGCCATGGAGAAAGTACCAAAGCACCGTTATGCCGACATGATGGAGTTCGGCGCGGATATTCGAAGGTTCTTGGCAGGTGAAACGATCCAAGCTCGGCGGACGAACGTTGCACTCAAGCTCTGGAAACGCATGAAGCGAAAACCGGCGGTGAGCGCGGCCTTGATTCTCTCGGTGGTCGTTCTGGTTATGGGTTTGATGTACACGGTGTTGTTTTCGGAGAGCAAGCAACGGGATAGGGAAGACAGAAACTATGCAGCCATCATGAACAAGGTTAAGCAGTCTGCCGATGCTTTAGGGTCGGATCCCACTGGTGCCATCAACCTCGCACTCGAAGCTGCGGACCTCCTCTCAGGATATCTCCGCAAGGGCCAGGAGAAGAGCGCCAGGCTCCTGGTGAACAACGCTTTGCTGGCTGCCCTCCCGAGAAACCGGGAATACCGACGGTTCCAAACAGGCGCGGCGTCGTACGCCTCCTTCAGCCCTGACGGGACGAACATGATCGCCACGACCTGCGACGGAAGAGTCAGATTGTTTGATTTGGCCACAGCCCAGGAGATCGCCCCCCCCTCGAAGCTCGGCGTTTGCCCTAGCTGCGCGGTTCTCACTCCCGACGGCCGGCTGCTGGCTGTTGGAACTGAGAAAGGCGAGGTTCGTATCGTGGAGGTCCGGGATGCGGGGCGACTGATCGGCTTCTTTGAGAACGGTGGGTTTCCGGTGAGGTCGCTGAGCTTCGACGGGAAGAGCGAGAGATTGATCGTGGCCAGCGATGACATGACGGCGCGTGTCCTGGACGCGGCCACGGGCAGAGAGCTTCGCGTTTTCGCGGGCCACGGGTGGCGGGTCTCATCCGCCTCGTTCAGCAGCGACGGAACGAGGATCGTCACCGCGTCTGAAGACAGTGTGGCCCGGATCTGGGATGTTACGTCTGGAGAGAAGATCGCCGTCTATGACGAGCGACCAAACGCTCTCTGTTCGGGCGAGTTTTCTCCTCGTTCAGGAAGCAGCGAGGTGTTGCTCGTATACGAGGACGGCGTTGTGGTGATCTGGGATTTCGAGGTTCCGGCTGCCGAGGCGGTTTCGATCCGTCTCGAAGAAGGTATTCGGTGCGTGGCCTTCAGCCCGGATGGGGATTCCATCGCCGTGGCTCTGAACGACAGGATTGTACGCATTCTCGGCGCCTCTTCCTGGAGGAAGGCGAACCGCTCCTTCACGGGAAGTGGAGAGGGCGTGCAAACCAAGATGGAGGAAGCCCAAGGCAATCTTCAAGGTGAGGGAGGTGTTTTCCTCAGAGGGCATCAGAAAGGCATCAACTCTGTGGCCTTTGATCGGAGCGGAAGCAGGCTGGTCACGGCATCGGACGACGGGACAACACGAATCTGGGATGTGAAGGCCGGGATCGTAGGATACGGGCCTCGCCGTGGCTGGTCGAACGCCGGGGTGGAGCCGGGAGGGCGGTTCGTCGCCAGGGTTTCGAAGGACAGGAAGAAGATTGCTATCCTGGATACCGAATCGGGGAAGGATGTTGTCCTGCCCATGGGAGGTGGAGGGCATCGTGATAAAGAGATCAGGCGGAAATCTCCGGGAGAGAACTTGATCTATGTTATTCCCGTGGACGCTGATTCCATCACATGGTGGGAGGTCGGCGAAGTGGGTAGCGGGGCTTCCGTCAAGAAATGGAGGGGATCTCAGAGGAATCGCGATGCCGTGGTCAAGGGGTTGGTGTTTAGTG
>CAYZWU010000002.1:0-56499 GCA_964482235.1 uncultured Phycisphaerales bacterium
CTTTACAACTCCGCAACGGAGCACTCAAAGCCGATTGAATGACGCACTCTTCAGTTGGGAGAATGGAAAGAAAGACACTGTACCCGCGCAACTCCGACCGGAAGGCAAACTTCGACTCTTCCAGTTCAGTTCTGGTGCTGCTTTTCTAGATACGCTGCCTGCCGGCAGGCAGATCAGAAGTTGTAGATGAACGCGAGCTGGTAGCGCGTGCTATCCCTGTCGGAGTTCGGTGCGCCGGCGTAGTGCGTGTTCCAGTGGGACATCTCGAAGCCGACGTGAACTCCGGGGGTGATCGTGTAGAAGGTGTTCCAGAAAATGTTCGAGTTGCGGCGGATGAGGTTGGCTCCGGGAATCGTGCCGGACAGGTCCTTCGGGTTGTCCACTCCGGCGCCGATGTTGAACTTGAGGTTCTGGGTAACCACGGTCTGAACCTGGAACCAGCCGCCCTTGCTGCGGACCTCGTCGGTGTTCATCAGCGTGCCGGTGACGCCCTGGCCCACGCCGCCGTGGTAGGCGTCGAGGTTCTTGCCGTAGAAGTACTCGCCCACGAAGGTGACGTACTTGTGGAGCGGGATCGTGAGATCCAGGTTTCCCGAGAAGGACTTGAGCCGCGAGTCTCCCGCGGGGTGATCGACTTCCTCGCTGCCATAGTGCCCCGAGACACCCACTTCCATATCTTTTCCTTCAACAAGAAGAGGCTGCCTCCAGCTGACGCGCGCCTGGGTGGTGGGCAAGCCGCTGTCGCTGCCCGTGTCCATGTTGGCCAGTCCGCGGTGCCTGCCAACCGTCTTGGCCAGGGCGAACTCGACCTTCAGGTCGCCCGCGCTCTTGGTGAACCGGATCTGGGGGCGGCGGTACCCCATGTTGCCGGCCCACCAGTTGATCGAGTAGTTCACTGTCCTCGGCCTGAGCGGCGAGATCACGTCCCAGGTCTGCCCGGCCAGGATCTGGAAATCATCGAAGTCGAGATCCATGTACGCGTGGCGCAGGTGGAACGAGGTCTTGTCGCTTCTCATCGCGTTCGCATTGGAGAGATCGAAGATGTCCGGATCCATGAGATCGAACTCGAACCGTCCCATGACGCTGACGGAGTCCGAGTAGGGCCCGTAGAACTTCATCCCCAGCATGGTCTGGTTGACGGACATGTTGAACTCGTCGTCGTGCCTCTTGGCCGTGGGTACGACCCATCCGGGCACGTTGGCGTTGCTCATCCTGCCCGAGTCGTAGCTGGCATCGAGCTTGAGAAAACCGTAGAACTCGAGGCGGTCATACCTGAAGAAGGTGTTGCTGGCCTCTTCTTCTTCTTCCCAGTCCTGCGCTGCAGCGGGAGGGGGGAGAGCGATACCGGTCAAGCAGACCAGACTCAAAATGGTCAACATGCGAAGGGGAAGAGCAGGGGATCCTCTTCTCATTT
This sequence comes from uncultured Phycisphaerales bacterium, assembly GCA_964482235.1. Taxonomy (GTDB): domain Bacteria; phylum Planctomycetota; class B15-G4; order B15-G4; family CAYZWU01; genus CAYZWU01. Next base: position 1,415 of record CAYZWU010000002.1, read on the forward strand.
CAACTCTCCTTAATAGAGATGCACTGCACTGCGCCATCGGCAACTAGTTCAGAATATAACCCAACCTCTCACCGCAGGTCGCCGCCGCCCGCTTTTTGTGTGCCTCGAGCAGCCCAATACCCCGGCTTCTCGTTTTGATACTAACTTTACTCATCAAAGAGTCAATTCGTAAAATCGAAAGCATCCGGTTGAAACTTGACCCAGAAGTCAGCAAAAAAAGCGAAGCACCGCCTGTCAGGGCGACCTGGCCGGAAGATTGGTACCGTGACACGAGGCGCGATGAAATGGTCTTTAAATGCGGGGAGAAGAAGTATATATCACATGTATGTTTAGCGAGATCCGGGCCGGTGAGACCCTTTGAAGGAAAGAGTCGCACGATGGACATGAGTTTTCTCGATGCTCTGAAAGAGGAGGTCCTGCTCTGTGACGGGGCCATGGGAACCCGGCTCTACGAGAAGGGGATCTACCTGAACCGCAGCTTTGACGAGATCAATCTCACCGATCCCGACATGATCAGGGAAGTCCATGTCGACTACCTGAAAGCCGGATCCCGGGTGATCGAGTCAAACACCTTCGGCGCCAATCCCTTCAAGCTGGAAAAGTACCACCTGGGCGACAAGTGCGAGGAGATCAACAGAAGGGGCGCCGAGATCGCCAGGGAGGCTGCCGGAGACAGTGCCTGGGTGGCCGGAGCGATCGGCCCTCTCGGCGTCCGGATCGAGCCCTGGGGCAAGATCTCCCTGGAGGAGGCCCGCGAGGCGTTCTCGATCCAGGCCCGGGCCCTTGCCGAGGGCGGTGTGGACCTCTTCGTCCTCGAGACCTTCGGCGACCTCAGCGAGATCGGCCAGGCGATCAAGGCCGTGAAGGCGGTCTCAGATCGTCCCGTCGTGGCCCAGATGACGATCGTCGACGACGGCACCTCGCTTTACGGAACGGAGCCCGAGATCTTCACGGCGCGCCTCGAGGGGTGGGGGGCGGACGTGGTGGGGCTCAACTGCTCCGTCGGACCGCACGCCATGCTGGCAACACTCGAGAAGATGGCGGAGATCACCGCCCTTCCTCTCTCGATCCAGCCGAACGCCGGCAACGCCAGGAGCGTCGAGGGACGGGTCTTCTATCTCTCGTCACCCGATTACTTCGCCAAGTATGCCCACCGGTTCACCAGGGCCGGGGCCAGGCTGATCGGCGGCTGCTGCGGCACCACGCCGGAGCACATCAAGGCCATGGCCGCCGTGATGCGGATGAGGCAGCACTTCAGGGAGGAGCGCTCCAGCCGTCAGGTGGCCTACAAGGCCGATCGCGAGGTCAAGCCGGTCCCGATCGAGAAGAAATCGGAGCTGGGCCGGAAGATCGCTCAGGGAGAGCCGGTCTTCAGCCTCGAGTTGACGCCTCCCCGCGGTTGGGTGATGAAGAAGATGCTCGCCAAGGCGGTCAAGGCGAAGGAGTCGGGATTCGACTGCGTCAACATCCCCGACGGTCCAAGGGCTTCGGCCCGGGTGGCCGTCCTGGCCACGGCGCTGAAGATCAAGCAGGAAGCCGGCATCGAGCCGATCATCCACTACGTCTGCCGCGACCGGAACCTTCTGGGCATGCAGTCCGACCTCATTGGCGCCTACTCCCTCGGCATGTCGAGCTTTCTTCTCCTCACCGGCGATCCGCCCGTGATGGGCGATTATCCCAAGTCGACGCCGGTATTCGACGTCGATTCGATCGGTCTGGTTAACCTCGCCTCGTCGCTCAACAAGGGCGGCGATCTTGGCGGCCGTTCCATCGGCAAGCCGACGGGTTTCCTGATCGGCGTGGGGGTGAATCCCACGGCCGTGAACCTCGAGCTCGAGATCGACCGGTACTTCTGGAAGGTCGATGCCGGAGCGGAATTCGCCATCTCCCAGCCTGTTTTCGATCCCGAAACGCTGCTCTCCTTCCTCGAGAATTCGAAGGAACGCCTGAAAAAGGACGGCCTCGAGCCGATCCCCGTGCTCGCGGGGATCTGGCCTCTCCAGTCGCTCAAGAATGCCGAGTTCCTTCAGAACGAGGTGCCCGGGGTCACGATCCCCGATGAGGTGATGGCGAGGATGAAGCAGGCCGGCGATGCTGACAGGGAGAAGGAAGTGGGTCTCGAGGTGGCCAGGGAGCAGATCGAGGCAGTCCGCTCCCATGTTGGCGGTTTTCAGATCTCCGCACCCTTCGGCCGCGTGGAGCCTGCTGTGGATCTGATGGAGTACGCCAGGCGCCTCTGATATGCTCGCAGGATGATATTTTTGACTCAGGGTCGCCCGTCTGCCGGGTTACAATCTTCCCTTTTCGCCTGCTCCCCTCAAATTCCTCCCACGAGACAGGAAAGCGGGACGGGCGCCGCACGACTTTGAAATCGAGTTGAGGAGAACCGAGATGAAGCTCGCCATGATCCTTCTGGCGCTCTTGTTCGCGCCTGCCGCGTTCTGTCTGGCCGGCGATGAAGAGCCGACCATTCCGGAAGACACGGAAATCGTGACCACGCAATCGGGTCTGAAATATTCCATTCTCAAGAAGGGGCAGGATGGGCCGCATCCCACCCTGGCGGACATGGTGACAGTCCATTACACCGGCTGGCTGACTGACGGAAAGGTGTTCGATTCCTCGGTGAAGCGGGGCGAGCCGGCTTCCTTCAAGCTGGGTGGCGTGGTTCTGGGATGGAGGGAAGGCATCCAGCTCATGACGCCGGGCTCGAAGTTCAAGTTCACGATTCCTCCGGAGCTTGGGTACGGTGCGCAGGGCGCCGGGCGCGGCGCGATACCGCCCAACGCCACGCTGATCTTCGAGGTGGAGCTGATCAGCATCAAGAGGGGGCCTCCCCTTCCCGTCTTCCACAAGGGCAATCCCGAGAACCAGAAAAAGACCGAGTCGGGCCTGGTCTACGAGGTCATCAAGGCCGGCGCCGGCGAGAGGCCGATGGAGGACGAGCAGATCGAGATCAAGATCGCCGTCTGGAACGAGGAGGGGAAGCTGGTCCGCTGCTCCGAGCTCGACGGCCGCAACCTGATCTTCAGCACGAACACGGCCCGGATCGGGGTCCTCAGCGAGGGTCCGCTGCTTCTCCAGGAAGGATCGCGTTACCGCTTCATCGTTCCGGCCGAGCTGGCCTTCGGGACCCGCGGGGCCGGCCCCCTCGTTCCTCCGGGCGCCGCCACGATCTGGGAGATGGAGCTGGTCAAGATCTGGGTGCCTCTCCCCGTGCCGGAGTTCAGCCTCTCGCCCGAGGAGAAGAAGGTCACCACCAAGAGCGGCCTGCAGTACGAGATCATCAAGGAAGGCACGGGCAAGTCGCCGAAGATGGGGCAGACGGTGCGCGTCCATTACGCCGGGTGGCTCGAGAGCGGCAAGATCTTCGACAACTCCTTCGAGCGCGGTCTCCCCTCTTCATTCCGGCTCGGTGCAGTTGTCGAGGGGTGGAACGAGGGGCTGCAGCTCATGAAGGAAGGCGCGGTCTACAAGTTCACCATCCCCGGGAAGCTCGGTTACGGCGAACGGGGGCAGCCCCAGGCAGGGATTCCGGCCAACGCCACGCTGATCTTCCATGTGGAGCTGGTCGAGGTCGTGGAGTAGGCAGGAATCCCCGACGGGTTCTCGTTCTCAGAACTTGAACTTGAAGTCGAACTGGAACCGCCTGAAGTCGTTGCTCGTCCCGGCGCCGTAGAAGCCGGTCCTGTTGATGAAGTAGGAGACGCTGACCTTCCAGTTCGTGGCCAGCATGTAGCCGAGGTTGAACTCGTGCCCCTTCACGTCGGTTCCGCCGCCGCCGAAGTCGGAGTCGGTGAAAGCGGCGAGCACGGCGTCGGGCTCGAGGCGCTTGTACTGGTATCGGACATCCCAGGAGCCGGGCTTCTTCGTCTTGCCGACCTTGAACCCCGCGAGGGCGCCGTGGTTGCCGTGGTCGGCCGCGATGTTGGAGACCGCGTTGGCGAACACGGCGATGGGGAAGTCGCCCGCCTCGAAGGTGCACTCGGCGAAGAGCTCCACCTCGTCGAAGTCCTCGGCGTAGTTGCCGCCGATATCGGCCGTGTTGCCGAAGCCGGCGCCGTCGTCGAAGACGAAGTCCTTCCCCTTCACATTACCGTAGTTGTAGTAGCCCGAGCCGACGGTGAGTGCGCAGCCGTTGTCGTTGAGCGGCACGGTGACGCCGACCTGGGCGCCGAACATACCGGTGTCCGCCCCGCCGCCTTCCTCCTCGATGTAGAAGCCGCCGGCATTGCTGAAAAGGGTGAATCCGCCGCAGTCGCGCGTGGCCATCAGGGCGATGCCCTCGGGCCTCAGATCAGGATCCCAGAGCAGCTCGGTCTTCTGCATCACGTCGAAGGGGGTATTGAACTTGCCGCCCAGGATGTTGAGATTCCACCCCGCTTCCTCCGAGTTCGAGAAGGGGTGGAAGTCGAAGTAGGCCATGTCGAGCCAGATCGGCTTGCTCGACCATCCCTCGTCCAGGGTCTGGTTCGACGAGACAGCGTCGCCCATGACGCGATCCTGAGCGAGGCCGTCGTCGTAGAAGTTGCCCGTGGCGATCTGGACTCCCACGTCGACCACGTCGTTCACCTTCCCGAGGAGATGGATCCTGGCACGAACCCGGTGGCGGTTGCGGTGGTCCCTGCCCTCGGGGTCGATCATTTCGTGACGGTAACGGAAATCACCCTTGAGAGAGATTCTCTCGAGCCACGAGGGAAGGTCGTATGCTCCTTCTGCCTGGTTCTTCTCCAGCGTGTCGAGCCTGTCGAGAAGAGACTGGATCACGTCGTCCTGCTCCAGGAGATGGCGCCGGAGCGATTCGACGCTTTCGTTCTCTTCGCACTGTGCGGGCATACTGCTGAGAATCGCGGTGAGTAGCATTGCCAGCGACAGAGTGAAAATCCGTTTCGTCATGTTTAATTCTCCTGTAACTAAGGTCTTGGACCTGGATTAAGAAGATTATTCCGAGCATTCCCCGGTGTGGTGAGTCCTATGCCACGTTGTTCGGTGTCGGTAAAAGGTTCTCGGGGAGGACGGTCTCCATTTGTTAGATTTTGTATGAATCATGTTATTCGGAGGAGGATGGTATTTCTTTGTTAGAGTTTGGTTAAAGGAAAATTTTAAATTGAAGAAAAGTCTGATTCACTTTCTTCTGACCGGATTGCTCTTATCCGCTCAGCCGGCAGAGGCGCGCCAGGACGAGGATCCGGAGGGAACGCCGATCCGGGCGCTGGCCTTCCGCCTCCTGGAAGAGAACGATCTCGAGGAGGAGTACGAGGCCATGCGTGCCGAGTTCCAGCGCGAGAACCGCGCCTACAGGCCCCACGGCAGGCTGGAGCGCGTCTCCCGTATTCTCGAGGATCCTTTCAAGCTGGAGACGGAGTCGATCGCCATGCGGGACGGCCTCACGGAGCAGGTCGTTTCCGGCGGCCTCGCGGAGCTGCCCGGGTTTCTCGCCTTCGCGGCCGATCAGATCGACCTGGACGTGGCGCCGCCAAAGATGCCTGTCTTCGAGCCGACCGATTTCCCGGAGGATCATCTCGTTTTCATCGAGGAGGTGCTCGACGCGGCGGCCGAGCTCCGGAAGAAGGCGCTGATCAACCTCACGGCCGAGCAAGAGGAAATCGCCTTCGAGACCACCCGGACGGTGATCGACAAGTTCATCCAGCACGTCTACCTGGAGACCGGGGCAACGGACGAGCAGATCAGCCGGTTCAAGAAGGGCCTGAAGGCGCTGATGGATGTCGACCTCGCATCCATGAGCGCGGCCGCCATGGTCCTGTCGACGCTGGCCCACCCGGACTACGTGAAGCAGGTCCGCAAGGACCTTTCCCGGTTCAGGGAGAAGATCCCTCCGGAAGCCAGGAAGCTCGGCTTCACGGGCGACGTGATCGCCTTCCGCCTGACGCGGCACGGTCCCATCGTGATCGGGGGGAGGAAGAAGACCAGCTACAACGGCAAGGCGGCTTTCATCCTCGATCTGGGCGGGAACGATACCTACTCCGTCGCCGCAGCACCCATCGATCGGGAGCGGGGGCTCTCGATGGTCGTCGACCTGGCCGGCAAGGACAGCTACCTGGCCAAGGAACGGGAAAGCCTGGCCACGGCGCGCCTCGGCGTGTCGCTTCTCTTCGACCTGGCGGGCGACGACCTCTACGAGGGGACGCGCATGGTCCAGGGTTTCGGCGGCGGCGGCGTGGCCCTGCTCTGGGACGAGCGGGGGAAGGATGTCTACAGGTCGCAGGAGAATGCGCAGGGGAGCGCCTTCTTCGGCCTCGGGCTTCTCGTGGACAGGGAGGGAGACGACCGGTACGAGTCGTGGCTTCATGCCCAGGGCTTCGGGCTGACACGCGGGCTCGGCTGCCTGGTGGACGCCGAGGGCGATGACGTCTACGTCGCCACGGGGCACTATCCCTGCACCTACGGCCAGAAGGGGGTGTTCCACGCCTCGTCCCAGGGGCACGGAACCGGGCTGCGCCGCTACAGGAACACGGCGGCGCCTCTCTACGGCGGGGGGATCGGCCTTCTCGTCGACGCGGCCGGGGACGACAGCTACGATGCGGGCAACTTCAGCCAGGGCTGCGGCTACTTCTTCGGCTACGGGATCCTGGCCGACAGGTCGGGCGACGACGTGATCAAGGGAAGCCGCTACTCGCAGGGCACGGGCGCCCACCAGGCCATGGGGATCGTGATCAACGACGAGGGGAACGACGAGTACATCTCCTCCGTGGCGGCCAACCAGGCCGGCACCTGGGACGTGACGGCCGGGATGTTTCTCGACTTCGCGGGGAACGACTCGTACACGGCCGACGGGCTGGCCCAGGCCGGCACGGCGCAGACCGCCTTCGCCCTGCTCTTCGACGGCGGGGGAAAGGACACCTACCAGGCCAAGGGGGGGAGCTCGCAGGGTTCGACGGGCTCCTTCGAGTATCACGACATCCAGAGCTTCTCCTTCTTCCTAGACATCGGCGGGGGGAAGGACAGCTACAACAGGCCCGACCGGAAGGACAACACGATCTTCCTGGAGAAGTGGTACGGCCTCTTCGGCGACTTCAAGAAGAAGAAGATCGATCAGATCCTCAAGGCCAGGCCCGGCTCGTTCGAGGCGAAGCGCGGCAAGGTAGGGAAGGGGAAGTGAGAAAGATAAGCGAGCCATCTTCGTGAACAGGTGAGGAAGCGATGCGCGGGATCTACATCGGAGTCGGCTCGAACATCGACCCGGACCGGAACGTCCGGCAAGCGCTGCTGCGCCTGGCCGAGGAAACGGCGATCAGGGCGATCTCCACCTTCTACCGGACCAGGCCCGTCGGCTCGCGCGGGCAGCCGTACTTCTACAACGGTGTCGTCGAGGTGGAAACGGAACTTCCGCCCCGCGAGCTGAAGCAGTCGGTCCTGCTCGGGATCGAGGCGGAGATGGGACGGCAGAGGAGCGCCGACCGGTATGCCCCGCGCCCGATCGACCTCGACATTCTTCTGTACGGCGAACTCGTGCTGTCCACCGAGGGGTTGACGATCCCGGACCCGGAGATCGCCGAGCGCCCCTTTCTCGCCATTCCCCTGCACGAGCTCGATCCCGGTCTCGTCATCCCGGGATCCACTCTCGCTCTCGATGAGATCGTTTCCCGGCTCGACGGCAGCGACATGGAGCCGCTCCTCGATTTCACGGAACAGCTGCGATACTGAGCCCGCGCAACCTCCGCCATCTTCGTGCAGCGATATCGGCGATTTGTGCGGGCTTGGTACGAAGATGGCGGAGGTTGCGCGGGCTCGGTATCGGCGTGAATCAGGATGAGAGGCCGAGCTTCGCGAGAACTTCCTTGCGGAAGGAGCGGCCGACGGGCAGCTCCCTGCCGCCGCGCAGCACGACGGCATAATCGCTGCCGCCGGGGAGAACCTTCGTCTCAATGACAAGGGATCTGTTCACGATGAAGGAGCGGTGGATGCGCAGGAACGCCTCCGGATCGAGGCGCGTCATCAGGCCGCTGATCGAACCGCGTACCAGGTGCTGCTTCCCGCCTGCCTCGACCTTCAGGTAGTTTCCCGCAGCCTCGATCCACAAGAGTTCGTCGGGCTCGAGGAACAGGATCGACCGGCTGCTTTTCAGGACGATCCGGTCGTGCTGGGGACTCTCGGCGCGCAGCGAACCGATGAGTTCCTCCATTCCCTTCGCTGCGCGGCCGCGCCGGCTTTCCTCGATGCGCCGCGCAGCGCGATCCAGGGCGATGTGCAGCCGTTCTTCCTCGATCGGCTTGAGGACGTAATCGAGGGCATGAAAGTCGAAGGCCCGGAGCGCGTGCTCGTTGAAGGCCGTGACCATGATCGTGGCGGGATAAGGTTCCTCGAGCTGCGAAAGAACGTCGAATCCGTCGACCTCGGGCATCTGGATGTCTAGGAGAACGACGTCGGGCTTCAAGGCGTGAATCGCCTCCAGAGCCGCACGGCCTCCATCGCACTCGGCCACGATCTCGAAGCGCTCGTCGCGCAACAGGTACTCGCGAACGATCTGGCGCGCCAGGGATTCGTCGTCCACGATGATCACGCTGATCCTACTCACGGGACACCTCGGCGCCAGGCGTTTCATGGAATGGCTGGGTGAGGCAAACGCGGAAGCCGCTGCCTCGCGACGTCTCGATCTCCATCGTTCCCCGACTGCCGTACATCTGTGTCAGCCTGGCTCTGGTGTTGGCCAGGCCGATACCCGAGACGACCTCCCCGGAGTCGCCGGGACCGTTGTCAGACACGTCGATGCGGATGAGATTGCCCTCGCGGCGCGCCGTCACGACGATCTCGCAGGCCTGCGTGGTCTTCTCCACGGCGTGAACGATGCAGTTCTCGATGAGCGGCTGGAGAAGAAGTGTAGGCACGCAGGCTGCCTCGACCTCCCGGGGCGCGTCGATCCGGAGCGAGAGCCGCTCCCCGAACCGGACGCGCTGGATCGTGACGTACTTCTCCGCGAGCTCGATCTCCGTGGAGAGTGGGGATTCCTGCTTCTCCGAGTCGCGAAAGGAGACGCGCAGCAGGGCGGAGAGGTCGGTCAGCATCGCCCGGGCACGTTTCACGTCAATGGCCATCAGCGCATTGACGCTGTTCAAGGTGTTGAAGAGGAAGTGGGGATTCACCTGCATGCGCAGCGCCGCGAGACGCGACTGCGTGAGCTCGGCCCGAAGTTGCGCCTCCGCGGCCTTGCGGTCCTTGATTTCACCGAAGGCCAGCAGCGCCTGGATCACCACGGTGAAGACGGCGTAGATCGGCAACAGGGAGAGGAAGAAGAGGGAGAAGGGGAAGGGCTCATCGAGGACCTCCACGATTCCGGATGAAGGGCCGGGATCGGCATGTTCCCGGCCTCGAAGCTCCGCTCCATACGGCAGACGACCGGGGACCTGTCCGTCGTCGATGGCCCGGCCCTCACCAGGATTCGCGGGAGTTCCGGAAAAGAGGCCATCGGGCGGATCGTCGAGTACCATTGGTCCGAACCAGGTCGAGACAGCCATGTTCAGACCGACCATGACCGCGAATCCTGCCATGTGCACTGCCGCGACCTTGCCCCAGTGGCAGGAGCGAGGCCGATACCTCACACCGATGAATGCGATCAACGGAGCACCGAGGAACCAGGGGAGCCAGGACAGGAGGATGTGCTCTGTCAGTGAGAACGGCAGGGGCGGCAAGGTGGCGATGTCGAGGCCGGCCATGAGCAGGCAGAGAGCCATCAGCACAGCATTCATGGACAGCATCGTGCGGAACAGAGTCCTCAATGACATCGCTCACCTCGACTTCGCGCCCTACTTGTTCGCCTTCTCCAGGGCTTTCTTCAACGCCTTCTCGAGCGTGTAGGCCGAGCCGATGGAGGACTCGAGAACCTTTCCATCGGGGCCGATCAGGACGGAGCTGGGAAAGGCGATGATACCATACTTGCCGGCTGCTTCATCGGCGTCGTTGAGCGTGGGGAAGCCGAACTTCTTCTCCTTCCACCACGACGCCATCTTCTCGTTCTCGTCGCCCACGTTCATGGCCAGGATCACCACGTCGGGGTTGTCGGCGTACTTCCGGTGCAGGACCTGCACCTGCGGCATCGAGGCCGTGCAGCCGCCTCACCAGCTGCCCCACCAGTCCAGGAGAACGTGCTTGCCGCTGTAGTCGCTGAGGCTGTGCCTCTTGCCCTTCTCGTCGACCAGGGAGAAGCCCGGAGCCTTGGCGCCCTTCTCGATGGGCTGGCCGAAGAGGTTCTTCTTCGGCTTGACCGGAGCCGGGACCTTTGCAGGAGCGGGCGCCGCGCCTTCTGTGCGCTTCGCGCCGTCTTCTCCGGAGATGCCACGGGCCTGATCGATGAGGGAGCGGAAGTGCGACAGGGGGAGAGCCACGGTGGTGCCTGTCGCCCCCGAGCCTCCCATCATTGCGGGGGGGGCTCCGTCGGACGAGCCCGCGGCCGGAACGATCACCACGATTCCGAGCAGCCGGCCGCTGGCATCGAACACCGTGTCCCCGGGTTCGGCATCGATGGCAAGGCAGCACCACGGCGTGTCGAGGACCGCTGTGACGCGCTCGAGACGCACCATGGGTGCCCATCCGGCGTCCTTCCCGAGCCGGCTCAGCACGATGACCCTGTCGAGGAGCGAAACATCGTCCGCCTTTGCGTTCAAGGGTGCGGGGGTCAGCTTCAGCTTTGCGGTGTCCTCCGCGTCGACGGGCCGGATGAAGGAGAGGTCGAGGTCCGGGTCGGTGAGCACCACCTCGGCGTCGATGCGCTTCCCGTCGGCGAGCTGGATCCATATCGAGGTGATCTCCGTCTCCACGTTGATCTCCATGCCGGGTCCGGCCTCGAAGCTGCTCGGCTCGTAGCCGTGGGGATTGAGAGCCGTCCGGGACACGAGCGTCAGGCCCGATGGATCGATCACCATGCCGACGGTTTTCACTTCATCGACCTGCTGCCCCATCATACCCAGCTCGATGTTCACCACGGCATTGACGTTGACCACGGGATTCACGGCCGGGTCGATCAGCTTCCTTGCGGATTCGACGGGATCTTCCGATCGAGCGCTTGCCGTGCTGAAGAGCGAGAGCGCGAGGCAGACGGCAAGGAGGAAAGGGATGGTCGTTTGGATCTTGTTCATCTTATCAGTCCTTTTTTATAGAGGTTCTTTCTACTTCCATATCGGCTCGAGACAGAGGAATCGGGTCACGTGTCCGCGAGCAATCAGGATGACGATCTTGTCGGGCTGGCCGGTGCAAACCGCTTCCGAGGCGCGGGAAAGGTCCTCCACGCTGTTCATGGGAGTGTCGTTGAATTTCACGATGCGGTCGCCCTTGCGGAGCCCGCCCAGGTCGGCCCAGCCGCCCCTCGCCACGTCGACGACAACGACGCCGCCTCTCTCGGGACCGGCGTCGCCGTTGCCGTCCGCCGCGGCGCGGTCCCTGCAGGTGAACTCGAGAGCCGTCTCCTCGTAGGTCTCCTGAAGCGCCGGCGACAGGGGAGGTGCACCAAACGTGACAGCGGCTTCCAGCGCCTCGCCGTTGCGCAGGAGTGCGATGGTGACTTCATCACCCACGCGGCACCTCTCCACGAGCCGCCGGAAGAGGCCGGAATCGCTGGCGCGGCGCGCCTTGATCGTCTTGCCGTCGAGGGCGGTCACGATGTCGCCCACCTGGAGAGGAAAGCCTGGACCGGCATCGGGCAGGATCTGAGTGACGCGAACACCACCGGAGTTCGGCAGACCGATGGCCTCGGCCAGCTCCGCCGTGACGACCTGGGTGCGAATCGGGATCCAGGCGCGCTTCGGCCGTGCTGCCGCACGACGCGACGGAGCATCGCCAAGGTCGACGGCGAGCAGGAGCTCCTCGTTCTGACGGAGCACCGTGAGCAAGGCGAGCTTGCCTTGGAGTTCGTCGAGCTTTACCAGGAACTCCGAGCTTCCGGCAATCGGTTCGTTGTTGACAGCCACGATCACGTCGTCATCGCCAAGAGGCGGTGTGGATGCGGAAGCCGGGCTTCCCGGACGGACTCCGCGGACGAGCACACCCGACTGGTGCGGCAGCCCCAGCCGGTGCTTCACGGACCGGGAGATGTCGCTGAAGGTGCATCCGAGGCGGCGTTCTTCCCGGGCCCGGTGCTGGGCCGGTTCGCGCGGTTCGAGGGTCAGCGAAGCGGTGTGCACCTTGCCGCTTCGGATGTACCTCGCCTCCACGACGGCGCCGGCCGGGAGGCTCATGACCTGCGAGGTCACGACCGGGACGTCCTCGTCGATGCGGCAGTCCGTCTTCACGCTACCGAGGGAGAGAAGGATGTCTCCAACCTCGATACCCGCTCCGGCGGCTGGTGAATCGTGCGCCACATCGGCCACGAGCGCCCCTTCCGGTGCCTCGTCGAGCCGCGCCTGCAGCGTGATCCCGGACCATGTACGCGGAACCTCGCCGTGCTCGATCAGGCTCGAGACAACGGACCGGGCGAGGTTGCCCGGGATCGCGCCCGAGAGGTTGGCGAATCCGATCTCGTTGATGCCGATGATCTCGCCCGCGGCATTCACCAGGGGGCCGCCGGAGTTGCCGAAGAAGATAGTGGCGTCGTGAGCGAGCCACCGGACTACGGAGCCGTTGTCCTCGCCGTCCAGCTGCATGCCTTCGGCATCGGACTTCGGCATGATCATGCGATCGTTGGCCACGATCCCTTTGGTGACCGACTGGCTGATCGCCGCGGGTGAGCCCATGGCAAAGACGGGATCGCCCACCTGGACAGCGTCGGAGTCACCCCAACTGGCCGCGGGAAGGGGGCGATCGGGATGCTCCAGCTGGTTCGTGTCGATCTTGAGCACCGCGATGTCGGCCAGGGGATCCGTTCCCACGAGCCTTGCCGGGATCTCCTGGTGGTCTGACAGGTTGCAGACGATGTGGGTCGTGTTGCCGGCCACGTGATGGTTGGTCACCACGTATCCATCCGGGCTGATGATGACGCCGGACCCGGAGCCGCGCAGCTTCTCTACCCGGCCGCCGGCCGGTTCTTCCGCGACGACAAAAATACGTACTACTGATGGGAATACGTTCAGAACAGCCTGAGGGACGCCCGCTGCCTCGATTTCAGGCGCTGCCTGGGGCTTCGGGGCTTCCTGAGCCGGGGAAAAGCAGCTGCAGGCCAGGGAGGCCAGGATCGCAGCCGCGAGGTAATGGCTTTTTCTCATCTTTTTGTTCCTCCTGATGAAGCCGTGTTGCACTCTGCGCTGTGGCGAAATATCGGGATACGTATACGGAGCGAGAGCCGCTCCGGCCAGCGAGAAGGTGTGAAGCGCAGTGAGCCGGGGCAGCCCGCAGGGGGAAGGGGATACCGAGCCCGCGCGGGATACCGAGCCCGCGCAATCTCCGCCATCTTCGTAACCAGCGACCGGCTGTTCCGTCCCCATGGCGGAGAGGCACCATGACAGACCGGAATAGAGTCGAATTTCCCGGGGCATGGCATCATGTAATGAATCGGGGAATTGCCAGGAGGACGGTGATCGAGGGGCGGCGGGACGCAGGCGAATTCCTCTCCTGCGTCCGTCGTGTTGTTGAGGAGGGGCTCCTGGAGGTTCACGTCTACTGCCTGATGGGCTCCCATTTCCACATGCTTGTGCGAAGCCCCAAGGGGAACCTCTCGCAGGCCATGATGCTGATACAGAACCTCTACGCTCGCTGGTTCAATCGGGGCAGGCGCAGGGATGGACCTCTCTGGCGGGGCCGCTTTCAATCCAAGGTCATTCGCTCGGAGAGATTCCTGAACCTCCTGGTGGACTACATCGATCAGAATCCCGTCAAGGCGGGGATCGTTGCAGCCCCCGAGTCGTATGAGTTCGGGAGCGCCTGGCACTACTCGCGGACTCTTGACGGTCCCCCCTGGCTGAGCCGGAGCGAGATTGAAGGGATCGTGAAGGCGCGCTTGGGAAAGGCGGCCTACGATCCTTCGGATTATGGGAAAGCCCTTGGCACAACACTTTCCAACTCTGCTGTCTGGATGATCGAGCGATACGGGTTTGCACGGACCGACGTGGAGAACATTTTCACGGATCTCGTCAATGCAACTCGGCCAAATGTGAAGGCATGGATACGTCGAAAGGCGCGGCTCGCGGACGGAGTTGCCACCGCTGGAGCTTGCGTGATCGATCCTGACGTGCTGCTCGCTTCCGTGAAGGAATCGGAGTCCACGGATCCGGAATGGTGGATCCGATCCGGTCGGCGCCGGAAGTCCGGATGGCGAGCAGCGCGTTGTGTTCTGCTCTATCAGGTTTGCGGATGCACTCAGGAGGAAATCGGGCGTCGTGTCGGCTTGAGCGCTAACACCGTAAAACGCCATCTGGACGAACATGCCGCACTCACGCGCGGTGATTCTGGATACGAGCGGCGGTTAGGCGAGGTGTTGTCGCGTGTGCTTTCCGCCGAATACGGAGCCGGCCAATAACGAGAACCTCATGACGCGAAGATGGCGGAGATTGCGCGGGCTCGGTATCGGCGTTTTCACTCGACCTTCACCTCGATCGAGGCCTCGTTCACCTTGATCGGCTTCCACTCCGAGTCGGGCAGGCCGAGGAACTCGCAGACCGAGCGCGGCACCATGCTGTAGAGGATGGCAGCGTTGATCGTGGCCCGGCCCGGGGCCGCATCATCGGGCACGTTCCAGATGAAGGTTTCGATCTTGGTCTCGCGGGGGGCGATCCTGTAGTCGATCCTGTCGTTTTCGGCCGTGAACCACTGGCAGATCGTCATCCGGCCCTCGGGGTCGAAGAAGGGCCTGCGGAAGATCCGGCTCCCGGCCGGCACGCCGGGGTCGCGGGCGACTCCCTTGAATCCGTCGATCCCCATGATCTCGCCCATGGCCTGGTAGGCGATCGCCTCGGGATCGGCGATGGTGTACTCCTCCCCGGGGAACCCCTTCTTCTCCACGGCCAGCGGCCAGACCTTGCCGGCGCTGTCCGTCACCTTGACCTCGAGCCAGAGCATCCGCTCCTCCGACGACCCGGATGGGATCATGTGGCCCACCTTGCCGTTGAAGAGGTTGGCGGTCATAGCGAACTTCCCCCCGCGGCTGACGCTGTCCTTTGCCGTGTAGAGGGCAAGGTCCACGGCGCCGGCCGACTTTCCGGGGTGGTGCACCCCGTGGAAGTTGTGGTGCGCCATGTCGGCTCTCTCCATCCCCTTGGAGGTGGAGCGTCCCGGTGCGTGGTACATGTGGCAGTCCTGGCAGCGCACGCCCTCCTTGGCGTAGGGACCGGCCTTCCATTCGCGATAGGTGCTCTTCACCCAGGCGCCGTAGGGGCTCTGCTCGTCGTGGCAGCAGGCGCAGAGCTTCGGGCTCACCTGGAACTCGGAATAGGCGGTCTTGTGGAAGGAGCTCTTGTTCGTCTCCTTCCTGTTGCCGTACTTCACCTTGCCCGGATTCACAACGAAGCTGAAATTGAAGGGCTCAGGCTCGGTGCTTCCCGTGATGGCGTGGCAGAGGTCGCAGCTCACCCCCTCGTTGGCGCGAGTCCCCTCTGCCGGCGGTTTTGGGGGGATGTCTCCGGCCAGGAACGCCAGGGGCGCGTGGCAGCCGATGCAGCCGGCCTTGACGCCGGCCACCTTCTCGAGCTGCCCGGCGTGGGGCAGGGCGAGCTTGAAGTACTCGATGTCGTCCCACTTGTGGGTGAACGACTGCGCCATCAGGCTCTGCTGCCACTCGCGGTAGATTTCCTTGTGGCAGAGCGCGCAGTTCTTCGGCGTCTTGAAATCGTCGTACTCGAAGGAGCCCTGGTCCGCTTCGAACGATGTGAGGGAGAGGACGGGAATCGTTCCGACGAGCAGGAGGGTGATGACGAGATAGCGCATGTTACGGTCCTTTCTACAGCAAGACATCCGATCTTTGAAAAGACCCAGTATAGGGACTCTTCTTCTTTCCATTCAACCAACAATCGAGAAGGGAAATGGTCGTTTCGATCAGGCGGAATTTCCTTTATCATCTCTGGGCAGACTTCGACCGAAGGCATTGGTTCGCTTTCGGTATCCAGCAGTTTCCCAAACAGAAAGGGAGAGAGACTCCATGCCGATCGAGGAAGGAAAGGCCGCACCGGCGTTCACTCTGGTGAACCAGGACGGCGAGAAGGTTGCATTGAAGGATTATCGCGGCAAGAACGTGATCGTCTACTTCTACCCCAAGGACAACACCTCGGGGTGAACGAAGGAGGCTGACGGCTTCCGCGGTCTGTGGAAGAAGTTCGAGAAGACGGGCACCGTCATCCTGGGGATCTCTCCCGATCCGGCCGAGACGCACAAGAAGTTCTCGGACAAGCTGAAGCTCCCCTTCCCTCTCCTTGCTGATCCGGACAAGAAGGTGATGACCAAGTACGCCGCCTTCGGCGAGAAGATGATGTACGGCAAGAAGACCGTGGGTGTGATCCGCTCCACCGTCTGGGTCGATCCGAAAGGCAAGGTGAAGAAGCACTGGCGCAAGGTGCCCAAGGCGGCCGATCACCCGGCCAAGGTCCTCGACGCCATCACGGCGGCAGGCGAATAAGCAACGCGGGCTCGGCATCTTTTAAGAAACCGTGCCGACCGGAGCGGGATCTCTTCACCAGGCAGATTAGAGAAAAAGATCACGGGCAGCCGGTATACTGATTTTGGGCAGATCTGCCGACGGAGCACGACTTACATTTCTTCTCGGTGGATGCTTGCCGGTGGCTCATCAGTCGCTCCATAGTTAATATTTAACTGAGAGAAGATCGCAGTGCTGGAGCTTGAAATTCCGCACAATCTCAAACAAAGAGACAGGGATTCCAAGCGACGACTTGCTGGATTCTGATCCCTCGAAATCCCCGTCACTCAACTCCCGAGTTGAAGAAAACCGGCAAAGATTGCGGAGGCTCGACGACGGCTTCTTCGCCCATAGGTAGGTGCGTCCAAGTGGCGGAAAATGCATGGGCCCGGCAATGTGCGGTAACGGGAAAAAACGCCCCGACCTGCAGGCAAGCAACGACTCTCTCTCTCGCGAAGATGGCGAAGATTGCGCGGGCTCGGTATCCTCAGATCAGCGTCTTGGCAAAGTCGAGGCCGAGCTGCCGCGCTTTTTCCAGATCCTCTTCTCCGGGAATGTACCGGACCTCCAGCGGATCCTGCACGACCTCGATGCCTGTTGCGGCCAGCTCCTGCTGGACGGCCTTGCAGGCGCCGCCACCCCAGCCGTACGAACCGAACACGGCACCGAGGCGGTTGAAGGGACGCAGGCCCTTGACGTAGGTGAGGAAACCGGATACCAGGGGCAGCATGCCGTTGTTGAGCGTCGAGGAACCGACGGCGAGTCCACGGCAGTCGAGAAGCTCGGAAGCGATCTCCGTCGTGTCCGACTTGCCCAGATGGAAGAGCCGCGCCGGAACACCGCCCTCCTCGAGCCCCCTCACGATCGACATGGCCAGCTTCTCCGTGGAATCCCACATCGTGTCGTACACAACCAGGGCGCGCGATTCCGCTTCGCCGGCAGCCCAGCGGACGTACTTGTCCATCACGTCCTTGAGAAAGGTGCGCCAGATCACGCCGTGGCTCGTTGCCAGGACATTGATGTCGAGCTCCGACGCCGCCTTCAAGGCGTTCTGGATCGGCCGGCCGAGGTACATCAGGATGTTGGCGTAGTACTTCCGGGCCTCCTCGATCACCATGGTGCGTCCCAGCTCGTCGTCGAACCTCTGCGTCGAACCGATGTGCTGGCCGAAAGCGTCCATGGAGAAGAGGATCTTCTCCTCGGGGAGGTAGGTGAACATCGAATCGGGCCAGTGAACCATGGGGGTGAGGATGAACCGGAGCTTCCTCTTCCCCAGGTCGATCTCGTCGCCCGTCTTGACGAGGAGTTTGTCCCAGCCGCCCCCGAAGTGGAGGCCGAGGCTTTCGTGCCCCTTCGCCGAGGCGACCAGGGTCGCTCCGGGCGCGGCCTTCATGACCTCGGGGATGCAGCCCGAGTGATCGAGCTCCGCGTGGTTCGAGATCACGTAGTCGATCCTCGACGGATCGACGTACCGCTTGATATTCTGGATGAGCTCATTGCTGAAAGGGCCCTTCACCGTGTCGATCAGGGCGATCTTCTCGTCGATGACCAGGTAGGCGTTGTACGACGTGCCCCTCGGCGTGGTGTAGCCGTGGAAGTTGCGCACGTTCCAGTCCACGACACCGACCCAGTACACACCTTTGGCCAGTTCAATCTCTCTCATTTTTCCTTCTCTTCGAGTAAACGAAGGGATCCGGCTCGCCGTTCATCGGGGCTGCCGATTCAATTTTCCTTCAGGATGTAGTCGTCGTACTGCGTTTCGAAGTGCAGCTTGTGCTTGGCCTCTTCCTGGGCCAGGACGTTGAACAGCTCCTTCGCGGCGGGATTGTCCGTGCTGCCGGCCAGGCCCATGTAGAGCTTGTAGGCATCCTTCTCCTTCTGCATGCCGAGGATCAGGGCGTCCTGGTAGCTCATGTCCGCCGTGGGGACGATCTCTTCCACGTGCTCGGCGATCTTGAGGTTCGCGATTTCCTGCGTGTTGACGGTGCCGATCGCAGAGACGTCGAACTTCTGCAGCTTGGCCTTGTGGACCAGCTCCTCCTTTGCGTATTCGAGGAAGAGCTCGCGGATCGCCTCCTTGTCGGACATCTCGGCAACCTGCTTGTAGAAAGTATGCGCCTCCTCTTCCCTCAGGATGGCGTAGTCGATGATTTCCTGAAGAGTCATGTTGGTCATTGTTGATTACCTCCCGTTTCGTATCCTTTGGATCTCTCAGCTCTGCTCGAAGCTATCTTTTCCCACACCGCAGACCGGACAGACCCAGTCGTCGGGAATCTTGTCAAAAGGAGTTCCGGGCTCGATGCCGTTGCCGGGATCTCCCACAGCCGGATCATACTCCCAGCCGCAGACCGTGCACGTCCACTTTTCCATGAGTGATGTCCTTTAAAAACCGAAGCCGCTCTTCCAGCCTGGATGGAAGCCGGTCACTGGACTCCGTCGGTGTTCCAGGCACATTGTATTATTTGATAAGGTATTGCGTCGAAAGAACACGACGGCTCTTCCTGCTTCCTTCGGAACGGTGAGCCTGAGTCGAAGAGAATAGCATAAAAACCGCATATATCCCTCATTACGTTTCATTTTTCGTGTCCGCTTTTGACGTGCCGACAGTGCGGGGTTTTCGGGCTGGAACAGGACCTGTTTCTGCCGCTGCCGTTGTGATAGATTGCGAAGATCAGAGGTCGTAAAAAAGGAGGATTACCCATGGTCCGCACGTCAGTTCTTTTCCTCTTTGCCGCTGTCGTTCTCCTGCTGCTCTCGGGCTGCCGGACAGGATACGGCGTATTCACCGGCGCATCGGGCAATTTCACCTACGAGGTCCCCGACGATCAGGTCAAGACAACCACGTCGGCATACATGTTTCGTTTTCAGACGGAGGATCTCGCAGATGAAGAGGTCCGTGGCGGTGTGCGGTTCGAGGTGAGCGACGTGGACGACGATCTTTTCGAAGACCTGGGGCAGAATGCACAGGACTTCCGGCTGTACGATATCCACCCCTTCCTGAACATCCTGCTGGGGGACCGCGATTCACTTTCAGTGGTCTTGCGCGCCGGCCCTTACTATCTGTCCCATGAGCTCCGGGACAGGGTGGTCAAGAGCGACAGGAGAAAGTGGAAAACCTACGGCGCCAGAATCACGGTGGAGCCGAGGTTCAAGCTCGACAGACGCCTTCACCTCTTCGGCGAAGGAAGCGCCGGCCGGGGCTTCACCCGGATTCATGACGAGACGGCCGTCATGTCCGACCGCGCCAAGGAGCGTTCCGTTTCCTACGGATACAGGGCGGGCGTCCGGCTCGTTCCGGACGATGACGCCTTCGTGGAGGTGGCCTACTTCTACAGGAGATCGTGCTTCAACGAGAGCGACGACTTTCTCCAGGCAGGAACCGGAGCCTTTCTTCCCGAGACGAAGACCTATTTTCGCGGCGTCGCCCTCTCGCTGGGGATCAGGTTCTGAGGTCGAAGAGGTCCGTTCATCTGCAGGTTCTTCACTCTTTTCTCCTTCTTCCAGGATATCCCCTTGGACTGCTATTTTGGATTCCAACCATGAGAGAATATCTTTCGCTGCTCTGTCGGATTTTCCCTTTATTGTTTTTTCTTCTTCTCACGGAGGCCGCCGGAAAACCGGCCGGAATGCTCGATCCGCGTGATGGCGAAGAACCGGAAAGCATTGCAGCACGGATCGATTTCGAAGAGTGGCTTCTTCTCCCAAAGGTGGGCCAGGGGGGGCGCAGGCCCTTTCCATTCGATCCGGTGACCCACGCTCTCGTGGCAGGCACTTTCCGGTATCCGGCAGAGGGAGACACTGTTCCCATCGAAGCAGGCAAGCAGGCGGTCTGGGCCGCTGTTCATGCTCCGGACGAGGGGCCTCTCCAGGATTCCCGGCTGCTGGGCGGCTGGGTCTATGCCTCGATTCACTCTCCCGGGAAACGGAGGGCCATTCTCAGGGCCAAGGGGCATGTCGTCTGCTACATCAACGGCGCACCCCGCGTCATGAACGTCTACAGGTACAGCTACGTCATGATTCCCGTTCTGCTGGAAGAGGGGGAGAACCACTTCCTCTTCCGCTGCACACGGTTCGGCACCCTGGAAGCCTGGCTGGAACCGGTCACCCACGACGTGATGATCAACATGGAGGACGCCACTCTTCCCGAGGCGGTCTCAGGGGAATCAGGCACCCTCGACGCGGGAATCGTGTTTCTCAACACCACGACCCGGTTCATCGATCTAGGAGCGATCCAGGGAACGGTCGGTGGATCGGAAGGGGAAGTGAGGTTCCCCTCCTTCACCATGCCGCCCCTCTCCATCGCCAAGCTGCCGGTGATGCTCCCGGCGCGCCAGCCGAAGAGCGGCAAGATCGTCTACAGCCTTGGCGGCAGCCGCGTGCAGCCTGTCCGCGTGGAGGTGCCTGTCGTGGCGCCGGGAGCGTTCCGCAAGGTCACCTTCCGATCCGAGGTGGATGGTTCGGTTCAGTATTACGGCTACCGCCCGGCGCGTGCGCCCAATGCGGGCGGGCCCTTCGCGCTCATGCTTCACCTTCACGGGGCTTCGGACGAGGCGGCCACATACCGGAATCTCTACTGCGCCAAGACCTGGTGCGTCATGGCGAGCGCCACGAACCGCCGGCCTTACGGATTCAACTGGGAAAGCCTGGGACGCATCGATGCCCTTGAAGTACTTGATCATGCACTTTCCAGGAGCTGCATCGACCCGTCGAGAATCTACCTGGGCGGGCACTCCATGGGGGGGCACGGCGTGTGGCAGGTGGCGGGTCACGTGCCCGACCGTTTCGCAGCCATCGGTCCGGGAGCCGGGTGGCAGGATATCTGGACCTACGCCAACGTGCCGAGGTTGCCGGCCGCTCCCACGGAGATCCAGAGGCTGCTCGACAGGTGCGCCAACCCGAGCCGGACCGCACTCCTGAAGAACAACTACCGGCAGCACGGCGTGCTGATCATTCATGGTGACGCGGACAGCGTCGTTTCCATCAAAGAGGCCTACGGGATGAAGGAGCTCCTCGAGTCCACGGACCATCACGATCTGACGATGGTCGTCGAGCCGGGCGGGGGACATGTCTACGACACCACACCCGAGAAGGGATACAGCTGCTTCGATCTTCTCGAGCTCTTCGAGTTCTTTCAGCGTCACGCCCGCCCCCTGGTACCGCAGCGTGTCGACTTCACGACCG
Organism: uncultured Phycisphaerales bacterium; assembly: GCA_964482235.1. GTDB lineage: Bacteria > Planctomycetota > B15-G4 > B15-G4 > CAYZWU01 > CAYZWU01. Next base: position 23,097 of record CAYZWU010000002.1, read on the forward strand.
TGATGCCCTCGATCAGCGATTCGTGCCACTGGGTGCGAGTGGAGCAGCAGGTCCGGCAGATCGAGCCGAGCCGCGCGAGGCTTCAGATCGATCCCGGCAGGCGCTGGCTTCACGGCACGCTGGATAACGTGAAGCGCTTTTCCGTCGATCCCTCGATCCTCATGGAACCGGGTTCGATAACGCTGGAACTGGACGGGGAAGCGGCAACCTCGGTGGACTGGTCTGGGGGAGAACTCTTCCTTGCCAGGACAGCCGGAGGGTGGCAGCCGGTACCGGCTCTCGATCCGTGCGAAAAAGGCCCCCATCGCGGCGGCCCCTTCAAGAACGTCTTCTACGCCAACCGCCCCGTCCTTGTCGTGGGGACGAAGGGCAAACCGGACGAGAACGCGTGGGCCATGGCCAAGGCCCAGTTCGACAACGAGAGCCTCTGGTACAGGGGGAACGGATCGTACGAGATCGTTCTCGACCGTGATTTCGATCCGGCGCAGGATCAAGACCGGAACGTCGTCCTCTACGGCAACAGCGAAACGAACACGGCATGGGATCCTCTCATGAAGAGTTCACCCGTGCAGCTGCAGGGAGGCCGGATCACCGTGGGGGAACGGCAGTTCGACGGCGGGAATCTCGCCTGCCTCGTCATCCGCCCGCGTCCCGGCTCCGACATTGCCTGCGTGGGCGTGGTCGGCGGCGCGGGCCTTGTCGGCATGCGCGCCACGAACGAGCTCGGTTTCTTCTCGGCAGGGATCTACTATCCCGACTTCACGGTCTTCAGCGCCGATGTCTGGGAGAAATCGGACCAGGCCGTGCTCGCTGCCGGGCTGTTCGGCAACGACTGGAACCTCGACGAGGAAAGCACGGTATTCGCGCCGTAGCGAGATCCGGATCAGGGAACCACGGTGACTGCCACCGCGTTCGAGGCAAAATCCCACGGCCCGGAGAGGGCAAAGGCGAAGTGGATCGTCGTGCCGATCCATGTGGGGGCCGGCGGTGCGTTGAGCTGAGCGCTGCCGCATCCCGACCCGTCGAGCAGGGACTGGAAATCGGTGAAGAGCGGCGTGTTCAGGTGCGCCAGCACGTAGTCGGTGAACCAGTCCCTGTTGATCGGAATCGTAGCCTGGCCGCCGGGAAGGAGAGTCCCGGGATCCGTTCCGCTCACGCCTCCCACCAGGTAATATGACCTGCCGGCATTCGCCGCGCCCGCATCGAGGAAGAAGTTCACAGTCCCGCCGCTCGAGGGGATCGTATCCGTGTCAGCCTGGAGCGGCAGGTCTCCCCCGACGAGAGTGAAATCATTGGGCGAGATCGCCGCGGCCTGGGCCGAGCCCGTGGTCAAGGCAACCTCGATCCGGCACGTTCCCGAGCCGGATCCAGCGACGAGCCACTGATAGGAGCCGCTGTTCGGCAGGCCGGTCGCCAGGGTCGTCCAGGGCCCGCCCGCTCCGTTCGTCGAGAGCCGGATCGTCACCGAGGCGTCGCCCTGGGCCGGCGGCACGGCTCCCAGCCAGCGGATCGTGCGCACCGATCCGCTCCGCAGCGTTTCACCGCCTTTCGGATGGGTCAACTGCACCGACAGGTCAACGGGCTCCAGCCAGGGAGAGTAGACCCGGAGCTGGTTCCTGTAGAAGGGGAATCCGCTCTTGTCCGCCATCACCACGATGTCCTCGCGGCCGTCGTGGTCCGCATCCCCGTCGACGCGCAGGGCCGAGGCGTCACCGGGCGACGGCATGGTCCAGGTGGCGTCGGCAGCCCAGCTCGTGCCGCCGTCACCGAGAAAGGTGTATCCCGTGGGGCCGTTGTAGGCCGCGATGTCGAGGAAGCCGTCCCCGTCGAGGTCGCCGAGCTGCGCCAGCTCGAAGGAGCCCGAGGCGGGCAGGCCGTTCGAGGCCGGGATCCACGTCGCGGCATTGCTGTCGAAGCGGTAGCAGCGCAGCCCCGAGGAGCCGAGGGCAAAGACCACGTCGTCCGCGCCGTCGTTGTCCATGTCGCCGGCGTGGATCCCGCTGATCGTTCCGGAGGGGAGCCCGCTCTGCGCAAGGGTGAAACCGAAGGCCCCGTCCCCGAGAAGGACGTTCGTGCCCGACCGGGTGCAGACGATGTCCGGGAAACCGTCGGCATTCACGTCGCACGCCTCGATGGTGTATCCCACCGAGCCGCCGGTCAGGGCGTAGGCCTGGGACCACGTCCCGTCGCCATGGTTCTCGTAGAGGCGGAGGCCGTTGCTGCCGCCGAAGGAGAGGGAGGCCACGTCGAGGCGTCCATTGCAGTCGAAGTCGGCCAGGGCCGTGGAGAACATGCCCCAGGTCTCGCCGCTCGAGGCCAGTCCCGTGCCCCAGGGAATCCAGGTCGCACCGGTCCCGTTGCCCAGGGCCGCACCCATCAGCCTGTCGCCGAATCCCGAAGATCCCCAGTCGTGGTGGATTCCCCAGGCCAGGTCCATGAAACCGTCGCTGTTCAGGTCGCCGGCCGCGCAGCCGCCGTAGCCGAAGCTGCCGGACTGGCGGACCGACCAGACGTCGGCACCGGTGCCGAGCCAGACCATGATGCCGTGTTCCCCGCTGTTCACCATGGGGGAACCGTGGTCGCCCACGGAGACGATGTCGAGGTGCCCGTCGTTGTTGAAGTCAGCCAGCTCGAGCTCCGTCCGGCCTTCCTCCTTGTTGGGATTCTCGAGACCCGAGGAGCGGGAGATCAGGGTGAGCCGGTTCGACGGTGCTTCGCCGTCGCCCCGGGCAGCCGCCGTGGCGAGGCTCGAGAAGATCATGAGGATAGCCAGCAGGTGTACCGCCTTTTTGCAGAGACATTCCTTCGTCATCGTGAGTCTTCCTTGCTCAATGGAGCTTGGCTTCATCTCCCGGGATCGGCACCACGGAAGGGATCCGTTATATCCTGACTGAGTGATGTATCTTAGCAGATTTATAGGTGGAGGGGAAGACTTCGACGCAGGGTCATGGCGCAGCTTTATCATGCGAGAGGGACAGAAGCTCCCTCCTGTCCCTCTCACAACTCATCTTCGCGTTGGAAGCAAGGGTATCGATGCCTCCCAGAGTGACCGAGAGGCATCGATACCGAGAATGCACTTACTGGATCGAAGTGGCGATCACGTTGGTGACTTGACCATATTCAACAGCCTGGAGCCAGACGCTGAGACCGACGCCGGCAGCCGGGATGGGCAGGGTCCAGGAAACGGTGCCCGACGCATTGGTGGGCGTGGGGCCCGCCGCGCGGAGCGGGCTGGCCAACCCGAGAGTGGCGTTCAGCGCAGGGACCCAGGTCGAACCCGGACCAACGAGGGAGTAGGCGAGATAGGTGTTCGCCAGGGGCGTCCCGTTGGTCACGGTGAAGGTTCCGCTCTGGCCGGCGAGGAGAGGGTCGGGGCTGATGGCGAGGGCGTAGGCGCCGGGCGGATCCTCGAGCAGGATCTCGAACTTGGCGTCGACGGAGCTCGAGTGCGGAGCCTGGTTCGCGATGAGGCCGGTGCCGCCGGTATAGACATCACCCAGATTCCTGTCGTGCGTTTCCAGGGAAACGGCCACGTCGAGCAGTCCACCCGTGTCGGACGATTCCATGACAGCCCAGTACTCGGTGACGTAGTTCAGGGTCACGTTGTTGAAAGTCCAGACCATGGCGGAGTGGAAGTAGAGCCCTGTCGTTGTATCGATGTAGTTGCTGGAGGCTCCAATGACGTTGCCGCCCGCGTTGGGATCGCCGTCATAGATGACCAGGTAGGTCGTGGCCGACGGCGCGTTGGCCGTGTAGTTGCCGTGATAGAGCGTGATCTGAGTCAGGTCGAGCTCCGTCACCGCGCCGGGATCGGGGTTGATGCCGACATTGGGCGTAAACGTCTGTCCCGTCGACTTCGAGCCGAAGGTGTCGTTGCCCAGCGACTGGGTGATGTCGTACTGCGCCTGAGCGACAGGTGCGGCAAACAGTACCGCGACCAGTGCGAGAAGAGAGAGGGTGAGAAGACGGGTCATTTGGTTTCTCCTGATTAATGATGTTGAAAAAAATAGAAGCAACAGGCCATAAGTTATTTTAAAATAAAGTGTTGCATCTAGGCTGCCGCAGGTTTCGCAGCTTGGCTCAGCCTTATCCTGAAGGGTGAACTGCCGCTCCTCACACTTGCAGCAACGCTGGTTTTCCTTCTATTTCAAGAACAAGGAAAAAACGTCGATTGACGCCAAGAAAATGTGCGAATTTTGAATTTGGGCTACCTGGCCCGATCAGGCTGCGTGAAGGATGGGGAACGGAGGCGGTGGTACCTTCTGTCTAGTTGCTGCCCTGGGTGTCAGCCAGCAGGATCTCGAATCTTGCATCGACCGATCGTCTTTCTTTTCTTTGGTTTACGATGAGTCCGCTCCCGCTGGGGTAGAGATCTCCCATGGTCCTGTCGCTGGTTTCGAGGGAAACGGCAACATCGAGCAATCCGCCATTTCCGGACGACTCCATGATCGCCCAGTATTCTCTACTGGGATCCAGGGTGATCCCGTCGAATTTCCAGATCATGGGTGAATGGAACCTGAACCCTTCCGTCGTATCGATCCTATTGGAGGAACTTCCAACGAGCCTCCCGCCGGCATGGGGATCGCCGTCATAGATATTGAGGAAGGTTGTGGGAGATGGGGCTTGATCGGTGGTGTTGCCATGATAGAGCGTGATCTGTATCAGGTTGAGTGCCTTGACAGCGCCAGGATTCGGAATGATGCCGTCCATGGGCGTGAATGTCTGTCCTGTCGACTTCCCGCCGAAGGTGTCGTTGCCCAGCGTCTGGACAATGGTGTAATACGCAGGGTGCTTCACGGGCATACCAAGGGCGGCAACCATCGACGTGATATGCATGTACAGGGGTGAATAGGGAGTAATGCTGCCTAGCATCTCGCGAACGAGGGATTCGGCCTCGGCGTAGCGATCGGTCCGCAGGTAGAACTGGAGAAGGGGAACGATAGGTTCCAGGGAGTTGGGTTCGAGATCGCCCAGATCGTCGGCAATGCTCTTTGCCATATCTATCAGGAGAAGCTCGGCTTTGTCCCACCTCTGCGTCCTCATGTACAGAGTCGCGAGGTGCTCCATCACGTCTCCCGCCGGCAGCGCTCTGGGGCTATAGACGCGGCGGCAGGTCTCCAGGGCATTCAGGAGGAGGGGTTCCGCCATTTCCCACTCCTGCTTCGCGATATAAAACCGTCCAAGAGCGATAGATGTGTAGACGATGTTGGAATGGTTCGGATCAAATGTTTTGAGGCAGCGATCGTGACATTCAAGCAGCAAGGGTTCAGCCTCGTCTGTCCGACCGAGCATCAGGTAGTTCATACCCAGCTGCATCATCATCCTGAGCGTTACAGTGTGTTCCTTTCCGAGGAGTCTTTCGCTTCTTTCAATACCGTCACGAAGAAGGATCTCCCCTTCATCATACTTTCTTTCAGCGAACCGGATCGAGGCCAGCGCGTTCAGGCTCGACAGATTTCAACTTGCTCCCGGTTTGTCGATGCGGCCGCTGGTGGCTGCCAGGGATCTGTTGATCATTGTCTCCGCATCTTCAAGACGTCCCAGGTTGATGAGGATGTCGGCCAGCTTGAAAAGAATGGGCCCTGACAGTTCGTGGTCATCGCCCATCTCACTCAAATCCGTATTCAGCACATCTGTCAGCAGGCGTTTTCCTTCCTCGTATTCTCCCATTGAAGAGAACGCGCGTGCCATGGCTGTTATCAAGCGGACTCGAATTTCCGGTTCATCACGGAACTCGGTGTTGATGGAATTCACACCTTTCTGCAAGAGCTCGAGGGCCGTGATTTCTTTCCCGAGGGTAAAGTGCACGTTGGACATCTGGAACAGGTTCTCGAGGAAGTCTGTGATCTGGTTGGACACAGCCAGCTCTTCCTCGACCTGGATCAGGGCTTTTTCCTTGGCTCCTCGCTCCTCTTCGACCTGCGTCAGCGCCCCCTGCAACTCGCTGCTGATGAGCTTCTGCCGGATCAAGGCGTCTTCCTTGGCCTGCCGTTCCTTCTTCACCTGTGTCAGTGTCCCCTGGAGCTTGCCGCTGAAGAGCTTCTGCTGGACTGCAAAAATCGTGGGACCCACGACAACGAGAAGAAAGAGCATCACGACCACTGTCGCCCGGGCGGGACTCCTGCGTATCCATCGGTTGGTTCTCCTGACCAATCCCGCCGGCTGGGCCGTGATCGGTCTGAACTCGAGGAAGCGGTTCAAATCGTCGAGCAGTTCAGCGGCCGAGGCATACCGTCGGTCCGGGTTCTTTTCCATGGCCTTGAGACAGATCGTTTCCAGGTCCTTTGGTATGAGGCGGGCGACTTTTGTCGGCAATGTGGGATCCCTGGCCGTGACCTTGCCCATGACTTCCTGGGACGTCTTGCCGTCAAAGGCTCTCTGGAGGGTGATGAGCTCGTACAAGGTCACACCGAGGGAGAAGATGTCCGCGCGATGATCCACGGTTCCTTGCTTCGAGGAGATTTGTTCGGGAGAGATGTAATGAGGCGTCCCGGACAGCTCCCCGGTCATCGTGAGGGAAGGAAGCCCTTCGGCGCGGGCCAGCCCGAAATCGGTGAGCTTCGCAATGCCATCACTCTGTACAAGGATGTTGGAGGGCTTCACGTCGCGGTGGATCACACCCGCCTTGTGGGCATGTTCCAGTGCTGCGGCAACCTGTGCCACGATCCGGCAGACCGTCTCGATGTAGCTCTTGTTCCAGAAGTCGCCTGCCGCAACAGCTCGCCGTGGTTTCTCATCCCTTCCCGTGGGGCGAAACTTCTCGAGCTCGACCACTTCACCCATCTGATTCCCATCGGTGGGATATCTGTTGGCCAAGTGCAATGCTGCGATGATCCTGTTCAGGGGGGCGCCCTCCACGAACTCCATGGCGAAGAAGTGGTTTCCCTCCTCCTCGCCGATGGCGTGGATCTCCACGATGCCCGGATGCTTCATCTTGGCACTGGAGAAAGCTTCCCTCCGGAACCGCTCGACGGCTTCCTGCCGGAGCGTCAGATGGGCCGGCAGCACCTTGAGGGCCACGATGCGGTTCAGCGAGATCTGCCGGGCCTCGTACACGACACCCATGCCGCCGCGGCCCAGCTCCCGGAGAAGAATGAAATCCCCCAGTTGCTCTCCTTGCACGGTATCGATGGCTGGAACAGTCTCCTTGCATGAAGCGGACATTCTCGAGATCTTGTTCGCCACTTCGAGATCAAGGCTCTCCACCGTGCCGATGAATTCCTCGATGCTATCGCGGAGCTGCTTCTCGATTCGGGGATGGTTCCGGCAATAGGCTTCCAGATCCGGCGCTTCCCCCTTCAGCCAGGCATCGCAAAAGGCGGAGCAGGCTTTCTCCAGGGCGTCGGATGAATCGGGCCTCTCCGGAGCTGAGCTCAATCTTCCATCTCCCGGGAGAGCTCCGGGCCGACCACGGCATCGAGCCGGCCGTCCTTGAGAGCCTTGACCTTCTCGATCAGGTCCTTGATTGCCCTGTAGTATTGCTTTCGCGCCCCGTCCTTGGAGATCCCGAGACGATCGCCGATCTCCTGGAACGAGAGGCTCATCCAGTTGCGATGAACGATCAGTTCACGGTTCTTGAAATCGAGAAACTCGATCGCCAGGCGCAGCCAGGCCTCTTCCTCGTGCTGGATGGCGATCTTGCTGGGCGTGTCCTGAATGCGTTCAGGTGGATTGAGGTTCAAGACCGTTTCCGAGGAAAGGGGCCGCTCCCGGGCGATGGCGCGGCGGCAGGCGGTGAACCATTCGTACTGGTTGCTCACCACGTTGACCACGATGCGGCTGAGCAGGGCGCGGAGCTGGCCGTCGTTCGTCACGTGCAGCCTGGGTCCGTACTTGAGGAACTGGACGAGGGCTTCCTGAACGATATCTCCCGTGTCGGACTTGTGGCGAGGAAAGTCGCCGAGCTTGCGGTGAACGTAGGCCTGAATCCACGGGAGGTGGCGCTGCAGGATCCTGTTGATGTTGGAATCATCGGGCCTGGACCAGTTCGGAAGATGTGGAGTGTCAGGCTTCATTACTCGCACTCTCGATTCAGTGTTCTATGTATCCTCGTGCTCTGTAAGAAGATAAGATGATTTTCCTGGAGCGTGATCTGCCGGCTGAATCCTGTTTCTCCCTTTTCTTGCCTGCTGGGCTGGTCTCGTCGTTCTTTCTCCATCAGCGGCATTTCTCGAGATGACGAGAGATCCGCTCCTGCAGCTACCAAGGCACACTTATCTATTTAGAATTATAATTTATGATCCTTTCCAAGGCAACTAAATCATACCGAGCCCGCGCAATCTCCACCACATTCGGACAGCGCAATATCCGAATTCTGAACGCCCCCTCCCGAATGTGGAGGAGATTGCGCGGGCTCGGTATCCGCTTGTCAGAGCTCGGCGAGAAGGCGACCGACGTCGTCCTCGTTGTTGTAGAAGTGGATTCCCGTCCGGATCTTCCCCTCGCGGGCCGAGACGATGACCTTCTGCTCGATCAGCCGTGCGGCGACGGCCGGGGCGTCGGGCATGGGGAAGGAGACGATCCCCGAACGCCGGCCATCGAAGATCGGCGTGGCGATCTCGATCCCCTTGCGTCGCAGCTCGTCGATCAGGGTGTCGCACAGCTCGATGACCCGCTTCTCGATCGCTTCCGGGCCGAGCGAGTGAAGATAGGCGCTGCTCGCGCCGAGGGCGGTCTGGACCAGGAGCGAGTTGCTGCCCGTTTCCACGCGCCGGGCGTCGTTCACCAGTTCGAAGTCGTACTCCGTGAGGGAGCTGAAGTCGGTCATGTCAGCGTTCGAGGCGACGGAGAGCCACCCCACGCGGTCGGGGTGGAGCGATTCGATCAGGTCGGGATCTATGTAGACGAAGCCGCCGCCCTGGGGCACGAGCGTCCACTTGCCGCTGCCGCAGACGAGGAAGTGGACGCCCTCGAGCTCGGCCTTCAGCGCCCCGATCCCCTGGATCGCGTCGAGGACGAAGTAGCTCCTGTTCGAAGCGCAGAGCTCCGCAATGGCCGGCACGTCGATCCGGGCGCCGTCGGAGAAGCCGACCCACGAGAGGGCCACCACGCGGGTCCGCTCGTCCATGGCACCGCGAACCTGGTCGGCCGTGATCCCTCCGGGCCGCTGCTCGAGGAGCCGCACATCCACGCCGCGGCGCGCCAGGTTGAGCCAGGGGAAGATGTTCGACGGAAACTCGCCGCGCGCGCCGATCACGTTGTCCCCCGCCGCGATCGGCAGGGAGCCGGCAGCCATGGCGATCCCCGTGGAGGTGTTGGGGATGAAGGCGATCGACCTCTTCGCCGCGCCGATCAGGTCGGCGATCGACTGCCTTGCTCCGTCGAAGTCGCCGGCCATGCCTGGTATCTGGTCGGGGTGCACGGTCACAGCGTCGTCAATGATCCGCTCCATCGCCTCCCGCGCCGGCGGCGAGATCGGCCCCCGCGACGCGTGGTTGAGGTAGGTGTACTGCTGCGTGACCGCGAAGCGGCTGCGTTCCTTTTCGAAGCGGTGCATGGTCATCCGATCACGTTCTCCATTTCCAGTGAACTTACCGGTCAGCTGGCCTCCGTCCGGCAGGATGCTCGTCCTGAGGGCGTCTCGTCGAAGCTGTCAGCAATCCATCGAATATAAGTATTTTTGAATAGCCACATCAAAAATACATGCAAATTCGGACCATCATTTTGAAACCGGTTCGGAAAGCGATCGGAGGTAGATGAAAAGAAGTATCGATCCAAAAATGCAAACCAGCGCAGTGAAGAAAACATAGTCAGACGATTCTGTTTACTTCACTGCACTGGTTGACAGGATCTGGATGGCTCCTTCAACGACCTCTCAATACCGGTAGTGATCCGGCTTGTACGGCCCGTCCACAGGCACGTCGATGTACTCGGACTGCTTCGGGGTGAGCTTGGTGAGCTTGGCCCCGAGCTTCGCGAGGTGGAGCCGCGCCACCTTCTCGTCGAGCAGCTTGGGCAGCATGTAGACCGACTTGCCGTACTTGTCGTCGCCTCGGTGCTCCCACAGGTCGATCTGGGCGATGACCTGGTTGGTGAAGCTGGCGCTCATCACGAAGCTGGGGTGGCCCGTGGCGCAGCCCAGGTTGACCAGGCGCCCCTCGGCCAGCAGCGTGATCACCTTGCCGTCGGGCCACCGGACCTGGTCGACCTGCGGCTTGATCTCGATCCGCTCGAGCGTCTTGTCGTTGAGCACCGGATTGACCTGGATCTCGCTGTCGAAGTGTCCGATGTTGCAGATGATCGCCTGGTCCTTCATCCGGTCCATGTGCTCGCGCGTGATCACGTCCAGGTTGCCCGTGGCGGTGACGAAGATGTCGCCGTACTTGCAGGCGTCGTCCATGGTCACGACGGGATAACCTTCCATGCAGGCCTGGAGCGCGTTGATCGGATCGATCTCCGTGATGAAGACCGTGCCGCCGAGCCCCTTGAAAGCCTGGACGCAGCCCTTTCCCACGTCGCCGTACCCGCAGACCACGCAGTTCTTGCCGGCGATCATCACGTCGGTGGCGCGCTTGATCCCGTCCATCAGGCTCTCGCGGCAGCCGTAGAGGTTGTCGAACTTGCTCTTGGTCACCGAGTCGTTGACATTGATGGCGCTGAAGAGGAGCGTCCCCTCCTGGGCCATCTTGTAGAGGCGGTGGACGCCCGTCGTGGTCTCCTCGCTGACGCCGACGATCTCCGAGGACAGCTTGTGCCAGAGTTCCTGATCGTTCGCGTGCTCCTTGTGAATGAGCGTGTCGACCACCTCGATCTCCTCGTTCTCCGTGCTGACCGGCGGGAGCTTGCCCGTCTCGGTATAGGTGTTCTCCATCGCGTAGCCGCGGTGGATCAGCAGGGTCGCGTCGCCGCCGTCGTCCACGATCGTGGTCGGGCCCTTGCCGCCCGGGAAGGTCAGGGCCTGCCTGGTGCACCACCAGTACTCCTGCAGGGTCTCCCCCTTCCAGGCGAAGACCGGGACGCCGGTCTCGGCGATGGCAGCCGCCGCATGATCCTGCGTCGAGTAGATGTTGCAGCTCGCCCACCGCACCTCGGCGCCGAGCTCGACAAGCGTCTCGATCAGGACGGCCGTCTGGATCGTCATGTGAAGCGATCCCATGATCCGCGCCCCGGCGAGCGGCTTCTTGCCCGCGTATTCCTCGCGAACAGCCATCAGACCCGGCATCTCGGACTCGGCGATGGTGATTTCCTTGCGGCCCCACTCCGCGAGGCTCAGATCGGCGACCTTGAAATCGTCAACACTCGTATTGTTCTTCGCTATAGTCACGCTGTTTCTCCGACTCATCTAGTCTTCAGGTTGAGGACCCTGTTGCCAAGAATGCAATTCCCGGCCACATGTCAGAATATAACCATTCGACATCATAACAGAATAAAAATCCAGGTCTCCCAAAATGTTGACCCAGACGAGAGAAAAAACGGGTTGTGAAGGCGCCGGGCAATCTCGATGGAGGGCGCGGATAATATGGAGTTGCGCCTCTCCCGCTCGTGCCGCAAAGCTGTATAATGAATGAACCTGCGGCGTGAAACCGAGAGCTCTTTCTTTCTGACGAGACACTCCATGACCGAACAGATCAGGACGACGTGCAACCGCGATTGCCCCGACTCGTGCGGCATCGTGGCTGAAGTGGAGGACGGGCGGATCGTGAAGCACAAGGGGGATCCGGCGCACGGCGTGACGGGCGGCTTCCTCTGCTATCGCGGTAACCACTACTTGGAGCGCTTTTACAGCGAGAGCCGCATTCTCCATCCCCGGCGGCGGGCGCGAGGCGGCTGGGAACGCATCTCCTGGGACGATGCCCTCGACCTGACGGCGGAAAAGCTCGCCCATTACAGGGACCTCTTCGGCCCCTGTTCGATCGCCTTCATCAGCTACTCGGGGATCAAGGGGCAGGTGGCGCGGCTCCTGAGCAGGAAGTTCTGGGCCCACTTCGGCGGAGCCACATTTCTCAAGGGCGGAACGAGCGTCGAGGCGGCCCACGCAGCCCAGGGGCTCGATTTCGGCGGGCCTTGCGCGCACGCTCCCGAGGATCTCGAGAACAGCGCCGGCTTCGTTGCCTGGGGCAAGAACATCGCGACCACCCGGGTTCACTGGTGGCCGATCGTCAGCAGGGCGCGAAAGAATGGCGCGAAGCTCTGGGTGATCGATCCTGTGACCTGCGCCACGGCTAGCAAGGCGGACCGTCATCTCGCCATCCGGCCCGGGAGCGATGCCATGCTGGCAGCCGGCCTCGGCCGGCTGCTGATCGAGCAGGGAGCCGTGGATGAAGAGTTCATCGCGAAGTGCAGCGTCGGCTTCGAGGAATATCGCGAGGCGGTTCTCTCCGTGGACCTGAACGATGTGGCCGACGCAACCGGCATCCCCCTGGGCGACATCGGCTATCTGGCCCGGTTCTACGCCGAGACCAAGCCGCTGGCCAGCATGGTCGGCCTGGGGCCGTCTTACTGGAAGAACGGCGGCAGCGCGGTGCGCCTCATCGATGCGCTTTCCGCGCTCACGGGCAATGTGGGCATCAGCGGCGGCGGCGTGCAGACGGACTCGAACGGCGGAGTCGGCCTCGACCTCTCCCTCTTCGACGATGTCCCGGAGAGCCGGAGCCGCCAGATCGCGCTGCCGCGGCTCGGCGACGAGATCCTCGCGGCCGAGGATCCTCCAGTGAAGATGGGCTTCGTGGCCGGCGCCAACCCGGCTGCCACCTGCCCGGACACGGGCCGTGTGCTCGAGGGGCTCGATTCTCTCGAGTTCATCGTCGCGGTGGAGCAGTTCATGACCGCCACGGCCGGAAAGGCAGACCTCGTCCTGCCCTGCACCACCTACCTGGAGATGGACGACCTCGTGACAGCCTACGGGCATTACTGGCTCGGGCTCGACCAGCAGGTCGTGCCGCCCCTCGGAGAGGCGCGCTCCGACAGCGCCGTCTTCCAGGCGCTGGCCGACCGTCTCGGTTTCGGCTCGCACCTGGCCGGCGATCCGAAAGAGTGGATCGACCGGCTGCTCGCCCCGCTTACCGAGCAGGGCATCACGCGCGAGAGGCTCGCCGAGAGCCCCCTGCCGAACCCGGCCGCCACGGCCGTGCCCTTCTCCGACCGCACCTTCGACACACCGTCCGGCAAGTTCGAGTTCATCACGCGGTTCGATCTTCCGTCGCTCTCGCTGGAGCCGGGCCGGCTCCGCCTGGTCGCCACCAAGACGCTCAAGATGGTCAATGCCCAGATCAACGAGGCGGACCTTCCGGCCGAGCCCGTGGTGCGCGCCCATCCGGAGATCGTCTCGGCCCTCGGCTTCTTCGACGGGGAGCAGATCGTGGTGGAAAGCAGGACAGGATCGGTCCGCGCCCGGCTGAAGTGCGACGAGGCGCAGCTCAGGGAGGTACTCCTCTTCAATCCCGCGGCGTGGCAGGGAAGCCTGCAGGGCGTCAATCAGCTGCGCGAGTCGGCAATGAGCGACATGGGCGACGCGGCCGCGATGCACGAGACCCTGGTCACGATCAGGAAATCGACCGCGCCGGTCGGATGATCGCCGGGCCTGTTCAAGGCAGCGTGACAAGACCGGCACGCCAGGCGAAGATGAAGAGAGCCGTTCCCCTGGCATAACTCTTGATCCCCTCCTCCTCGCCCTGTGCCTTGAGATAGCTGTCGTAGGCGCCGTGGGTGAGCCGCTCCAGGAATTCGATGCTGTAGTCCCGGTAAGCGTCGTACTCGGCCTGCAGGTCGCGAAGCGCTTCTTCAGGCAGGGCTGTCATGGCCTTTCTGCGTTCTTCGTCAGGAAGCCCCTGGACGAGGGAACAGTAGATATCCAGGGCCACGGCGTACCGGGCAAAGGGATCGCTCGAGCGCAGACCGGCGAGATATCCCGTCAAGGTGGCTTCCGGTTCGCTGCAGATCCCGGCGATGTGAGCCAGCTCGTGCGATCCCCACTGGACGAAAGCCGTTTCCGGAAGCCCGCCGTCCACATGCGCTTCCAGGGTGAGCGGCGAGCAGATTCCCGTTGTCCCGAAGGCCAGAAGAAGACCGCGCGGCGAAGCCTTGACCCCCTTCGGCATCGAGAGAGGCTTGCCGTCCCATTCTTCCACCATGCTTGCCATGGAGCGGGAGATTGCGGCCAGCGCGCACTCCCTGTCTCTCTGGCCCGGCTTGCCCGATAGGGAAAGGTCGCGTCGGATCGTCTCGAGGAGAAGATCCTGCAGCCTTGCGTCTTCCGCCGCGGTCACGGGAGAGGTCTCGAGCCCGAGCCGCTGATCCAGGGGAGGACGCTGGTAACCGGCGCCCCAGAAGAGGAGGAACCAGGTCAGCACGACGGGAACCAGGCAGAGCAGCCAGACGGGGCCGCAGAGGAGTCCCTGCCAGTGCGAGCCGCTGCCAATGCGGCGGATGTAGATCCAGCGCACGATCCAGAGCAGCGGGAATCCGGCGAGCAGCAGAAGGACCACCACCAGTCCCAGGCTGAAGGGAACGGCGTCAGCGAGCGGGAAAACGATCGATCCGACAAAACGAAAGATTCCCAGGCAGAATACCCTTTCCACCGAGTCGGCCGAATGGGGGAGAAGGTACCACCAGGCGACGAACACCCAGAGAAGCGCGACCAGAACGCGGAAGGCGACGCGGATGCGCCGTCCCGATGCGGTCCGTTCTTTTTTCGAATTCATGGTTCCGGACCAGTCAACTGCTGCTGCATGGATCTTCCGCCGTTGTCAGGGATTCGCCACCTCGAAGGCGACACCTGTCGTGGCGGAGTAGCCCGTTGCCGCGCCGGGGTGCCGGTAGACAGCCTGGGCATAATAGGTGTTGATTATACCTGATCCCGCGGGAATGGGCACGCTGACGACAGCTGATCCGCTGCTGTCGAGCACGTCCTGCTGCAGCGTCATGGAGACGAGGCGATCGATGTCGAGGTGGATCGTCGTCACGCCCGGGATGACGGTGGGACCGTCGCCGAAGGAGACGGCGAACCGGAACGGCTGTCCGTCCATCGCTTCACCCAGGCCGATGGCGAATCCGGCCGTGCCGCCCGGAGTCAGGTCGCCCGAAACGGTCATGGTCGGCGCCGCGGCGCACTCGAGAAGGAGAAGGGTGTCCAGAACATGGGAGTGCCCGCTCTGGCTTTCGGGAATCCAGAGAGCCGGATCCGCGATGGTGTATGTCTGGTTGGGTGAGTTTTCGAAGTCGCGGTTCACCCGCGTCCACGGGGAGATTCCCGATCCGCCGAAGGCCGTGTGGGTCGCCGCGTTGTTGAGCATGACGGCGTGATGGTTGTCCGTGATGTTAGGATTGTGGTCCACCTCGGTCTGGATGCGGACGTAACGGGCAAGAACATCGGGCATGAAGGTCGCGGCCTCCCTCTCCGCCCAGAAGGCGTTGTTGGAGGGATCGACAGGTACGTGCCCGCCGTTGACGGACGCGGTGTCGTTCCTGTCGGCCGGCCCCTCGTTGTCGATGAGGTACCGCACCGGCGGATCGTCCTGGTATCGGGCCAGAGCCCCCGATGCCATGGTGATCCCGTAGGAGCCGGAAAGGACTCCGATATTGTTGTAGTCCACCTCGGGTAGGGCGGCCACGTACTCGAGGACGGCGTGCAGCCCGTCCTGCTGGAGATATCCGCAGTAATCCTCGACCGTGTAGGTTCCGCCGTTCGTGCTGGAGCCGCGCCCGTCGGGATCGAAATGGACGACCACGAATCCCTCGGCCGCCTTCTGTTCCGCCTCGAAATGATAGTGCTGTCCGGCGCCCGATCCGCCGGGAACGAACACGAAGGCAGGGTAGCGTTTGTCAGGCCCCGCGTCGGCCGGCTTGTGAACGTGGGTGAAGAGGTCGACGCCGCTCGTGGGATTGTGGATCCAGACCTCGTCGTAGACCGTGGCCACTGTGCCCGGGTATTCCCAGACAACCGAGCCGGAAGAATCGACCTCGACGACACGCGAACCGTCGGAATCGCTCACCAGGGTGTTGCCGTCGGCGAGGCGGTCGGCGTCATAGGGCAGGCCAACGACTCCCGCGAGCTCCCACACAACCGTTCCCCCCGGATCGACCTCGATGATCCTGCTGTTCGCCGTGTCCGTGATGAGCGTGTTGCCGCTGTCGAGCCGGTCGGCGTCGCGCGGCCATCTCAGCGCTTCCGGTCCCGCGGGGCTGTATTGCCACACCACGACGCCGGTTGGATCGATCTCGAGAATCCGGTCGTTGTTCGAATCAGCCACCAGCGTGTTGCCGCCGGCAAGCCGGTCCGCGTTGTGCGGGCCGTCCAGGTGCGTCGAGTCTCCACCCGGCACACCGGTCACGCCGAACTGCCAGAGGATATTGCCGTACCTGTCGATCTCGATGATGCGGTGGTTGTCCCTGTCCGTGATGACAATGGCGCCTGAGGGGAGGAGATTGGCGTCATTGGGATAGCGAAGGGACGAGCCGTCGCTCAACGGGGAGTGGTCGTCGGAATTCCAGAGAATCGCGCCGCTGTCGTCCACCTCGACGACACGGTCGTTGCCCGTGTCGGAAACGAAAACACCACCGGTGCCCGTTGGATCGGCGTTATGTGCAAAGTCTAGATCGAGAAGCCATGCCGCCTTCAGGACCCCTTCCGGAGAAACTTCGATGACGCGGCTTCCCCGGGCCGGAAACAGGCTTCCCCCGTCCGTGATCAGAGTGTTGCCGTTCGCGAGCCTGTCCACGTCATGGGGAACGCCAATCTCGAACTCGGCGCGTCCGGAGGCAGGGAGGAAAATTACCAGGAGAAGGAGAAGATACACTGCAATCTCGAGATGCCTGACCATTTGATTTCCTCTCTTGTTTTGAGACGGCTTTGCGGTGTTGCGAAGAATACCGGTTGAACAGTGATTTCCCTGTCCGGGTTTCGGTGAAAATCGGAATCGCAGCCCATGCGATACTTCATGCGACGCGCGGGATCGTGCCTCGCATCTCATTTTTCCTGATGATAAGGCTTTCCCCTGGAGTAGTAGCTGTCGCGGATTTTCTCGATCGAGCGAGCCAGCCTCTGCTTGCCCCTGGCCGAGGCCAGACTGGCCGCCTCCGTGGCCTTCTCGACCGCCTCATCCATGCGCCCCGTTTCAGCCAGAGCCGCGGCCAGCGATTGCAGGGCCAGGGCGTTCTTCCCCTCGCTCAACTTGCAGGCCAGCTCGGCCAGCACGAGGGCCTCTTCCCCCGATCGAAGGCTGTCGTCCGGGCATGTGGCGAGGTTCCAGGACAGAAGCGACAGGACGGACACGTTCTCGGGAGCGTGCTTGATGGCGGCACGCAGCTCCGCGAGAGCCTCGTCGTGGCGCCCCCGTCTCAGGGCGTCCTGGGTAAGCCATTTTCGCGCGTCGGGCAGCTCGGGATTCGCCCGCAGCGCTTCCCGGTGATGATGTCGCGCCTTGCTGCGGTTTCCCATTTCCGCATGCAGGATCGCCAGCCTGGTGTTGGTCCCCGCGTTCTCCGGATCCTCCTCGAGGATCTCCTCGAAGAGAGCGACCGCCTCCTGCTTGCGTCCGAGCTCGGTGAGAGAGATGGCGATCAGCTCCCTGGGCACGCGCCAGCTCGGCTGCAGCCGGGCCGCTTCGCTCAGAAGCTCGATGGCCTTGTTGAACCGCGAATGCCTCATCGAGCCCAGGCCCTGGGTTACCAGCCTGAGCTCGCGCGCGTAGTTCTTGGGGTCGCCGGCCGACGGCTCGAACAGGTCGAGCTCGCTGCCTGAGGGCTTCCCCTGGGCGAGACCTCCCATGTAACCGAGCGCCATGAGCCGCTCCCGGTCCTCGGGGCTCAGGGCGGATGACGGTTCGTCCTCGGCCGGAGGAGGCGCGGCGGCGAGCATCTCCTTGAGAAGCCCTCGCATCTTGCTCACGAGCTTGGGGTTTTCCGTTGCCACGTTGCGGGTCTCGCCGGGATCGTCTTTCACCCGGTAGAGCTCCGGCAAGGGAGCATGGATGTATTTCCAGCCGTCGATCCTGATGGAGCGGAGATGGGAGAGCTGATATTCGAACGACGGCACGAACGTCTCGCTGTACGCCGCGAATCCGCTCGATCGCTCCTCCCTGATGAGAGGGAGCAGGCTTCCTCCCTGGACATCCTTCATGGGATCGATCCCCAGAATTTCCAGGATGGTCGGCGCCACGTCGATGATGCGGACCTGGGAGCTGATCCGGCTGTTCTCGGGAACGACGTCCGGAGCCCGGAATATCAGCGGCACGCTCAGGGTCGTGTCGTAGAGAAAGCAGGTGTGCGTGGGCTCCTCGTGCTGGCCCAAACCCTCGCCATGATCGCCGACGAGGACAACCAGGGTCCGCCCGGACAGATCGAGCTCGTCAAGGACATCGAGGATGCGGCCGAGCTGCTCGTCGGTAAAGGCGATCTCACCCAGATAGGGTTCTTCGGGATAGGCCTCCCTGAATCGCCGGGGCGGTTCGAAGGGAGAATGGGGATCATAGAAGTGCACCCAGAGGAAGAAGGGCTGAGAGTCGTCGTTTTCCGCATGGCTCCTGAGCCAGTCGATGGCGCTGTCGGCCAGCACGTTCGCCGGCTTCTCGATGTCCCAGCTGGGCTCTGCCAGCGCCGCGGCGAAGGCTCCCCCCTTGCCCGTCGTTCCGGGGGGAAGCGGGTCTCCGAGGCCACCCTGGGTTTGCTTCGATCCGCCGGGTTTTTCCTCCTGGTCCACATCCTGGTAGTCCTGGAATCCCTGGTTCAGGCCGAAGCAGGAGTGCAGCACGAAGGCGGCCGTCCTGGCGCAGGTGGCATAGCCTCGGCTCTCCAGGATCTCGGCCAGGGAGGTGTTGCGGCTGTCCACCACGATCTGTCCGTTGTTGCGGACTCCGTGAACAAAGGGATGCGTGGCCGTGAGAAGGCTCGCATGGGCGGGCAGCGTGATGGGAGCGCTGGTCGTGCATTGCTCGAACAGCGTCCCCTCTTCCGCCAGAGCGTTGATGAAAGGCGTCTTCACCTCTTCATGGCCGTAGCACTCGAGGCAGTCGGCCCTCGTGGTGTCGAGCGTGATCAGAAGAACGTTGAGCCGCTCCTGTCCATGACCGGCCCGGAAGATCCGGTCCTTGAATAGCAGCACGAGGACCGCTGCAACCACCGCGGCCGCCGCGAGACCCATAATCGTCTTCCTGGTCATTCCGTTCTTTCTCCCGGTTTCCGCGCCGTTTCGACGGTTTCGACAAGAATCCTGTCGGCAGCTCCCCGTCATGAAATCATCATTCGACCGGGGATCAGCGCTGGAATTATTAATTTCCTGGGAAAGGCGATCGCTGTCAAGAACGAACCGATCCCGATGCCTGCGCCGTACAAGGTGGCGCCGAGGCGGTTCTTCTCATACAATAGATCGTACCGGAAAGAGGTTGCCGCCCTGTGAGCTGCCGGCAATCCGACCTGAAAGGGCACCCACCCATTCCAGGAGCATGTCATGAGAATACCGGAAATCGTTCTGATCTGTCTGGCATCCGCCCTCCTGAGCGGCTGTTGCGACCTTTTCTGCAACGGGGCGGGGCTCAAGGGAAGCGGTGTCGCCTTCACCGAGGAGCGCGATCTGGATGCATTCAGCGCTCTCGACGTGGCCGGCGCCTACAGCGTCAAGGTCACCTGCGGCGAGGAGCAGAGTTTCTCGATCACCGGCGACGACAACATCGTGCCCCTGGTGATCACCAAGGTCCGGGGATCCACGCTCCATGTCTACACCGATGAAAAGATCTCTCCCGAGACACCAATGGAGCTCGTCATCACCTGCAAGGACATGAGTGAGGTGACGGGATCGGGTGTCATGAATCTCGATCTCTCACGAGCGGACAACGAGAGGCTCGATATCAGCCTGAACGGCGCCGGCACCGTTGCCGCCAGCGGCCGGACCGGATCGCTCCGAGTGACAATCTCGGGTGCCGGCTCCCTCGTAGCGCAGGATCTGAAGGCCGAAGACGTGTCGGTCACGATCAACGGGACGGGCAATGCCGCGGTCTTCGCTTCCCGGAGCCTGAGGGCGGAGATCAACGGGACGGGCCACATCGGGTACGCGGGGGAGCCCGGAAACGTCGATCAGAGAATTTCCGGCATGGGAAGCGTGAGCAAGATGTAGCTCATCGAGAATGTCTACGCCAAAAAATTAGTTGCATCATACAACAATTGTTGTTAGCAATGATGTCGTTCGAGAGTGGTCCTGAATGGTTCTCTACTCAATCCGGAACGGCACAGGAATGTTCCAGAAGATAGTCAAGACAACCGATTCCGCGAATCCGTGCACCTGTTGCCAGGAAGGGGGTCGCGACCTCGACGAGATCCCGCGGGTGGATTCCTTCTTGACCCGTTCCGACCGTCTGGGGGCCTGGAAGGCGCGGTGGGGAATCAACCGCATGAATTATCGCGTGGATCCCGGGATCCATGCCCTGGGAGATCCGGGACCGGACTCGCCGATCCTGGTGTCCGCCAACTACAAGATGAGCTTCGATCGCCTCCGATCGAGCCTCCCGGGCCGAAGCGCCTGGATCCTTGTTCTCGACTCGAAGGGGATAAACGTCTGGTGCGCCGCCGGCAAGGGGACCTTCGGAACGGAGGAGATCGTCCGGAGCGTCGCGGTCGCCTCCCTCGCCGATCTCGTCACCCACAGGACGCTCATCGTCCCCCAGCTGGGGGCACCGGGAGTGAACGCCCAGGAGGTGAAGAGAAGGAGCGGCTTCAAGGTGAAATATGGTCCCGTGCGGGCCGAGGACCTCCCCGATTTTCTCGATGCCGGACTCGAGGCCGCGCCTGCCACGAGGCTTGTCCGATTCCCTTTGCGCGACAGGATGGCTCTCGTCCCCTTCGAGATCGTCGACTCCCTGAAGCACGTTCTTGTCGCTATCCTGGTTCTTCTTGTCCTCGCCGGCCTGGGCGAGGGAGGCTACAAGGCGGGACGGATCGTGTCCGCCGGGATTCCTTTTGCGGCCATCATCGTCGGATGCTGGTTGGCCGGCACCGTCGCGACACCGGTCCTGCTGCCCTGGCTGCCGGGGCGCGCCTTCTCCCTCAAGGGGGCCTGTGCCGGGCTGGTCTTTCTTCCCCTGGCTCTCTGGATATCCTGGATGCAGGCCGGGCAGGATGCCGGGCTGAGCATCCTGGCTCCCTGGATCCTGATCGTGCCCGCAGCGACGAGTTACCTCGGACTGAAATTTACCGGAGCAACGACGTTCACGTCGCTTTCCGGAGTGCTGAAGGAAATGCGTGTCGCCATCCCCCTGCAGGTTCTGGCCATCGCAGCGGGCCTGGCTGTTCTCGTGATCGATTCGGTTGCCTGACCGGGAGAAAGATGTTCGTTTATCTGCGCAACGTGGTGACCCTGGAGCTCGACAGCCGGGACTGCATCGGCTGCGGACAGTGCATCGAGGTCTGCCCGCGGGCCGTTCTTGCCGCGGAGGACAAGAAAGTCCGCATCAGGGACCGCGATGCCTGCATCGAGTGCGGCGCCTGTGCCATGAACTGCCCCTCGGGGGCGGTCAGGGTCCGGTCCGGAGTCGGATGCGCATCCGGTATCATCGCGGGGTTCCTGCGAGGCACGGAGCCGGTCTGCGGCTGCGACGCGGAATCCGGGTCCGGCTGCTGCGATAGTTGAATACGATGGTAGAAAACGAGGCACTCTTCCCTGCCGTTATGCCGGGAGCCGTGACGCTCCGGCAGGAAACGAGGAAAGGAGCGAAGCCATGAATGCTGTTCTTGTTTCCCTTTTGTTTCTGGTTCTCTTCACTTCTGGAATAACACAGTCCTTTGCCGGGAGCTTGCCCGATCCCGCTGCCCTTCCAGGGGAAGAGGAGGAAAAAACCGCACTCCTCTTCGAGGACCGCAAGAAGCTCGAGGTCGAGCAGTTCAAGGGCAAGGTGCTGGTCCTGGAGCTCGCCGCGGTGGGATGCCATCTCTCGGGCGAGGTCTACGAGGCCCTGCTGGAGCTTCGCGACGAGTATCCCGACACGGTGGAGTTCGTGCGCGTCGACCACGGCCAGAGCGTGGAGAAGTCGCGCGCCTATTACAGGAAGCATCCGCCCAACATCCACGTGATCGGCGATCCCACCGGCAGGATCGGGAAGTCGTTCCCGTCGCAGGCTTTTCCAACGCTCTACCTCTTCGGGAAGTGGGGCAGGATGCGTTTCATGGGAGGCTACGATCCCGCCGCGTTCCGGTCCATGCTCAACAAGGTTGCCGTGGAGAAGAAGATCAACGAGAAGAACTTCTTCCTGAAGCGGAACCTGGACAAGGGAGACCTCCTGCCAATCTTCACGCTTCCCGATCTTGCGGGGAAGAAGGTGGCGCTCGAGAAGTTCAGGAAGGACAGCAAGGCTCTGGTCCTGGTCTTTTCCGGGACAAGCTGTCCCATCTCTCGCAAGGCCGTTGTCCAGCTCGGGGTTCTGGCGAGGAAGAAGGGATACGAGGAAATGTCGATCCTCGTGGTCAACCTCGGTGAGGGCGGCAAGGCGACGGCCAAGGTCTACCAGCCGATGAATCTACCCTTCCCCGTCCTGGTGGACCGGAAGGAGACGCTCGTGAAGCCCTTCGGCATCGAATCCGTCCCCACGATATTCGTGGCCGGGAAGCACGGCCAGGTGGCTCTTCGCTCCCTCTGGAACTACGAGGCTGTCAAGCAGGAGGTGGACATCCTTCTGGGAAAGATCAAGCCCGGGGACAGGAAGAAGATCCAGCAGAAGGGCTCCGGGTGACGGCGCTGACATCGAACCCCCGAGGCGGGGGTTGTCATGAGAGGAAAAACGATCAGACCTTCAGGAAAGAAAAGGACGTCCGGCAAGGGAAGCGCGAAGTCGCTTCGGAAGGATGCCGTTGAGCTTCATCGCGCTCTGAGCGATCTCGTCAGGATCTACCAGTTCCGTGACAGGACGCAGATCTGCTACCACGACGTGTCCGTCACGCAGTGCTACGCCATCAGCACGCTCGCCGATCAGGAATCCATGCCGCTGGGCAGGCTCGCTTCGGCGCTTTTTCTGGACAAGAGCACGGCAAGCCGGATGGTCGATGCCCTCGAAGGAAAAGGCTACATCCGCCGCGGCCCCGATCCGAATGACGGCAGGGCTTTGCGGATCGAGCTCACGGCCGAGGGCATCGAGCTTCATTCACGGATCGAGAAGAGCCTCGTGGATGGATTGAAGGAGATGCTCGACGATTTCGAGCCTGCCGCGCGCCGGGTTTCCATCGACATCATCGCCAGGCTGGCATGCGCTGCGGCGGCGAGGTTCTCCTGCGGTCAGCCTTCGAAGGCCGACCGCGCGAAACGGATCAAGGCCGGTCCGCGAGACTCCTGATCCTCAGCTCGCGCTCGAGCGCCTCGGCTTTCCGGACCTGGGCCTGGCTCCGGTAGAAGCCGGCCAGCATCTGGAGAAGCCAGGGGGCGCGTTCGCCCTTGGCGAGAGCTTCCTGGAACGCCCTGTCAGCCTCGCTCGAGGCGCCGCGCATCCAGAGCGCCATGCCCAGGCTCACATCGGC
Source organism: uncultured Phycisphaerales bacterium (assembly GCA_964482235.1). Taxonomy (GTDB): domain Bacteria; phylum Planctomycetota; class B15-G4; order B15-G4; family CAYZWU01; genus CAYZWU01. The sequence goes on from CAYZWU010000002.1 coordinate 46,524, forward strand.
AAGGGGGAGCTTGCCATCGATCTCGCCGGCGCGGCGGGCCATGCTCTCGGCCTGGGCCCGCTCGTTGAACGGCGGCGGAAGCCGGGCCGCGAAGGACGACGGCGAGTTGGCAAGAAAGATGGCGGCGCGCGAGAGGGCGGTGGGATCGTCGGGCGCGATCTCCAGGGCTTTCCGGTATAGCTCCCAGGCACCGGCGTAGTCGCGCAGGACCTCCCGCAGGCCGGCCAGGGTGTGGCAGCAGTGAATGGACGAGGGATCGGCCAGGATGGACTTCTCGTACGATTCGCACGCCTCTTCGATCTGTCCCGTCCTGGTGAACGCCTTCCCCTGAAGGGCGAAGCCGCCGCCGAGCTGCTGCGCGGCTACCTGTCCCGGCGGCAGAAGGGCCACGGCTCCCACGATCACGGCGGGCAGGGCGACGGCAAGGATCGCCCCGGTTCGCTTCTCCCTCACCGCGGCGGCGAGCCGGGCGACGGCGTCCGCTCCCAGGATGGCCAGGACCGGCACGACAGGCAGGCGGAACCGCGAGTAGGTGAAGAAGGTCCACGTGGAAAGAAGCACCGCGGCCAGCACGAGCAGCAGGGGAACGCGCGATAGCTCCCGATCGCCTCTTCCGCCTCGCGACAGGGCACCGGCCAGGCCGAGGGCGGCCAGCAGGCTGAAGGGCACGAGGAAGAGGTGGAGGATGTTCACGATCTCCTTCTCCGCGGCGTAGGAGTAGTTGATCCCGTACTCGAACTCGGACAGGAGGGCCTTCACCTTCCTGATCTGCAGCCAGGCCCAGGAAAGCGGATCCGATCCGATCTCGCGAGCTCCTTTCCCGAACCAGAACCGCTCCACCTGCCCGAGGCTTTCGTGGGGCGAGCCGGTTTCCTCCTCGAAGACGCGGGCCGCCGCCCCGGCCATCTGCGAGGGATCGGCCACACCCTCGAAGCTTTCGGTGAAGGAGACCTCGGCGCCGGCTCGGTTGCCGAGATAGAAGTTGAGGCCGCCGCCCGTGCAGACCGGCACGGTGCCGTCGCCCGCCGCCATGTTGTGCACCGCGGCAGGAGCGATTCCCAGGATCAGTCCGAGAGCCAGGGCGGCCGCCGCCTTCACCGATCCGGGGGAGAGCCTGACGGCGAGCCAGAGCACGACGAGAAGGGGGAGGAAGATCATGTTGGGCCTGTCGAGCACGAGGAGGCCGCCTGTCAATCCGGCCGGCAGGAACCAGATTGTTCGCGATCGTGCCAGGGCCGCTGCCAGTAGGTTCAGGAAGAGGAGGATCAGGAGGAGGGAGAGCGACGCGGGCAGAAGCTTCAGCTCGAAGAAGGCCAAAGGCCCGTAGAAGGCGCAGAGTGCCGTGGCCAGAAGAGCGTGGCTCCTGTCGAGATAGTAGCGCGCCAGCCGGTAAAGCAGCAGGAGCCCGACAAGGCCGAGAATCGACTGCACCACGGCCACGGCCATGGGATCGGCGCCATGGATCCTGTAGATCAGGGCGGCGAAGTAGGCGAAGAAGGGCGGCCGGGAGAACGGCTCCTCCTGCAGGAATCCTCCCGCCGCGATCTTCTGTGCCGTCTCATGATGGATTGCCGCGTCGACGACGGGGTATTCAGCCAGCGGAGAGACGGTGCCGTACTGGATCAGCAGAAGAAGCCTGAGCAGGGCCGCCGCCGTGATCACGGCCAGGAGGCCCCACTGTCTGGTCTGCTTGCTTTCCATGGTCGATCAGTCGAGAAACCGCTCCCGGACAAAGAGGTAGTAGAGCTTGCCCTCGTGACGCGTCCTGCCGGCCAGGGCCTCGGCTTCCGCCCCCGTTCCGAGAAAGACATCGACACGGCCGGGAGAGCGGATGGCGCTCCCCGTGTCCTGGTCGAGGGCGAATCCGGCGTAGGGGCCGTAGGAGATCCTGCCGCTGCCGCTGCGCTTCGGCAGCAGCGTGTCGATGAAGGTCACCGACGCCCGCGGAAAGATGCTCTTGTCCGTGGCGATCGTGTGGTAGGGCGTGACCTCGGTGTTGAGCGATCCGTACGGACCGCCCTGGTTCTCGGTGAAGAAGATGTACCGCTCGTTCTCCTGGGTGTAGCGGGCGATCTCGTCGGGATGGGCCGCGAAGTATCGCCTGATGCCCTCGAGGGAGACTTCCGACGCCTTCATCTTGTTGTCGCGGATCAGGGACTGGCTCAGCCTGCCGTACTCCTTGCCGTTGTTGCCCGCGTAGCCGATCTTCATGAGCGAGCCGTCGGGCAGGTAGAGCGACGCCGATCCCTGGACATGGATCACGTAGACATCGAAGGGATCCTTCAGCCACGCCAGCTCGATGTTCCGGCCCTCGAGGCAGCCCGTCGTCTCGATCTCCTTCCGGGTGTAGTACGGGACGATCGTGCCCGAAGCGGTTCGCCGCCCCAGGACCTTTCCATCAGCCTCCTTCACCAGGTCGTCGGGAAGCCTGTAGAGAGGGTAGCGGAAGGTCGAGGTCCGGGTCCGGCTGGCAGAGACCACGGGTTCGTGGTATCCGGTGAAGAGCACGGTGCCCACCTTGTCGCAGCCCACGGACATGTAGACGTCGAACTCGTCCTTGATCCTTTGCGTGAACTCCCTCGCGGACGACGATCTCACCAGGACATCGCGAAAGGCCTCGATGCTGTTGCGAGCCCGGGCATGGGAGATCCCCTCGACGGGAAAGTGGGTCTTCGCCGAGGGCTTGGCCATGTAGGCGAGCGATTCGTCCACAGCCTCGAGAAGAGCGCCGCGGCTCTGATACCCCGACTCGAAATCGGGGTAGTCGGGGAGAGCCACGCGCATGAGGGCGTTCTCGCCTGGCTCCAGCTGGCGGGCATAGTTTTTCGGGGCCGGCTCGGGCGGCGCGGGCAGAGGTTCGGGTTCCGGTTCAGGAGCCCTGCAGGCTCCGAGAAGGAGGACGGTCAGGACGAGGGGCAGCGCGATGGCGGCCCGGCCGCGAAACAGGTTCGAGGAGGCTGCGGATCGGGTCATCATTCTTCCTTGTTCTTGATTACTTCGTGACGAAAACTCTGTCGGAGGCGATGGGGAGGAACCGCCTGGGAAGGAAGATTATATCATCTGGCCGGGCAGGGGGAAAAGCGGCATTCGGCGGTCTATTAATACCTGGTGCGGCGGGAACGGCATGCTAGTCTTGACAACAGGATCGAGTTCGCTTTTCCTGTGCGATGTCGAACTCCTCCGGTGCAGCAGGTGAACAGATGAAACCGCACGATTTCGAAATCCTGATCCTCGACGGCGCCTGCGGGAGCAATCTCCAGACCGCCGACATCCCCGCCTCGGCGTGGGGGGCGAACGAGGGCTGCAACGAGTACCTCAACATCTCGGCTCCCGAGGTGGTCGTTGCCCTGCACCAGTCGTTTCTCGATGCCGGGGCGCGGGTGATCGAGACCAACACCTTCGGCGGCAGCCGGATCGTTCTCGAGGAGTACGGTCTGGCCGGCGAGACGGCGCGGATCAACGCCGCGGCTGTGGAGAACGCGCGCCGGGCGATCGGGAACAGGAAGGACGCCTTCGTGGCCGGCTCCGTCGGTCCCACCACCAGGCTGCCTGGCCTGGGGCAGATCGCGCCCGGCATTCTCCGCGACGTCTTTCGCGAGCAGGTGCGCGCCCTCGTCGAGGCCGGCGCGGATCTCGTCTGCCTGGAAACCTGCCAGGATCTCCTGCAGGCCAGGATGGCGCTGGTGGGCTGCTTCGAGGCGCTCGAGGAGGCGGGCCGCGACGTGCCGGTGCTGGTCTCGATCACGATCGAGAGCACGGGCACCATGCTGACCGGCGCCGACATCGCGGCCGCCGCGGCGGCGGTCGAGCCCTTCGACGTCTTCTCGCTCGGACTGAACTGCGCCACCGGGCCGGAGCTCATGCTCTCCCACCTCCGGTTCCTCTCCCGGAACTGGCCGGGCAGGATCTCCTGCGTTCCCAACGCGGGTATCCCGGAGATCAAGGAGGGGAAGGGGGTCTACCCTCTTTCTCCCGACGAGTTCGCGGCGCGGATGAAAGCCTTCGTGGAAGAGGAGGGCGTGAGCATCGTGGGAGGCTGCTGCGGTACCACGCCGGAGCACATCCGCTGCCTCGCCCAGGCTCTCGAAGGCGCAAGGCCGGCCGTGCGAAAACCCGAATGGAAGCCGTCCCTCTCGAGCGGCTACCAGGCGGTGGAGATCCGGCAGGAGATCCCGCCCCTCCTGATCGGCGAGCGGGCCAATGCCAACGGTTCGAAGAAGTTCAGGAAGCTTTTGCTTCGCGACGACTTCGAGGCAGCGGTGAAGGTGGGGGTGGACCAGGAGAAGAAGGGGGCCCACGCCGTGGACCTCTGCACCGCCTACGCGGGCCGCGACGAGATGGCCGACCTCACCGCCCTGACCGGGCTGTTCGCCGGATCGGTCAAGGCGCCCCTGGTCATCGACTCCACCACGCCCGACTGCATCGAGGCCTGCCTCGAGCTCTATCCGGGCCGCTGCGTCATCAACTCGATCAACCTGGAGGACGGGGGAAAAACCCTGGAGCGGATCTGCCGCCTGGCCGGGAAGCACGGCGCCGCGGTGGTGGCCCTGACGATCAACGAGGACGGCATGGCCAGGACCGCCGACGAGAAGGTGGCCACGGCCCGGGCGATCCTGGACCTGGCCGTGGGGCGCTACGGCCTCAGGCCCTCCGACCTCCTGATCGATCCCCTCACCTTCACGATCGGCTCGGGAGACGCCGACCTCGTCGATGCGGGCAAGGAGACGCTCGAGGCGCTCCGGCGGATCAAGGAGGAGCTGCCCGGCGTCTTCACCCTGCTCGGAGTGAGCAACATCTCCTTCGGTCTGGAGAAGCGGTCGCGCCAGTTCCTGAACTCGGTCTTTCTCCACGAGGCGGTGGCGGCCGGGCTCGATGCGGCCATCATCGATGCCGGCAAGGTGGTTCCCTTCTCGCGGATTCCCGAGGAGGACCGCGAGATCTGCCTCGACCTGATCCACAACCGCGCCGTCGAGGAGGGGAAGACGCCGCTGTTGCGGTTCATCGACTATTTTGCCGGGCAGACAGGCGACGACGGGTTGGCTGCCGAGGAGGGCGGCGAGGACGAAGCGATTCCCGAGCAGGCCCTGACCGAGAAGGTTGTGGCCGGCGATCGCGACGGCGTGGACGACATCCTGGCGATCCTGCTGCAGCGCAGGACGGCAGCCTCGATCATCAACGAGATCCTGGTGCCGGCCATGCGGCACGTGGGCGAGATGTTCGGGCGCGGCGAGATGCTGCTTCCCTTCGTGCTGCAGTCGGCCGAAGTGATGAAGAGAAGCGTGAATGCCCTCGAGCCGTTCCTCGAGAAGACGAGCGACGACACGCGGAGCACGGTGCTCCTCGCCACGGTCCAGGGCGACGTGCACGACATCGGCAAGAACCTGGTGGACATCATCCTCTCGAACAACGGCTACGAGGTGAAGAACCTGGGCATCAAGGTGCCGGCCGAGACGATCATCGAGAAGGCGAAGGAGGAGAAGGCCGACGTCATCGGGCTCAGCGGCCTTCTCGTCAAGTCGGCCCTGGTGATGCAGGAGAACATGGCCCAGTTCCAGGCGGCCGGCCTGAAGATCCCGGTCCTCTTGGGTGGCGCCGCGTTGACGACCCGGTTCGTGGCTGAGAGCTGCGTGCCGCCCTACGAGTCGCCGGTCGTCTACTGCGCCGACGCCTTCGCCGGTCTCGAGGCGATGCGGCGGTTCGAGGCCGGGACGCTCGAGTCGACCAGGACGGCGGCGGGCAAGGGGCGCGCGAAGAGGAAGCCCGGCCCGAGGGACCGCTCGATCGCCCGCGACGATCCGGTCCCCAAGCCGCCCTTTCTCGGCGCTCGATGGGTCGAGGAGATCGATCCCTCTCTCCTCTTCCCCTTCATCAACGAGCAGGCTCTCTTCCGAGGGCGGTGGGGGTACAGGCGCGGCAAGATGTCGGCCGACGAGTACAGGGATCTGATCGAGGGGAAGGTCCGGCCCCTCTACGAGAAGCTGAAGGGCAGGATGATCGAGCACGGGCTCGTGCGGCCGAAGGTGGCCTACGGCTACTTTCCCTGCCGGTCCGAGGGCGACGTTCTCCAGGTGGAGCATGATGGGCGCGAGCTCGCCTTCCCCTTTCCCCGCCAGGCGGAGCCGCCGAACCTCTGCATCGCCGACTTCTTCAAGACCCGCGAGGAGGGGGGCGACGTGGCCGCCTTCTTCGTGGTGACCCTGGGCAGCGAGTCGGGCGAGGCGGCCCGGAAGCTCTTCGACGAGAACGAGTACCACGACTACCTGATGATGCACGCCCTCAGCGTCGAGCTGACCGACGCCCTGGCCGAATACTGGCACGAGAGGATGCGCGACGAGCTGGGCATCGGAACGCAGAGGCCGGCCGATTCCCTCGGGTACGCGGTGCAGGGGTACCAGGGTTCGCGATACGGTTTCGGCTATCCCGCCTGCCCCGACCTGGAGGCCCACGAGACGGTGTTCGAGCTCCTTACGCCGCACCGGATCGGCGTCACGCTCACGGAGAACATGGAGATGGTGCCCGAGCAGACCACCTCGGCGCTGGTGGCGCACCATCGGCAGGCGAAGTACTTTGCCGTGTAGTTTAGCAGACCGTTGATAAAGTCATTCCCGCAGCGATGTTTCAACGGCCTGTCATGCGCCGTCGAGGCGCACTCTTTTTCGATTGATCACGAAGAGCGTGTATAGGTGCAATCGCGTCGATCGCGACAGCAGACAACTGATTGGGTTTCGATTTTTGGAGTCGGGAATCATGAAGGTAAAGGTTGATCACGATCTCTGCACGGGAGATGGAGTCTGCGCGGAAATCTGCCCCGAGGTGTTCCAGATGAACGACGAAGAGCTGGCCATCGTCCTCGTCGACGTCGTTCCTCCCGAGCTGGAGGACGACTGCGAGGAGGCGGCCGAAGCTTGCCCTGTGGATTGCATCCACATCGAGAAGTGAGCCCGATCGTTCGCTCCCGGAACGACCCTTCCTACTCCACGAGAAGAACGTCCAGGTTGGTCAGCTCCGAGGCTGCCGCGGCCTGCATGTAGTGCTTTGTGCCCGGTGTCCACCAGGTTGGCACGGCGCGGTTTTCCACGAGCACGCCCTTGGCGGGGATGTCCGGAAAGAGGACGCGCCGGATCGGCCACTCGAGCCAGAGCTGGCCGTACTGCGTGAAGGCCGGATTCTCCCGGCATCCGGCTCCCAGAGCGACCCAGACCGGCGTCGCGCCGGGCGTGCCGACCACGCAGCAGTCGAAGGTCCCGCCCGGCACGAGGTCGCCTCGATGGTAGACGTGCAGGTGGAACTCGTCGGCTCCCATGTCGGGTGCGGCTCCGGCATTGCGTGGATCGCCCTCGAAATCGTTCACAGGAAGTCCGGGTGCGCCCGGGTCGCCAGTCTCCCGGCAGGGGGAGGACCAGGTGAGGTGGAAGTCGTCGAGAGAGGCATCGACGAAGAGGGGGTCGGCGTCGATCATTCCCGCGCCGGACCTGTAGGTGGATCCGCTCTCGACGTAGACCGAGGCGGCGCCGCCCTCGATATCGCACTGTCCGATCTGCAGCTTGGAGTCGTAGTTCTTGCCTCCCACGTAGATCTCCGGCCCCTGGCTGGCGCCGTTGTCCCAGAGGATCGAGTTGGTGACATTGACGAAGTACGTGTCCTTGTTGTTGTAGAGACAGAGCGCCCCGCCGCCGATGCCGGCATGATTGTTCACGAACGTATTGTTCGTCACGGCAACCTGGGAGTCGTACTCGAAGTAGATTCCGCCGCCGTAATCCTCGGCCGTGTTGTCGACGATGAGGTTGCTCGCGATCAGAGGCGTCGCCTCGTCGCACAGGATCGCGCCGCCTCGCCCATATTTGTGCGACGCCAGGTTGCCAGCTATAACGTTGCCCACGATCCGGCAGTCAGTAGAAAACTGGCACTCGATTCCTCCCCCATTTTCCGCCTCGTTGCCGGTAATTTTGTTTTCCATGATCAGGGGATTGCAGCCGTATCCGATGTACATGCCTCCGGCGTCCCGGTCGGCCGTGTTGGACCGAATGGTGTTGTTGATGACGAGGGGAGAGGATCTGTTGTAAAGGCGCATTCCTGCTCCTATTTCCGCTGAATTGCCCTCGATGATGTTGCCCGTGATCGTCGGCGAGGCGCCGTCGAAGAAGATTCCGCCGCCCTTGTAAATGGTCTTGCCGTTGGTGATGGTGAATCCTTCCAGGACCGAATCGGAACCCTCCCCGCTCGTGAACGCCACGACGTGCCAGACCTGCTGCCCGTCCAGCGCGGTCATGGAGGGACCAGCCACGCTCTTCACCGTGATGGCCTTGCCCTTGAAGTCGATGTTGGTCTTCCAGATCCCGGCCCGAACCAGCACCCTGTCGCCGTCCACCGCGGCGTCGATGGCGTCCTGTATCATCGGGTGGTGATCGGGAACGTAGATGTCGGCGGCTTGGGCGGGGCTCTGGGTCGAGAAGAGCAGTCCCATCACGGCAGCGGCGAAGAGCAAGGGGGCGGTTCGCAAGGCAATTCTCCTATTGCACTGAACAGGGAAGAAAAACATGTCATTTCCTCCTCCCTACAGCGGAAGTGAACCGTATAGGCGAACAGAAAATGTCTTGCCGGCTTCCATCCGGTTTGCCGAGGCCCAGCTTCCCGTATCCTGAGAAGAGCTGCGCCCGCCGGAAACGCGCCACAAGTCCTATTATTTTGGTATAATTCAATACGTCCTGATGTTAGTGGGATGGAAATCAGGCCACGGATCCGTGACTACTGAACGATAAGGGACATTTCCCGGAACGGAGAACCTGCCATGATCAGGCTGTTCATTTTCTTCATCTGCTGCTGCTTCACCAATCCTGCCATCGCTGCAGGCGCCGGGAGTACGACCGGCGATTCTTCATCCGGTCAGGCCGGCATCGAGCAATTCACGGGCAGCCTCCCCGTCTGCTTCATCGAGAACCAGGGGCAGGTCGACAGCGATGAAGTCGCCTTCTACGTCAAGGGAGCCGACAGGACGCTCTACTTTACTTCCCGGGGGCTCACCATCGCCATGACGGACAGGGAGGGCGGTGAGGTTCAACGCTGGACAATGACGGTCGAGTTCGAGGGTACCGGTCGTGTTGCACCTCGCGGCGAGAACCGGCAGGAAACCATGTTCAGCTACTTCAAGGGCAAACCATCGGAGTGGAAAACCGGCCTTCCCGCATTCAGCCGGATCGTTTACGACAACCTCTGGCCCGGAATCGATCTGGTCTATTCCGGCGCGAAGGATGAGCTCAAGTACGAGTTCGTCGTTTCGCCGGGCACCGATCCATCGGTGATCCGCCTCGTGTACAGGGGGGCGACCGAGGTCTTCTTGAAAGAGACGGGCGAACTCGAGGCGACCTGCCCTGCAGGGGTTTTCGAAGACGGTCTACCCTTCGCCTATCAGGTGATCGACGGGAAGAGGCGGGAAGTGTCCGTGCGGTTTTCCCTCGATGCATCCGCCGCGAAAGGCGCAGCCGCCTGCGGCTTCGAACTGGGAGACTTCGACGCAGGGGAAGAGCTCGTTCTCGATCCGGTGATACACGTCTACTGTGGTTACATCGGTGGAAGCAACGGCGAACAGGGCCACGCCGTCGCCGTGGACAGCCAGGGCAGCGCCTACGTGGCCGGTGAGACGTGGAGCGACGAGGCGAGCTTTCCCGTGAGCGTAGGGCCCGACCTCACCTTCAACGGTGGAACCTATGATGCCTTCGTGGCCAAGGTGAACACCCAGGGGACGGGGTTCGACTACTGCGGCTACATCGGCGGCGCGAGCGACGAGTACGGATACGGCATCGCGGTGGACGGCCAGGGCAATGCCTACGTGACAGGGCTCACGTACAGCGACGAGGCGACCTTTCCCGTTCTTGGCGGCCCCGACCTCACATACAATGGCTACTACGACGCTTTCGTGGCCCGGGTGAACGCCCAGGGCACAGCGCTCGACTATTGCGGCTACATCGGCGGAGACAGC
>CAYZWU010000002.1:56599-213384 GCA_964482235.1 uncultured Phycisphaerales bacterium
CTGCGGCTACATCGGCGGAGACTTCTGCGATTACGGACACGGCGTCGCCCTGGACAGTCAGGACAATGTCTACGTGGCAGGCTGGACGGAGTCGCCTGAAACGAACGGATTCCCCGTGACCGTGGGCCCGGATCTCACGTTCAACGGATATCAAGACGCCTTCGTGACCAGGATCGAGTACACGGCCGGCCCCTTGCTTCAGATTCAGCCCGATCCGCTCGTGGCGGGCCAGGCCGGCACCTTCGCCATCACGAACGGCCTTCCCAATGCCAACGCCTGGCTCGGCTACAGCCTCGTTGGACCGGGTTCGTACTGGATTCCGTCGCTGAACGTGACCCTCGACCTCACCAATCCGATTCTCGGTTTCGGTCCCAAGCTGACGAACGCCACCGGTACGGTGATCTGGACCGCCGTTGTCCCGACCTACGCTTCGGGGAAAAGCATCTGGCTGCAAGGCGTGCAGTACGGGCAGACGACCAACGTCGTCCCCATGACGATTCAGTGATCGGGGAATCGAGGCACGCCGCCGTTGTCTGGCGAATCCTATATTGAGACGGCCTCGTGCGGCCGAAGGTGGCCCACGGTTTCTTCCCCTGCCGGTCCGAGGGCGACGTTCTTCTCGTGGAGCAGGCGGGGCGATTCTCCATTTCCTGAGAGGGGCCGCGCCTGGCACGACCCGACCTCTTGCCATCCTGCCATGGCGAGCTTCAATTCGTTGACACCCTCCCCGTTCGTTACTCTCGGGGATTCCAGGTAACGGTGGAAGCCCGCCGCGTCATCGCTGCCCAGCGAGGTCGAAAAAAAATTATCCTCTGACTGCCCTGCATATCTGCTGGAATGGCTTCGTGTTACGCAGGAGGTATGGGTGCCGGGAATCGGGGATCTTCGATGGGATTCTGAAATTACCGGCCCATAGTTTGCGTTCTATGTTGAACGGATCTTCCTTCTCGAGAGGTTGACGCTTCGTTCGTACCGGTAGTTCCCACCCGGCAGCAAGGAGATGACAAACAGTGATGGAAAATCAAGCTTCCCGCCAGGCATCCTCGATCGCGCTCCATGGCCGCTTCGCTTCTGTTTTAGCACTGGCTCTAGCAGCCTTTGCTCTTGCCTCTCACCTCGGCGCCGGGCAGGCTCCCGGAGCAGGGCTTCCTCTCCACTTCGTGAAGAACGAGGGGCAGCTGGCCGACTCGGTCAAGTTCGTCGTCCGGGGCGCCGAGAAGACGCTCTTTTTCACGGACGAGGGGATGACCGTGGAACTCCGACGGATAGACGAAGAGGGCAAGGTCGGCGCTCGATCGATATTCCGGCTCGGGTTCGTCGGTGCCACTCCGGGCATCGTACCTGAAGGGCTGGATCGCCAGGCAGCGGTCTTCAACTTCTTCAAGGGAGCCAGGGAGGAGTGGACCACTGACGTCGCTTCCTTCGGGGGGATCGTCTACCGCGACCTCTGGCCCGGCATCGACCTGGTCTTCAGGGTTGACGGGAACGAGGTCAAGTATGAATTCCTCGTCGAAGCCGGAACCGGGGCCGATGGGATCCGCCTGTCCTGGCGCGGTGCTTCCTCTGTCACGGTCAACGATCGTGGTGAAATGGTGGTGTCGAGCCCGGTCGGCAGATTCATCGATGGAGCACCGGTGGCCTTTCAGGAGAGGGATGGCGCGCGCAGGACCGTTCCAGTTTCCTACGCGCTGGAAGAGACGCAGTCCGGCGACACGGTCCACTGGGGATTCGACATCGGCGACTACGATCCCTCGGAGAAGCTGGTCATCGACCCGTCTATGCTGCTCTACTGCGGTTACATTGGGGGATATTCAGGCGACGACAGCTACGCCTGCGCCGTGGACGCCGCCGGCTGTCTCTACGTTGCGGGAAGATGCGGGCAGGGCACCGGTTTCCCGACCCTCGTCGGCCCCGACCTCACGTACAACGGCGGCAGCTCCGATGCATTCATCGCCAAGGTGAGCGCCACGGGCGAAAGCCTCCTCTACTGCGGTTTCATCGGTGGAACGGACCTCGACTCGATACACACGGTGGCCGTGGACGATCTCGGCCGTGCCTACGTGGCAGGATACACCTATTCCGACGACGGCTCCTTTCCCACTGTCGTGGGTCCTTATCTCACCATGCACCCCAGACCCGATATCTTCGTGGCGCGCCTCTCCTCTGACGGGACATCCCTGGAATACTGCGGCTTCATCGGTGGAAACGGCCATGATAGTTCTCCCCAGATCAAGGTCGACTCGGCAGGGCACGCATACATCGCCGGCACGACAACATCGTCGGAAGATACGTTTCCCGTGAAAGGCGGACCGGACCTCACCCTCAACGGACTGAGCGGCGACGCCTTCGTGGCCAAGGTCAGCCCGACGGGCGAAGATCTGATTTTTTGCGGTTATATCGGCGGCGAAGATATCGACCGGGCGTCGGGCATCGACATCGACGACCAAGGCGGCATCTACATCGTTGGGGGGACCTACAGCAGCGAGTCGACCTTTCCCGTTCTCGTCGGGCCCGACCTGACGGCGAACGGCGACTACGATGGATTTGTATGCCGCGTCGTTCCCTCGGGAAAGAAGCTGGACTACTGCGGCTACATCGGCGGCGTGGCATACGACACCTGCACGGGTGTCGGTGTGGACAGCACGGGCCGTCTCAACGTGGCGGGCTTCACCCGTTCCCTGGGGGGGACCTTTCCCGTCCATGCGGGGCCGGACTGGACCTACAACGGTGACGGCGACGGATTCGTCGCCCGCGTGACAACCACGGGCGAGTCGCTCGAATACTGCGGCTACATCGGCGGCAGTGGCGAGGACTGGATCTACGAGGCCGGTCTCGATGGTGACGAAAACTTTTACGTCGCCGGCACCACGGAATCCGACTCGGGCTTTCCCGTTCTCGTGGGGCCCGATCTCACCCACAACGGAGATAACGACGCCTTTGTCGCCCGTGTTGCTCCCACGGGCACGGCGCTCGACTTTTGCGGCTACATCGGCGGATCGGAGTACGAGTTTTTCCGGGGGCTGGCCCTGGATGGCATTGGCAACATCCACTGCTCGGGCGGTACCGGCAGCTCTGAGAATACCTTACCCGTTCTCGTGGGACCGGACACGACCTTCAACAGCGGCGGCACACTCTTCGATGCCCTGGTCTGCAAGCTTCCGCCCTATCACGAGCTCCTGCGATCGGGATTCGTGCGCGACGGGGCGGGCGACCCGGTCGATGTGCTCTTCGTGAACAACAGTGCCGGCCCCGACGCCCACAGGAAAATCGTCGTCAGCCACAACCAGCTCGTCCAGATCAGGATGGAAGCGCCTCCCCTTGGTCCCACACCTGCCAGGTTCGCACTTTACATGCTGAGGCGAGAGGCCGATGCGTCCGATGTCTCGCCCCATCCCGACGAAATGGGGACGGGATGCTTCATCACTCCGCTGACCTGGACTCCCCCCGGGCCGCCGACGATCACCCTGGTCAACAACATCGGCGATCCCGCGATCTACGGCGTTCCGAAGCTGGCCACCGTCCCTCCGGCGCCGTCCATCGTGCTGACTAGGCGACTGCCCGAGGGCACGTACACCTTCCAGGGGTTGATCGAGGACGGGGCCACCGGCGCCTTGCACCTGACCAACGCCGTTGTTGTCGAGCAGCGGTAAGAGAGCTTATCCTCAGTAAAAACAGGCGGCCGCCTCGCCCGCTCACGATTGGTTGTTGGAGCGGGCGGGGCTGACGTCTCTTTCCTACCACTGATTCGGCGTCACCGAAAAAAATCATAAAATCCACGTAACGATTTGCCGTTTTCCTCTTCTTCCCTGATGCAGAAAGCGATTGTCAGCTGAAATCGACTGCTTGGCGGTGAATATCCGGGCAGGAACCAGGAACGGCTCAACGGGATTGGAATATCAGTGACCCTTCATGGCTTCTGCCGCAACTCACGGAAACTCTCAAAGGAGAAGAAGCATGAAAACGAGAAATACGGTTCTGCTCTGTGCGGTCCTTGCTCTTTTTTCCGGTATCGATACGGCATTCTGCGACACGCCGGTGCAGGGGCCCATTGATGGGGAGCACTGGACCAAGGCCGGCTCACCCTACTGGGTGGATGGCGACATCGAAGTGATCAACAATGGTCTGGAGATCGATCCGGGGGTCCGTGTGGAGTTCAGGGGTGATTTCAAGTTCGAGGTGAAGACCGGCAACTTCTCGGCCGTGGGTACGGGGAGCGAGCACATCATCTTCACCTGGGACGGGACCAACAGGTGGGGTGGCCTGATCTTCGAGTCCACTGCATCCGGCGCGGAGCTGATCAACTGCGATGTCAGTCGATCGAACCATTGCGGCGTCAAGATCGTCAACAGCAAGCCGGTCATGGAGTGGTGCACCATTGACAGAAACATTGCGTCCGACGGCGCAGGCGGCGGGCTGAACATCTTCTACGACAGCGGTTTTTCACAGGACCTGGTCCTGAAGCACTGCCTCATTGCCAACAACAGCGCCAAGACTCACGGTGGCGGCGTCTACGCCGATATCTCGTCCGGTTCCCTGAAGTTCGACTCGTGCGAGATCAATGACAACCTGAACAGCAAGGACAACGGAACGGGAAATTTCTATGGCGGCGGCATCTACATAGAATCGGGCGATGTCACCTTTGATAACTGCACGATCGACAGCAATGAAGCTCGTTCCAGGAACACGAGCAGGGACGGCTACGCCTACTGCTATGGAGGAGGTGTGTACGTCAAGCAAGGGAGCTTGTCGGTTTACAGGAGCACGATCTCTTCCAACACTACCTACGCCTATGCATACTACTCTTCGTCCACCAGTACTAACAAGGCCTACTCATACGGGGCAGGTTTCTATCTGGCTTCCGGGGCATCAGCTGCGATCAAGAACAGCATCATCAGAAGCAATGCTCCCACGGCGTCCGGAAAAAGCGGTTCCTATTATCTTGGCGGCGGGCTTTACGGAAGCTCTGCCACGACATTCGTGGAGAACTGCACGGCATCCTTCAACATCCACGAGGGGCTTCGCAACAGCAACGGAATCCTCAACGTGAGGAACTCGATCGTCTACTTCAACACTGACGATCAGATCGCCGGTTCCGCCACGGTCAACTACTCCGATGTGGAGGGAGGGTACACGACCGGGACGGGCAATATCGATGCGGATCCCCAGTTCGCCAATCCCCCCAACGATCTAACCCTTCGCTCCACTTCCCCTTGCATCGACGCCGGGGATCCCGATCCGTACTACAACGACCTCTTTTTCCCGCCCTCACAGGGAACGGAGCTGAACGACATGGGCTACACCGGAGGTCCCGGACCGCAGTCGAGCGAGCCCGTGCCTGACGTGAAGGTCAACGGCATGGACGGTACAGTGACGGTGAAGGAAGGAACGACGGTCGAGGTGACCGTGTCGATCGATCCGGGCGACGAGGAGGGAAAGAAGGTCGATCTCTGGATGGTCGTGATGAGCCACTACAGCCCCTACTGGCTCCAGTCGAACGGAGTCTGGATCCAGTCCTCGACCCCGGTCCTCCTTGTCCAGGGCCAGCTCGAGCGCCGCGGCAGGACCACGGTCATCGACACGGCTCTGCCGCGTGGGACTTTTCTCATCACCTTCGTCATCGACGAGGAGCCCAACGGCAAGCTCGACTTTGCGACCTGGTGCGATGACGCGGTGGTGACCGTGATTCCCTGATCCGAAGGCTGCGGGGCCGCCCGAAGATTCGCCCTCGGCTCGAATGAAATCCAGGGCGGCCCGATGCAGTCCCACTTTTCTCGAAACAGTAACCTGAGGCCGGGCAGGATCCAGCAGGGTTCTGCCCGGCCTCCTTTCAAACATGATGGCCACCGCTGATCGACGATCACAGGCTCCAGGTCGAATCCGGGTTTCGCTTCCTCGATGCCCTCCATTCCCTCTCAAGCCGCCGGGCTTCTGCACTCGATAAGCCATAAATGATCGGATGTCCCGCCGGAGTGTCATGCAAGCCCTCATGCCTGAGGGAGACGAGTGGAGGTAGCAAGATGAGGACTCAAGGCTTCGGTTCAGGTTTCAGGGGAGGAATTCGGTTGTTGGCCGCCGCCAGGATGTTTTTTCTCCTTCTTCTTGCCGCCTGCACCCTGATCCCGTCGGGCGCTGCCGCGGGGGATCCGCCGCCCGAGACGTGGAACCTCAGCTTCAAGAGCGATATCTCCTTCAGCCAGGCCGGCGTCTCGGCCAAGATCACGGCCAGCGGCAAGGCGTCCCTCAAGATCGGGGAGAACGGCGTCCTCACGGGGAACGGCAAGATGACGGCCTCGGAGCGGACCACAGGTCCCGGCCTCTCGAGCCACGTGTCGGGCTCCGGCCCCTTCAGCGTCGTCGGCAAGCGCGACGGCAAACGTCTGATCTTCCGCTTCACGGGAAAGGCCTTTCCTCTCAAGGGGACGATCAAGGCCGGCGGGATGGAGCTGGAACACGACAGCACCTTCGAGCCGTCCCTTCCGGTCTCGGTGGACAGCGTCATCGAACGGAAGGAGGGCGCAACCACCACGCTGAAGAACAGCGTGGCCGGCATGAAGAGCGTGACTGAGGTCGCTCTCTCGAACGGCGCCAACGTGAAGAAGGAGGCTCCGGAGCCTGCGGGGACTTTTCCAGACAAGGCGAACATCTGGAGCCTCGAGATGGACGCCAGGTGGACCACGGGGACGCTTCACGGTTCGATCACCAACACGATGAAGGGCCGCGCCGAGTTCCCCCTGCCCAAGGAGGACGGGCCGGCACGGGGCGAAGGCCCCCTGACCCTGAAGAACAGCACCATGACGGTGAAGGGCAAGCTGATCCTCGACGGCCGCATCGAGAACGGCGTGCTGCGCTTTACGCCGCGGATCGCCATGCAGAGCGGCGACATCAAGTCATCGGGCGGCCCGGTGACGGCGAAGTACGGCGCCGGTCTCTGGGGCGACGACGGCGAGGTGATCGCGATCGCGGTGGAGGACGGCGCCGAGTCGAAGGACAGCTTCACGCACAAGGCATCGCGCTCCAGCGGCACCACGGTGTGGACGCTGACCGGCGACGTGCAGCCCGAGCTCGTCAAGTTCGAGGTGAAGGGGGCCAGGCGCGACGGCATCGTGAAGCCGAAGAACTGGGCCGCTGTCAAGGACGGCGGCGGCGAGGTGATCGTGACGGCGGTGACCAAGCCGAACAACCGGAAGACCTGGAAGAAGATCAAGTGGTCCGGCGACACGGGCGACCCGGTGCCGGGCAGCCCGAACAAGAGGCGGTTCTCGCGGGCGGGCAGCCGGAAGTTTCACCTCGAGGCCAAGCTGGGCGACACAAAGGACCATGTTGACCTCTGGATCCTCTGGGCCAAGGTGACGGTGCTCTGCGAGAAGAGCGAGACGATCCCGAAGAACGCGCCCAGATACACGGCCCTGGCCGCCGTGATGGGAAAGCCGGCCTTCGACGGGACCGACAAGCTGGGCGAGGTGACGTGGAACAGCGGTGCGATGGGCGCGGGCAAGACGGCGCATATCGGTCAGATCACTCCCAAGGGGGCTCACAGCGTGGTGAAGGGCAAGTGGGAGTTCCGCCGCAAGAAGAAGGGCTACCGCCTGGGCAACAAGGCCCCCGTGGAGAGCTGGCCGAAGTGGACGGACGACACGTCGAAAGCGCCCTGCCTCAAGCTGGAGCCTGACAGCGACGACTGCATCTACGACATCGATGCTCCCACCATCGGCGGTGCGAGCCACCACGACACCAACTCGGCGTTCATCAACTTCCGGCAATACGTCCTCTGGAACGGCGAGCCCTGCTCGAAGCACGCCTTCTGGTCGTTCGAGGCCGAGTGGGATTTCATGAAGGACCCGAACGTCATCTACATCGACGTGGCAAAGGGGATGAAGGTCAAGACGCCCTGATCGTCACTCCACGATCACCTCGTCGACGAAGATCCAGGCCGGCTGGCCGGCGCCGCGGTGCCAGCCGGGACAGAGCTTCAGCGATTCGGCATACACCTTGATGAAGCGGGCCGCTTTTCCGTCGAGGGAAGCGGCGAAGGTCTGCACGACCACCTTTCCCTTGCGCTGGCTCGTCTCGTTCTCCACGAGGGCGGCCCTCTCGAATGTCCGGCCGTCCCGGCTGAGTAAGAACTCCACCTTGCGGGGCAGGAAGATCCAGGAGAGCGGCTCCTGCAGGAAGTCGGCCGAGATCGACCGGATATCCGTCTCCTTGCCAAGATCGATAATCGCCTCCATGTCGCTGTTCTCGAAGCCGAGCCAGTTGTAATGGAAGTCGCGAAGCCCGAATCTGCCATCGGTGAGGGCCGAGCCGCCGCCCACGGGATACTTGGGGCTGCAGGGCGTCAGGAGGGAGACCGACCTGCCCCGTCCCAGGCTGCGGCCTTCGGACTTCTTCACCAGCTCGAGGACCGTCGCCCGGAACTCCTCGGGCGGGTAGCCGTGCTCCTCGAGGCGGACGATCCCGTGCTCGCGGCAGGCGTCGACGAATTCGTCGACGCGCCGCAGCATCCCGGGGCGTCCCTCGGACCGGCCCTCGCGCTCCTCGATGTAGGTGAGATCGCCGTCCACGTCGTGCAGCGAGAGGTCGAGGATCGCGAACTCCAGCGGGAGGCGCGCGCGCTTCACCCGGTTCAGTATCACGGGATCGGAGCGGACCGCCTCCCCGGCACGGTCGAAGAGCCGGGTGTACTCCTTCAGGAGCGCCGGGGTGAGGTAGGTGCGAAGCCCGCTCGACGGGTAGCCGTAGATGTCGAGCTTCCCCCCCGATTCGATCAGCGCCTCGTGCATCCTGTCGATGTACTTCCCGATGAAGGGGCCTGCCTTGCCGTAGTAGCCGTCGAGGAAGTCGGTCAGGATCGCGTCCACATCGCTCTCGGGATTCCAGAGGAGCTTGGCGATCAGATAGGTGCGCAGCTCGTGGAACTCGGTGATCGAGCCGCCGCTCCCCTGCTGGAACATCATGGTGCAGCCGTTCTTCGCGAAGAACCGGAGGTTGGGCTGCAGCACGTGCAGGTTCGGGAATGGATCGAGGTAGTTCCGGAACTGGACCACGTAATCCCAGACAACGATGTTGTCCGTGAGGCGGCCCCAGTCCTCGATGTCCCGGCGAAAGCCCGCTTCGCCGGGATCGTCGGCCAGCGGCCGGCTCCTGTTGCATTCGATGGAGCAGAACATGATGTTCACGTTCCTCTCGGGCACGATCCCAGTGGGAGCCGCGCGCGAGTACTGGTAGGCGAGGGTCGAGATCGTCTTGTCGGGGAAACGCCTCGCCACCTTGTTCACGAAGGCGAGTACCGATCCGGCGTGGCTGCCGTGCTCCTCGTCCTTCCCGCTGCAGTCGGCGCATGTGCAGTAGTTGTAGTTGTCGTTCTGGGAGACGGACCAGATCGTCGCATCCGGCTTCGCGTCCATCTTTTTTTCCAGGTTCTCCACGAGAATCTCGAGGACATCGGGGTGGCTCAGGCAGAGCTGGCCGTCCCTCACCCTTCTGTCGTTGATCTCGCAGAAATACTCGGGACGGCTGTCGAACCAGGTCTCCTCCGGAACGAGCCTGTCGAAGGTGTGCACCCACATGCCCCAGGTCCTGCTGCGGTCTTTTCGGCCCGTCAGCCTGTGCCACCGGACGTAGGGCTCGCTGTTCAGGGGGAAGTAGTGGAGGGTCTCCCTGTGGGTGAAGACCGGGGCCTGCCGATCGTCGATCGGGCCGAGGCGAAGCGACGGGCGATGGGGGATAACAACGGCGTCGGGCGCGTACATCCGGCAGCCGAGGTGGTCTTCCAGCAGGCCGAAGACGGCGTTGCGCGTACCGGCGGGGCTGGGTCCGGCCAGAACGAGCGTCCTGCCGCAGCTGCGGATGATGTAGCCGTCTACCCGCAGGTCTTCCTTGTCGAGATCGATCTTCAGCTTTGCATGGCGGCTGGACCGGCCGACGATGATCTCATCGCGCCGGACGGGTTCACCGTCGTCCCTGATCGGATAATCGGCGCCCGTGATCCTCTTCAGATAGAAGCGAAGCGTCTCGGCCGCCTCCCTCTCGATGGGCCCGGCATCGCGCGCGACCACGATCGTATAGCCTGTGGAACCGTCCGCAGCGAGATCGATCTCCTGCGCGGTGCAGGCGGCAAGCAGGAAAAGAAGCAGGCAGATCGGGAAGAGGCGGAGCTCCCTGGCCATGGCTGGATCCTCGTCTTGAGCTGTCCTTGCCGAGGAACGCTGGCCCGGATCTGTACCAGAGCCTCTTCATCGGCATGAAAGAGGGCAGCTTAACGGTTTCACCTGGGGAGATCAAATCAACCTCCCGTCCTCTCCGGCAACGACTGGTTGACGCGGTTGAATCGAGCCGCTATTTACGAGTAAATACGCAAAAAACAAGGAAAGGGTTCAAATCGGGGGGGAGGACTTTATCCTACATGGCCGCAGATATGACTGCATCAAAGCCGAATTGCCGAATGCCACGCCTGAAAGGATTTCAACCATGAAGAGGTCTCGCGTCCTGGTCCTGTCCTTTTTCCTCTTCTTCACCCAGTGTCTATGTTTCCCGATGCTTCAAGGTGAAGCCCATTCACCCCCGCCCGCGATGCCCCGGGAGGACGGGCAGCCGCAGGATGCCGAGTCCGAAGACACGGCGCGCATCCGGAAGAAGATCGAGGAGCTCGACGGATCGTCCGAGATCGACGAAGCCTTGAAGAAGGAGATTCTCGACGAGTACAGGGCGGCGCTCGATTTCAGCGAAAAGGCGGAGGAGAACCGCAGACAGGCCGCCGAGTTCGAGAAGGCGATCAGCGGTGCGCCCGAAGAGGTCAGGAAACTTCAGCAGGAGCTCGCGAGACTGGAAGGCCTCGAGCCGCGGGATCCGCAGTCCGACTTTCCTGCAGCGACGGCGAAGGAGCTCGGCGCCCAGGTCTCTGCGCTGAAGTCCAAGCTGAGCGGGGAGAAGGTCCAGCTCGACGATCTCGAGGAGCTTGTCAAGAAGCTGAAATCGAGGCCGGGCGATGCGCGCAAGCAGCTCGCCGCCGCGTCGCAGAAGCTCGAGGAAAAGAAGAAGGAGCTCGAGGCTCCGCCTCCCCCGGATCAGCAGGTCCTGATGACGGAAGCCTGGCGAACCAAGCTCGAAATGCAGAGGGCGGCTCTCGCGGCGGAGATCCAGATGCTCGAGCAGGAGATCCTGAGCCTCGATCCTCGCTCGGAGGTGACCGGCCTTCAGCGCGACGTGAAAGCCAGCGATGTGGGGCAAAGGGAGGCTTATCTGAAAGGCCTCGAGGAATTCGCTGCCAGGAGCCAGAAGGAGGAGGCCGAGAAGGCGCGCCTGGAGGCCGAGCGCGCCCTGCAGGAAGCCTCGGACAAGCATCCCGTCGTGCGTTCACTGGTGGAAGAGTTTGCCGCCCTGAGCCAGGAGATGTCCGATCTCGTGGCGCTCACCGCGCGCACCAAGGAGGATAAGGATGTCTGCGAGAACGAGCTGAGCATGGTCCGGAACGACTTCGAGGATGCCCGCGAGAAGCTGGAGATCGCCGGGCTCAGCGAGGTGGTGGGCAAGCTGCTCCTGAGCCAGCGCGACAAGCTGCACGACATGGTCTACTTCAGCCGGGGTGCGGAAACGCGCGAGGAGCGGATCGCCGAGGGGCGGCTGAAGCAGCTTCGAATCGTCGACCAGCTCGAGGCATTGAACGAGCAGAAGCTCGAGGATGCCGCATTGACGAGGATGAGCGACGGCCTGGACGCGGCCGTTCCGCCCAAGGTGAGGGAGGAGATCCGCACCGAGCTTCTCGACTTCCTCGGGAAGAAGAAGGAGCTGCTCGAACAGCTTGCAGACGGCTACGACGAATACCTCGGTATCCTGATCGAGGTCGACGTGAACCAGAACATGCTGGAGCAGCAGACGGCCGAGTTCGCCGCATTTCTCGACGAGCACCTCCTCTGGATTCCGAGCCTGATGCCCTTCTCCCTGGAAACGGCCGAAGGGATCCCCGGATCCCTGGCCTGGCTGTTCGATCCTACAGCCTGGATCGAAACTGGACGCTGCTTCATCGACGAGCTTCTGGACAACCTCGTTTTCTCGATCCTCTACATCATCGTTGTTCTCGCCCTATTCCTCTCGAGCTTCCGGCTGAAGAAGGGGCTCGATACCGCCGCAGGCAAGGTGGGGAGACCCTCGACGGACAGCATCCTCCTGACCGCCCAGTCGCTGGCGATCTCCATCCTCCTGGCGGCGCGCTTTCCGGTCCTGATGATTTGCGTCTCCTGGATCCTCTCCAGTGCATCAGATGCAACGGATTTTGCCCGCGGCGTTGCCTCGGCCCTCCACGCCTCGGCCCTGCTCTTTCTCGTCCTCCAGTTCGTCCGGACCCTCTGCCGAAAGGACGGCGTGGCAACGCGTCATTTCCGCTGGCCCGATCGAGCGAGGATTCTTCTCAGGCGCCACCTCTTCTGGCTGATGGCCGTCGCTCTTCCCCTGGAGTTCGTTTCGACACTGTCCGAGTGGGCCGCATTCGAACAGCATCGCGAGGGACTCGGCCGGATCTCCTTCGTGGGAGCGATGGTCGCCCTGTCGTTCTTCTCCCTCGTCGTGATGAAACCGTTCAGCGGCCTGCCGGCGACCGTCCTGGCAGCCAAACCCGACGGCTGGCTCTCGAAGCTGAGATACTTCTGGTATCCCCTGATCGTGGCCATGCCGCTGTCTCTCGCCGTTCTGTCGACGGCGGGGTACGACTACACGGCCCTCAGGCTGGAGAACAGGCTCTTCGCCACGATCCTGCTCACCTTCGGCATCGTCCTCGTCTACTCGCTGGTGCTGCGCTGGCTCATGGTGGCGCAGGGGAAGCTCGCCCTGGCCGAAGCGAAGAAGAAGCACGAGGCGCTGCTGGCCGCTCGCACCGAAGAGAGCGATGAGGAGCCGCCTCCCGCCCAGCCCGACGTGGGAGAGCTCGATTTCGCCAAGATCAACGAGCAGTCCCGTCAGCTTCTGCGCACCCTGGTAGGCATCTCCGTCGTTCTCGGCCTCTGGTTCGTCTGGTCCGACGTTCTTCCGGCTCTCGGCGTTCTCGAGCAGGTGGAGCTCTGGCATCACATGGTCGATTCGACGGAGGAAGGGGCCAGGCTCGTCGCCGTGACCCTGGCCGATCTGCTGCTGGCCGTCGTGATGCTCTTCCTGACCCTTGCCGCGGCGCGAAACCTTCCCGGGGTCCTCGAGATCGCGATCCTGAAGCGGCTCCCCCTCGAGGAGGGCAGCCGCTACGCCATCAGAGCCGTGAGCCAGTACGTGATCACCGGCCTGGGGATCGTGGTGGCCTTCAACGTGATCGGCATCGGCTGGGAGCAGGTCCAGTTCCTCGTGGCCGCCCTCGGCGTGGGGCTCGGATTCGGGCTGCAGGAGATCTTCGCCAACTTCATCTCCGGCATCATCATCCTGTTCGAGCGGCCGATCCGCGTCGGTGATTTCGTCACCGTTGGCGGTGTGGACGGCGTTGTCACGCGGATCCGGATCCGCGCCACGACGATCACCGACCTGGACCGCAAGGAGCTGATCGTCCCGAACAAGAGCTTCATCACGACGGAGCTGGTCAACTGGACCCTCTCCGATCCGGTCACCCGCGTCAAGGTGCCCATCGGCATCGGCTACGGCGCGGACACCGAGCTGGCCGAGCGGTTGATACTGAAAGCGGCGCGGGAAAACTCGAGGGTTCTCAAGGACCCGCCGCCCAGGACGCGGATGATGGGCTACGGAGACAGCTCGGTCGATTACGAGCTCCGCGTCTTCGTGAACAAGTGGGCCAACATCGTACCGGTCAAGGACGAGCTCTACACCTCCGTGTTCAAGGCGTTCAGGGAGCACGACATCGAGATCCCGTTCCCACAGCGCGACATCAATTTCAGGAACGCGATCCCCTCTCCTCCTTCCGCGGATACGGCGGGGGATCCCAGGGGGAATGAGCCATCATGAAGAAGTACATCTGTTCCCAGTGCGGCTACGTGTACGATCCGGACAAGGGCGATGATCTGAGCGACGTGCCGCCCGGCACGGCCTTCGACGACCTGCCCGAGGAGTGGATCTGCCCGATCTGCTATGCCGAGAAGGATGCCTTCGATCTGCTGGATTGAGGCTTTCCGGGGCTTGTGAGAGGGGAATCACCAAAACGTCCTCGCTTCGCTGTGGAATGTTTTGGTGATTCCCCTCTCACAAGCCTGGGGGGCGCTCTTTCGTGCGGCGTCGATGATAACCTACCGCGGCACGAAGGTGTTTCGGTCGATCTCGATCTTCGTGGTCTCGCCGGCGCGGATCACTACGGTGCGCTCAACCTGGCCTATCGATTCGTGCTGCAGCACGATTTTCCAGGAGCCGGCCTCGAAGGAAGTGGTGAATTCGCAGACGCCGGTATGATCCACAGCTAGGCCGTTGCTGCTGTTTCCTAGCGTCCAGCCTCGATCATCCTCAAGACTGTCGATCGTGAATTCGAGCCCCTGATTGGCGATCTCCTCGAGTCCGGTCACCTTGAGCTCCAGCGTACCGACGATAGGAATCACGATCTTCAGGTCATTGATGATCGATGTCTCTCCCAGGACGACATTCAGCAGCGATCCCTGGGCGATCTGCGGTCCGTTTGCGTAGAGATTGTATGTCTCCGGCGGGAGGCCGATGAAACGGAACCGGCCGTCGTTGTCCACCGAGGTGGTGAAGATCTTTCCCATGCTCGTGCAGGCCATGACCCAGCCCCGGCTGTTGCGCACCGGCTCGTTGTTCTTCCCGTCGACGACCAGGCCGCTCAACTCGGAGGAGCGGAGGTAAAGATCGCGAACGACAAGGCCCTCCTGGTCGAACTCGATCCGATCGAGGATGTTGCGGGTACTCAGGAGATCGTTCTCGTCGAACTGGACGCACACGTCATAGATGCCCGGCTCGAATGGGCCGATCTCGAAGTTGCCGAGATCGTCCGTTTTCGTCTGGCAGAGAGCGGTCTTCGGTTGGATCCTCTCCGGCGCTGAACGGCGGCTTACTTGCCGGTAGAGCTTCAACACCGCCTTAGGCACAGGAATCCCCTTGCCGTCGAAGAGCCTCCCGCGCCAGATCACCTGGCCGGGTCTGGGCCCGAAATTCACCTCCACGTCCCTGTCTTCGAGATCGACGCTCAGCATCTCGCGGGTGACCTTGCCGTCTGGTGCAATGGATAGGTTGTACCGTCCCGGCGGAAGGGGCGGCGTGGTGTAGCGACCGTCCGCTCCTGTGGGAACATGGCGCACCGTCGAGATGTTCATGGAATAGTAGATCACGTCGATACCGGGCACAGGCTGGCTGTCCGTGTCGCGAACAAGGCCGAAGAAGCGATAGCCTGACTTCAGCCGGATAACCACTTCCTCGCCTCCCGGCTCGCCGTCTGCATACGACTCCGCAAAGTCGGGATGGCGCGCCCAGAGTCGGTGGGCGCCCGGCTTGAGCCCTGTGACAATGAAGCGCCCGTCAGGGCCGGCCACGGTCGGCTCGCCGTCCGTCCGAGTGTTCGCGTAGGAACTTTCCCCTCTCTTGCTGAAGCCGCGTATGATGAAGGGCACTACCTCCGCTCCGGCGAGCGGCGTGCCCGTGGCATCGGCCACCACGCACCCGGTCATCGTCAAGCCGGGCGTCAGCTCGAGGACAAACCCGCTGTTGTCCCTGCCCTCGGCGATGTCGATCTCCATGAAGTCGGGGCGCTGATAGCCGGCAGCCTCGTACTTGATGATGAAGTGTCCGCCTTCCTCGATGGGGATCGAGAAGCTTCCGTCAGGGGAATCGATCGATTCCTCACGCCAAGGTGCGTAGGGTTGCAGATCAATGCCGTCGCTTGTTTTGAGGCGGCGCAGCGAGAGGTCATAGGAGTTAACGGATTGGCCTGTGGAGGTGTCCACCGCTTTTCCGGAAAAGGAAGTCTCGCCCGTCCCGGTCGCAGCCTCCTTGACGGGCGGCTCCGGTTCGACGGGCTCCTTCTCTGCCGCCAGGGCGTCGTCCCTGTCAACGGACCCTGCATCGTCGACGGCTGGAGGGGTTCCTGCATCGGCAGTATCCGACGCCGACGATTGCCGTCCTTCGTCGCGGCCGGCCAGCGGGCTTTTTTCCTCGTTCTCGTCCGACAGGAGCAGCCATAGACCACCGACTACGAGCAGAAGGAAACCGGCCGCCACGATCACGCAGACACGATTGGAGTTCCCATCCATAACGGTTTCCATATACAGGAATCCCGCCTCTGCTGCAACGGGAACGAAAAAAAGAGCACGCCGTCCCGCCAGCAGAGAGCGGTCCGGCGTGCTCATCGGATTGCGGCTGAGTCTACCCAAGCGCTGCAAAACAAACTTCGAGCGAAGACGAGTCGGAGTGCGTCAGATGGGGCGTGCTCCGGCGCGGGTTCCGACGGACTGAGCCGAGGTTTTTCTGCAGCGCTCGGGTCAAGCCGTCACTCAGCATCCGGTTTCTTGGCAGAGTCCTCCTTGGCCACGCCGTTCTCTTTCTTGCGAATCGCCTCGATCATCCGCTTGATCTTCTCGTCGGACATACCCATCTTCTTCATCTTCTCGATGCGAAGCTTTTCCACTTCAGCCTGTTTTTCCTTGATGCGTATCGCCTTGATCTTCTTCTTGATCTCCTCGTCGGACATCCCCTTGGCCTTCATCTCCGTGACCATGCGCTTCTCGGCCTCGATCTTCTTCTTCTCGGCCAGCTTGGCGGCCTCCTCCTTCTTCCTCATCTTCTTGAATTCCTGGCTGATCTCCTCGGGCGACATCCCCTTCTTCTGCATCGCCTTGACCGACTCGTCGATCTTCATGGCCCATTTCTTCCTGGACATCTCGTCCTTCTTGCGCACGTCGGAGAGGTACTGCTTGATCTCCTTGTCCGACTTGCCGTCGGCTTTCATCTTCTTGACGAGGCCTTCCTCGTACTGCGCACGCTTCTTCAGATCTTTCTTGGTTTCTTTTCCCATGATGCCTTGAACGAGGAGGGCGCGCTGGATGTCATCCTTCGATTTGCCCGCCTCCTTCATCTTCTTGATGAGGTCGGTCGCATCCTCGAGGCAGGCGTCCTCCACGTAGTAGCCCTTCTTCTTCAGCTTCTCCTTGGCGGCCGCCTTGTCTATCTTCTTGGCGGCCTTTTCCGTCTTGACGTCGCCGTCCTCGAGGGCGCTCGCGGGCGAAAGGGTCATGGCGGATACGGCGGCCGCCATGATCGCCACGAGTACGAGCGGCGCCAGCCATCCGCCGAGGCGGCAGGCGGGTTTCGTGCGAACATTGAGCAATCTGATAATTCGATTCATCAGGGATCCTCCTGTGGATGCCATAACTGGGAGGCGCTCGTCGTCGCGCAACGCGTCCAGCGACGAGAGCGCCCGGGCGTAGGACAGAGCGTCGCGGCAAGCGCTTACCGCGACATCATCGCAACAGTATTCGCGTTCGATGCGCAGCCGGTTCGACAACCACCACACTGCGGGGTGGTAGAACAGCAGCGTCTCGAACAACGCCTGGACCAGGTTGACTATGTAATCGTGCCGGCGGATATGCGCCAGCTCGTGAGCCAGAACCATCTTGATTTCGCGGGGCGAGAGTCCTGACAGAACGCTGCCGGGCACGAGGATCACCGGGCTCAGCCAGCCCATCACCATGGGGACGCGGGTGACCGATGACTTGAAGACGCGGACCCTTTTCTTGATCTCGAGCAGCGCGCAGAGCTCGGCCACTGTCCGGCGCAGGGCGAGGGGGGCGGGGCGGGTGCCGCGCCGTCTCAGGCGCTGGGTGTTCATCCAGAGCAGAAGCAGGCGTCCCTGCAGGACAATCGTGCCGCTGAACCAGAAGAGAGTCAGCCAGGGCAGGGCAGGGGTGAACCAGTCCCAGAGGGAGACCGTTTCGAGGTCCAGGACCGCAAGGTCGGCAGGCAGCGGCGGCAGCGGCTGGCCGAGACTGTCGACCTTGAGGACCAGCGTGACCAGGGGGGCGACGATCATGAGCCCCATGCCGACGCAGCAGGCGGCGTACCGTGCGTTGGCGCTCCTTTCGCGCATTACCTCCATGAGCAGCCTGAAGACGAGAGCTATCAGCGCACCCTGCCAGACGAAGTGCAGCAGGGTCCAGCCCACCGCGCGAGCCAGGGGCAGAGTGTCGAAGTAGTCGAGCATGTTCATCGCTAGGACCTTTCGAGCCGGTCAAGCAGTTCCCTGATCTTCCGACGTTCCTCGGGAGAGGCTTTCTTCGTGGAGAGAGCCTGAAGCACCAGCTTGCCTGGCGATCCCTTGAAAACGCGGTCGACAAGGTCGCCCATGATGAGTCGCTGCGTCTCGGACTGGGACTTGACCGGGCTGTAGACCTGGGGGCGGACCGTCTTGTCGCAGCGCACCAGCCCCTTTTCATCCATGATCTGCATTATCTTGAGAACAGTGGTGTAGCCGATCTCGCGCTCCTCGTTCAAGGCATGGAAGACCTCGCGAACGGTGCCGAGGCCGCGTTCCCAGAGGACCTGGAGGATCTCGAGCTCACCATCTGTGGGACGCTTGTTCTTTCGTCTGGCCATCGTTCCTCCACGATGAGTTGATACTGGAATGTAGCAGCGATTGTACGAAAGGTATCGTCAGTTTCACGAAAAAAACCGTCAAATACTACGAAAACTTTCGTCATCTTACCGGGAGGTCGGATTTCCCATTGCGGCGGCGGATGATTCATCCGGTCCCAAGTCCGGAAATTTCATCGCTTTGGAAACGGCGAGCCCCACGACCGTGGGGGTCGGGTGAAGATCGACACTCCGCTGCAGAAAGAAATGTCCGGGCCAGGCGCAGCAGAGCGGGGGCGTTTTTCGAATCACCTCGTCTCTTCGAGCTCGCTGCAGAGCCAGGCGCGGGCGAACTCCCAGTCCCGCACCACGGTGGCCATGGACAGGCCGAGGACATCGGCTGTCTGCTCGTGCGTCAGCCCCACGAAGTAGCGCAGCTCGACGACGGTGCACTTTCGCTGATGCTCTTTCCGGGCGCCCAGCTTGTTGAGAGCCCTGTCAAGGGCCTCGAGGTCTTCGAAGAGATTGGCGCCATCGATCGATCCGGGAGAATCTCCTCCGGCCAGGTCGAGGGAGAGCGGGTGCTTTCCCTTGCCCCGCTTGGCGGCGTTCCGGCTCCGCGCCTTCTCCACCAGGATCCGCCTCATGGCATTGGCCGCCACGCTGAAGAAATGAGCCCTGTTCTCCCACTTGCCTTCCCGGTCCTCCACGAGTCGGATGTAGGCCTCGTGAACCAGAGCCGTGGTCTGCAGGGTATGATTAGATCGCTCCCGGCTCATCTCCTTGTGAGCCATGACGTGCAGCTCCCGGTAGACGATGGCGAGCAGCTTGTTCCATGCCTCGTGGTTGCCGGCGGAAACGTTTTCGAGCAGGGATGTCACATCTTGCCGTGGGCGGTCCATGGAATACTCGAAATCAAGGCGCCTGAAGAATTCCGGATTCGTATGGCTCCTTTGAATTATATAGTGAAGATCGAAGATGTAAACCCGGAGGCGATCACCAGAAGATCACGAAGAAGACCGCCACGGCGGCGATCACGGACAGGCCGAGCGTGAGGACCATCGGATCGGTTCTCGTGTCGAAATCCTGCTTGACCGGGATAGTGCGCGGTTCGGGAAGCGGCCGGAGCATTGCCATGGCAGTCATCACTGCGCTGACGAAGACGAACGTGATCATCATGCGGATCAGGAAGTGGAGCTCTTCTCCGGCCAGCCAGTGGAGAAGGCCGTAGACAGGCGCGCTCACGAGCAGTCCCACGACGCCGGCGGCCGCCGGCGCGCGCGGCAGGCAGAAGCCGACCAGGAACGTGGCGACGATGCCGGGCGAGATGTAGCCCTGGAACTCCTGGATGAAGTTGAACACTCCCTTGAACTCCTCCTTGCCCAGGCCGGGGGCCAGGACGCAGCCGATCGTCACGAACAGGATCGTGGTGGCGCGGCCGATGAAGACGAGGCTTTGCTGCGAGGCATCCCGCTTCATGTGGCGCTTGTAGAAATCGATGGTGAAGATCGTGGATGCCGAGTTGAGCATCGAGGCCAGCGAGCTGATCACGGCCCCGGCGATCGCCGCGAACATGAAGCCGCGGATGCCGGCCGGAATCAGATTGCGGATCAGCATCGGGTAGGCCTGGTCCGGCGTCTTCTCGAGGTCCGCACCGTAGAGCTGAAACGCCATGATGCCGGGGAAGACGATGGCGAAGGGCACGATCAGCCAGAGAGCCGCGGCAAAGATCACGCCGAGCTGCCCCTGGCGGAGATCCTTTGCCGCCAGGGTGCGCTGGGTGATGAACTGGTTGAGGCCGCAGTAGTAGACGATGGGGATCCACATGCCGGCCAGAACGCCTGTCCAGGGCAGCAGCTCGTGATCGGCCGGCAGGATCATGTGCAGCTTGTCGCTGTTCGTCTCGAAGAAGCTGTCGACCCCGCCGCAGGCCCGGAATCCCAGGTACATGGTGACGAGGCCTCCCGCGATCAGGGCCGTCCCCTGGAAGAGATCGGCCCAGGCCACGGCCTTCAGGCCGCCCCAGGTGGTGTACATCGCCGCGATGAAGCCCACGATCCAGACGGCCAGCGTGAGGTTCATGCCGAAGATCGTGGAGAGGGTGAGCCCGCCCGAGTAGAGGACCGCCGTGATGGTCACGGTGACGTAGATGACCACGGTGTAGAACGCCATGATCGAGCGGGTTGCCGGGTTGTACCGGTACTCGAGGTACTCGGGCATGGTGTAGATGCCCGCCCGGAGGAAACGGGGCAGCAGGGTGAAGGCGATGATCACGATCCCCACGGCCCCGGTGAGCTGCCAGGCGCTCACCGCGAGGCCGACGCCGCCCGCCCCCTGCCCGGCCATGCCGACGAACTGCTCCGTCGAGATGTTGGCGGCCACGATGGAGAAACCGATCAGCCACCACTTCAGGCTGCGGCCGGCGAGGAAGTAGTCCGCGCTGTCCTTCCTGTGGCGGGACTTGAACATGCTGACGCCGACCACAAGGACGAAGAAGGCCAGGAAGACGCCGATGTCGAGGAACTGGAGCTTCATGTTGAAGCAGTTCTATCAGGTCGGCCGATCACCGGCCACCATATCCCAGTGCCTTGAGCTTGTCTTTCAGGTCGCTCCCTATATCAGCACTGGCACCCGCTTCCCTGTACTGATCATATCTCTTGAAGATCTCTTCCAGGTCACGGCGCATCCTGTTGAAGACTTCAGGCCTCTCCTCCGCCACAGAGCGCGTTTCTTCCGGATCGGCTGCCAGATCGTAAAGCAGCCAGACGTCCTCTTCCCCGGCCACGTGGATGAGCTTGTAGTCTTCCTCGATGTAGGAGCGGACCGGGATGTCGGTATGGAATTCCGTACTGCTGATGGTGCGCCACTTGAAATCATCCGGGAGAGGCTCATCGTTCAGGAGAGGAAGCAGGCTTCCTCCCTCGACCTGCTTCCAGGTCTCCACATCCAGGTAATCGAACAGCGTCGGTACCATGTCGATGGTCTGGCAGAAAGAGCTCACCGTGGTGCCGGAGTGGCGGCCTCGAGGGAACTTGACGATGAGCGGCACGTGGATCAGTTCGTTGTAGAGCGAGTGGCCGTGCTCCCACCCCTTGTGATCGTAGAACTCCTCTCCGTGGTCGGAGATGAAGAAGATCAGCATGTCGTCGTAGAGGCCGCGTTTCTTGAGCTCGGAAACGAGTTTTTCGAACTCGCGAGAGAACTGGGCGATCTCGCCGTCATAGAGAGCGACCAGCTCCTTGTGTCCGGCGCTGTCGAGTGCTTCCGATTCGGAGAGAGGGACCATGACTCCGGCCTTGCCGTGGGGTGGGAAGGTCATCGGATCGCCATCGTAGTCGTCCTGGAACAGCGTGTCGAAGGGCGGATCGGGGTTGTATGGCGTGTGGGGTTCCATGTAGTGCAGGTAGGCGCAGAACCTCCTGTCGCCCACCTCGTCGAGCCATCCCAGGAAGGCCTGGTTCACATCCTTCGCCTCCGTTCCGATGCTCTTGTCCGCCTTCTCGAGGTAACGCCCCGCCTTGCTGAGAAAGTAATCGGTGGGGACATCGACTCCAAAGGGCATGATCTTGAAGAACCGCTTGATCAGGATGGCGAGCCTGCAGGCGCTGCAGTCGCGCAGGACGTTGCTGAAGTTGCCGCGGTAGCAGTCCACACCCAGGCCGAAGCCGAAGTACTTGGAAATCTGCGGCGAGGCCGAGAGCATGGCTGTCTTGTAGCTCAGCTGCCCCATGTCGTTGGGCAGGATTTTCAATCCGGG
The DNA here is from genome assembly GCA_964482235.1 of uncultured Phycisphaerales bacterium. Lineage (GTDB taxonomy): Bacteria > Planctomycetota > B15-G4 > B15-G4 > CAYZWU01 > CAYZWU01. The sequence continues at coordinate 78,846 of CAYZWU010000002.1, forward strand.
TGTGAGAGCCGAGGTGGGATAAGCGACCCTGTGATAGGCAGGGACCGTCGCTGTCAGGATGCTTGTCACCGAAGGCCGCGTCCACGAGCTCTGAGCGAGGCAGTTCGTGAAGAGAACGCCGTCCGCGGCCAGCGCGTCGATCGAGGGGCTCGTGTCCCTGCCGCTTTTCTCCTTGTACCCGTAGCAGCCGAGATGGTCGGCCCTCAGGGTGTCCACCATCACGACCAGGACGTTCGGTCGCTTTTCGGTCGGCTTCTTGGCGATGAAGCTGCCATGCGACTGATCTCCCCACGGGATGTAGCCGATCACCGCAATGGCCGCCAGGAGCACGATCCAGGTAGAGATGACCGTCATCCTGAACCTTCGCCACCGGCTTTCCAGAACGCGAAGGACGCGCATCAGGACCAGGGCCGCGACGGAGAAGAGGGTCACGATCCCTGCATCCATGAGCAGGCTCTTGGGGGCGAACGGATTCTCCTGGAATTGATTGTATGTGAAGATCCAGGCGGCGAGCATTCCGTAGAGATAGAGGAAGAGAAGCAGGTAGCGGCCTAGGAGCGGTTTCTTCTCCACTCCAGATGCCGCTTCTTTCCGGAGTTGCAGGAAAAGGGCTGCAGCGAGCGAGACGAAGGGAGCCAGCACCATCCAGTATGCTGCAGATGTGAGGGAAACGGTGATGATCAGCTCTTTGGGAGGGTTGATCGCTTTTTGTTGCAGGTAGATCGAGAATCCCTCGACTCCGCCTGAAATGGTGCCGACTATCAATGAGGCAAAAAGTGCAGCAGGCAGATGACGTAGGAAGAGGCGTAGCATGGTGGTATCCAATCGGGCTGCGTAACGGTTTGTGGGTAAAGGGCTTGCAGCGCTCTCGTTTTAGGGTGCCAGGTGGAGTTTCAAGTGAATCTACCTATGGAATGATATTGCCGCAGGGTTGATTGTCCAGGTTTTTTTGAGAAACTGGTCCCCCTGTCACTGGAATTGCGCTAACAAGCATCAATTGCCAATTATTTCCCCCGATTTCAGGCGTCTCGATAGATGACAAAAAGCAAGAAAAGAATCGAATCCTTCGACTTCGTTCGCGGCATGCTGCTCGTCTTCATGACCATGGCGCATGTGGAGTTCGCCTTCCCCGAGGTCAATCCGGGCGATGAGCTCTATTACGTCCTGCGATTTGCCCAGAGAGGCTTCGTTCTTCTCGCCGCCTTCTCCCTCACCTATCTCTCCTACAACGCCTGGAGCGAGAATCCCGCTCCAGTCCGCCAAAGGCTGATCCAGAGGAGCCTGAAGCTTCTGGGTGTCTTCATCGTCCTCAACGTCGTCACGATGGTCGCCCTGATGTTGCTGCGTCCCGGCCAGGATATTCTCTCCTTCTACACGAAGGGCATTGCCAGGATCGAAGAGGTGACCGCTGAATGGAGTTATCTCCGGATCGTTTACGAGGTCTTCGTCGTGAGATCGGCCTTCGTCTCCTACGACATCCTCGTCCCCATCGCGTACATGCTTTTCGTGGCTCCTTTCGTCTTCAAGCTGATCTCCCGGAACAGCGGCCTCATCTGCACGATTATATTCGTTTTCGGTGTCCTCTTCCTGCTCAACTTCCTGAAGGACGAGAAAGGCCACAGGATCCTGAAGGCGTACTACAACCTCGATCTCCTGACCTACGGCATCGGCGGGATGGTGGGGGGATTGCTCGCCATGAGGTACCGGGAGTCGCTCCACACTTTCAGGCAGGGCTGGACCGGCCTCCTGGCTTCCGCCTGCCTGACCGCGGTGATCTACATCGTGCTGTTCTGCTCCAATCCTGATGAGTTCAGGAGAACCAGCTCCTTCTATCAGTGGTTCCACCTGCTCTGGCTCTCAGTGATCCTCCTGTTCCTCTACCAGCTCCATCAGATCGGACGGCGGACCTCCTTCGTGATGAAGCCCCTGCTCCTGTTCAGCCGCTACTCCCTGGTGGTCTACATCCTCCAGGTCTTCTTCCTCAAGTTGCTGATGCGGCCTCCTTATCCCATGGAGGGATGGCCGCTCTACATCTTCGTCACTCTTCTGAACCTGTGCATCGTCTGGACCTGTGTGATTTCCCTCGATTTCGGCAGGAAGAGGTTCCTCCTCGTGGACAAGATCTTCCGGGCCGTCTTTCCTTAGGATACCGAGCCCGCGTGATACCGAGCCCGCGCAATCTCCGCCATGTTCGCACCAAGCCCTTTCCACATCGCAGATGTCCGTGCGCGAACATGGCGGAGATTGCGCGGGCTCGGTATCCCGTCTCCGTGCGCGAACATGGCGGAGATTGCGCGGGCTCGGTATCCCCGTCACTCCGTGAGGAAGCGGTAGATCGTCCTCTGCTTGTAGGTTTCGCCCGGCTGCAGGATGATGGACGGGAAGGCCGGCTGGTTGACGGAGTCGGGATAGTGCTGGGCCTCGAGGCAGAGAGCGCTCCGGCGAGGGTAGCTCCGGCCGCCTTTGCCGCTCTGGCCCTCGAGGAAGTTGCCCGAGTAGACCTGGATGCCCGGTTCCGTGGTGTCCACTTCCATCACGCGACCGGAAGCCGGGTGCCTCAGCCGAGCCGCCGGGACCTTGCCGATGCCGGGATCATCGAGAACGAGGTTGTGGTCGAGGCCGCGGGCCGGCGTCTCCTCGATCTCCAGGATCCTCTCTCCCACCAGGTAGGGCGCACGGAAATCGAGAGGCGTTCCTTCCACGGCGGCGATCTGCCCGGTCGGGATCAGATCGGCGTCGGAAGGCGTGTAGAACGAGGCGCGCAGCTGGAGCTCGTGATCGCCGATCGTGTCGCTTCCCGCGCCGGCGAGGTTCCAGTAGGAGTGGTTGGTGAGGTTGACCGGCGTGGCCCTGTCCGTCGTTGCCCTGTAGTCGAAACGGAGCTCGTTGCCGCGGGTCAGGGTGCAGGTCACCTCGCACTCCAGGTTTCCCGGATAGCCTTCCTCGCCGTCAGGGCTCGAGCAGGTGAAGATCACGGCAGGACCTTCAGGCAGGAGCCGGGTCTCGGCATCCCACACGATCTTGTCGAAGGATCGCTCGACGCCGCCATGAAGGTGGTTCGGTCCGTTGTTCCTCGCCAGCTGATAAACGACGCCGTCGAGGGCAAAGCTCCCCCTCGCGATCCTGTTGGCCACGCGGCCCACGAGGCAGCCGAAGTGCTGATTCCTGACGGACTGGTATCCGGCCACATCGTCGAATCCGAGAGTCACGTCCTCGGTGCGGCCGTCCCTTCCGGGCACTTCCATGCTGACGAGCGCTCCTCCCAGAGTGATCATTCCGGCTCTCGATCCGTTGCCGTTGTCCAGCAGGAGAAGATCCACGGCCCGGCCGTCCTTTGTTGTTCCAAAAGACTTGCGCTCGATCGACATTTCCATCTCCTCGATGCTCTGGGGGAAGAGGCTGATTCCCGGTCGGATTTTTCTGGCATGATACCAGCGGGTGCCGAGGATGGACAGCTTCCGGCTATAATCGCGCTCTTCCCGGCACGGGAGTTGCATGTTTCACCCCTATGAACCGGAAATAGACGGATTGACATGTCGATCGTGTCATGGGGGTAACATTTCGATACCTCTTCGTCACTCCGCACCGAGTCTTCCGGATCGATTCCGGCGACCTCTGACCTGGAGAATGGCCATGTGCTGCAGAAATCGACTGGCTGCCCTGATCTTCACCTGCCTGTTCATTCTCCTTCTCGCCCCGCCGAACCGGTGCGAGGAGAAACCGAGCCGCCCCGTCGCTCCCGAGGGAAGTCCCTTTCGCGGGCTGCAGGACGCCCTGCTGAGGGGCGACCGCGATGAAGCCCGCCGCCTGCTGCACGCCCTTCCCGCCGTCGATCCCGACATGCCGGACAGCCGGGGCAGGATCGCACGCATCTCCCTGTTCGAGGCTCTGCTCGAGCCTCCGCCGCGGCGGATGGACGCCCTCCTTTCCGCGGCCCGCTCCTTTCCTCATCAGGAGGAGGGGCTCACCGCCTTGACGGCATGCCTCCACCTTCTCGAGCAATCCTCCAGGGAGGATCGCGACCGCTTCTCGAAGAAGGAGATCGACTCGAAGGAGGAGGCTTTTCTCGCCTGCACTTCACTGATCGAGAGCTGGAAGAAGAGAGCCGCGGATGATCCGAGGGTTCGGCTGGCCGAGGTCCTCCTTCTCGAGAGCAGGAAGAACCTCGTCACCTGCGGGGCGGCACGGCTGGGTGCGGTCGTCTACCTGCAATCTCCTCTTCACATCGACGAGATTCCCGTGCCGGGGCCTCTGAAGGAGGAGGTGAGGGTCACGCATCACGATCTCTTCGATTCTCCGGGGGAAGCTCTGATCCACAACCGGGAGGCGGAGTATCTGAGAGAGACGCTGACCCCCTTCATCCAGGGTGATCCGGAACGGGAACCTGTTGATGAGGAGCTCTACGAACCCGATCGGATCGAGCAGGATCTTCTCCCGCAGGTGCCGGGGACATACCTGATGGATGTCGAATCGGTCCGCAGGGGCTGGAGCCGGATGGAGGTGCTCGTCGTGTCGGACCTCGATCTGACCACCCAGGCCGGCGCGGACGGATTCGCCCTTCTGGCCACGTTGAACGGACAGCCTGCGCCGGGCGTGGAGATCCGCGGCATCCTGTCCCCGGGCGCGAAGGAAAAAGAGATCGCCATCGGGAGAACCGATGAGAACGGGCTGCTTCTTGCACCCTTTCCCGAAAGGATGAATAGCGGCAGCCTGCTGCTTCTGGGGCGGAAGGGGGATCACCGGAAAACGGTCCGCCTGAGCAGGGCGGCGCCGCTTGACGATACTCCCGAGTTGAAGGCCCATCTGTTCTGCGACCGCTCGATCTACAGGCCCGGCGAGACCGTCTCCGGACGCATTCTCGTGAGGCGGCATGAGGCCGCGAAGCCGTTGCAGGGCCTCTTCGGCAGCAGCGTGGACTCGGAGCCGGTATCCACACCGCTGGCCGATCGCGAGGTCGTACTGGAGATCTCCGGCACGAAGAAGTGGAAGCAGCGCCTGAACCTCCGGACCGATTCGCTCGGCGCCGCCTGCTTCACCATCACGCTGCCTCTCGCCGTCCCTCTCGGGCCTGTGCGTGTGGAAGCGTGGGTGCCGGTGAAGTGGAGGAGCGAGTTCCGCAACACGGTGAGCAACAACAGGGAGCGCAAGCCTCATGCTTCCCTGAGAACATGGCGTGCTGTCTTCGACGTCCAGGAGTACAAGCGTCCGCCTCTCCTCTGGGACGTGGCGTGGCCCGAAGGTTGGCAGAGCAAGGAGACGGCTCCCGAGGTGCTGATAACGGCTCGATACCCCACAGGCTCGCCGGCCTGCGGCCTGAAGGGCAGCTTCACGGCCCGCCTCGACGGGGTCGAACAGACGGTGCCCTTCGTCCTGGACAGCCGGGGCGAGGCGAAGGTGATCGTGGCCGTCGATGAGCTCGATCTTCCGGGCGGCAAGGTGAGAGTCCGATGCCGGGCAGCGATCGCGGCTGCGGACGGGCAGACACTGACCCGGGAGAGCAACATCGATCTTGTGCCCGGCTCGTGGCTCGCTACCGAATCGTCGAACCAGGCCTCTGCCTCGAATAAGCCGCGGCGCAATCGAAATACGGACCGGAACGAGAAGCTCAGGCTGTCCATCCCCAGGGGCCGCTGGCCTTCGGGGAAGGACGTTCCCGTTTCCCTGAGCGGACCACCCGGCGCTCCCGTTCTTTTCACAATCGGAAGGGCCGGCCTTCTCGATGCCAGGGTGGTGACGCTCGACGGCGCCGGAGAGGCCGAGCTCCTCCTGCCCACGAGCGGCGCCTGGTGCCCCCGGGTCTATCTCTCCGCCGCAATGCCGGCCTCCTCCTGCCGCGAGCGCCGGTCGCGCACCTACTTCGGCAATGACACGGGCCGGAATAACGATGTGTATCTCGACCTTTTCGACTCCGCCCACCTGAACCTCGACGAACCGCCGGGCCGGCTCGAGGTATCCCTCGAAAAGAACGCCGAGGAGTACGGCCCCGGCGACGAGGCCTGCTGGACCGTTGTGACGCGCGACGCAAAGGGAAATGCCGTTCCCGCCACGGTGGCTGTCTCGGTGCTCGACGAGAGGCTGGCTCTTCTGATGGACGACTCCCTGAAGGATGCGGGAAGGGCCCTAGCCCCGTACTGGTGGTGGGGCCGGACGATCTACCGGCGCGGCCCCATGCACATCCTTCCCCGCGATCTGTTCGACACCTTGATCCGGGACGGCAAGGTGGTCTCTCCCTTCGAGAAGGTGGAACGGGGAAGCGCACGCGCCTGGGCCGGCGGAGCCAGCGCGGGACTGGGGAACCGCTCAAGACCGCGGGTGTCCTTTCGCAAGACGGCCTTCTTCGACGGCAGCATCCTGACCGGCAGCGACGGGCGGGGGGAGATCCGGTTCACCTTCCCCGACGATCTCACCACGTGGCGGGTCATTCTCGTGGCCGTGGACAAGGGCCGCCAGGCCGCCCTTCTCGAGGAGAAGGTGGCAACGAGGCGCGATCCCGCCGTGACGCCGCTCCTGCCGCGGATGCTGCGCGAGGGCGATCGGATCGCCGTCCCCACCCTGGTGCAGTCAACGAAGAACGGTCTGCCGGCAGGCGGGGGTGTCGCCTTCTTTTCCGAGGGCTCCCTCGAGATCGAGGCGGGGGATCCGGGTTCGCCGTTTCCCGCCGCACCAGGCCGTTCGCTGGTCCGGACGGCACGGCTTCACGGGAAGAGCGAGGGGGATGGTCTCTTTCGCGCGCTGCTGCACGATGCCTCGGGCGACAGGCTCGATCAGATCGACCTGGAACTGCCCGTTCACACGCGCAATATCTGCCGCAGGCTTTCTTCCGTCGTTGCCATCGGCAGGGAGGCTGTTCTCGAGCCGCCCGTTCTCGACGGCCTGAAGCCCGCACGGCTCCACCTCGAAGTCGCGGGGAGCCTCGATGCCTTCATCGGGAAGGCGAGGACATACCTCGACCGATATCCCTACGGCTGTGCCGAGCAGCTGTCGAGCTGCATGACGCCGGCCTTGATCGCCCTTCACCCGGATCTGGGACGATCTTTTGGCGGGGCCCCGTCTCCTCAGCGGACCAGGCGCCTCGAAACAGGGATGAACCGTCTGAGGCGTTACCAGAACAGCGACGGCGGATTCACCTGGTGGGGCAGCGGCGGGACGGATCCGGTGATCAGCGCCTGCGTGCTTCGTTTCCTCGCTTTCATGAAGGAGGCCGGCTTGCGGCCCGGGGATTACGGTATCCGTCTCGATCCGGAAGCATATCTCTTCGTCCGGGCGGCCGGGAGGATCGACGAGCTGCTCTCCGAGCCGCTTGCCGATTCGAGGAAGGAAAGGCGCGCGCAGATCGGCCACGCGGAGATTGCGGTCTGCCGCCTGCTGCTCTTTCCCGATCTTGCCGGAGCCGGGGACGACTGCCTGAAGCTCGTTCCCATTCTGCCTGATCTGCCAACCGGGCTCGTCGCCCGTCTGGGCAAGGCGCTGGTCCTGGTCGGGGAGAAGGAAGGAGCCGAGACAGCTGCCGCGCACCTTCGCACGCGGATCGAAGGCAATCTCCTCGGGCAGCCCTCCTTCGATATCCTGGTGGAGAGCCCCGCGTCGCAGCTTGCGGCCGCGCTGGACTTCTTCCTCGCGGTCTGTCCGGACGATCCGTTGCGGCCCCGCCTCGTTTCCGAGCTGCTGGCCCGCTTTGACGGGGATTGCTTCGACCATACGTTCGGCACGGCGGCAGCCCTGGTCGCTCTGAGCCGCGAGCTGGCGGAGTTTCCCTTCGAGGCGGAGGGGGATTCCTGTCTTGTCCAGGTGGAAGGCTCCGGATTTACGGAGGAGCTCGAGCTCGATGCAGCGGGCGGGTGGCGGGCGGAATGCACCTTTCCGTCGGGGCCGGGCCGCGTGAAGGTGACGAACCGTTCCGGCCCCGGGCTCCTTGCCGTTCTCACCGCCGAGTTCGTCGAGGACGGCGCCGCGGCGCTTCCCCTGGCACGCCCGATTGCCGTCAGCCGGAAGCTGTTCCGGCTCCTACCCGATGAAACGGGGGCGCTGACGAGACGGGAAGAGGCCGGGGCGATCAGGGCCGGCGAGGTGGTGGAAGCGGTTGTCACCGTTCAGGCGCCCGACCGGATGCGCTACCTCGTCGTCGACTGCCCCGTACCCGCCGGATTCGAGGTGATCCGGGGGAAGCAGCGGGTTGAGGTTCGCGACGACCGGGCCGTTTTCTGCCTTCGCACATCGGAGGAGTTCTCGAGGAGCCTTCGCTTCCGGGCTGCCCTGGAAGGGCGCGTCGCCTGGCCGCCGGTGCAGGCTGCGGACATGTATGACAGGAAGTGCTGGGGACGAAGCGCAGGCTGCCGGATCGACGTGGGACCCGCGTCCGTGCAGAAGGAGGCGGGGCAGCCGGTCCGGGTATTGACGCGCCGCCGGATGGAGTCGCAGCTCGCTTCGATCAGGAAGCGTCTTGCCCGGGCGGAAAGAGCCCGGGACAAGGCGGACATCTTGCGGGAGCTCAAGGCCTTTCCTCTTGCCGATCAGAAGGAGTGGTGCTTTCACGATGCGTTGAGGCTGGTGGGGGAACGGCTCGATGATCCCGATCTGGCCGGCGCCTACGTGAGAATTCTCGGCTTCAAGGCAAGAGATCGGTTCAGGGCTGAACGCCTCGACGAGGTCATGGCATCCGTGGGGGAGCGGGGCGATGCCGCCTTCATCTCCCTGGCCCGGGCTCTCGATGAATCGAGCCACGGTTCATGGGCTCTCGGCCTGTTGAAGGAGAAGAGCGCTCTCACTCCGAACGAGCTCCGTCTTTTCACCCTGACGGTATTCTTCGATGACCTCTACCTCCACGACGATGATCCTGTCGCATTCTTCAGGCGCTGCTCCTCGATGTACGCCGATGTTCCGGAAGAACTCCGGGTCGAGGCGGTCATGAGCCGGCTCGACGAGTTCGAGCAATCGATCTACCATTCCGATGAACGGCGGGCTGCGCGGCTTTTGTCCGAAATGGCCGGGACGGTCTTCTGGGCGTGGGACAGGACCGATCTCGCTGGCAAGGCGAGCCTGGCCTCAGAACTGCAGGACTGCTGCGACAACCTGCAGAGTAAAAACGATCCCAGGGGCCGGTCGTCGAAGAGACCTCCCGCCGGTTCGTCTCAGAGGATGATTCTCTCCAGGCTGGAGGAGAGGATCTCGGCCGCGATTCTCGATGGACTGGATCGCCTCGGCGAGCCGGGATTGGACAGCCCGAAGAAGCCCTGGTCTCCCCTGTCCTCTCTTTTCGAGCAAGCCCTCTCGGGCGGGAAGAAGAAGGATGTGAACAGGCTTCTCGAGGAGGCGGTTTCGCGGATCAAGCGGATCAGGGGCATCGCGGGAAAGGAAGAGGAATTCCTGACCGCGGCAGGCAGATTCCTCGAGATTCTCCTGGAGCAGAAGCCGGCCGTGAAGGAAGCACGGTTCCTCGACGCCCTGGCTCTTCCTGTTTTCTATTGCACCATGGTTCCGGAAGCGCGCTCCGAGGCGGAGTGTTCCGTATCCAGCGAGGACTGCTGGAACCTGCTCTCCGGGCAGGCGCAGACCTCCGTGTCCGGTTCGACGCTTCTTTCCGTGGTGATGAACGAGGAGGAGGAGTGGGCGGCCGTCGAGCTCCTTGAGCGGGGAGGCGCGGACGAGGAGGCGCTCCTCCTGGCCCTGCCGCGCATCGATGACTACTATGTCCGTCAGGCTGTCCTCGATAAGGTATCCCTTGATAGGCTCTGTTCGCTTCCTCTTTCCTGCGCGATCTCTCTCGTTGTGGAGGAGGAACGGTGGTGGGGCGGCAAGGAGGGTCGGCTCTGGAAAAAGCTCAGGCAGACCGTTGCCAAGGGAGAGCTGAAGAGCGAGAAGATCGCGGAGATGCTGGCGCGGAGCAGGAATCCGGATCTTCGATTCCTCCTCGTCCAGATCCTGGCCGTTCGTGGCTGGAGCAAGGCGGCCTTCTCCTCGGATGATCCGGCCGCCCCGTTCTACTCGAGCCTCCTCTCGGCCCGCCTCGGCGACGCGGCGGCAGTCGAAGAGCTGCGCGCCATGGCTCTTGACAGGGAGAGATCCTTCGACGACCTCGAGATCTACGACATCCTCTGGGCGCTCGAGCCGTCCCTGGGACTCGAGGACATGATCCGCCTGCACGAGGCCAGGCCCGATCTACGGTGTCCATCCTTGCTCGCGAGGCCGCTGCTCTCCCGGGAGCGTCCCGATCGAATCGTCGCTCTTCTGCAGCGCAGCGACCTGAAGGGGGATTTCGTGGACGACATGGCGGACTCTCTTGCCGCGAAGACGATCCGGGCGATCGGACCGGCGCTTCTCGATCTCGATCTTCAAGGCAAGGAGTTCGTCAGCCGCGACCGGTTCTTTCCCATCCTCGTCGAGGACGAGAGGACAAGGCGGAAGATCCTTTCATCGGCGCCGGAGCTTTCCTACTCCATGGCATTGGATCTGCTGTACGCAAGGCACGACAATCCTCTGATCCGGATCGCCCTGGCTTCCTGTTTTCTGACCAGCAGGGAGGAGGATATCCAGGACTCGGCGATGCGTAGCCTGAAAAGCCGCCTTGGAGATCCCGGCGCATGGCTGCCCGGTGGTCCTGGCGGTGTGGAAGAGAGGGACGCCTCCCTGAAAACCGTGATCGGCCTGCACGGCATGATCCATCGCCAGGGAATCACCGCTGTCGAGGAAGCGCTGAAATCGCCGGATCCGATCCTGTGCGGGGCGGCGCGGACTCTACTGGCCCGCTACGGCCTCGACCTGTCGGCACCGGTTGCCAGGTAGGGATCAGTTGACAGGAACCGGATTCTGCGACGGATAAAGATCTTTGGCGCACCGCGGACAGATGCCGTGGCTGAACGTCGCCTCGGAACGCCTGCTGATGAACTCCTCGATCTGCTGCCAGTATCCCTCGTCGTCGCGAACCTTCTTGCAGTTGGAGCAGATCGGGAGCAGGCCGCTGAGCACGTTGATGTCGGACATCGCTTTTTCGAGCTCGCTGTGGGCCGCGGCCAGATTTGCGAGGGCCTTCTTCTTCATGCGGTAGAGGACGAACGCCGCCGAGCCCAGAACGAGCGTCAAGGCAACGAAAGAGAGGGAGGCATTGCGCAGGATGACTTCCTTCTGCAGCTTGAGATCCTTCTTCTCGTTCTCCACCTTGAGCAGGGCCAGCTCCTGCTCCTTGTCGAGGGCGGCCTGATACCTGGCGATCTTGCCGTAGAGGGAACGATCGAAAAGCGAGTTGTTCATGTTGTTGTACAGCTTGAAGAAATCGTAGGCATTCTCGAACTCGCCCATGGCGGCGTACACATCGGAGAGCTCGAGCAGCGCGTCCTTGACGAGCTCGCGCGATTCGATCTTCCTTGCGATGCGGAGTGACTTTTCAGCCTGCTCGAGCGCCTCGGGCATCTTTCCCATATTCCGGAGGATCGAGGACAGGATCTGGTGCGACGAGGCCACCTGAGATTTGGAGCCCAGCTCCATGGCGATCTGCAGGGCCGACTCGGCAAACTCGAGAGCCTTCTCGAATTCTTCCAGCTCGTAGTAGACAACGGCGATGTTGATCTTCGATGCGCAGACCATCGGCATCTTTCCCAGCTTCTCCCTGATATCGAGGGCTTCGATATGGCACTTCAGAGCTTCCTCCAGCTTTCCCTGCTTCTTGTAGACATTGCCGATGTTGTTCAGCGTGTTGTCCACATCCTTGTCCAGGCCGATCTCCTTCTTGATCTTCATCGACTGGCGGTAGCATTCCAGCGCGAGTTCGTAGTCCCCCAGCTTCTTGTGGATGATGCCGATGTTCTGCTTGGTCCTGGCGATGCCGCTCTTGTTGTCGATCTCGATCTCGATCTCGAGGGATCGGACAAAATAGTCGAGCGCCCTGCTGTAATCTCCGAGCCGCCGGAAGGTGATGCCCAGCGAATTCAGGGCCTGGGCTTCATTCTTTCGGTCGTCGATCTCCCTGCTTATTTCCAGCCCTCGGTCAGTCGCCTCGACCGCCTTCTTGTATTCGTCATGCTGACGATAGATCCTTCCCTTGATGAGGTGTATCTTCGCGATCTCCGCCCTGTCCTTGCCCATATTTGCCAGGAGCATGCTCATGTTGTTGTAGTCGAGAGCTGAATTGAAATCGCCCTTGGCGAGACAGGCCTGGGAGAGCGAGACAAGGACGTGGAGCTCGCGGGATCGATTCGGGAATCTGTCCAGCAGGTCCAGCGCTTCCGTACCGTATTCGACTGCCTTGTCAGGCGCCCTGTACCTGTTTGCGTTGGCCAGCAGTGCCAGGATTTCGATCCTGTCGCCCCCCCGGCTTCGAGCCAGGCGCTCCTCTAGCTTCTCGATCTCGTCAGCGGTGCATATGCCAAAAAAGAAAACCAGCCCGAGACAGCATAGGATATGCCTCTTCATTATTCTTTCCCTGATACTTGCCCTCCGGATATCCTGGCCCTGGATATCCGGTAGAGGATGATACGGGAAAGCCGACGAGATGTCCACCTTGCGGAATTTTCATTTCCCTCGGCAGGCCGCCTCGAAAGATCCGCTTTCGATACGGATGGAATCCGGGGCGCCCTGTCAGGGATCATTCATTCACTGCCGCATCGCCGAGCAGCCGGGCGAGGGTGGGCTCCATCGCCTTGGCCCAGATGAGATAACCCTCGCGGTTCGGATGCAGGAAGTCGGGCATGACGGCCGGATCGATCGTGCCGTCGGAGCCCACGAACCGGTCGCTGATATCGAGGTAGAAGATATTCCTGTTGTCCGCGATCCTCGACGCCAGGGCGCCGGCAGCCAGGTTGGCGGTCCGCCGTTCGTTCGGCGTCCGACCGTACGGAAATGGACAGAGCAGCAGGATCTTCGAGTCCGGCAGCCTGGTGCGCAGCGTCCTGCAGATAGCGATGATTCCCTCGGCAAGTTCAAGGGCCGTGTGAGCCGTGGAGAAGTGGACGCCGTCCGTGTTGTTCGTTCCGATCATCAGCACGACGACCTTGGGTGAGATCCCGTCGATCTCGCCGTTGTCGAGACGCCAGAGCACATTCTCGGTCCTGTCGCCGCTGAATCCGAGGTTCGCGGCTTTTCGGTGGACATAGTACTTGTCCCATACCTTGCTGCCGGCCTCGTTCTCGAATCCGTGGGTGATGGAGTCGCCGATGAAGAGCAGATCGACGCCGCCCGCACGGATGCGTTCGAGCTTGGCCGCATGGCGCTGCCACCACCAGCCTCCCTTGGGTATCGAGGAGAGGGCGGTGTTGCGGTTCTCCCCGGGCCTGTTCCAGGCCGTGCTGAAGCAGGATGCCGGAAAGCCGTCCTTGTTGATCAGGCTCCCTTCAGCCGTGTTGCTGAATGCGTAGTTCGCGTCCTTCGGATCGCTGATCAGGGGAGAGGAAAGGAGAACGCTGTTTCCATCGATCACCGCCCGGGCGGGAAGAAAGATGCCGTCGCTTCCGGCCAGCTTGAATCCATCGAGCTCGCGGCCCGGTGTCACGGCCAGACCGCTGCCGCAGCTGTCGAAGAAGATCCGCGCCTTCTCGCCCTCGATCTGCATCGAGCGAAAGAGCGGGCCCGAGTAGACGTCGATCTTCTTGCCGTAGGTTTTCGCCAGCGCCCAGAGTGCGAGCCGGCCGCCCACGTCCTGCTTGTTGCGGGGGTGGATGTCGAGGATGTTGCCGATGTCCGACGTCACGACCATGCCGGTGTTGGGATGGGACATGGCCCGCCTCTGCGCCTCCCGGACTCCCACGCCGTCCGCGTCGTTCCAGTAGAGGAACGGAGCGATCTGGACGAAGTAGAAGGGGAATTCGCCCAGCTGCCGGCTGTCGCGCCAGCAGTCGATCATCGCCTTCAGCAGCTCGGTGTAGCGACGGGGACGGGGAGAGTTGGCTTCGCCCTGGTACCAGATGACGCCCTTGATGGTGTAGGGGAGGAGCGGCGCGATCATGCCGTTGAAGAGGCTCGATGCGGATGTGTAGGCACTCAGATGGAGGAGGGAGGGGCGGGGGACGATCTCGCCCTTGCCGACGCTTTTCCTGAAGCGCCAGGGGCCGGCAAGGGGAATGCTCTTCTCCGGCGACCCGGACGGAAAGATCTTCAGCTTCTCCGCGGAACCGTAGAGCCCTCCCTGGCCGCCCGTGTCGAGGACGCGCACCGTGACGGCGAGGCGTCCGTTCTTCACGGCTGCAGCGGGAACGGCGTACTTCCTCTCCTGCGTCCAGTTGCCTGTTTCGCCCACTGGGATGCCGTTCACCCAGGTGCGGTCCTCGTCGTCGATCGGCCCGAGCTCGAGAACAAGATCCCTGCCGATCCAGTCGGGCGGCAGATCGATCCCTTTCCTGAACCAGACGACGCCGTCGAAGCCGGCGAGGTCGTTCGCCTGCCAGCTGTTCGGCTGGTCCATCGTCTGCCATGCCGAGTCGTCGTGATCCGGGGCGTACCACTTGTCTTTTCCCAGGCCGATGTCGAGGCGGGTCATCTCCTTTTCCCACTGCTCGATCTTCCGCCTGTTCATCTCATCCACCGTGCGGGGGAAATCGGCAAGGAGCTCGGCTTGCTCGATCTCCCTCTCGTAACCGCCGATCCGCAGCAGCACCGGCAGGGTCGTCCACGATTCGGCCGGCGTGCCGCCCCAGGCGGACTGGATCAGGCCGATCGGGACCTTCAGCTCCCGGTGGAGACGGCGTCCGAAGTAGTAGGCTGCAGCGGAGAAGCCTCCCCAGCCGCCCTGGGCGACGGTCTCGGGCGAGCAGATCTTCCATTGGGTTGCCGGATCGAGCGAGGCGCGGGGTGTTGCGGCAACGACTCTTGGAACCATGAAGAGGCGGATGTCGGGAAAATCGGCCGCCGCAACCTCGGCCTCCGCGTTGTTGCAAACCGTCACTCCCATCTCCATGTTCGACTGGCCGGAGCAGATCCAGACTTCACCGACCATGACATTGCGGAGAGTGATGGAGTTGTTGCCGTCGATCCGGATCGAGTAGGGGCCCCCGGCAGGAGGCAGGGAAAGGTCCAGGCGCCAGCGGCCGCTGCGGTCGGCGGCGGTTCGCGCCGCCTCCTTCTGCCAGCTGCCCTGGATCGAGACAGCTTCGCCGGGAGTCGCCTCGCCCCAGATGCCGGCGCTTTTCCCCTGCTGGAGGACCATGTTGTCGCCCACCAGGGGCGGGAGGGTGACGTCCGGAAAAGCGGGCGCCGTAATGATGAGAAGAAAGACCAGGCTGATGAGGCACACTTTTCCCGACTCGAGGTGAGACACGTTTTCCTCCTTTGATCGAAGAGGTTTCCGGGTGCGATTGATCGAGAATTGTATCCAATGACACAGGGAGGTGAAAGTCCGGCGTGTCGCTTGTCAACAGGCCGGTTGTCATCGAGGGCGCACCACGATAGCATCGGGGAAAAAGTAGGGAGAGCCATATCCATGAGACGACAGCACGGTTTTTTCTTGATGACCTTACTGACCCTTTTCATCGGCGGGTCCTGCGGCAGCGAGGATCGGGGGACCCCTTCGGAAGCGGAGAGCGGTGCGTCATGCGAGTTCACGCTGAGCCTGGACCGGAGCCGGGCTTCGTTCTTCGCGCAGCTTGCCTTGAAGGGGATCAGGAGGGAATACCCGAACAAGCCGGGCCACGTGATGAACGACGGCGAGGATGTGAAGAGCCCGCAGGAGCTGCATCCCGCGTTCTACGGTTCCTTCGACTGGCATTCCTCGGTGCACGGACACTGGATGCTGGTGCGGCTCCTCAAGCTGTTCCCCGGGCTCGACGAGGCAGAGCAGATCCGCGACGCCTTGAACCGGAACCTCACGGCGGAGAACATCGCCATGGAGACGAGCTACCTGAACGAGCCGAACCGGAAATCCTTCGAGCGGACCTACGGCTGGGCCTGGCTCTTGAAGCTGGCGGAAGAGCTCCACGGCTGGAACGACGAGGACGGCAGGAACTGGTCCCGGAACCTGGCGCCCCTCGCCGAGGCGATGAAGCTGAGGTATCTCGATTTTCTTCCGCGGCAGACCTACCCGATCCGCCGCGGAGTTCATCCGAACACCGCCTTTGGTCTCGCCTTTGCCCTCGACTATTGCCGATCGACGGGCTGCCGGGAACTGGAGGAGCTGATCGAGGAGCGAAGCCTGACCTACTTCGGCGGCGACGCCGATGTCCCCGCGGAATGGGAGCCCGACGGCGACGATTTCTTCTCCAGGAGCCTGATGGAGGCCGATCTGATGCGCCGGATCCTGCCGCGCGAGGAGTTCCGCAAATGGTTCCATCGCTTCCTGCCCGGTCTGGCGAAGGGAGAGCCCCGCTCGCTTCTCGAGCCCGCAGTCGTGTCGGACCGCTCCGATCCGAAGATCGTTCACCTGGACGGTCTCAATCTCAGCCGCGCCTGGTGCATGAGAGGCATTGCATCAGCCCTTGACGCCGGCGATCCCGCGAGGAACGTCCTGGTCGAATCGGCCGTACGCCACGCGGAAGCGGCGCTGCCCCATCTGGCGAGCGGGCATTACGAAGGGGAGCACTGGCTCGCGTCCTTCGCCGTATTCATGCTTGCCGGAGTGGAGTCGAGCCGGTAGGAGGCTTCGCGGTCTTCTGAGCAACCGGGGGAAGGCTCGCCGCGGCGCGCGGAAGCGGCTGCGTCCTATCCCGCCTCGCCGCCTGTCATCGTGTATTGAACGATCACGTAGACGGCGTAGACGAAGAGGAGCCAGGCTCCCTGCCATCTCTTGAAACGCCCGTCCTTGCCCATGAAGATGAAGATTCTGAAGGAGATCAGGATGATCAGCATGGCGGGGAAGTGGAAGACGAAGAAGTTCTGGGGGATGGCCAGGGGGCTGGCGCACGCCGCTGCCCCGATGACGAAGAGGCAGTTGAGCACATCGGCTCCCACGATGTTGCCCACCGTGATCTCCGGATGACCCTTGCGAATGGCGGCAATGGCCGTCATCAGCTCGGGCAGGGAGGTGCCGAAGGCGACCATCGTGGCCGCGATCACGTCTTCGGGGACGCCGAACCGCAGGGCCAGCTCGGAGGCGCAGGGGACCAGCACGCGGGCACCGGCCACCACCAGGAGCAGCCCGCCGATCACCATCAGCCAGCAGAGCGGCATGCCCCGGGGATCGGAAGTGCCTTGCTCCTCGCCGGCCATGGCCATCGAGCCGCCTCTCCTGGCCCAGATGTAGGTCATGTACATGTAGAGACCCAGCAGACAGACGAGGAGAACGCCGACCCAGCGCTGCAGGACCGGTTCGCCGTCCGTCGTGGCCAGGGAGAAAACGGAGAGGGCCACGAGGAGGACGGCCGATCCGATCTGCACCCACCCCGTTCTGTTGAGGATGAACCGGTTCTTCGGAACGGCGACGATCAGGCATGTCAGCCCGAAGATCAGCCCCGTGTCGGCGATGATCGATCCCACGCCGTTGCCAAGGGCGAGGCCGGGATTCCCGGTGAACGCGGCCATGACGGAGATCACGGCCTCGGGTGTCGTCGTGCCGAGGGACACGATCGTGGCGCCGATCACGATCTTGGGAAGACCCGTTCTCTGCGCCAGATCGACAACGCCGTCGATCATCCAGCTGGCGCCCTTGGAGAGGATGAGGATGCAGACCACGATGATGAGAAGAAGGACGGAGGTGGAGTATCCCGCAACCAGCTCCTCGAGAAGCTCTTCGTTGCCGATCCATTCCAGAATGCCGTGTTCCATGAAACCGTTCCTCTTCTCCTCGGAATCTCGGAGGACACAATTCGGGAACGAGAATAGCTTTTTTTTTATCCCGATAAAAGCCGCAAGGTTTCTGCGCGTGCATCTTTTGTCGTTCGCGGAACCCGGAATCGGATATCGACTGCTCGACCCGCCTCTGGAAAAGGAGGAAGCACCATGCGACGAAGCTACAACTCGTCCGCATTCATGAGTCTGCCCAATAACGTAATCAAGGGCGGTTTCACCGTTTCGCGAAGGGATTGTTTTTTTTCCGGAAAAAATGAGCAGTTTCCCGAATTCCTGCGCATATGAGGTTAGTTCCCGGGTGTCGAGAACTGGATCTTCTCAAATGGTGTCTTTCAGAATTCCCATGACCTATCAAGGACTTTGGGGGGGGGATTAGAAAGCATGACGGATCGATGAGAAGGTGACGGGACCAGGAAAACTGCTTCACTCCGACAAGAGGGAGAGAAGCAGTTTTCTTTTTGCCCTTCGATATGCGGCCGTATCGGTTTCGTAATCGTCGAAGGCGCGGAAGAGACGATCCATGATCTCTTCCGCCGCTGCCGCATCGCGTTCCTTCAGCAGAATGAGCAGTTCCGCATCTTCCATTCCGATCCGGTGTGCTTCGAAACGAAGGCCGGACAGGGGACCGTCCCGCCCTGGATAGACGACGTGCGAGTCGCCTGCGGGCAGGAAATTGGGCGCACCCTTGCCGTGGGGGACCACGCTCTTCTCGAATGGATCGACCCCCCTTCGATAGTGATTGAATCCCCAGTGCAGGAAACCCTCCAGATCGAACTTGACGATCGACCACCCGATGTAGACCTGGCGCAGCCTCTCCTGGTCGAGAAGACGGTTCAGCCACGGACCGCCCGGCGCGAGGCAGGTGTAGATCCAGACCCTGTCGCCGGCCTTCTTCCGCTCCTCGAAGAACTTCCTGTTCTGCTGGTATTTCTGGACCTGTGGGCACCAGTGATCCACAGCGCCCGCGAGGGCCCGCGACATGGTGGCCTCGAAGATCTTCACCCCGGGCATCGCCTTCCGTACCTGCTCGGCCAGCGCCTTGTAGCTTGTGGCATTCGTGTCCGTGGGCTCGTCCGTGAGGTGCTGGAGGTAGGGGAGCTTCTTCTCGAAGCCGGCCGCAGCGAGCGCCTCCTTGATCGCTGCCAGGAGTGCGGCCGCCTTCTCCCGGCCTTCCGGGCTGTTCGCATCGATGCCGAAGAAGTGAAGATCGAGCCTCGGGGACGACCAGTCGTTCTTGTGGCGGCGCGCGATGTGGCCTCCCTCGATCCGTGTGAATCCCCTGTCGACGAAGAGCCGGATGTGCCGTTCGAGACGCTTCTGCTTCACGACGATCTCGCCCGAGCCCTCCAGGCTGATGAAGTCGCTCCAGCGGATCCAGAAGGTGTTCTGCCGGCCCCGGGCCATGAGATCGGCGTATCGGCCGAACATTTTCCAGAACGACTCGCTCCACGTTTCGAGACCGTGCCTCTCGGCCATCAGCTCCGGGCTGAACCAGTTGGTGTAGCCGGGGCTTTGAGGACCCGTGGCGGGAACGGTCACGGGAAGGACGTGGAGATCCCAGGAAAGCGACTTTTGCCACCCGCCCGCCTCGATCCGTAGCGAGTACTTCCGGAGACCCGGATCGGCGTCGGGAGCCGGATCGACCTCCACGCGCAGGGCCAGCACGCCTTCGTCGCTCGCCCGGGCAATTCCCGCGGCAGGCTCGAGCACCTCGAAGATGCGAAAGGGCGCCTCGCGGATCACGTGGGGATTCTCCTTCTTCTCCCAGACCTCCGTGCGGCTCCCCAGGCCGGTGTTCTGTTCCACGGGAACGTCGATCAACCGGAAAGCGCGCATCCTCGCTTCCTGCGACTCTCCCAGCAGGAGCTTCCATCGAACCTCGGCCTTGCCGGGAAGACCGGTGATCACGACGTGCACCCCGGCCGGCACGCCGCGCGCCGTGTGGCAGGTGAAGCTCATCGTACCCGCCTCGGCGGGAGTGTCCGGAAAAAGCGGAGTCAGCTCGTCGAAGAGCGACGCCTCCTGGGCAGGGAGCATCGGTGCCGGCAGGAGGGTTGGGAAAAGAAGGGCGACAAGAATCGTGAAGGCTGCAGCGGTCCGCATGTCCGATCTCCTCTCGTATGAATCACGACATGATACGCAAATCGGCAACCGGCGTCACGGAGGAGGTTCGTTTCCGGTGTGGATAGAGGTCTCTCAGCGGAGCGGGCAGGCGGGACGGACGCTCAGGCCTATGCTGGCGCGGTTCTTCATCAGGGGATGACGGCTCGATACGCGGCAGTGCTCCGCCGTGTAGAACCAGCAGCCGCCGCGGCTGATGCGATAGATGGATCGGCTTGGCCGCCCCGCATCCGGATTCTTCATCGCCGTCGCGTAACCGACCTTGGCGCCCCGGCACCACTCGAACACGTTCCCGTGGATATCGTGCAGTCCGAAGGCATTCGGGAGAAAGGTGCCGACCGGTGCATGCATCCTGAAGCCGTCGTCGAGCCACGTCTCGTAATCCCTCTCGATCTTCTTCTGGAAGCCGGCCCAGCGGCGATCACACAGATTGGCATACCCCTTCAGGGATTTCTCGTCGACTCCCGTGTGCCAGGGGGTGGCTGTTCCGGCACGAGCCGCATACTCCCATTCCGGTTCCGTCGGAAACCGCAGGTTCAGGCGCTGGAGGACGCGGTTGCATACATCCCAGCTGACATGGGTCACCGGATTGAGGAGCGTTGCATTCCTGGCCCCCGGCGGTTTCTTCCCTGGCTGATAGATGCTGGGATTTGTCCTGGTGAACCGCAGCCACTGTCCCTGGGTCATCTCGAACTTGGAGAGGAGAAAGGGATCGATACGCACCTCGTGCACCGGCGCCTCGTCCTCCATGGCATCGGGATCCGCGTTGGGAGAACCTGCAGGGTGGTCCGGTGACGGCTTCGCGGCTCCCATCCGGAACGATCCGCCCGGGATCAGCACGAAGATCAAGCCCATCTCCTCGGTGAGGGCGATCCTGCCGTCCGCTCCGCGATGCGGCACCTCGCCGGTCTGGATGTTGCAGAACTCCCAGAGACCCGAGTCGGGATCCCTTCCCACAGGCACGAGCCCCACCTGTTCCTTGATCGCGAGACCGTTGTAGAAAGGAGACTCACCGCGGTCCCCGATCGATGCGATGGCCTGATCCCACTCTTCCCGGTAATCGTCGATGCTCCTTTTCACGACCGATTCGGCGAAGACCAGCCCCTCGCCGACCTGGTGCATGATGCTGTTCTCCGCCCCGGACAGTCTTTCGAGTCCGGTAACGAGCCGTTCGAGGATGCCGTGCTGCCAGCGTGCATTCGGGTCGGCAAAGATCCATTCCTGCCGGCTGCCTTCCTTCTCGTCGAGCACTGCCGCGGCACGCAGTTTTTCGAGAGTCGCACGGTGGAGGGGAAGCCTCTCGAGAAGAGTGTTCGCCCGTGCGATCCATGCCCTGTACTGGTCGATGTACTCGGGGTAGGCGGGCCACATCATGCGAGCCTCGGCTTCCAGATCGGAGAGAAGCAGCTCGTCCGAGAGACGGGTGGTCTCCTCGAGCAGTCCCTTCACGATGCGGGCCTGCTCGCTGGCCTCCTCCTTCGCATCGAGCGCCGCGTTGCGCTGCTTCTGGAGTTTTTGGCTCGCGCGCTCCGCCTGATCTCTCTTCTCCTTCTCCTTGGTGATGATGATCCAGGGCACGGCCAGGGCGAAGGCGGCCAGGCTGGCCGCCGCGATCCCCAGGGCTGTGCTGGCGACCGGGTACCGTTTGACACGCTTCCAGATCCGCGACCTGAATCCGGCGGGCCGGGCAAGGATCACGTCGCCGGAGAGGAAGCGCCTCAGGTCGTCGGCAAAGGCGCTCACGGTGGAGTAACGATCCGGAACATCCTTTTCCATGGCCTTGAGGCAGATCACGGAAAGGTCGTACGGCACTCCCGGATTGACCCGTCGGGGATTCCTGGCCTCGGCGAAGGCGATCTTCTTGAACACCTCCTGGGTCGTCTCGCCGTTGAACGGCACCTGCAGCGTGAGCAGCTCGTAGAGGACCACGCCAAGGGAGTAGATGTCCGTCGCGTGGCCCATCCTCGCCCGCTTGCCGATGATCTGTTCCGGAGACATGTAGTAGGGGGTTCCGGCGAAATCGCCGGTCCGGGTCAGCGCCATGGCGTCTTCCACCTTGGCCAGCCCGAAGTCCGCCACCTTGGGTTTGCCCTCGCCAGTGAGGAGGATGTTCGACGGCTTGATGTCGCGGTGGACGACACCCGAATCGTGGGCATGCTGAAGGGCGTCCGCTATCTCGGCCACGAGGCACGCCACGACCTGGAAGTAACCCCTGCGCGGCTTTGCCAGGGACTGCTCGTCGATCATGCCTGCAAGGGTGGCGCCTCCCTCCACGAGTTCCTGGGCGATGTAGTGGACTCCCTCGTGCTCGCCGACGGCGTAGACCGATACGATGCCGGGATGGTGCTGGCGTCCGCCCGCCTCGGCTTCGCGGCGGAACTTGAGGACCGATCTGTCGAAACGGGAGAAGTGCTCCGGCAGGACCTTCAACGCCACGGGACGGTTGAGGGAGATCTGCTCCGCCTCGTAGACGATCCCCATCCCGCCGCGGCCGATTTCCCTGATGATCCGGAAATCATCGATCGTCTTTTCCGAGGCTGCCCCCTCTTCGCTCGAATCAGGGCGATCGTCGTCGAGTTCGAGGGCGATCCGATGGGGAAACTCCTCCGCCACGAAGAGGAACTCCTCGATCCTGGAGCGCAGTTCCTCCCGGCAATCGGGATGGCTTTGGCAGAAGGTCTCCGGATCATGCCGCTTTCCCGAGAACCAGTCTTTCCGGAACTCGGCCAGTGCCGCTGATAGCTCGTCACCGATCTCCTCGGAGCGAATCTCGCCGTTCATGAGCGTGGTTCCGAATCAGATCCCTTGCTGAACCTGGTCTTCCTTCATGCTGCGTCCTGCAAGCTCGGCCAGTCCTCCGCGGCGGAGCGTGCCGACAATCTCCGCCAGCTGCTCCACGGCGCGGTTGTGGCGCATGCGGGCCGCATTGTCCGTGATTCCGAGCTTCTTGCCGATATCCACGAAAGAGAGGCAGTCCCACTTGCGCAGGGCGAGCACCTCGCGGGAGTCGGAATCGAGAAACTCCATGCCGAGACGGATCCAGGCCTCCCGGTCCTGCTGATCCACGATGGTGCTCGGGGATTTCCTGGGGACGCCCTGCGGATCGAGATCGAGAACCGTTCCGGCAGGGAGGGGCTGCTCCTTAGAGATCGTACGGCGCTTGGCCGTGAACCAGTCGTGCTTTTCCCTGAGGGTGTTCTCCACGATCCTCACGAACAGGGCGCGCAGGTGTCCCTCGTCGGAAATCATCACGGGAGGGCCGTACTGCAGGAACTGGATGATGCTGTCGTTGACATAGTCGGCCGTCTCGGCCTTCTTGCGGAGCAGGGGACCCATCCGCTTGCGGACGTAGGCGTGGATCCACGGCATGTTCCGGCCGAGCAGCGTGTCGAGGGCGGATCGATCGCCCTGGTACCAGCGCGCGAGGCATTCCGAAGTGCGGTTTTTTTTCATCGACATACGAGCCCTGCCTGCAGTTCGAGCACCATTCTCACCTCCCTATTAGACTATAGCGCCGATCAAACAAGTAGGTAATCTCTTATCAGGCAGGCCGAGAGATGCGATTTCGGCCTGACCGTTGGATCAGGAAGATCCCGGGAAGAGGCGGGAGATGGTGCCTCAATGGCAAGTGGTGCAGTTCATCCCGTTGTCCGCATGAGGAACAGGCGCATGACAGACGCGGCACGAGCCGGCTGACGCCCCGATATGCGTGGCGTCCAGAGGCATGGGCAACGTGAAATGGCCCATCGTGTCGCGGTGGCATGTGTAGCAGCTCGTGTTGGTGGATAGCGGGAAGTGGCAGCGGAAGCAATGGTTCTGGTTGCCGCGGTTGAACTGGCTCATGTGGGACCTCGGCTCCACATGCGTGTGGCAGTCCGTGCAGAACGACTGGCGGTGGCAGACGTTGCAGGTCGTTCTTTCCATTCGCGCCGTCATGCCATGAGTCCTGTTCTTGAACGACACGGTGTGGGATCGAGGCTCCGCGTCCATGTGGCAGGCGTCGCAACCGCTCTTGTCGTGACAGAGGGCGCAGCCCGAATCGCGCAGGGGTGTCTGCTCGATGCGCAGCCGTTCGCCGTGGTGCTGCTGGAAGAAGGGCGAATCGTGTCCCGGCGGACGCGTCGCGTGGTGGCAGGCGTCGCAGCCGTCGCTGGAATGGCAGAGTGCGCACCGTGTTCCGTACAGCTCCCTGCGGATGGCATCGATACCGCCGGCCTCTCCGCCGTGGGTCGCCAGGAACCCGGCCGCTCCGTGGCCTGCCGGGGCCGTGTCTCGATGACACTTGTCGCATCCCTCCACGCCGTGGCAGAAGAAGCAGGAGTCCTCCTGCAGGTCGCGGTACCGGGGGGAGATCTTCAGGCCGTGGCTGCCGTGAAAAGAGGGGTTCTTGTGAGACGGAGGGGGCTCGGTGCTGTCGTATGTGTCGTGGCACGCCGAGCATTCGAGGCTCGACTTCATCAGGGTGTGGCAGTCTATGCAGGTGTGCTTGAAGTCGGGTGTTCCACCTGCGATGATCTCGCCCGTGACCACGTCGCCGTGGCAGTCGACGCATTCGCTTCCCAGCTCGGCGTGCCGGACATGCGAGAACTTGAGGTCGGCAAAATCCATTGTCGCGGAAAAGCGAAGGTTGCCCTCGCCGGCGTCTCGGCTCTTGAAGAAGGCGGCGATGGTCTCGGATTCTTCCTCGGGATCCTCGTGGCATTCCCTGCAGAGCTCGGCTGTTGGAATTGTGGCCGCATCGGATTCCTCCGCGCCCTCGTGGCAGTCCGTGCACACGAGGTCGTTCTCCATGTGTGTCGCGTGAGGGAAGTCGCTTCCTCTTTTTTCTGCCGCGAGGCCGCCTGTCGTCGCTCCAGGCTCCGCATGATAGGGGCAGGCGCTTTCCGCAAGGGGACCGGAACCGGCCATGTAACCGGGCTCTCTCTCCACGTATGACGGCTGCCACGTGCAGGTGCAGAAGAATGCCGTGATGCCGGCCGAGAGAATCAACAGAGGGAGTATGCGGTTGATCATTTTTGTTGCACCTAAAACCGGTACATGAAGGTTGCGGAAATCGTGTTGTAGGTGGCGTCGTCCGCATCCTCGACTTCCGCCTTGATGTAGAACGCTCGACCCAGACCGAGAGCCCAGCGCCACCTGACGTAATAGGTCTGGACGTCCAGGGTGTCGACCAGGGAGAACTGCCTGTACTTGAACTTGGAATAATACGTCCCTGCCTCCATCACGTGGTGGCGTGCCAGGCGGTGACGTACGTCTCCACCCACGGAATATTCGGAGTCGTCGGATGTGTCCCAGTATTCCCAGTGAACGCCGGTCGTGAGGTCGTCGACGGGAAGATCGATCAAGTTGAAGGATATCTGGTTGCGGGTGTATTCCTTGTTGAAGGCGCTTTCATCGGTCGTGTGGACCAGTTCGTGCAGCATCACCTCGGCGCCCATCTCGAAATGATCTCCGATCCCCTTGACCGCGTTGATGCTAAATAGCTGGTAAGGCTCCAGACCGGACATGATGTCGGCGAAGGGCGTGTATTCGTCCGCGAGGGAATCGAGCCTTTCGGGCATCCAGCCGTAGTGGAGCGTCATGTTGAGGTTGTTCTCGATGTTCCAGTAGTGCATGGTGCCCTGCAGATCGCGCTGCTGCCCGCTGACGACGCTCTCCACGATGGAGGCGCGCAGGTTGTCCAGGATCGAGTAGGTTAACCCCAGAACGGCGAGGTAGTCGTCCCGGGTGCCGTAGTACCTGTTGCTGTCGCGGACCTGCTGCAGGTCCAGCGTGGCCGTGAGCTTATCCAGAGTCCTGTTCCGGATTGTCCCGCCGACGAGGCGATCGTCGGTAAAAGCGGCATCGTAGTAGTGGACCGGCACGCCGCCGTAGATCGACAGCGACGTGTCCTCGCCCGGATCGGCGAAGACCTGGATCCCGTCGAAGTGGGCGCCCGTGTAGCTTTCGTGAAACTGCCGCCCGAGCCGGACCTTCGTGAGAGGATCCAGCCTGTTCAGGTCCACGAAAGCCGTGTATATCCTTTCGACCATCCTTTTGTGATCGATGTCGTTGGAGTCGACGAAATCGGCGTCCGCTGCAGAGATCCGGTTATGAGAAGCCAGGCCGTCCAGATCCCAGCTCAGCCGTCCGGAGAAACCGCCGGTGACCCTGTCCCGGGTGTCGTCGCCTGCATCGACGCGGACGAAAAGGGATGTGTCGATATCACGCTTGCCGGGTGAGAACCGGTAGTTCGTCTCCAGGGTGGCGGCTCCCGAAACCGGAAAACGATCCGAACGGCCCGGGGGCGTCTCCGGAGGAGGGTTCCTGCGTTTCTGTTCCCGCTCGGCGCGAAGCCGCAGCAGTTCCTGGCGCACGGTGTCTATATCGATGCGGTCGTTGTTTCCGGCCTTTGTGATTGCCGAGGGCGCCAGTAGGACAAGAAAGATTCCCAATGAAGCGAAGGCTCGAATCCGAGCGATTTTCATCACTTTCAAGGCCCCCCTTTTTTCAACGATCCTATTTCTTCTCTATCTTTGCATGCTTCTTGTGCGGGTTGTGGCACTCGCTGCAGCCCGAAGGTTTCCTGTTGATGAGCTTGTCTTCGGGGTATTCGGCCTTGTCGACCTTCTCCTTGCGGAGCTTCGTCATGACGGTGACGTGCTCCGAGCCTTTCCCGTGGCACTGTTCGCACTGGATGTTCACGAGGTGGGGAGTCTCCTCCATGGAAACGAATCCGCCCATCCCGTAGCCGGTGGTGTGGCACCTGATGCAATCGGGCTTCTTCATGTCGTCGCCCTCGATGCAATGGAAAGAGTTGGCGTGCTTGGTGTCCGCCCATGTCTTGTGCTGCTTGATGTGGCATTTCTTGCATTTCTTGCCGCCAACGAATGTGGAGCTATCGTCGGGCAGGGCGAGCAATCCGAGAGCGGAGAAGGAGAGGACGACTATCGACAGCACTGCTGCCTTCTTAAAAATGTAGCTCATTCTCGATGCACCTCCGGGAAATATGAACGCGTTGATCGGATATGTCTCGTGTTCACGATCACATGGACATAGGGTATGGTCATCTTATCCGAAGCGCGCTGCAACATGAAAAGATCGCGTGAGGGCGAAAGGGCTATGAATTGCCCTTTCGCCCTTATTGTTCTTACCTGGGGACCACCAGCAGGTCGTGTTCAGCCTGAGTGTAGCCCATCAGTTTCCAGTTTTCCATGTAGTTGTTGGCCGGATCGGAGAAGTCTATGTCGAGAACCTCGTGCGTTCCATCGCTGTGGATGATCTCGAGATGCGAGGCCAGCTTGGCATGATTCTCCATGGCGTAGTGCCAGATCATGTAGTTGCCGTCGAAGATCCAGGTACCCGTGTCATGGCAGTCCGTGCAGGAACTGCCCGCTCCGAGTGCGTCGCCGGCCGGCCGGACGTTGTGGCTCATGGAGAAGAGATGAGGAGCCACCCAGATATGGGGATCCACGATATTGGGCTCGCCCAGGGCCAGCAGCTGTGTAATCATGCTGTCGATCTCGGCAGCCGTGTTCACCTCGGCCTTTCCGTCTCCGGTGTCGTCGGACAGCGTGGCGCCGGCCGCTGCAGCGACCACATTTCTCAGGAAGAGGGGATGCGTCAGCTCTCCGGTCGCTCCGTCCTTCTCACCCCAGTAGACGCAGGTCATGTGGTTCATGGGGAAGAGCTTGTAGGAGCCGTCCTCCATGTCCCACCAGCTGTATGTGGGGGAGAATCCGGTCCAGCCCGAGGGGGCGCCGGGGCTTCCGCCCGTCCAGATGCCGTACTTGCCCGAACCGACTCCTGCGGCGATCTCCACCGTGCGCAGCGTCGGAGATATCTTGAAGGGAATGTGGCAGACGGTGCAGTCCAGCTTGTCCATGTGGAACGAATAAATGCCGCCGAATCCGCCGCCGTCATGGGCCGTCTTGGGATCGACGCCGATCTGATCGCCGTCGTTCACATCGTCGACGTGGCAGTCTGTGCACGATGTGATCGTCCAGTCGAGGTCGTCGCGAACGGTACCCACCTTGTCATGACCCTTTGCGAACTGGTGATCGATCTCGCCCGAGTGGCAGTCGATGCACGACATGCCGGCCATATCGTGGACGTCCCGCTCGTAGGCGGCCGGGACGCCCTGGATGTCGCCCCAGGTGAAGCCGCGTTTCTTGATGTCCGAACGGGCGTTCTGGGGGTTGGTGGCGTAGCCGTTTTCATCCATCGCATGGCACTGCGCGCAGTTGAAATCGTGGGGCGACGTGTTCAGAGTGATGCCGTTGGTGACCAGCGCGGCGTCATAGTTCACCGTCTGGTTGTCCACGACGGTCCCCATGCCGGCTCCGGCAAAGGGCGCCGTGTACAGATGGCCGGTCTTGACCTCGACGGCTCGACTGGCTGTGGAATATCCCTGCATGTGGCAGAGGAGGCAGTCAATCTCCAGGACTCCTGCCGTGTCCCAGGGGGCCTGGACGACCGCACCCTGGCCGGAATCGTAGTAGTAGTAGTCGCCGTCCAGGTCGTCGGGAACGCCGCCGTCCGCCAGGAACTCATCGTATCGGTTGCCGTATCGGTCATACTCCATGGCTCCGCCCCCGGGATGGCAGCAGCCGCAGTTGGACTTGGCATACGCGTACAGGCCGAGATCCAGATCGTAATCGTTGGTGTTTTCCTCTTTCGCCAACTGGCGATAAGAAGGAGGTCACCACTTGCCTACCATGCCGGGCGAGAGCACCCACGAATGTCCTCCCTGGCTTACCCCGTAGTTGTCATCGAGGAAATCGGCACCCTGCTGGAAGTGGAATCCTTCTTCGATCACGCTGTAGTCGTGGCAGTATCCGCAGGTCTGCTTGGGGCTGTACGGGGTCGTCTCCGTTTCGATGTTGATCGGGAGGCCGTTGATGTCCCGCAGGTAGATGCCGACATGCGCCCCGCTCACGGGAATCAATGTCCCTGCCTTGGCAAGGACATTGCTGTGATGCGATCTCCCACCCCGATTGCACGCTGTCAGGAAAATGACGGTGCTGCCGCAGATCGCAACGCAGATCATTGCGAGTCTTACCAGACAACATAGAGTTCTTAGCTGTTTCATGAGCTGCTCCTCATCCGTTTCTTTACCCTAAAACTGTATGTCTCGAATGGCTTGTTATCTGGTTAGTCTTCACGTCGCTCAAGCGGGATATGAGTTCGACTATATTGGTAAAGTGGTACTTTTAATAGAGAACAAAATTTATAGATAGTTGACGGCCCTGTCAAAACAAAATGCACGAGGGAAGGGTGATTTCCAACCCTACCGATTTTGTATACTTTAACCCTACAGCATCCTTCCCTATTTCAAACCGGTGTATCTTAGCTGGTTGCATTGACTCTGACATGGCTGATCGTGCGATCCGAGGCGGTTAATTTTTTCACGATGAAATCGGATTTATCAGCATTGCCTATAAGATGGGCATGAAATAGGATGAATCATGACGGTGTTCAAGAGACGTTCCCGGTCTTCTTTTTGAAACGGATTTGCTTTGAACTGAAGATCGAAACAAATACTATCTTGTCCAGAGATGAAATCTCGTAACCTTCCTCCCTTCGTGCCCCCTGTTCGTGAGGGTGCTCGATCGAGACGATAAGGGTGTAATCTCGTCATGGCACAGAGTAATCAGGTCTTCAGTCGAGCGAGGGAACTCTTCAGGCTTTTCGTGATGGCTCTTTCGATCCTCGGATTGATACCGGAAGCACAGGGCCAGTCGAACGAGGACTGTCTCGAGTGCCATGGTGATCCCGAGCTCGAAGCCCTGGACGGCAGGATCGTTTTCGTGAACCACGAGATCCACTCCGCCAGCATCCACGAGGAACTGGATTGCATCGACTGCCACGATCAACCGGGCGACTACGAGGACTTCCCTCATTACGATATTTACAGGAAGGTGGACTGCGCCGAATGCCACGATGAAGCAACGGAGAATTTCGTTGTCAGCTTTCATGGCCGGGCGCTGGCCAGAGGGACTCCCGGCTCTCCCGACTGCATCAAGTGTCACAGCAAGAAGTCCGATCCCCATGCCATCCAGGCTCTCGATTTCCGATCGGCCGAGAATTCCTGCCGCCTCTGCCACACCACCGAAACCGGTCGATACGATTCGAGCGTCCACTTCGCGGCGGCGCAGGAGGGGAAGGAAAGTCCGGGATGCGTGAGCTGCCACCCGACCCATGCCAAGAGCCTTCCACCCTCTGCCGGCGCCATCGACCAGCTCTGCAAGAAATGCCATGTCGACGCCATGGAGGAGCTGAAGCAGGGCGCCCACAAACTGGGGGAGGACTTCCTGCAGGGGCCGATGTCCTGCGCATCGTGCCACGATGTCCACGCAACGCACAAGCCCAAGCTGGACAAGGGAATCATCGAGTCGTGCAACAACTGCCATCCGGGCTATGACGAGCAGTTTTCCGGTTCGGTGCATGAACTGCTTCTTCGCGATGACAAGATGAGCTGCCTCTCCTGCCACAAGACACATCAGGCGACCGATACGCCGAAAGACAAGGATTTCGGGTGCGGCGCCTGCCATGAGGATGTGGAAAAAGAATACAGGGGCAGTGCCCACCGCCTGGCGCGTCTCCACAAGGACAAGGTGGCCGCTACATGCGCGGACTGCCACGGGGGGCATCACATCCTCGGTGCCACCAACCGAGACAGCCCTGTACACAGAACTCGGATCCCCGATACGTGCGGCGAATGCCACACCGATGAGGAGGTAATCACCTCGGACTATGTCCGGTTGCCGATCAGTCTCCCGAACTATGCGGCATCCGTGCACGGGAAGGGATTGAAGAAAGGCAAGAAAACGGCCATCTGCACGGACTGTCACGGCGTTCACGATCTCAGGAACGGATCGGATCCGGAGAGTTCCATCAACAAGATGAACCTGTCCAGGACGTGCGGGAAGTGCCATGAAAAGGCGGCGCAGGAGTACGGCGGCTCCGTTCACGGACGGGCCCTTGCCCACGGAATCACCGACAGCCCGAGCTGCACCGACTGCCACGAGGAGCACCTGATCCGGGACACGAAGGATCCGGAATCCGCGGTTTTCAAGGGGCATCAGGGCGACGAGGTCTGCGCATCCTGCCACGAGGATCCGGAGATGGCGGCGCGTTACGGCCTGCCGGCGGACGCGATCCAGACCTTCCGGGACAGCTATCACGGCTGGGCCATCGGACGCGGCGGGAAACGGGTGGCCTCATGCGAGGACTGCCACAACATTCACGACATACGGAGCCGGCTCGATCCATCATCTTCCATCCACCCCGACAACGTGGTGGCCACCTGCGGAAGGTGCCACCCGAAATCGAACGAAACCTTCGCGGCCAGCTACACGCATGTGCTCGCCCGCGACAGGATGTTGATCCACGACTGGGTGAGGGTGATCTACATCGTGCTTATCGTAGTCGTGCTTGCCGGCATGGCCGTTCACAATCTGGTGATCTTCATTCATGCCATGCGGAAGAGCTATCGCAACCACAGGAAGGAAGAGAGCGCGATGCGGATGGGCCGGAGCGAGATCTGGCAACATGTCTTTCTCGCCGTTTCCTTCACCGGCCTCGCTGTGACCGGATTCACGCTGCGATTCTCGGACAGCTGGTGGGCGGAGCTGCTGATACGCTGGGGGCTGACGGAGGAGATCCGCCGCGTCCTGCACAGGGCCTTTGCCGTTATCATGGTGGTTGTCAGCCTGTATCACGTGCTGTTCATCTTCGGGAGCCGCCGGGGCCGCACGTTGATCACGGCCATGCTTCCCAGACCGAAGGATCTGTTCGACGCCCTTGGCAACATGGCGTACCATCTGGGATGGAAAAAGAAGCGGCCCTCGTTCGCCATGTACGACTACACCCAGAAGGCCGAGTACTGGGCGCTGATCTGGGGAACCATCTTGATGGTCCTCACGGGCATCGTGCTGATGTATCCCGACACGGTCACACATGTCGCTCCCGCCTGGGTGGTGCGCGTGGCCGAGACGATCCACTTCTACGAAGCGATTCTCGCCGTCAGCGCCATCGTCATCTGGCATTTCTTCTTCGTCATCCTCCTTCCCGAGGAGTACCCGATGAGCTGGACCTGGATCACCGGCCGGATGTCCGTCGAGCACTGGAGGAAGCACCATCCCGCAGCGATGGAGCAGGCCGGCATCCTGCCCGAAGAAATATCGGATCACGGTTCGCCGTCAAGCAAGGGGAAGGAAGGAACGGGGAGCGGCGAAGGAAAGGATTGATCAGGCTTCCGGCTTCATCGCAACGGACGCCCTGGTTTCCTGATCCCTCGCCTTCAGATGCTTCTTCACTACCTGGTGGAGGGCGGGGGCCGAGATCGGCTTGGCAATGTAATCGTCCATCCCGGCATCGATGCAGAGCTCGCGGCTTCCCTTCATCGCCTCCGCCGTCATGGCTATGATGGGGATACGCGGCGAGGTCTCTCCCTCGCGCCTGCGGATCGCCTTCGTCGCCTCCAGGCCGTCCATCTCCGGCATCCGGCAGTCCATCAGGACGAGGTCGTAGTTGCCCTTCTCCATCGCCTTCAAGACATCGACCCCGTTGGAGGCGACGTCGCAGCTGTAGCCGGCTTTTTCCAGCATGCGGATGGCCACCTTCTGGTTCACCGGATTGTCTTCCGCCAGGAGGATATGTCCATGGCCGCGTGACGCCTCGTTCAGCGTGTGCCGCGTGATGAGCTTGCGTTTCTTCGGCCCGTCATTCGATTTCTCGTCCAGGACGGTGGCAATGGCGTTGCAGAGGTAGGCTCGCTTGACCGGCTTGGTCAGATAGGCCTCGAAACCGAGCCCCTCCATCCTGGCCGCGTCGCCGCGCTCGGGGATCGAGGTGACCAGGATGAGCGCCGTGTTCCTGATCTCCTTCGTCTCCTTGATCCTGACAGCCAGCTCGCCTCCGTCCATTCCCGGCAGGGTGTAGTCGATGATGGCGACCCTGAACGGATCCTTCGCCGCGGCGGCGTCGGACAGCATGGAGAGCGCGGTGAGGCTGCCGTCAGCCTCCTCGATGCGGCAGGACCAGGTCCGCAGCTGCTCCCTGAACACGCTGCGGTTCGTTGCGCTGTTGTCCACGATCAGGACCTTCATGTCCGTCATGTCCATTTCGGGAACGGGCGCGGGAAGCCTCATCAGTTCCTCTTCGATCATGAAGGGTAGGGTGAAGTGGAACGAGGTGCCGATCCCTTCCCGGCTCTTCACGCCGATCCTGCCGCCCATCGCCTCGACGAGCTGCTTCGATATGGCGAGACCAAGCCCGGTGCCGCCGTACTTGCGCGTCGTCGACTCGTCGACCTGGGTGAAGGCGTCGAACAGCTTGTCCAGCGCCTGGTCCGGGATGCCGATGCCCGTGTCCGTGACGAAGAACTGGACAAGCCCCCGGGTGCCTGTGAGCCTCTCGAGCCGGGCCTGGATGACGATCTCGCCCTCGCTCGTGAACTTGATGGCGTTGCCCAGGAGGTTGATGAAGATCTGCCGCAGCCGTCCCGGATCGCCCTTGACCCACGTGGGAACGTCGTGGTTGAAGAGGATGGCCAGCTCCAGCCCCTTCTCCTGCGCCTTCACGGCCATCAGGTCGCCCACGTCCTCGATGCAGGTGCGCAGATCGAAATCGATGTTCTCCAGCTCGAGCTTTCCCGACTCGATCTTGGATAGATCGAGAATGTCGTTCAGGATGGCGAGAAGGGAGTAGGCGGACGACTTCACCGCCTCCAGGTACTCGCGCTGCTCCTCGGTGAGCTCCGTGTCGAGAGCCAGCTCCGTCATCCCGATCACGCCGTTGAATGGAGTCCGGATCTCGTGGCTCATCCTGGCCAGGAACTCGCTTTTCGCCTGGTTGGCCGCCTTCGCCTCGTTGGCCATCCGGCTGGCCTTGCCGATGGCGTCCTCGAGCCGGGTGTTGATCGATTCCAGCTTGTTGTTGGCCGTTGCCAGCCTCTTCTCGGTGAGCCGCCGCGCCTTGTTGTCCCGGATAAGCATCGCCCGGCTGCTTTCCAGCTTCTCCAGCATCGAGTTTATCGTGACGGCCAGGTCTTTCAGCTCGTCGTTTCCCTTCATGGTGATCCGATGGGAGAGGTCCTTCTCCCGGCCGATGGACTTGACCGAGGTGTTGAGGTCTTCGATGCGGCCGATGAACGTTTTCTCCATCAGGAACATGACGAAGAGCAGGATCAGCACGCCCACCGCGGCGATGGAGACCTGGGCGAAATACAGCACCATGGTGCTGTTCTTCTTGATCTTCCTCGGGATCGCTGCCTGGAAGGCCATGACAGGATTTCCCTCGATGTCGGAAAAGGCGACGGTACCATGCAGCAGGTCCTTCTCTTCCTCCCAGACCGCGGGCCCGCGCCGGGGCCGCGCCGTTGCCTCGGCGCCCGCCGTTCCTGACGGGGCCGTGCGCGGAAGGAGAGTGAATCTCGCGCTGGGCTGTTCCGAGAGCGCCTGGATGAAGGCATCGTCCACGACCCGGGCCACCAGGAGCAGTCCGCCGGCCGGGATCGTCTTCGACGCTGCCATGAAGCATTCATCATCCGTTGAGATCAGGCCCGTTGTCGGATTGTCCGGTCCCATCCGCTCGAGAAGGATTGCCGGATCGATGGCGGGGGCGGGAGCGGAGACCTGGCTCCCCCGGGCAGTCGCACTGGAGGACGGAAGGTCCGGTTTCCAGAGAACATATCCCGACCTGTCGCATAGGATGGCGATATCCAGTCCGTTGTCCCTGATCTCTTCTGATAGAAGATCGGCTTCTTTTCCCTCGAGGATCATCTCGGCGGCATTCGAGCCGGCCAAATGGTGTGCCAGGCTGTCGAGGTCCTGGATCTCTTCTTCGAGGCAGTCGACGCACCGGTTCAGCTCGTTGTTCGCCTGGTCCATTTCGACCTTCTGGAACTGCGGCCAGACGACGAACCGCTGGATCGCGTAGTTCATTCCCGCATGCAGAGCAATCAGGACAGCCAGTAGGATGACTACCTTTGATCTCAATGTCATATGAGGCAAGCTCCAATGCCAGCAACTCCGGCCCGTTTCACGATCTGCGTGAAATCAAAGGGATCCTGAACGAGCCGAAAGACCGGCGATACTACGTGTTCGTCACTTTCAGCTGCCCTACTTGAATACTTTCCGTCACGGAGAATCGCCCTTTCGACGAGATCCTGCCGCCTGCCGACCGCCGCCACATCCTGGGCAAATCCACTGATTCGCCTGTGGTCCGGCGCCTCGATCCGGCACGAAATATCCCGCTTTTGACCGCGAAGCACTTTTTCAACGGCCTGTTAAGTCATTTCCAGGGAAGGTCGATAGAGAGGGTCGTGTGGAGATCTAGTAGAACTCCTTAGCCGAATCCACCAGTAGCAGAGCGGGTACGGTCCCTCCGGATGAAGAGGGCCGCCGAGTGAAGTGCAATGAAAGTCCTGGTCATTGAGAACAACAGCGAGACGGCGGACTGGCTGAAGGGAATTCTCGAGTCGAAGGGCTTCGAGGTGACCCTCTCCAGCGACGGTCTGGACGGACTGGGAAGAGCCAAGCGGGAAAAGCCTGACCTGGTCGTTCTGAACCTCTTCGTGCCGAGCCTGGACGGGTACATGGTCAGCGCCTTCCTCAAGAGGCACAGGCTGCTGAAGGAAACGAAGATCCTGGCCGTTTCGTCGAAAACGACATCGCTGATGCACCAGCTTCTCGAGGAGGCGGGGATCGACCTCTTCGTGCAGCTGGAGAAGAGGATTCAAACCGAGGGCAAGCGAACGGAATTCATGGAGAAGCTCGATCTTCTGATGCCTCAGGAGAGTGTAACCAACTAACGATGGCTGTTGCGATACTCAAAATCGGCGAGATCCTGATCGAGGAGGGTTTCATCACCCAGGAGCAGCTCGATCACGCCTTGAAGATCCAGAAGGAGAAGGGCCTCCTCCTGGGCAACATCCTCTGTTCGCTCGGCTACGTGGATCAGCAGACGCTTTCCTGCTGCCTGAGCAAACACTTCAATGTTCCGCATGCCGATCTCGATCACTTCATCTTCGATAAAAGCCTGACGAGCTTCTTCCCGTCCAGCCTGGCAAGGAAGTTTCACGCCATTCCGATGTTCCGGCTCGGCGAGACCCTCGTCGTGGCCATGGACAATCCGAACGACTTCTTCACCCTGGACAAGATCCGGAACACCGTCGGGCTGAACGTGGAGCCCAGCTTCGCCCTGAAGGACGAGATCCAGTCGGCGTTCAAGAACCTCTATTCCGAGAACGTCGACATCGAGACCGAGATCATCGATATCAGCGAGGAGTACATCTCCTCCCACATGTCGTCGGAATCGGACGAGGATATCCCCGACGGCGCGGACGAATCATCGGCGCCGATCATCAAGCTGGTCAACCTTCTCATCACGAACGCCGTCAAGAGCCGGGCCAGCGACGTCCACATCGAGCCGAAGAAGGAGAGGCTCTGCATCAGGTACAGGATCGACGGCGATCTGGTGGAGGTCCCTGCGCCTCCACAGAAGATCCAGGATGCGGTGATCGCGCGGATCAAGATCCTCTCGTCGATAGACATCTCCGAGAACCGCGTTCCCCAGGACGGCCGGTTCACCATGTCGATCGACGGCCGGGAGGTCGACGTGCGCACGTCGATCATCCCCACGGTAACGGGACCCAACGTGGTGCTCCGTCTTCTGGACCAGAAGATCGACATCTTCGCCCTCCAGAACATCGGAATGTCCCAGGCGAACCTCGAGCTGTTCGAGACGCTGGTCAGGAGTCCCTTCGGAATCGTCCTGGTGACGGGACCCACCGGGTCGGGAAAATCCACGACCCTCTGCGCAGTCCTGAATCATGTGAACAGCAGCACGAGGCACATCGTCACGATCGAGGATCCCGTGGAGTACAACCTCGGGTTCGCCAGGCAGATCCAGGTCAACGACAGGGTGGGCCTGACGTTCTCGAACGCGCTCAGGGCGATCCTGCGCCACGATCCCGATGTCATCATGGTGGGCGAGATCCGCGACAAGGATACGCTGGCTCTCTCCCTGCGCGCCTCGATCACCGGTCACCTCGTTTTCGCCACACTCCACACGAACGATACGATCAGCAGCGTGACCAGGATCATGGACCTGGGCGCCGGCCCCTACATGATAGCCACCTCGACGATCGGAATCCTCGCGCAGCGCCTCGTCAAGGTCCTCTGTCCGAACTGCAAGGAGCCGTACACGGTCACGAGGGAGCACGTGGAGAAGTTCCACCTGAGGGAGGACGAGGTACTGGGGGAGACGCTCTTCCGGGCCAGGGGATGCATGCTCTGCAACAAGGTCGGATACAAGGGGCGCCTCGGGATCTTCGAGGTGCTTCACATCGATACCGAGCTCAAGAACATGGTGGGCGACGGCGCGCCCGAGCACGTGCTGCTGGACAGCGCCCTGGGCAAGGGATTGATCACGTTGAGAAGGGATGGAATCGAGAAGGCGTTCTCCGGAATCACCTCGCTGGAAGAGGTCATGAGGGTCGTGTTCTGATGCCTACGCTGAGCTACAAGTCGGAAAAGGGCAGGAAGCCCGACAGGGGCGACGGCTCCCGGTCCGACAAGGGCTTCGCCCGGAAGCCGGCTGAGCCGATGGCGACGACGGGGGATCCTTCCGGATCGGCACAGAAGAAGCCCTTTCTCTCCGATCCGAAGATCAAGCGGCAGCACGTCCTTTTCTTCACGCGACAGCTCTTCACGCTCCACAAGGCCGGCGTCCCCATCTCGGATGCCCTGGCCATGATCGCGTCCCACGAAAGGCATCCCGGGCTGAGAAAAGTCATCGTGTCCATGAAGAAGCACGTGGAGGAGGGCGGCTCGTTGACCTCCGCCATGAGGAGGCACCCGAAGATCTTCTCCGTGTTCTACACCGGCGTCGTGGAAGGCGGCGAGCAGAACGGCGTGCTCTCCCCGCTGCTGGACCAGCTCGTCCACTACATGGAGAACGAGGAGACCCTGAACAAGAACATCAGGTCTGCCCTCCGGTATCCCACCTTCGTCATGATCACCATGGCCGTGGCCTTCCTCGTCATCATGACCTTCATCTTCCCGAGGTTCGAGCCGATGTTCTCGAAGTTCGGGGACGACCTCCCCGTGCAGACCAAGGTGCTGCTGTCGATCTCGTCGGTACTGCAGCACCAGTGGTACCTCCTCCTGGGGGGGACGGTGCTCCTTATAGCGGCATTTCTTTTCGTGAAACGATTCGATGCCGTCCGGAGCTTCCTGGACCGCATGAAATTCAGGCTGCCCATATTCGGCAAATTCTACAGGTACACCTGCATCTCGAAGTTCGCCAACATGATCTCCACCTTTTTCTCCGGGGGTATCGTCGATTACCTGAACATTCTCGATCTCATCAAGAAGTCGTTCCGGAACGTGATGGTCAAGGACGAGGTGAGGCGGCTGTCTTACGAGATATCGAACGGCAGGGGGCTCGGCGAGTCGATGGAGAGCTCCCGCCTTTTCCCACCCCTCTTCGCCCACCTGACGCAGGTCGGCGAGAAGACGGGGGAGATACAGTCGATGATGAAGATCCTCTACGACTACTACGAGGAGGAGCTTCGATACAAGACGAAGAAGCTGATCGGGAACATCGAGCCGCTCATTCTTCTCGTCACATCGGGTTTTGTCGTGATCATCGCCCTGGGCATCTTCATGCCCTACTGGAGGATGATGGATATCTGCAAGTAATCAAGGTCATGAGATTGGCACTTTCCTCCGCGCGGGCCGGTGGAAAAGTAGAGTGGAGCCCGCAGCAAGTACATAAAGGAGTCTTATCATGAGTCAGAGAGGTTTCACGTTGATCGAGCTCATCATTATCATCGTGGTCCTTGGGGTGTTGGCCGTGTCCGCCATCCCGATCTACTACAACCTGACGGACGATGCCAAGGCCTCGGCCGAGAAGGGTGTGGTGGGCAACGTGAAGGCAGGCGTGATGCTCTATTACGTCAATTCGGCGAAGAGCGGCGGCACGCCGGCTTATCCCAGCGTGCTGGACAGCGAAGCCGACGGCACGGTGGCCTCGGATTCCAAGCCCCTGTTCGTCAACGTCGTCGCGGGCGGTGTGACCGAGGGCTGGACCAAGACGAACAGCACGACCTATGTCGGGCCGGCCGGCACTACCTACACCTATTCGAACTCGGCCGGTACCTTCAAGCAGTGAGCGGGGGAGAACGAAGCTCCGCTTGAAGGACAGCAGCAGCCGATCCTGGGTCTCTGACTCCAGCTGTCCCGGCTAGCCGACGACGTCGTGCCGGAAATCATCGAGCGTCCTCTCCTCAAGCGACAGGGCGCTGGACCGGCTTCCGGTTTCGGATCGGAAGGCAAAGGCCAAATCGCCTTGAGTCGGAATTCGACGGTACGGGAGGTCAGCAGGCAGGCCGCTCCCTCGCAGGGACGGATCTCTGCAGGCACCTGGGGGATCCAGCGAGAACGCCTGCTGTTCCGCAGCATGCCGGTCCGGTGTGGTTTCTTCGTGTAGATGGCCGCTGACGCCGCTTTTCTTCGGCAGGGAAAGAGGATGTAAATGAGATTGAAACGGCTGAATCCCTTTCTGCTGAAGCCGCCTCTCACTCTGGGGATCGATATCTCCGAGACGGCGGTCAGGGGGGTTCTCCTGAATCTCAAGAAGGAACGGCCCGTCGTGATCCGCGCGAAGGAAGTGCCGATCCAGACGGGAGCGAGACCGCACGAGAACCCCTGCATCGACGCGCTCAAGGCGCTGTTGAAGGAGTTCTCGCTGTCGCGCGTCCATGTCTCCATCTCCCTGCCGTCCAGCATCTATTTCATCTCGAGGTACGACCTCACCAACATCTCGTCGCAGAAGGTCGAGGGGGCGATCCTCAAGCAGCTCGAGGAGGAGAAGCTGCCCGTTCCCATCGGCGAGGCAACGATCAGCTACTCCCAGCTGCCCGAGCCGGGGAAAAACGCCTACATCGTCATCTGCGCCGAGAAGGACAAGATCAACCCCCTCTTCTCCGTGCTGAACGGCGCGGGCGCCGTGAGCTACTACATCCTTCCCTCCGACGTGTCGGTGCAGCACTGTCTCGACCTCGTCAGGGAGAAGGACGAAGGCGGCGCCGCCGCGACCTTCCGTCTGGGACGGGAAGAGATCGTCATGACCTTCTTCGACAAGGGGGGATTCAAGCTCCGCCGGATCATCCCCATGGGCAGGAAGGATCTCTATCAATGCCTCTACCAATCGGGTGTTGCCGCTGCCGGCAGCACGCTCGAGGAGGAGGAGCTGTCGAGCCTCCTGAGCCGCTATCCTCTCGACAGGATCAATTCGGGCGCCGCGTCGTCCGGGAGCGACCAGTCGGCGGAGAAGGTGTACGACTCCCTGTCGCCCGTGCTGAACAGGATCATCTCGTCGATCCAGAAGACCTTTCATTTCTTCGAGACGCACGTGGGCCTGTCCAAGGTCGACAAGCTCTATCTCCTGGACGACTTCAGGGGACTCTCGAATTTCCATGCCTTCCTGAACAGCAGCCTCCAGCTGGAGGTCGAGCACCTGAACACCATCGAGGTCCTGGATCATTCGGAGAAGTGGAGCCGGGAAGAGAGCGATATCCCCGACCATGCCTGCTTCAACATTGCCATCGGGAATGGCCTGGAGGAAGCGGGGGAGACGAGCCTTGTCCCCAAGGAGGAGCTCTTTCTCCCAAGGCTGCGCGTCTTCAGGATCGCCGCGCGGCTGACCGCCGTCATTCTCTGTCTCTGCATGATTCTGCTGTCCGCCTTCTATGCACACGGATACGCCAACCTGGCCGAGACGGCCAACATCTCGGAGACGGTGTCCGGCAAGCTGCAGGGCATGCTCCACCTGGAGAACGCCCTGCTCCAGATGAAGGAGGAGTCCCTGAAGAGCCGGACGGTCCTGGGCGGCCTCATGGCGCCGTCCGCCCGGATCGCCGCGACGATGAAGGAGATCGGAAACATACTTCCTTCGTATATCTATCTCGACAGCATGGAGCTTTCGAGCGGAGTGGAGTCTTCTTCCATGACGATGAAGGGAATCATCGCCGTGGACGACAGCCGCGAATGCGACAAGATCTGCAGCAACTTCCTCAATACGCTGGAAGCCTCTCCGTTCCTGGAGAACATCAGCATGCAGTCCGAACGATGGGGAAAACATGGAAGCCAGCTGATCAGCCGGTTCAGCCTGACGGCCGACCTCTGCGCCGCACCGAGCGAGGGAGAGGAGTGAGATGAAGCGTTTCATCCTGGAGATCGGTATAGCCTGTGGAATCCTCCTGGTTCTCTATCTCGCTCTCTTCATTCCCTCCCTGACCGCCTACCGCGACAGGGCCGGAACGGTCCATGATAAGAACAGTGAGCTGGAGGCGAACCTCGGCGTTGTCGCGCGTTCCAGGCAGGTTGAAAAAGAGTTCAGGAACGTCTCGACGGAGCTCGATAGGTTGAAGAGAAGAATCAACGAGAAGCCCGACAAGGCGAAGATGGCCACGACTCTCAGGAAAATCGCCGACGAGCTCGATCTCGTGGTCACGATGGACGGATCCTGGGCGATATCCACGAACAACAGCGCCGAGGACAATCCGTTCTGGTCAGGCCTCTTCAGGCGGTTCACGAAGAGCATGACGCTGGAAGGCGATTTCTTTGCCATCGGCCGGTTTCTCGAGACGGTGGAGGAAGCGGATGCCTTTGCCAGGAACACCAATGTGGTGATGAAGAAGAGAAGCAAAGGGAATTCCGGCCTGCAGGTCGAGCTGACCGTGGACCTGTACGACATGCACGAGCTCAAGTTCAAGTAGGTCTTGCGCTGAGCTGATCATCTGTGGAGGGCGCCCGGCAGGGCACGAGAGATGAAGAAGATCGTTTTAATCCTCTTCGGCTGCTTCTTCCTGATCTCGGGAAAGATCGTCTACTCGATCGGCACCGATTACTTCAGGGGCGGGCAGTACGACTCGGATGAAGGCCTTGCCATCGATCTCTCGATCTTCGATGCGGCAGAGGAAGCGGATCCGGAGGATGACCCGGAGCAGGCAACGGAGAGAGGGTGGGGTGAGAATCCGTTCCGCTGCCTGGAGCCGGTCTCCGGGGATCCGGCGACCGAACAGGCCGAGGCGGGCCAGGCCGGAGCGGAAGGTTTCAAGCTGCAAGCCGTATCGTTCGGGGGGGGCAGGGCCTTTGCCGTGATCAACGGCGAACCCCTCGCGCCGGGCGAAATGATCAGCGGATTCGAAGTCCGCGAGATCACGATGGAAAGGGTTGTCCTTTGCAAAGGGGAAGAGACCATCGTGCTTAAGCTGATGGATTAGAAAAATGAGAATCGATCTCTTGACGCTGAAGATACTCGTGCCGGTGCTCCTGGCCCTGGCCGCGGTTCCAGCCGCGGCACAGGAGGAGGAGGAGAAGTACATCACCATTGCGGCGAAGCAGATGGATGTGCAAAGCTTCTTCCAGCTTCTCAACAGGC
Organism: uncultured Phycisphaerales bacterium; assembly: GCA_964482235.1. Lineage (GTDB taxonomy): Bacteria > Planctomycetota > B15-G4 > B15-G4 > CAYZWU01 > CAYZWU01. The sequence continues at coordinate 121,101 of CAYZWU010000002.1, forward strand.
AGTACGACCTGAACATCGTCGTCTCAAAGGACGTCACCGGACCGATGACCGTGCTCATCAAGGACATCCCTCTCGAGCAGGCGCTCAAGGTGATCACCTCGTCCCATGGCCTGTCGTACAAGCGGAACGGGGAGATCATCCAGGTCTTCCCTGCCGGAAAGGCGGAGGCGGAGACTCCGGCGGTGAAACCGGCCGCGAGGCTCGATCTGGAATCCCGGTTCTTCCAGCTCAAGTTCGTGGAAGCCATCTCGATCGCGCCGCTCATCGAGCCGCTGCTCACTCCGGGAGCGGGGCTGTGCACGGGCATCAAGGAAGGGAACCTCCTGATGGTCCGCGACCTCCCGCAGCGGATAGCCGAGATCTCGGAGATCGTGGCGCAGCTTGACGCGGAATCCCATCAGGTCCGGATCAGCGTCAAGATCGTCCTGATCAACCGGACGGACAGCGAGGCTGCGGGATTCGACTGGTTCACCAGCTTCCGGGCAAGCGGGGCCAAGCGGCCCATCATCTTTCCTTTCGACAAGGAGCACTCGGGCGGCGGCTACTGGCCGGAGAACAACCCCTTCGGCGGCGAGGAAGGGGATGGCTCCGAGTTCTCGCCGGACAGCTCATTCCCCTATGCCACGAAGGACGACTTCGTATTCGGTGTCCTGGACGCCACGGAGTTCAGCCTGTTGATGCAGTTCATCGATTCCAAGATGGACTCGGAGCTGATCTCCCAGCCCGAGATAACCACGGTCAACAACAAGACGGCCAAGATCATCAACGGGAACATCGTCCAGATCCCCACCTATTCGCAGAACCTGCAGTACGGGATCACGACGGTGAGCGGCTACCAGGAGATCGAGACGGGAACGAACCTCGAGGTCACTCCGCGAATCATCGACGAGAAGTCGATCCTCCTGAAGGTGATCCCCGAGGTGAGCGAGATCGTCGAGTACCGCGGGCAGTTCGACGAGCTGCCGAACATCGCCACGCGCAAGGCCGACACGGAAGTGATCCTGGAGGACGGCAAGACGCTGATCATCGGCGGGCTCGTCAGGACGATCAAGAGGGAGAAGGAGACCGGCGTCCCCTTCCTGAAGGATATTCCTCTCCTGGGATATCTTTTCCGGTACTCCTCCGAGGAAATAGAGAAGGACGACATGGTGATCTTCATCACCCCGCGGATCATCGACAGGGAGGCGCTGCGGAAAGAGGCTGAAGGAATGACGCGCCACGACGGGCGGTGGGTGCCGCAGAGATCCTTCGACGTGGCCTCCCGCCTCAAGGCGGCCCTGTTCGGCCCGTCGCCGGATCAGCGCATGAGGGGTATCCACGTACTGGCCCGGATGAGGAACGAGGAAATCCTCTCCATCGTCGAAGCCGAGGATGCGCTGGTGCGCGTCATGGAAAACGACGAAAGCGACGAGATCCGCGTGGCGGCAACCAGGGTCCTGGCCAACAGGTTTCCCGATGCGTTCTACACCTGGCTCGAATCGATGGTTCTGGCCGATCCGAATGGATACCGGACCGGCTTCCTCGTGAGGCATGCCCTCCTCGAGCCGGCGCGGCATCTGCGCGACCTCTCACTCATGGCCGCCATGATGGTGAACAGGGATGAGAGCATGCAGGCCCTGCTCAAGGGCCTCGATGAGGGCGACACGAGGATCAAGATCCGGGCCGCCGAGGCGTTCTGCCGCTTTCCCTGCCTCGACGCCCAGCAAGCCCTCATCCGGGCCGTGGGTTCCGAAAAGGATCCCGCAGCCCGCTACTACGCCCTCTTTGCCTTGAGCCGGTGCGGGCACCGCCACACGGCGGAGCACCTTCTCGATGTCGCCACGGCGGCGAAGGAGACCCCCCTGGGCGGTGCGGCTCTCGAGGCGCTCGATCACCTGGAGAGCAGGAACGATTTCGACTCCCCGCAATGGAATTTCGAGACATCGGACTTCAGCTGTCTCGTCGCGCGGCTGAGAGAGGCAAAGACGCCCGCCGTCATCGGATCCGTCCCGTTCCAGTCGCGGGTTTCGTCGGCCCTCGCGCTTCTCGAGATCCGGGCGCCGCAGTACCTGGATCTTCTCCGTTCCACGACGGAAGAGATCGTGGAGTCGAATTCATGGAACGCCGAGAACGGCTCGGTCAGCCGGATCGTCGTGTCCGGCGACGACGTGACGAACTGGCCGGTGGATCGAATCGCCTTCGAGATCGTCTTCTTCTCCTCCCTGCTCTACCAGAACAGCGGCATCCCCGCCGGCACGGGGATCGACAAGATCCTGGAAGGATCGCGCGACCAGTTCTGGGCGGTCTACTCGCTGGCCGAGGTCTCCGTCCCGCCGGACAGCCGGCTGCGGCGTTTCATCTCGAAGTGTCTGGACGCTCGAGGCCAGCGGGAAGAGGAGGCGAGATTTGCCGCCCCGCCCGACGGGGGAGGCGGCAGTCACCGGATAGCGGGAGCCAAGAGATGAACAGGCGTAGACAGTATTTCTTTCTGGCGGGACTGGCGCTGATCCTTGCCGTTGCAGGCGGATGCAGCTCCACCCCGGAAGCCCCTCCTTCCGACCAGCCGCGGCTCGACGCGGCCACCATCCTGCAGAGGTCCGATGACGCCGTCCCGCCGGCCCGGATCGAGGAGCTCGACCGCGACCTGGAGTGGGTTCTTTCCAGGCGCCAAGCGGTGAAGTGAGGCCGTTCCTCCAGCTCCCGCTCCCGACCCCCGATTCGTCATACGGGATCGGGAGCGGGTGGAAGAAAATCCCCATTACCCGGAAAAGAGAAGAAAGCAGATATCTCCCCATGATTCGTTACCATGGGAGACGGCCTCTGAAGGACGCTCCCTGGGCGGCCTCTCGGTGCAGGCGCTGGTGCATTTCTGGAGGTAACGGGTGATGAAGGCAACGGCCGTGGCGAACTCGAATATCGCGCTCACCAAGTACTGGGGGAAGCGCGACAGCAGGTTGATTCTTCCCTTCGCCGGGAGCCTGTCCATGACACTGGACGGGATGCACACCAGGACAACGGTGGAGCTCGCTTCGCACCGGGACAGGGACACGCTCGTCCTGAACGGCGTCGAGATAACGGAAGGCGATGAATACCAGGCTGTTTCACGGCATCTCGATCTGATACGCGATATGGCGGGCTCGACCGGATCCGCCCGGGTCGCCACGGAGAACAACTTTCCCACGGCGGCGGGGCTGGCCTCCTCCGCCTCGGGATTCGCGGCGCTGAGCCTGGCCGGCGCGGCGGCATCGGGTCTCGTGCTGGATTCCCGGGAGCTGTCGATCCTGGCCAGAAGGGGCTCGGGATCGGCATCGCGCTCGATTCCAGGCGGACTGGTGGTGTGGCACCGCGGCGCCGGGGACAGCGGCGACGACTCCTTCGCGGAGCAGGTCGCCCCTCCCGATCACTGGGACCTCTGCATGATCATCGCGGTGACGAGCCGGAAGGAGAAGAAGATCAAGAGCCGGGCCGGGATGATGCGGAGCGTCGCGAACTGTCCCTACTTCACACAGTGGATCAAGGAGTGCGAAAGGGACCTGGAGACGGCGAGGCGGGCCGTCGTGGAGAGGGATTTCAGCCTCCTGGGCGGTACGGCGGAGAGGAACTGCCTGAAGATGCACGCCGTGATGATGAGCACCGATCCGCCGATCCTCTACTGGACTTCCTCGACCCTGTCCGTCATGCATGCCGTCCAGGCGTGGCGCAGCGAAGGGCTGGAATGCTACTTCACCATAGACGGGGGACCGCAGGTCAAGATCCTGTGCGAATCAAGGAATGCGGAAAACGTGAAGAGAAGGCTCGATGAGCTTGGCCACGCGGAGGAGACTCATCTCTGCCGGGTCGGCGGACCGGCGCGGCTCGTCGACGACCACCTGTTCTGAGGCTGCGGGGCCCGCGAGCCCTGTTACCCGATCGAGGTCGCGATGATGTTGGACACCCGGTCCCTCTGACACGCCTGGAGCCAGACGTCGAGGCCGATGATTCATCCCGGGGCGGTGAGGTCGATGCTGAAGTCTCCGTTGCCGTCGGTCGTGAATACGGGGAACGCAATGCTCGCCCTGTCGATGCCGAGAGTCACGCGGGCCTGCGGGACGTAGGTGCTGCCGAGTCCGGTCAGGCTGAAGAGTACGGCGCCGGGAGCGTTCGGTGTCGCCCCGGAGACGGTGAAGGTCACGATCTGGCCCGGGGGCATCGGATCGGGATTGATGGACAGGGAGAAGTCTGCGTCGGCAGTATCCTGGCCGATGTCTCCCTTCAACTCCTTGGCAGGGGAGGACCTTGCGGGGCCGGCAGCCGCGACACCGAGGTCCGTCAGCCGGTCATCCCGAGCGTCCCGCCCCCATGCCGGCAGGGAAGAGGCGATGGCGGTCGAAAGAAGAATCGCCGCCACTGACAGGAATGACAACAGCCTTGTTTTTACCGGACACCCTGGTCTGTCGAGATTCATGGTTCCTCCGTAATTGATGAGACAACGAAGATCTACAGTAGATTGAATAGTCCAGGATCCGGATCGCGCAATATCACATCCGTGATTTCACGCGATCAACCGGAAGGCTTCCGTTCCCGCAGGCTCAACGGACGTTTTTTTGCATCGTCGCGGCAAATATGATAAGGGGTGCACGTTGTCGAAAGAGGCAGGTCTCCTGAAGGGCGGGCAGTCCATGATCGAAGTGAGCGCACCGGGAAAGCTGATCCTCGCCGGGGAGTGGAGCGTGCTCGAGAAGGGGAATCCGGGCATCGTCACCGCCGTGAACAGGCGTATCCACGTGGCGCTGGAGGAAAGCGAGAGCATCCGCGCGACGGCCGTCGATTTCCACATCCACGATATCGGCGGAGAGCTCGAGGGGGACAGGTTTCGATGGCAGGGCGATCTCACGGACGATCAGGAGAAGAAGCTCCTGTTCATGAGGGGTGCCATCGAAGCGGCGCTGCAGTACCTGGGAGATTTCCGGCCCTTCTCCATCAGGATCCGGGGAGACCTCGCGTCATCGGACCGGGACGACGACGTTCGCAAGATCGGATTCGGAAGCTCTGCTGCGGCCGTCGTCTCCTGCGTGGCCGCGATCCTGGCTTTCCACGGGATCGCCTTGTCGAGCAGGCAGGCCAGGGATCTGATCTACAAGATCTCGACGGCGGCGCACTACCTGGCACAGGGAAGGATCGGCTCCGCCATCGATGTGGCCGCCTCCACCTACGGCGGTGTCTTCGTCTACCGGAGGTTCGATCCCCGCTGGCTGCTCGATTCGCTCTCATCGGGAAGCTCGCTGTCCGAGATCGCTGCGATGGAGTGGCCCGGCCTCGTTGTGGAGCAGCTGGAGATCCCCGACGGCCTCGATTTCGCGGTGGCCTGGACCGGCAATCCGGCCTCCACGTCGGCGATGGTCGAGAAGATGAACCGCTGGGCGAGCAAGCATCCAGCGGAGCAACGGAAGATCTACGGCCGCCTGGCGGCACTGGTCAATGATCTCATCGATGCCTGGAGGAGGAACAGGAGGGAAACGATTCTCTCGCTGACAAGGCAAAACGAGGTCTATCTGAGGCAGCTCGGAGAACTTTCCGGAGTCGGCATCGAGACACCCGAGCTGAAACGGCTGAGCGACATCGCCGAGAGGCACGGCGGAGCCGGCAAGCTCTCCGGCGCCGGGGGCGGCGACTGCGGCTTCGCGTTCACCTTCGACCCCGCTGCATCGGAGAGGATCAGAAAGGAGTGGCGAAAGCACGGTCTTTTCCCCCTTGACGTGAAGATGGCGGCCGAGGGTGTCGGCTGAGAGGATCCCGCGGCGGCCGCAGGAAAGTCCGCCTTCGAGAGATGCGGGACCTTTCAAGATGGGGAGGAGCGGGCCGGGCGGGCCCGGATGGCCATCTTCTTGAGAAAGTAGTACGTTGCCCTGATCGCTTTGCCCATCCACGGCTGATGGGACAGCACAGCCCTGTGGCGGCAGAACTCCTGGCAGCAGAGGCAGCGCGTGCACTTCCTGTAATCGATCGCCGGAGAAGGCTCTGACGCCTCGATCGCCTCTGCCGGGCAGTTGTCCGCGCAGGTTCCGCAGTTCTCGCACAGGCTCCCGTTGATGCGCGGTTTCGTCGCGGTCCAGCTGAAGAGGATGTCGCCGGCAAAATCCGGCAGAGCCGTCCTGAGAAACGTCACGGGAAAGGTGTTCCGGCTGAAAACGAAATCGTGCAGGCGGAGGGAGTCGAGAGGAGCTCCCCTGATCCGGATCGCTTCGAGGTCGCCCGCTCCGAGCCCGCGCTCGTGAGCGATCCGCGTAGTGTCCACGTCGAAGGGATCGAGCCCCACCACGGCCGACGCGACGGCGTCCACGGAGACGGGATCGGAGCCGGCCAGGATGCAGCCCACCTCCCGGGGAGATCCGGCCGCCGGTCCTTCGCCCTCCATGCCGATCACACCGTCGACGATGGAGAGGCGGGGCCGCATCACCTCCAGCATGTCGACGATCATCGCGCTGAACGCGGCGGGGCGGATGTACCTGTAGTGGTTCGCCTTCCTCGTGCCGTTGGGCAGGCAGCCGTAGAGGTTTTTCACGGCGCCGGTGATCGCCGTTGTCCCGTGGGTTTTCAGCTTCGCCAGGGAGATCAGCACGTCCGATTCCACGACCCGTTCGGCCACGTACCGGATGGCGGCTCCTCCGGATCCGTTCCCTTTCTCCACGTACCTCTCCCGCCTGAGGTTGACGAGGGGAACACCCGTCTCGCGGCAGGCGGCGGCGATCCCCGAAACCTCGAAATCCCGCTCCCCGCCCTCGGGATCCTCTCCCACGACGGGAACGGCCCCCGCTTCGTGGATGATCCGGATCAGGGCTTTCAGGACAGCGGGATGGGTCGTGGCCGCCTTTTCCGGCTCGTGAGCGTCGAAGTTGTTGACCTTGACGAAGACGGAATCGCCGCTCTTGACGAAACGGCTCACCCCGCCGAGCAGCTCGATCGACGACGCAACGGCGTCGAGAACCTCCTTTTCCTCGTAGCTGCGGCAGGGCACGAGAGAGACATCGACCATCAGCGGCACCTCCTGTGGATGCCGATTGTATCAGATGGTGTCACTCTATCCCGTTGTTGAAGTCGTCGAGGATCCCGGCCAGATAGATGAATTCCTGACGCAACGGATCATTGCCCTTGAGCTTCTTGATCTCATCGGGTGTGTATGTGTCGAAGAGATCGGTCGCGTCGCTCCAGATCTCGAGCACCTCGGGCGGTATCGAGCATCCGGCCAGCATGTTCAGCTCGGCCGCGATCCAGGCCCGGGAGAGGATGTAGTAAACATTGCCCTTGGGCGAGGTCCACAGCACTTCGTAGTAGGTCTGGTCGCTGAGGAAGAAGCCGGTGTCCGCCCCGTCGGGTAGATCGGCCCAGGTCCTGTCGTACGGAGCCGGACCGTAGCTGGAGTGCGTTTTCCAGTATCCGGGAGTCCGGGTTTTCATGGCAAGCAGCTCGAAGCGCATCATGGTCTGCTTCTCCTGGCCCGTGGAATCCTGGAATCCGGTGTAGAGGTTTGCCGACGAACCGCCGTTGTGATTCGGATGCGGTTCCCAGATGTAGGAATCGGCTGCGGGCAGGAACTGCTCGGTCAGCGTGCCCGTGGACGTGGCGTAATTGAGTTCAAGGTAGGGCTGCTCGGTGGTTCTTTCCCTGCTGTTGTAAACGGTTGGCGGATAGCCGGTCTCCTGGTCGAACAGGAAGCCGTGATTGGTGCCGCCTCCCAGCCAGTCCTCGACCACCGTCGAGACATCGATGACGTGCCAGCCCACGGCGTCGGCAATGAACGAGGCCTCGATCGTCGGATCGAAGCTGCCGCCGAAGTTTGCCCAGGTCACATCCATCTCCGACCAGGCGGCCGTGATCCGGTGCAGGTTGACCTCGTGGTTGTAGGCCTCCCTCACCCAGACGTGGAGAAATGCCGACTGGAATGTCTTTGATCCGATCTTGCCCGATCCCGCCGCCAGGGCAGGGATTTCACTGCCGGCAGGATCCTGCGGAGCCGTGCCTCCCGACAGGAGGGAGACGAGGGACGCGAAAACGATAATGGCAACCAATTGCTTGAACATGAGGGGACCTCCTTCTTCTCTGATCCGGGAGCTCTGATTAGGTGTTGCGTTCTATTATGTATAAATGGTGGTTTATGTACAAGCGGCTGCATGGATTCTTTTTGTTGCGTGGAGAGGCGTCCGTCTTCCCTGGAGGACGAGCGGCGTGGGGGCCGGCACCCATGGCTGGGCCGACACCAACCCGCAGGCGAATCAGTGGATTCGCTGAGGATTTGGCAACGCAGAGCCGGCGCAAAAGATCCGCTTTCGGCTCGAATGACTTTTTCAACGGTCTGATAAGGGATCTCTCGATAGCTCCGACCATCATTCAATGGTCACGACGCAAAGGTTGCTCAGCTCCGTTCCCACCAGATTCGGGGAGCAGCGAAAGACGACGAGGCTGCGGAGTGCGTTGCAAAGATCTTTATCCTCGTAGATCGAGGGCCCGCGGCAGGTGTCACGTAACTCCTTTCCAGATACGAGGTCAACGCGGCTTGACAAGCGCTGTCTTTTCTGCAATAACCATGTGTCGTAACGTGGTACGGAGCCGGAAGAAAGGTGCGCATGAACGTCGGACTGGACGTCTCCTGCCTGGCGCGGGCCGAGAGGACCGGCGTGGGGATCTACGCCTCGAATCTGGTGGACGCCATCGCCCGCCGCGACAGGGAGAACAGGTATCACCTCTGCTACCGGTTCTCCCGCCTGAAGAACAGGAAGTACTTCCACCGCGTGGCAGCCCCGAACTTCCGCGTCTCGATCATCCAGGAGCCGTTCAACTTCCTCCTGCAGCGGCGGCTCCAGGTCTTTCACGGCCTCGACGCGCGGCTCCCGACCTACCGCAAGGTGAAGAAGGTTGTGACGATCCACGACGTCTTCTCCCTGGTGAGCCGCGACTTTTCCGACGAGGCGTTCATCCGGAAGAAGGTGCGGCGATACGGCGATCTCGCCGCGCGGGCCGACGCGATCATCGCGGTGTCGGCCTCCACGCGAGCGGACATCGTGGAACGCCTCGGTGTCCCCGAGGAGCGGATCCGCGTGATCCCCGAGGCGGCGGACCGCCGCTTTGCGCCCATTCCGGAGGAGAAGGCGCGCGAGGCGGCGAGGCGGTACGGCGCGGACGGACCTTACCTCTTCTTCGTGGGCAACATCCAGGCGCGCAAGAACCTGGTGAGGATGCTCGAAGCCTTCGCTTCCCTTCCGTCCGCGCTCCGGAGCGACCTGTCCTTCCTCCTGGCCGGCAACGTCACCTTCGGCGGCGAAAAGGTGCTGGAGACCGTGGACAGGCTCGGGCTCAGGGGAAAGGTCCTCCTTCCCGGCTTCGTGGCTTCCGAGGACCTTCCCGCGCTCCATGCCGGCGCGTCGGTCTTCATGTTCCCGACACTGTACGAGGGATTCGGCATCCCGATCCTCGAGGCCATGGCCTGCGGCACTCCCGTAGTGGCTTCCACGGTATCGGCCCATCCCGAGGTGGCGGGGGACGCTGCCCTTCTCGTCGATCCCGCCGATACCGCCGCCATTGCCGAGGCCGTCGCCCGGATCCTCGAGGACGGCACCCTCAGGGAGAGGATGATCGCGAAGGGATTCGAGAGGGCAGCCGGTTTTTCCTGGGATAAAACAGCCCGAATGACGATAGATCTTTATAGAGATCTATCTTGATCAGGGAAAAACCGATGAAGCTCACCACCATGTTCATCTGGATCCTCGTCTTTTTTGCCATAGTTGCGGGTACGACCTTCATCTGCATGCCGCCGATCGAGGAGGTCGATGCGGGCCAGGGGAAGCAGGCTGCAATGGCGATTTCCATGAAATCGGTTGATCGAACGCGTCTTCGAGGGCAATCGAAGCCGGCCCGCCACCATCGAACCGCGACCCCTTTCCCCCGGACCGCGGCGTTCGAGGGCGGCCGCCTCTCCCTCACTGTCATTCTCCCTGACAGGGGCGGTGACGGAACGGTCCAGATCGACCGCGCCGAGATCACGAGCAGCGCGGACGGCATGACGAACTGCATCGGGCCCTTCACAGCCGCGGACTCTTCGGACAAGCTGGAGACTTCCTTCAAGGTGAAGCCGGGCGCTGCCTATCTGGCGGCGGCGGAGGTGAAGCCGGGAGGGTATGTCCTTCACGTGGAGATAGAGGGCTACATGGCCATGGAAGATCCGGTGATGATCAGATCGGGCGTGGTCACCGCCCTGGAGCTTCGCTTCATTCCCGAAGAGGAGGAAAACCGGGAAGAGGACGGCTGATCAGCGACACGCTTCCTCGATCTCCCCGGCGATCCCGGGCAGCATCTCTCCCCCGGGGCCCTGGCAGAAGAATCCTCCGCTTCCCTCGGCCAGGCCGGAGAAGGGGTTGGGGTCGGGATTCACGTCCACCAGGAGCGCGCCCTTGTCCGCCGCGATACGGCCCACCTGCATCGGCAGGTTCGTGGCCCCTGACGTTCCCACGATCAGCAGCAGGGAGGCGCCAACCGCCGCGTTGATCGAGCTGTTGAACCGGTAGTACGCCTCGTCGTAGCATTCATCGAACCAGAGGACATGGGGCCGCGAGATACCGCCGCATCGGGGGCACTTGAGGCTTTCCCTCTCGGCATCGGTCAGCGGCTCGTCCTTGGTCTTCGGTTCGATGCTGTCCGGCACGGGAAAGAGGTCGCCAGAGCAGCCGGCCGCGCACCGCATGTAATCGATGTTGCCGTGGATCTGGTAGGTCCTCTCGAGCGAGTTGCCGGCCCTGAGATGGAGGCCGTCCACGTTCTGTGTGATCAGGAGGAAGCGGTCGCCCAGCAGGTCCTCCATCGTCTTGACCGCCCTGTGGCCGGCATTGGGCTCGGCCCGCCGGCAGACGCCGAGCCGGTAGAGATACCACTGCCAGACATCTTCGGGGAAGCGGGAAAACATGGCGAAGGTGGCCATCTCCTCCGGCCTGTACTCGCGCGACCCCACGGTCCAGTACCCTTCAGGCCCGCGAAAGGTGGGGATGCCCGACTCGGCCGAGATCCCGGCGCCGGTGAGAACCACCAGATCGCCGCCTTCCTCGATCACGCGGCGGATGGCGTCTTTCGCATTTTTCTCGATCGGCATGGCTCGTCAGCTCTCCAGGTAGGTGTACCCCTCGAGCCCGCGGTCGAAGGCCTTGAGAAAGGCTGCCGACTCCTTGAGGGTGATGCGCTTCTCCCGCGCGCTCTTCTCGAGCGACGAGCGGAAGCGGTTGATCAGCATGCTTCTGTCGTACTCCAGGTATCCGAGGACGTCGCGGACCGAGTCGCCGTGCACCACCTTGTCGATGGAGTAGTTGTTTTCATCGAGCAGGGAGATGTTGACGATGTTCACGTCGCCGAAGAGGTTGTGGAAGTCGCCCAGGATCTCCTGGTACGCCCCCATGTGGAAAACGGCCATGTAGAGCGGCTCGCCCTCCTTGAAGGGGGGCAGGGGGAGCACGTCCCTCACGTCCCTCAGGTCGATGAACTGATCGACCTTGCCGTCGGAGTCGCAGGTGATGTCGGCCAGGGTGGCATTGCGCGTGGGTTTGTCATCGTGACGGTGGATCGGCAGGATCGGGAAGAGCTGCTTCACCGCCCAGTGGTCGGGGAGGGTCTTGAACACGGAGAAGTTGCAGAAGTAGATGTCCGCGAGAAACTTCTCCATGCCCTCGAGCTCGTCGGGGATGTACTCCGACTCGGCCGTTATCTTGGCGATCTTCCGGCAGGCGCCGTAGAAGAGGCTCTCGAACTTGGCGCGGTCCTCCAGGGTGAGGTAGCCGAGGTTGAAGAGGTTCAGCGCTTCCTCCCGGTACTGGATGATGTCGTGGAAGACCTCCTGGAAGTTCTTCCGCGTGATGTTCCGGGACACGTCCCAGATCTCCTCCACGATGTCCGCCGTGTTCTTCTCCAGCGTGGTCGGAATGGACGGCGCTCCGATCTCCGACGTTCCGAGCACCTCGAAGACCAGGATCGACTGGGGGGCCGCGATGAAGCGGCCGCTCTCGGAGATGAGGGTGGGGTAGGGGATCTTGGCCTCGGAGCAGGCCTCTCCGATCGAGTAGACCACGTCGGAGGCATACTCCTCCACGGAGTAGTTGGTGGACGAGCTGAAGTTGGTCTTCGATCCGTCGTAGTCCACGGCCAGGCCGCCGCCCACGTCGAAGTACTCCACCCTCACACCCATCCGGTGGAGGTTCACGTAGAACTGCGAGCTCTCGCGCAGCGCGTTCTTGATCGACTGGATCGACGTGATCTGGGAACCGAGGTGGAAGTGGATCAGCTTGAGGCACTTGAGCATCCTGTTCTTCCTGAGGATCTCCACTGCCCTGATCACCTCGTAGGCGAAGAGCCCGAACTTCGACTGGTCCCCGCCCGAGCTCTCCCACTTGCCGCGGCCGCGGGAGGAGAGCTTGAGGCGGATCCCGATGTCGGGACGCACCTTCATTGCCTTGGCCATGGTGATGATCCGCGACAGCTCGGAGAGCTTCTCCACCACGAGGATCACGTTCTTCCCCATCTTGGCCGCCATGAGGGCCGTCTTGATGTACTCCTTGTCCTTGTATCCGTTGCAGATGATCGGACCGCTGCACTCCTCGGGGAAGGAGATCGCGAGGAGGAGCTCGGGTTTCGTGCCGGCCTCGATGCCGAGCCCCAGGCTCCTGCCCTCGATGAGGATCTGCTCCACCACCTCCTGGTGCTGGTTGACCTTGATCGGGAAGGCTACCGTGTAGTCGCCCTTGTAGTCCCACTCCTTGATGGAGCTCCGGAAGCTCTCGTAGAGAATGCGGATCTGGCTCCGGAGAATGTCGGAGAACCGGATGATCATGGGCAGCATGATGCCCCGCTCGTGAAGCTCGTCCACGACGACCTTGAGGTCGAGGACGCTTTTCGAAGAATCCTTCATCGGGAGCGCGACCACGTTGCCGGCCGTGTTGATGTCGAAGTAGCCCATGCTCCAGTCTGCGATGTTGTGCATATCGCGGGCATCCTGGATGGACCACTCCTTGGGGGGCGGCGTTTCCTTCTTCTTCCTTCTTACACCCATGGCAGGCTCCTCGCACAGTCCGGACCGACCGCAAAAATTGCAGGAAGAGAAAATGATAACCGAGGTCGCGGCAAGGTCGAGAAAATTCTCTAGTGGCTGTAACCGAATGTCGCTAGACGACTTGACACTTTGCGGCCAATCTCGTGGAATGTTGCTGAACCGATCCCGAGGGATGATATTTTACGGTATCGATCCAAGCTCGGGATCGTGATAGTTAGACAGGCGGTTATGAAGATTCTGCTTTTCAACTGTGCCAGGCTGCTCACGTCTGACGGCGCCCGCTTGATCTCCGCATTGCTCAAGAGAGAGGGGCACGAGGTCAAGATGGTCTGCCTCACCAAGGATTTTGCGTCCGCAGGAGTTCGTTACGCCAACTTCACCCCGTCGGAGCTCGACGAGTGCCGCAGTCTGATCGAGCCCGCCGGCCTGATCATGATGGCCGTACTGAGCCCCTTCTCGTTGCGCGCCGCCGCCATCTCCGCCTTTGTCCGCGAGAATTATCCCGACAAGAAGATCCTCTGGGGCGGCCCGCACGGCATATCGTCCCACGAGATGTCGCTCCGACATGCGGACATGGTCTGCTATGCCGAGGGCGACGAGGCGGTGATCGACCTGGTGAACAGGATCGAGCGGGGCGAGGATTACACGGAGGTGGACAACATGGCCTTCCTGGTCGAAGGAAAGGTCAAGGTCAATCCCGTGCGCCGGAGGAGGGAGGACCTTGATACCCTGCCGATGCCGGACTACGACTTCGAGGATCATTACATCCTCGACAACGGACTGCACCCGATGACCGTCGATCGTTTCATGCAGAATGCGACGTGCTACGGTTTCTGGGAGCCCACGTACTTCTGTCTCACCACCTGGGGGTGCCCCCACACCTGCACCTACTGCAACAACGTGCGCTTCATCAAGATTTACGGCCGCCGCAAGATTCGCTTCAGGGGCGTCGCGCACATCATGGAGGAGCTGGAGCGGATGCGTGAGCGTCTCCCCGCGATCGGAAAGGTCTTTTTTCCCGACGACGATTTCTTCCTCCGGGACCTGGACGTGATGAGGGAGTTCATGGCGGCCTACAAGGAGAGGATCGGCTTCCCCTTTGCGGCCTGCTGCAGCTTCAACTCCTTCGACGAGGAGAAGATGGAGGTGCTGGTGGAGGGCGGGCTCCGACTGCTCGAGATCGGAGTGCAGAGCGCCAACCCGAAAACGCTCACCGAGGTTTACGACCGCAGCGTTCTCCTCGATCGATCGCGCTATGTGATCGAGAAGGTCATGGAGTATCGAAGGAGCCACGGCGTCCAGCTCATGCTCGATTTCATCGTCGACAACCCCTACGAGACCGAGGAGCAGGTCCTCGAGACGGTGCGGTACATCAATTCGCTGCCGAAGGGGATCAGGATCAGCACCTTCTCGCTCTGCCTGTTCCCCGGAACCCCCCTGTTCGACAGGGCGGTGGAGGACGGCCTCATCGACAAGGAGGATGAGACCGTCTACAACATCGGCTACAAACACATGATCCGGTACCAGAAGAACCTGCCCACCTTGCTCATGAAGATTTTCAGCAAGTATCCCGGAGTGCCCAGGACGCTGACCCGCCTGCTCTCGAGCAAGACGATATCCTCCCTGGGCCGCCTGGTGCCAAACCGGTTCATCTTCAGCTAGTCCCGGACATTTCATCGGGATTTCTTCCAGCCTCGCGTCCCGGCCAGACCGGTTCGCGCCGTCCCTCTACCCTTTTTCCGGCACTGACAGCGGAAAACTACGCTTTGAAGGTCGTCGGCCTCCCCGGTACGATGAAGAAAAAAATTTCTGGAACTTCCCTTTTCTTGAACCGGAACGCGGCACCTCGGGGAGATCGTTCATGAAGCGCCGATTGTACGGCGGCTCGGATAGTGGATCCCCGGTCCCGTGCTCCTGTTTCTGAATTGTCGAGGGAACTGAAAATGAATCCGGAAATGCTGCTCTCCAACGCCGATTTCGTTTCCTGCCTGGCTCGCAGGCTGATCTTTGACCGCGATCTCTCGGCAGAGGTCGCACAGCAGACCATGGTCGCCGCACTGGAGCGGAAGCCATCGACCGACCTGCCCCTGAAGCCGTGGCTGGCGCGCGTCACGCGGAACATCGCTTCCAAGGCGCTGCGGGGAGAATCGAGGCGGACGCGCCGCGAGCACCTGGCTGCATCGCCGGGCGAGGTGCCTTCCACGCAGGAGGTGGTGGAGCGGGAGGAGGCGCGCCGCCACGTTGTCGAGGCCGTGATCTCGCTGAAGGAGCCGTACCGGTCCGTGATCCTCCTCCGCTACTACGAGGATCTGTCCATGGGGGAGGTGGCGGAGCGGCTCGGTGTTCCCCTGGAGACAGCCCGGACACGCCTTAGGAGAGGGATCGAGCGCCTCCGCTCGCGGCTCGACGCGGCCTTCGGCAGCGACGGGCAGGCCTGGTGCCTGGCTCTCGTTCCCGTCGCCGGAATGAAGCTCGCCGCCCTGTCCGAGGCGGCATCAGGTGCGGCCGTTGCCCTGCCCGGCTCCCTGCTCACGGCGGCCAAGCTCAAGGTGGGGGCGGCGGCCCTGGCCCTGGCCGCGACGGTGATCGTGATCGTGCAGCTCGTCGGTCCCGATCGCGGGGATTCCGAGGCGCCGGCAGGTCAAGGGAATCATCAGGTGCTGCGCGACCAGTCCGGTGCAGGAGACGGTTCGTTCGCCGCACTCTCCTCAGGCCCGGCGGCGGAAGAAGGGGGCGATACCCCGGCCCGTCCCGAGATGGAGCCCGTCGCCGATTCGGCGGTCCGGTCGGTGACAGGAAAGGTGATCAACGCCGAGACGGGAGAACCGCTTCCCGGCGTCCGCGTGGTGGCCGATGACATCGACCAGTTGATTTTCCGGACCGATCTCCCCTTTGCCGTGACCGACAAGAGCGGCTCCTTCACGATCGACGGGATCCCCTGGAGGAGGTTCTCCCTCTATCTCGACGAGGATTTTCTCAGGATCCGGAACATGAGGCCCTCCTTCTCGAATATGGAATCCGATGCCGCGTTGACCGTGGTCGAGGCGGAGCCGGGCAACCATCTGCTGGTGCGCGTCGTCGGAAGCGACGGCAGGCCCGCATCGCGAGCCCGCCTGACCATCGGCACGAGCGGCGGCGGCGGCACCATGATGAAGGGTGCCTACTACTGCGACGACCGCGGTATCTTCATGATCAGGGAGCTGAAGCGGGAGCACACCGTTGCCCTGCTGGTGCGCAGCCGGGACGGCTCGGAGATGTCGCATCCCGTTCTCGTGAAGCCGGGGACCGAGGGCGGCAACGAGGTCACGGTCCGGCTCGAAGCAGGACGCGATCTTCGCGGGATCGTGACCGATCCGGCAGGAAAGCCGCTCGAGGGAATCTGGATCAGGCGGCATATGATCTGCCCCGAGGGGAGCGGCTTCGACGGCCTCTTCTTTCCCACGGGCAACTATTTTGCCGAGAGCCGGGGCTACAGCCCTGAAGAGGCGAAGGTGGTTTCCGGCAAGGACGGCTCCTTCGTGCTGCGGAGCCTCGTGCCGGGGGATTACCGCTTCCAGGCCTCGAGCAAGGACAAGGAGTACAAAGGGAAGACGATCGACTTCACCCTGCCGGCCGTTCCTTCCAAAAGCGGGGAGATGGTCCGGTTCGTCCTCGAGAAGAGCGACCACCTGGCCGTGCGCGTGGTCGACGAGTCAGGCCGTCCGGTCCCGAAGACGGTTCTTTCCGTTTATGTTCGCTTCCCCGATCGGACCTCCTACTCCAGGTATCGTCTCGAGGTCGAGGAGGACGGCACCCTCGATTTTCCGAAGTGTCTCTGGTCCGGTATCGACAGCTCGTGGTCCGGGGGGGGAATTATACTCACCGCGGCGGCATACGGTTATCAGCCCGAGGTTCTTCGCGACGTCACGGCAGGCGACGGGATCGTCACCGTGGTGATGCGGCGGGGAGGCGCCGTGTCGGGGCGGGTTCTCGCTGCTCCGGGCGACAAGGCGGTGCCGTCCTTCGATATGGTATGGAAGTGCGAAAGCAAGGATCCGGTACCCGGCAATATCATCTCCTATCAAACCGACCAGGCGGGAGGGGATCCATGGAAGCGCTGGAACAATGACGCGGCGGGCGCCTTCCGGTTCGAGGGCCTTCCCCCGGGAAGACAGACACTGGCCTTCACGGCGGAGGGGTACCTGAAGCAGGAGGTCGATGTGGATGTTCCGGCGCCGGGAGAGACGGCGACCGATCTCTTCGTTCACCTGACGCCTGCCGCCTGTCTGGAAGGCGTGGTGATCGACGCGGATGCCGGCGTCCCGCTGGTCCGGGCCGATGTGACGGCCCTGGTGCGCAACGCCGTCGATCCGGCCACCTATCCCGAGGGGATCGAACCGAGCGAGAGCGTGCTCTGGGACGAGGTCCGCTCCACCCGGATCAAGACGGACGGCGACGGCAGATTCCGGATCGGTTCGCTTCCCCCGAAACCCGTCAAGCTGAAGGTCAATCCCCTTGGCAGCGGGGACGACTTCTGGTTCTTCGGTCCCTTTCACCCGAAGCCGGGCGGCACGGATGAAGAGGTGAAGATCCTCTTCAGCAGGAACTGCGGCAGCCTGGCCGTGCTTGTGAGGGATGCCGCCGGCTTGCCCGTTCCGGGCGCCCGCGTCCGGTGCGGCTTCTTCCTGGAGGAGGACGACGGCTTCCGGCCCCGATCGGTCTTGACGGACTCGAGCGGGAAGGCGTTCTTCGAGGGAGTCCGGGCGGGACGCCACACCATTACCGTGAGATCGCAGAGCGGAAACCTGGCCTGGTGCCGTTCGCTGCCGGTCGACGTGGCCGCCGATCAGGCCAGGATGATCGAGGTCGCGCCGGGCCGGGGTGCCGCGGTCCGGGGGACGGTCAGCTGCCTCGGACAGCCGAGCAGCGGAGTCCGCGTGATCCTGAACGGGTCAATCCCCGGAAAGTTCGCGGCGAGAGTCAAGACGAGGGATGACGGCACGTTCGCCTTCCTGGGCGTCGAACCCGGACGTTACAGGCTCGAAGGGGAGGAATTCGCCTCCATTGCCGTCGAGATCGGTGAGGGAGAGGGCGAGATCGTCAAGAACATCCTCCTGGGGTCGAGAACGATCAAGGGAAGGCTCTGCCTCGAATCGGGCGATTCCCTGCCGGACACGTTCTACGACCGGAGGATCTACTGCCGGCGGGAGATCGACGACGGACAGGGGCGGCCGTTCATCTTCCTCCGCCGGGCCGACAAGAATGGCGAGTTTGCCTTCGAGCACCTGGAGGTCGGCGCGTACACCCTGTACGCCGTGGTGCGCGAGTTGGGGCAGCCGTACACCGGCCTGGCGGCGCAGGTCCCGGCCAGGGATGCAGCCGGCACGGATCGGATTGTGATCCGCCTCCGGGAGGCGTCCTTCCTGAATCTCCGGACAGCGCCTGATTCCGGGATCGTTCCCGTTCTCTTCCTTCTCCTCGACAGCGGCAGGGAGCTGCGCATCGATGACTACCGGGTCAGCGAGGAGAGGCGGTCGTCGGTTGTCACCTTCTACGATCTCGTCCCCGGATCATACAGGCTGGAGTGGACCTCGCCGTCAGGACCGTCCGGCAGTTTCGAGATCACCCTCGAGCCCGGCGAGACGGCCGAGAGAGAGATCCGGTTCTAGGCCTGATTCGCCGACTTCTCCCTGTGCTTCTTCCGGAACCTCTTCACTACGGCATCGTAGTGGTTGATGATGCGCCGCACGTACCGCCTCTTGTCCGCATAGGTGCCGGGGAAGAAGCTTCGCTTGAATCCCGTGATCACCACGTCCCGCAGCTTCTTCGGGTTGATGGCAAAGGTCCGGATCGCCCTCTGCAGCTCGTTGGTGACCGTTGTGCTGGAAACGAGGCGGTTGTCCGTGCAGAAGGTGACGCTTATCCGCCGCTCCAGCATGCCGGCCACGGAGTGGCTCTTCAGGTCCTTCATCTCCGGGATCGTCTGCTCGTTGGAGGTGAGGCAGCTCTCCACAGTGACGCGGTGGTCGGCGATGTACTGGCTCAGCTTCTCCACGTAGGCTGCCTTGTCCTTCACGTCGCGCGACACGATCTTGTCCGGGTTGAAGAGGTGGTAGGAGTGGCCGATCCGGTCGGCGTGCAGGTCGGTGATCGCCTGGAAGATGCTCTCCGCGCCGTAGGCCTCGCCGGCGTGGACGGTCTTGTTCATGAAGTTCTTGTGGGCGAAGCGGTAGGCTTCGACATGCCGCGCCGCCGGGAAGCCGTCCTCCCTTCCGGCCAGGTCGAATCCCACGACCGGCAGGCCGAGATCGTCACGGATCCTCACGGCGGCCCGGGCCAGCTCCAGCGAGGCCATGGACCGGATTTCGCGCTGCTCGGAGTAGTTGTGCAGCCTGAAAAGGCTCCGGAAGTACTTCGAGTCGTTCTTGTCGAAGGACCTCATGGCGCAGACCAGGATGCCGTAGTGGAAGGGGGGCGTTTCATTCGATACTACTTTTTTTCCGGCGTTGTACTCCTTGGCGGCCCTGTCGAGCCCCCGGTCCACGCTGCGCAGCACCTCGTCCATGGAGAGGGTCCGGCTGAGATGGAGCTGCGGGGCGAGGCGCGGTTCGAGGTAGAGCACTCCCTCGGCCTGGTTGTCCTTGGCCAGCTCGTAGGCGGCCTGCTCCAGCGCCTCGGGATCCTGGAGCACGGCCGTGGTGTAGCGAAACCCCTTCAGGTAATCGACGAGGCTGTCGTACCGTTCGCGAAAGACCAGCTCGCGCAGCCCGTCCTCGGTCATGGAAGGCAGGGCGACGTTCCGGCTGGCCGCGAGCTCGATCAGGGTGGAGAGCCGGAGCGATCCGTCGAGGTGCACGTGCAGGTCCGACTTGGGGATGGCCTGCAGGAAAGCGGTATTATCTAACTTCATGGGTCCATTTCCTTCTTTGTTTCCTTGTTCTTTTGGCCCGCCAGAATATCGCGGCCGCACCCCGGGCTGCAAAGAAAACCTGATTTTCCGTTGAGGGAGAAGAAAGCCCTTTGCGCGTTACCTCCCGAAGACGGTTCGGACGCGGGAGTCTTGCGTCGCGCCGTATTGCTTGCTCGGTTTCCTTTTTGGAGGATCGGACGATGAAGAAAACAGCACCACTGGTTCTGGCACTCTTGATTCTTGCAGGGACGGCATCGGCCCAGAAGAAGCCGGCCAACGATCTTCATGATTTCGCCGGGGTGAAGGAATGTTCGATCGTGAACGGCCAGGTCTGCCCCAAGGGCTCCGGCGATGCCGGCCCCGTGATCTGGGACAACAACTCGCTCTCAGCCTGGTGGAGCGGCTGTGATACAGGTTATCTCAATCTCGACTGGTCGGTCGACTACAAGATCCCCGCCTCGGGGCTTCCCGACCACGTCATCGATGGCGGCATGTTCGCCTATGGTACGAACAACATGGATTCCGATGGTGAAGACTTTTCCATCTACTACTTCGATGACTGCACCGGCTGGGGCAACAAGGGCACCCAGCAGGCTGTCTTCTATTTTGCTGATCTTCCCAATGGTGCTTATCTTCCCACCCTTCCTCCGGGATACGGCTGGATCTGGACCATCACCTATGACCTCGAAGGGGGTGGATACGAATTCCTTCTCAACGATGATTTCGGCATCGGTATCGTCCGCGAGTCCACACCCACCATGGGCATGGGCAGCACGGGGCTGGCCATCGGTACACGGATGTTCAACGGAACCCAGAACGCCTACGACATCTACTACCCGAATGATACCTACAACGGCACCTGGTGGTTCGGTTCCGCTTACTGGGCCACCTGGCCCGCTCAGCTCATGGGGGACGAAGGCGAGGAGAACGGTACATTCTACGGCATCGGCGCCCAGGGGAACGACGCCAGCCTCTACATCCAGGGCGAGTTCGGCCCGGGCACCGTTCACTTCATGGGCGACAAGGAGGGGTGCAATCTCCAGGGCAACCTGATCGCTTCGTCTCGGTCCATGAGCACGTACATTGGCCACCCTTACGATGTAACCCGCCTGGTCGGTAACTTTTTAGGCGGTTTTCCCCAGCTCATGCAAGACAATCCCAATGGCGATTTCTGCACTCATGATATTCTTATCCCGCCATCGCATGCTGGCAGAACCTGCTACTTCCAGATGGTCCTGAGCGATTCTCCCATGACTGCCCCTCCGATGGATGCGTCGAACGGCATCAGGATGAACTGATTTCCGTCATAATAAGACAAACAGAGAGGATGCCTGCCGCAGCGGAGCGCCTGGTCCGCTGCGGCAGGCTCTCTTTCAAGGGCCGGTTTGCCCATGGGTGCCGGGCAGATAAAAATCCGATTTTCGGTTGAGGCTGACGCGGAGAAATTACGCGTCACAGGATGGAAGCGTAACTGACGCGGGAGTTCCTGCGGCGCCGACTCGTTTCAGGAAGAAAAAATGTGGAGGATTGAGCAATGAAAAGAGCAGCATCTCTGGTTCTGACCATGGTTGCCTTTGCAGGCGCGGTCCTGGCCCAGAATGGCAACATTCAGGATATCGGACAAGATATCCACGGCGTGGCCGGGAAGAAAGCATTCACGATGGTGAACGGCAATGTCGTACCCGGGGGGGGAGGCGATGCCGGCGGGCTGATCTGGGACAACTCCGGCTATTCGGGTTGGTGGAGCGGGTTGGATACCATGTATATCAACCTCGACTGGGGAAAAATGCCTCCGTCCTCGACCGGCCTGCCGGACCACGTTGTGGACGGTTTCACTTTCTACTACGGCACCAACAACCTGGATCCGGCCGGCGAGGATTATGCCATCTTCTTCTTCGACAGCTGTACGGGCTGGGGTAACCTGGGTGTCCAGGAAGCCGGTTTCCTTTATACGGGCCTGCCCAACGGTTACGGCCTCCCCACATTGCCCCCGGGATACGGCTGGATCTGGAGCGGCCTTTTCGATCTCGATGATTCCGGATACGAGTTCCTGCTGGGACCTGAGCACGGGATCGGCGAGTCGCGGTATTCGACTCCGACCATGGGCAGCTCCGGTATTGCCATTGGTATTCGTAATTCGTGGAGCGGCACGCAGAACGCTTACGATATCTACTATCCCGATGGGACCTACAACGGCACCTGGTGGTTCGGCACCGGATGGTGGGCGACCTGGCCGATGGAGATCTTCGGCCACGAGGGCTGGGGGCAGAGCAACTGCACCTTGTATGGTATCGGCGCACAGGGCAACGATGCCTTCCTCTATGCCGACGGCAACACGGTCTCCAATCTCGATATCCACTTCATGGGAAGGTTGAACGGTCTTTCGCTTCAGGCCAATCTGTGCGCCTCGTTGACACAAATGAACAGCTACTACGGCCCTCCCTACGACATCACCCGCCTGGTCGGTAATTTTGCCGGCGGTTCACCCTGGGCCATGGACTACCCCTATGTGGGCGATTTCGCAACCTATGATGTGAGCATTCCGCCGCAGTATGCCCACATGACCATCTATTTCCAGATGGTCCTGAGCGATCCACCCATGAACCAGCCTCCCATGGACGCCTCGAACGGTGTGCGCAGGAACTGATTCGGGGGAAACCGAAGAAGCAGCGGGGGTATGAGACTGGGGTTCGAGAGGGCCGGCCTAGAAAGCCGGCTCTCTCCTTATTACATCTCTTCCTCGCGCTCCAGCTCGCGGTGGAGCCAGGCGCGGGAGAGGCGCAGGTCGCGCTCCACAGTGCCGAGGGAAACGCCGAGGAGCCGCGCGATCTCGGCGGTCTCGAGTCCGCTGAAGAAGCGGAGCTCCACGATCCGGGCCTTTCGGTCATCGTGCTTCTTGAGCCGCTTCAACGCCTCGTTCAGATCGAGCAGCCCCCAGGTCGTCTCCCTGTCCGGTTCGTCAACCTTGTCGAGAGGGATGCGGTCAAAGTCCTTCCCCCGCTTGGCCGCCTGCCGGCCGCGGGCGTGGTCGACGAGGATCCGGCGGATGCACGTTGCGGTCATGGCGAAGAAGTGGGTGCGGTCCGACCAGTTCGCCTCGTCCTGATCGACCATCTTCAGGTAGACCTCGTGGACCAGCGCCGTGGTCTGCAAGGTGTGCCCCCGGCGCTCCCGGCGCATGTACCCGGAAGCCCGGCTCTGCAGCTCGCTGTAGATGACCGGCATGAGCCGGTCCATCGCATCCTTGTCGCCCTTGCCGGCACTCCTGAGAAGTTTCGTCGTCTCGGAAACGGTTAGCTCGTTCATCACAGGTGTCTCGCCACGGAAATTGCAGCCTGATCTGCTGTTCCGGTTGTTCCGCTGAAAAGGGCTTTGTTATTCTCTCCTGATTATCAGCTTACGCCCTTCCGGGATCAAGAGCTGCCATTGAAATTAATCGTGCAGCATGAAGGGGAGCCGGCCTGCTAGCCCGCCAGTCCGATCCAGAGCTGGAAGATCCCGAAGCCGAGGAGCGCCGCCGCCGAGGCGCCGAGCAGGATCCGGTTGACCTTCGGTCCGAGCCGTTGAGCCGTTCCGAAGACCACGATGATCAGGGCCAGGACGGAGACGAGGGCGATGTAGAAGCCTGCGAGAAAACCGATCCCGTCAGCCGGCGCGGCGCGCCAGCCCGCGAGAAAGGCCGGCCCGGCCACGAGGCTCCAGTAGATGTATGGCCCCGGACTCATGAAGTTCATCACCACGGCCTTGAGGAGGCTCCGGGCCGGCGGCTCCGCCTCGAATCGCCCCGGATCGGCAGCGGCGCGGCATCGACGGAAGGCGCCGAAGGCGAGATAAAGGATGAAGAGCCCGCTGGCCACGTGCAGGGTTCGCTGCATCGACGGCGGCACCCGGCTCAGCACCAGCAGCACCAGGGCGATGATGGGGCCATCGCTGATCAGGGGCGCCAGGGCGGCCGGCAGGGTGCGCCGCCAGCCGTTCTTCAGCGTCTGGGAGATGAGGAACGCCTGGAACGGTCCCGGCTGGGCGGCACCGGCAAATCCATAACCGAAACCCTGTGCCAGGTGGAGGATCACGGCAGGATCACTCCCCGCGCCGTGCTGCCAGACAGCATCTCCTCGAACGCCTCGTTCACCTGCTCGAGGCTGTACGTCCGCGTGATCAGGCTGTCGATGGGAAGCTTCCCCTCGAGGAAGAGGTCGGCGTAGAGCGGGAAGTGGCGGGCCGGGACGGCCGTGCCGTAGTAGGAGCCCTTCACCGTCTTCTCCTGCCTGGTGATGAGCGATCCCGGAAGGTTGGTGTTGCTGCCCATGGGAGCCAGTCCGGCCAGCACCACCGTTCCGCCCGGGCGCGCGACCTTGAGGCAGAGCTCCTGGACGGCCGTGAGGCCCGTGGTGTCGACGACGACGTCCGCTCCGCGGCCTTCCGTCCTCTTCCTGATCGTATCGACCGGATCGGGCAGATCGAGGAGGAAGTCGGTCGCTCCGGCTTCGCGCGCCATCTTCTCCTTGGACTCGAACCTGTCCACCGCCACGATCCGCCCCGCACCGGCCAGGCGCGCACCCATGATCGCCGAGAGCCCCACCCCGCCGGCGCCGAAAACCGCCACGCTGCTCCCGGCCTCGATCCGCGCCGTGTTCAGCACGGAGCCCACTCCCGTGGTCACGGCGCAGCCGATCAGGGCGGCAACCTTCAGCGGGACCTCGGGGCTCACCTTCACGCAGCTCTCCTGCGGCACCACCGCGCGGTCGGCAAAGCAGGCCAGGGCGCTGTAATGGTAGACCGTCTCGCCGCGTCGGGAGAGGCGGGTGGTCCCGTCCATCATCGCCCCGGCCCAGATTGGCTCCACGTAGGTGGAGCAGAGGCAGGGGGTGCCGTCCAGGCAGTAGAAGCAGGCCCCGCAGCTCGGAGCCCAGTTGAGGATCACGTGGTCGCCCTTCTTCAGATCCCGGACGCCTTCGCCCACATCCTCGACCACTCCCGCTCCCTCGTGGCCGGCCACGCAGGGCAGCGGATGCTTCGTGTCGCCCGTCACGAGGTGCCAGTCGCTGTGGCAGATCCCTGCCGCCTCGACCTTGACGAGGACCTCGCCGGCGTGCGGCCCGTCGAGATCGATCTCTTCCACCGAGAACGGGGTGTTGACGGCGTTCAGGATTGCGGCGTGGATTTTCATCGGTTTATTCCTTTCTGCCGGCAGCTATCATCAATTTCAACGTTATATCACAAGCGCGACGGTATTTCGTTGTGGTAGAATCCGGCGGCTCGTTCCCCATGGCGGCGGCCTTTCGCCGGCCCACTGATGATGAACAAGGAAAGCGCGATGCTGGTCACCAAGATCTTTCAGTTCGACGGGGCTCACAACCTTCTCGAATACAAGGGAAAGTGCGAGAAGCTTCACGGCCACACCTGGACGCTTCACGTCACCGTTGAGGCCGAGGTGGGGCGGGGGGGGATCGCCTTTGATTTCAACAAGCTGAAGGAGATCGTGACCCAGAATGTAATTTCCGTCTTGGATCATAGTTATATCAACGACGTGGTGCCCGATCCATCGGCGGAGAATATCGCGATCTGGGTTTTCGAGAAGCTGAAGAACGACCTGCCGATCCACGGGATTCGCGTCTACGAGACACCCACGAGCTACGTGACGTACCGTCCTTGACAGAGCCTTCCAGATATCATTCGAGCCGATGGCGGCAATCCCTGTCCATACCTGCCAATTTCAACCTTTATTTTTCTTGCCCGCTCAATCTGATCCTATAAGATATTCCCTTTTAATCTAATAAATCGTTCTTGGAAGAGTCCATTCCCGTTGTCGCCCTTCAGCGGCGATCGGCCTTCCGACCGTCTGTTCCCGGGTTCCCCGTAAAGCTTGTGTGGGAGACGCCCAATGCTCCTCCATTATCAGTCGGTTCTCGTTTTTCTCCTCCTGGGATTCGGCGCCGTGGTGGGAGGATTGTTCTTCCTCGCCATCCTGCGCCCGAACAAACCGTCCGCGGAAAAGTCGATGCCTTACGAGTGCGGCAAGGATCCCGTGGGGGACGGGCAGGTCCGTTTCGACATGCGGTTCTACACCATTGCCCTGATCTTCGTCGTGTTCGACGTGGAGATCGCCTTCCTCTTTCCCTGGGCCAGGGTCTACCAGGCATTTCTTGCCGAGGGAAACGGCGGAATCGCGCTTTTCGAGGGGCTCGTTTTCATTGTAATCCTTTTTGTTGCACTGGTCTATGTCTGGGTCAAGGGTGATCTCGAATGGGTCAAGGCATTCAAGCCTCGCGGAAAGCTGGAGAAGGAATAGAACAATGGGAATTCTGGAACACAAGCTGCCCAACGTCGGCATCTTCAAGATCGCGGACAAGGCGATCGACTGGGGCAGGCTCTCCTCCCTCTGGCCGATCACCTTCGGCATCGCCTGCTGCGCCATCGAGATGATGGCCACCGGCATGGCGCACTACGACCTCGACCGCTTCGGCATGGGGGTGTTTCGCGCTTCGCCGCGCCAGGCCGACCTGATGATCGTTGCCGGGACGGTCAACGTGCGGATCGCCAAGGTGGTGAAGAGGCTCTACGCCCAGATGCCCGAGCCGAAGTACGTCCTGGCCATGGGCGCCTGCGCCGTGGGCGGGGGACCGTACTGCCAGTACGGCTACAACATCGTCAAGGGAGTCGATCACATCGTTCCCGTGGACGTCTACGTGCCCGGCTGCCCGCCGCGGCCCGAGGCGCTCCTGGACGGTCTGATGATGCTCCAGGAGAAGATTCGCAAGCAGCAGGTCCTGACCCGCGAGGAGCTCTCGCCCAAGGGGGTGAGCTGATGGAACCGAAAGCGATTCACGAACGGCTCGTTGCGGAGGGGGTCGAAGGTGTCGTCGAGTTCATCGACGGTCCGGCCGATTCCAGCATCGTGGTGGAACCGGCAAGATTGGAGGAGATCCTCGAGTTCCTCCGGGACGACGAGGAGCTGATGCTCGACCAGCTCTCCCTGGTCAGCGGCCTTCATTTCGAGGACCGCTTCGAAAGCGTCTATCACCTCCTTTCCACGATCCGGAGGCATGACGTGGTGCTCCGCGTCCGCCTGGCCGCCGAGAATCCCGTGGTGCCCACGGCGAGCCGCGTTCATCCCACGGCCGACTGGCACGAGCGGGAGACGTACGATCTGATCGGTATCGTTTTCGAGGGCCACCCCGATCCGAGGCGGATCTATCTTCCCCAGGACTGGGTCGGGCACCCGCTCAGGCGCGACTACGAGCTGCCCGAGGAGTTCGACGGCATACCGCTGAGGGACGTCAACAGGCCGGAGGAGAAGGCCGCCGAGGAGACGGAGGAGGCCAAGGGAGCCGAATGATCCGCCCGCCCTCGCCGGCGCCGGATCCGTCGTGAATCAAAACGCTACGGCAAGGAATCAACGGCGAAAGTAACGGGATAGCCATGAGACCGGAAGGCGAACAATACTCAGATGTCTCCACCCAGGAGATGACGATCAACTTGGGGCCCCAGCATCCGGCCACCCACGGCGTGCTTCGCGTCGAGGTCGATGTCGACGGGGAGATCCTGACCCGCGCCGATCCCGACGTGGGCTACCTGCACCGCTGCAAGGAGAAGGTCGGCCAGAGCCTGAAATACACCCAGTTCATCCCATACACGGACAGGCTGGATTACCTGGCCGCCATGAACAACAACCTCGGATACTGCCTCTCCGTGGAGAAGCTGCTCGGCGTGGAGGCGCCGGAGCGCGCCCGGTACATCCGCACGATCATGGTGGAGCTCAACAGGATCGCTTCCCACCTCGTGGCCTTCGGCTCGTATTCCCTCGACATCGGCGCCTGGACGCCCCTGCTCTACGCCTTCCGCGAGCGCGAGATGATTCTCGCCCTCTTCGAGAAGGCCTGCGGCGCCAGGATGACCCACAACTACATGCGTATCGGCGGCGTGAGCAAGGACCTTCCCGAGGGATGGATCGACGAGTGCCGAGGGTATCTCGACGAGCAGGAGAGGCGGTGGCCCGAGTACAACAAGATCCTCTCGGACAACAAGATCTTCGTCAAGCGGACGGCGGACATCGGCGTGGTCAGCGCCGAGGACGCCATCGGCTGGGGATTCACCGGACCGTGCCTCCGCGGATCGGGCGTCGACTTCGACCTGAGGCGGGATTTCCCCTATCTCGTCTACGACCAGCTCGATTTCAAGGTCTGCGTGGGCGAGGGGAAGAAGGGCACGCTGGGCGACTGCTGGGACCGGTACTGGGTGCGCATGCTCGAGATCCTGGAGAGCATCTCGATCGTGCGGCAGTGCCTCGACAAGCTTCCCGAGGGAGAGATCAAGACCAAGGACGTGAAGAAGGTGATCAAGCCGGCCGCCTCGGAGGCGTACGTGCGCACCGAGAATCCCAAGGGAGAGGTGGGCTACTTCGTGGTGAGCGATGGATCCCAGGTGCCGTACCGCGTGCGGATCAGGGCTCCGAGCTTCAACAATCTGTCGATCATGGCCAAGGCTCTACCCGGTTTGATGATCGCCGACGTGGTGGCTTTCATCGGCTCGCTGGACATCGTTCTGGGTGACGTGGACCGCTAGCGGTTCCGGCCCGGTGAGGTATTGCGGAAACATGGAGGAGAGGAGCGGATGAAAGACCTCATCGAGTTTTTCGGCGGACTGGAGTTCCTGTCGGAGAACGAGTTCCTGACCTATCTTCTGGCTTATGCCGTGGTTCTTGGCGCGGTCTTCGCGATCTACGGCCTCTTCGCCATGTTCGCCATCTGGATGGAGCGCAAGGTTTCCGCCCACATGCAGTCCCGTCTCGGCCCCATGCGCACCGGAGCGTGGCACGGCTGGGCCCAGCCGATCGCCGACGCGATCAAGCTCTTCGTGAAGGAGGATATCTGGCCGGCCAAGGCGGACAGGATCCTCTGGCTGCTCGCCCCCGGCGTGGTCTTCGCCGCGGCGCTAGCCTGCTTCGTGGCCCTCCCGATCTCCGAGGGCTGGGTGGTCAACGACCTGAACCTCGGTGTCTTCTTCGTCATCGCCATCGCCTCGATCGAGGTGGTGGGCGTCATCATGGCGGGATGGGGGTCCAACAACAAGTGGTCGCTCTTCGGCGCCATCCGCCAAGGGGCGCAGGTGGTCTCGTACGAGATCCCGGCCGCCCTCGCCCTCATGGTGCCGATCCTGATGGCCGGATCCTTCAGCCTGACGGAGATCGTGGACGCCCAGAAGGGCGGGTCGTGGTACATCTGGTATTCGCCCTGGCTTCTCATTGCAGGCATCGTCTACTTCCTGGCATCCATCGCGGGATGCAAGAGGGCGCCTTTCGACATCCCCGAGGCCGAGTCCGAGCTGGTGGCCGGTTTTCACACCGAGTACTCGGGCCTCCGGTTCGCCATCTTCTTCATGGAGGAGTACGCCGCGGTCCTCGTGGTGTCCGCAATCTTCGCCACCGCCTTCCTGGGCGGCTGGCACCTGCCGTTCGTGGAACTCGAGTTTGACAGCTTCTGGATGATCCTGCTCGGCGCAATGATCTGCATGGCCAAGATCGTGTTCATGGTCTTCTTGCAGATGTGGCTGCGCTGGACCCTACCCAGGCTGCGCGTGGATCAGGTCATGGCACTGGGTTACAAGTACCTGACCCCCTTCGCGTTCCTGGCCGTGGTCGGCGCCGCGATATACGAGTTCGCGGCGTGGCGGTGGATCCCCTTTGTTTTTTAGTGAGAGTGAGACGCGGTTATGAGCGCTTACTTCAAAGATCTATCCGAGGGTATCGTCACCACCCTGAAAGGGATGTCGGTCACGCTGAAGCACCTCTTCAGCAAACCGGTGACCGTTCAGTATCCTGACGAGAAGATCCCGATCTCCGACGCCTACCGGGGCATCCACGAACTCAAACAGGAAGGATGCCGTGCCTGCAACCTCTGCGCCAAGGCCTGCCCGGTGGAGTGCATCGACATCGACTCCGACAGGCACATGAAACGTGTCGTGGAGCTGAAGGTCTTCTCCGTTGATTACAACAAGTGCATCTTCTGCGGTCTCTGCACCGAGGCCTGCCCCACGGACGTCCTCCTGATGACCAAGGAATACGATCTTGCCACCGAGGACCGCAGCACCCTCGTGCGGAACATCCTCGAGTGGGTCGGCCTGAGAGACGAGGACAGGGAGACCATCAAGAAGCTCGAGGAGCAGGCGAGGAAGAAGGCCGAGGAGGAGGTGCGGAAGCAGACCCTCGAGGCGGAAGAGAAGGCTGAAAAGGCGGAAGAGGAGCCCGCAGGCAAGGCCGGCGACAAGGCGGACCCGCCCCCGGCAGAGGGGAAGGCCTCGAAGAAGAAGGCCCCGAAAAAGAAGGAAGCGGGCGGGGATCCTCCGGAAGAGAAGAAAAAGCCCGATCAGGAGGAGAAGTAGATGACCGAGTTCATGTTCTGGTTCTTCGCCAGCCTGACGGTCCTGGGCGCAATCCTTGTGGCCTTCCTGAAAAGGCTGGTCAACTCGGCCTTCGCCCTGGCCATGACCCTGGTCGGCGTGGCCGGGCTCTACTGGACCCTGGGCGCCGATTTTCTCGGCACGACCCAGGTCCTGGTCTACGTGGGCGGCGTCACGGTCCTCATCCTCTACGGTGTGATGCTCACACCCAAGGATTCGACCAAGGTGCCGTGGATCCGGTTCGTCCCGGCCCTGGCCCTGACGGCAGCCGTCGGCTTCCTGATCTACTCCGCCTGGGCCGGCGTGGAGCAGTTCATGGACAGCCGGGCCGGCCACATCAAGGCCATTCAGCCCACGGCCGAGGAGATCGGCAGATCGTTCCTGGAGAGGGAGAAGTATCTCGTTCCCTTCGAGCTGGCCTCCGTCCTTCTCCTGATCGTGGTCGTCGGGGCCGTCTTCATCGCTCGCAGAAGAAAGGAGGTGTGATCATGGATGGCGCTGTCACCGTCTATCCCGCCAGCGTGGCTCCCTACTTCGTGGTGAGCGCGATTCTCTTTCTCTGCGGCATCCTCACGATCCTCACCAGGAGAAACGCGATCTACATCCTCCTGGGCGTGGAGCTGATCCTGAACGCCGCGAACCTCAACTTCATCGCCTTCGCCCGCTACGGCGGCCTGGGCATCGACGGTCATATATTCGCGATTTTTGTCATTATCCTGGCGGCTTCGGAGGCTGCGGTGGCCCTGGCCATCATTCTCCAGATATTCAACAGCTTCGGGAGCGTGGATCTCAACGAAACCAACCTCATGAAGAGGTAGCGCACGGAACGACCCGGCAGCGGGGGACAGCCGCGCGGCGCGGCACCTGCTGGCAACCGAATCCGGAGTGAAGAGGTTATGGAACAGTTTTTCGAAACCACGACGCCTGCATGGATCACACTGGCGATCGTCCTTCTGCCCCTGCTGGGTTTCACGATCCAGATCTTCTTCGGGAAGAGGCTCCCGCGGCAGGGGGACTGGGTTCCCACCGGGGCCATCGGGCTCAGCGCGGTCCTGGCCGTCTACCTGGGTGTCCAGATGTTCCGGTTGTGGGATCACAACCTCTGTTACGAGTCGATCTCCGAGGAGATCGGCTTCGTCTGGAAGTGGCTCGATTACGGGTCCGTCAAGCTTTACACGGGCGTGCTCCTCGACAACGCCGGCATCGTCATGCTGATGATGGTCACCGTGGTCTCCTTCTGCATCCACCTCTTCTCCATCGGCTACATGCACGGCGACAGGTACTATCCCAGGTTCTTCGCCTACCTCGGGCTCTTCTGCTTTTCCATGCTCGGTCTCGTGGCCAGCGACAACCTTCTTTTCATGTTCATCTTCTGGGAGCTGGTGGGATTCTGCTCCTACCTGCTGATCGGATTCTTCTTCTACGAGGAGGAACCGCCGCGCGCGGCCAACAAGGCCTTCCTGGTCAACAAGGTGGGCGACTGCCTTTTCTTCGCCGGGATCATCATCGTCTACCACGTGACCGGCACCTTCAACTTCAATGCGATCTTCGAGTTCGTCCAGCAGGGCCACTGGTTCGAGACGGTGTCCAGCTCGGCGGTCTACTCGGGCTGGATCTCGCCCCAGGGGCTGCTGACCCTGGCCGGCGTCCTGATCTTCGGCGGCGCCGTCTCCAAGTCGGCGCAGTTCCCTCTGCATGTCTGGCTTCCCGACGCCATGGCCGGCCCCACGCCGGTGTCGGCTCTCATCCACGCCGCCACCATGGTGGCAGCCGGCGTCTTCATGGTGGGCAGGATGTTCCCGTTCTTCACACCAACGGCGCTGCTGGTCATCGCCATCGTGGGAACGATCACCGCTCTCGTGGCGGCCACGATCGGCATCGTGCACAACGACATCAAGAAGGTGCTGGCCTACTCGACCTGCTCGCAGCTCGGCTACATGATGCTGGCCCTTGGGATCGGCGGCTTCACGGCCGGCCTCTTCCACCTGATAACCCACGCCTGCTTCAAGGCCTGCCTCTTTCTCGGCTCCGGCTCGGTGATCCACGCCGTGCACTCCCAGGACATGCGCGACATGGGAGGGCTCCGCAGGAAGATGCCGATCACGCATCTCACCTTCCTGATATCCACCCTGGCGCTCACCGGCGTGCCGTGCCTGTCGGGCTACTTCTCCAAGGACGCGATCATCGCCAACGCCCTCGAGTGGGGGATGTCGGCCGGTGCGGCGGCCTACGTGCCCTGGGTATTCGCCAGCGCGGTGGCGTGCATGACCATGTTCTACATGATGCGGTTGATGTACATGACCTTCTGGGGCGAGCCGAAGAACCAGGAGAAGTTCGATCACGCCCACGAGTCGCCGCCCGTCATGACGATCCCGCTGATCATCCTCGCCTTCCTGGCGATCTTCGCCGCCGGCACAGTCCTGCCGTGGCAGACCGCGGCGGATACCTGGTACGGCGACCTGGTCCAGCGGCCCGATTGCGCAGCCATGGCCGACACGGCCCAGCTTCCCGAAGTGAAGCACGAGTTCGAGCACATGTACCATGAGATGCATCACGCGTCTCACACGGCGCACTACGTGGCCCTCGGCGTCTCGCTCTTCGTGGTGGCCCTCGGTTTCGTCCTGGCCTGGCTCTTCTACGGCAAGAAGACGCTGAGCGCCGAGAAGACGGCCAACTCGATCGGGCCGGTCTACAGGACGGTGGTCAACAAGTATTATCTCGACGATTTCAACGAAGTGGCCTTCGTGAAGGGGCTGCCGAAGTTCTGCAATCTATGGAAGGTGACGGTCGAGGCCTTCATCGACTTCTGCGTGAACTTCACCGGCTACCTCACCCGTTTCGTGGCTTTCATCCACGGGCTGATCGACAAGTACGTGGTGGACGGCCTGGTCAACTTCTGGTGGTGGTTCACCCACCTTCTTTCCGGCAGTTTTCGCGTGCTCCAGACGGGCAGCGGCAAGGACTACCTCGCCCTGGCTCTTCTCGGCGCGGTTCTCATAAGCCTGGTGATGATCTTCGTCAGGTAGAGGTACGGTCTTCTGGTTTGCCGCCTCCCGGCCATGCGGCCCGAGGCGCGGGTCAACAAAGATTACGGAAGGTCTTAACGACAGATGGAACCAACCGCAGTCATGCAGGATGTGGTCAGCAACGGGGGCGGAATCCCCTTCCTGACACTGTTGTTTCTCGTACCCCTGATCGGGATGACCGTGATTCTCTTCATCCCGAGAGGCAAGACCGAGGCGATCAAGACCGTGGCCGCCGTGGCCACTGGCGTGCCGCTTCTTCTCGCAGGCTACCTCTGGGTGAGCTTCGAGTACAGCGACACGGCCATGCAGTGGGTCGAGAAGTGTCTGTGGATCGATTACTTCAATATCGAGTACCACGTGGGTATCGACGGCCTCTCGATCCCTCTTGTCTTTCTCACGGTGCTCCTGCTTTTCATCGCCGTGTTCTCCTCGTGGAACGTGGAGAAGACACGGGGGGGCGCCAAGGGCTACTTCATGCTCCTGCTCCTTCTCGAGGTGGGAATCGTGGGTGTGTTCATCTCCCTCGACTTCTTCCTCTTCTACGTCTTCTGGGAGATCATGCTTCTCCCCATGTACTTCCTCATCGGGATCTGGGGAGGTCCGCGGCGCGAGTACGCGGCCATCAAGTTCTTCCTCTACACCCTGGTCGGCTCGGTGCTCATGCTCGTGGCCATGATCGCTATTTTCCTGGCGTCACCTCCTGAACTCGTGGCACAAATCGAGAAGCAGCAACTGGTCGAGGAGGGCAAGCTGCAGGAAGCCGAGGAGATCGAACCGCACCATACGTTCAATATCGTGATCCTGACCGAATTGGCCCGGGAGAAGGATCCTGAAACGGGTGAGAATCTTAATCTGCTTGCCGGAGAGAACCTGGGAGTCAAGGGAGCTATTCTCGGGCTTCCATTCCTGAGATGGATCTGGCTTTTCTTCTTCATCGGGTTCGCCATCAAGGTGCCCGTCTTCCCGTTCCACACCTGGCTTCCCGACGCCCACGTGGAGGCGCCCACCGCCATCTCCGTCATCCTGGCCGGGATCCTCCTGAAGCTGGGGGCGTACGGAATCCTCCGGATCAACTTCTGCATGCTGCCCGAGGAAACGAAGTACTTCGCCCATTTCATGGCCGTGCTGGGGATGATCAACATCGTCTACGGTGCCTTCGTGGCCATGGCGCAAACGGACTTCAAGAAGCTTGTCGCCTACTCGTCGGTGAGCCACATGGGCTACGTGCTCCTTGGGGCCGCAGCCTTCACCGAGGCGGGCATCATCGGCGCGAACCTGCAGATCTTCAACCACGGCACGTCGTCGGCCATGCTCTTCCTCCTGGTGGGCGTTGTCTACGACCGCGCCCATCACAGGGATCTGAACGGGTTCGGCGGACTGGGGAGCAAGATGCCGGTCTACACGGGATTGATGACCGTGGGGGTATTCGCCTCCATGGGTCTGCCCGGTCTGGCAGGTTTCGTGGGCGAGGCGCTCAGCCTCCTGGGAGCCTGGGAGGTCTACCCTGTCTACGTGCTCATCTCCCTGAGCGGCCTCATCGTGACCGCGGCTTTCTTTCTCTGGACCATCCAGCGTGTCTTCCTTGGACCGCTGAACGAGAAGTACAAGGCAATACAGGATGTGGACGGGCGCGAAATCTTCTGCCTCGTCCCCCTGGCTTTCCTCTGCGTGCTGCTGGGTATCTTCCCTTTCCTCCTGATCGACTGGATGTATCCGGCGTTGAAAAACATCATCGATAACCTGATGTAGCACGGGGAGCCGACGGACCGAAGGAACATGACAAACAAATAGCGAAAGAGTCGATGCCATGTCGCCCGAATACCTGAACGACCTTCACTACATCTGGCCCGAAGTGGTGATGACCGTCGCCATTCTGCTGGCTCTCTTCTCCGACATGATCCTGGGGGGGAAGGACCAGAAGGTGACGGGTATCATCTCCGTGCTCTGCACCTGCCTGGTGATCTACTTCCTGGCCCGGCTCATGGGTGAAGGGGTGGACCATGTCGCCTTCGGAATGGTGGTCGTGGACGGTTTCGCCCTCTTCTTCAAGCTCTTCACCGCCGTGGGGCTCCTCGTGGTGCTCTGTTTCTCCGTTTTCTTCAGGGAGTTCGACAGGGACGGCATCGGCGAGTTCTACGCCGTCATCATGACCTCGGCGCTGGGCATCTTCTTCCTCGTCTCCACCGACCACATCCTGCTCCTCTACCTCGGCCTGGAGATCCTGTCGATCACGTCGTACGTGCTGGCCGGCTTCCTGAAGAAGGAGCGGCGCTCCAGCGAGGCGGCGCTCAAGTACCTGGTCTACGGCGCCCTCTCGTCCGGAGTGATGCTCTTCGGGCTCTCGATCCTCTTCGGGTTGACCGGAAGCTTCAGGCTCGACGAGATCGGCGGCATCATGTCGGCGGGCATCGGTATCGGCGAGGCGCAGCAGCCCTTCACCGTTGCGGCCCTGGTGGCGGCCGTGATGATCTTCATGGGTTTCCTCTTCAAGGTGGCCGCCTTCCCGTTCCACTTCTGGTGTCCCGACGTCTACGAGGGAGCGCCCACTCCGGTGACCACCTTCCTGGCGATCTGCTCCAAGGCGGCCGGATTCGCGCTGATCCTCCGCTTCGTGGGCGGCGTATTCGTGACCGGGGCCGACTCGATACGGGAATGGAACGGCGACCTGGCTTTCCTGGTCGCGGTCCTGGCTGCCGTGACCATGACGTACGGCAACATCACGGCCGTGAAGCAGTCCAACATGAAGCGGCTCCTCGCCTACTCGTCGATCGCCCATGCCGGCTACATCCTGATGGGCGTGGCCGCCTGGCTCGTTTCGATGGACTCAGGCGTCGGGCCAGACGCCGTGATCTTCTATCTCGTCACCTACCTGATCATGAACCTCGGCGCCTTCGGCGTGGTGATCTATCTCTCGAACCGCTACGGCAAGGAGACGGTGGAAGGCTACTCCGGTCTTGGCTGGCGATCGCCCTACGCAGCCGGCTTCATGACGATATTCCTCCTCTCCCTCACCGGGATCCCGCCGACGATCGGCTTCATCGGCAAGTGGAAGCTCTTCGTTGCCGTGCTCGACGAGAACGTGGGCATGTACTGGCTGGCCATCGTGGCGGCCCTCAACTCCGTCGTGGCGCTCTTCTACTACTTCCGGATCGCCAAGTCGCTGTTCCTGAAGAGCGAGGCGCCCGAAGGCTGCGAGCGCGAGGGCAGCTCTTTCCAGGGAGCTTTCGTGACCATCCTGGCCGTGCTCGGCGTGGCAACCTGCTACTTCGGCCTCTTCTGGAACAGGATCGACGATCTGATCCGCGCTTCCCTGCCCTGATCCGAAAAGGACCTCTCGCTGCCGAACTCGAACCATTGCCATGACAGCCGGTTGAGGCAATTCAGTCAGTCGGTTTGCGACATACCCTATTTCGAAATCCGGGCTCAAGTTTCAACCACGTGATTTCCGAAGTAGAAGGCTAAATCCGTAGCAGGCGTGGGGATTTTCTCCGGAGAATATTCCCGACTTTCTACGTGCAGCCTTTGTGCAAAAACAGAATCGTTCAACACGTATTCCGTTGATTCCCTATGCGGTAGGGAGCGGTCCTCAGTCGCGGGAAGAGATGAACAGCAGCAACCAGTATGTCGTTTTCACGATCGATGACCGGCGGTTCGGGCTCGCGCTCGAATCGGTGAAAAGGATTGTCCATGCCGTTGCCGTGACCCCGGTCTCGACGGTGTCCGAGCTCGTGCCGGGCATCATCAATCTGCAGGGAAACATCGTGCCCGTCGTCAACCTTCGCTGTCCTTTCGCCTTTCCGAGCCGGGAGATCGCCCTGGACGACCTGTTCGTCGTGGTGGAGATATCCGGGAGAGAAGCCGTTCTCGTGGTCGACAGCGTCGAGGGCCTCGTGGCGACCGGGGAACAGGAGCTCTTCGAGACCGAGTTCGGGCTTCCCGGGGCCGAGTTCATTCAAGGCGTCGTCAAGAGCGTCGATCAGTTGATTTTCATCTTCAACATCGAGCAGTTCCTGGTTTCTCTCGAGGTGAACGTGAGGGAAGGAGCGGGTACGGTTGATTGAAGAGCGCCTGATGCCGACAATGCTGCCGGAGAGCCTGGTCTCGAAGCTGAGCACCTTCGTGGCCTCCAGGATGGGGCTCTACTTTCCCGATCATCGCCGCCAGGACCTGATCAAGGGAGCAAGCAACGCGGCCCGGGAGATGGGGTACGACCATCTGGGATTCTTCATCGACAAGCTGCTTTCCACCGAGTGGAGCCAGCAGCAGATCGAGCACCTTGCCAGCCACCTGACCGTGGGGGAAACCTATTTCTTCCGCTCCAAGAGCGACTTCGACTTCATCGAGCAGAGGGTCATTCCTGATCTGGTCCGGTCCCGGAAGAACGGGGAGAGGAACCTGAGGTTCTGGAGCGCCGGTTGCTGCTCGGGCGAGGAAGCCTATTCCATGGCGATGATGCTCGACAGCTGCCTGCCGTCGATCCGGGACTGGAACGTCTCGATCCTCGGGACGGACATCAATCCCACCTTTCTCAGGAGAGCCGAGAAAGGCGTCTACAGGGACTGGTCGTTCCGTCAGATGTCCCCGCATTTCAAGGCCAAGTATTTCGAGGAGATATCCAGGGGGCGCTACCGGATCATCTCCCGGATCAGGAAGATGGTGGAGTTCAAGTACCTGAACCTGGTCTCCGATTCGTATCCCTCCATCTCCAACGGCACCAACGCCATCGACGTGATCTTCTGCCGCAATGTGCTGATCTATTTCCTTCCGAAGGAGATGGGGCAGGTGATACGCAACCTCGGCCGGTCCCTCGTGGCTGGCCGTGAGCGCCTGCGAGGCGTCCCAGATCCCGCGCGAGGAGCTGAGCAAGTGCGATCAGCGAAAAGCCATGCTCTTCAGGAAGATCCCAGCCCGGGAGAAAGGCTTGAATCAGGCCGCGGTACGGGAGCCCCTTCGGGCGGATAGGATTGCGGCGCCGCACAGTGTGTCGACAAGGAACGGCGCTCCCACTCCGGCGAAGCCGTCCCCGGTTTTCGAATCACGGAACGACGAGGAGGAATCGACGGACTTCTACGGGAGAGCCGGGAATCTGTTCAACGAGGGTCGGTACGCGGAAGCCGCCGATCTCCTGATCCAGGCGTTCTCCGCGGAGTCGGCCTGCTCCGTCGACCGGGCGGCCGGCAAGGAGCCGGTGGTCCTGCTCGTCCGGGCTCTGGCCAACGCGGGCCGGCTTAACGATGCCCTCGAGTGGTGCAGAAGCTGCGTCGAGTCGGACAAGCTGGATCCCCTGTTCCATTACCTGCATGCCACGATCCTCCAGGAGACCGGCTCCGTCCAGGAAGCGGCCGAAGCGCTGAAGCGCGTGCTCTACCTTGATCCCTATCACGTTCTGGCACACTTCAGCCTGGGCAACCTCAGCAATGCGAACGGGAAGAACGACGAGGCCAGGAGGCACTTCGAGAATGCCTTCAGACTGGTGAACGGCCTGCCCAAGGATCATGTGATTCCCCAGTCGGACGGCATCACGGCGGG
Source organism: uncultured Phycisphaerales bacterium (assembly GCA_964482235.1). Classification (GTDB taxonomy): domain Bacteria; phylum Planctomycetota; class B15-G4; order B15-G4; family CAYZWU01; genus CAYZWU01. The sequence goes on from CAYZWU010000002.1 coordinate 159,979, forward strand.
GCGGCTCGCTTCCTATATCGAGGTGATGATCAGATGAAAGAAGCATCCAGCGAGAACAAGAACCAGGTGGCCGGGGGAACCGGCCCCGATCAGGCTGCCGTCGGGGAAGCGCCCGGCGGCATCTGGTCCAAGGCCTACAACCGTCTGGAACAGACGCAGGTTTCCCTGGAGAGGGGATTCCAGCCCATTGGGGAGCAGAGGCAGGCGATCCTGGAGGAAAGGGCGAAAGCGCTGGCCTGGAAGCCCGAGGAGAGAGCCAACGAAGAGCAGATCATAGTGATCGAATTCCAGCTGGCCGACGAAACGTACGGGATCGAGTCCGGGTACATCCGCGAAGTGCACCCTCTGACGGATCTCACCCCCCTTCCGTGCACACCCCCTTTCGTTCTCGGCGTGATCAACGTGCACGGCCAGATCCTGTCGGTCCTCGATCTCAAGCGCTTCCTCGATCTCCCGGACAAGGGGCTGACCGATCTCAACAGGATCATCGTCCTCAGTTCGGGCGACATGGAGTTCGGCATCCTTGCCGACGCGATTTTCGGTCTCAAGACCATACCGGTGGGGGAGATCCAACCGTCTCTCCCCACCTTGACGGATATCAAGGGGGATTTCCTCCTGGGAATCACGGTGGAACGAACCGTGATCCTCGACGGAAAGAAGATTCTCACCGATCCACGGATCATCGTGCATGAAGAAGTGGAGACGGTGTAACAATCACTCTGATGACAAGGAGGTATCGGTGTTGAAGTTTGTCTCGACGAGCCTGAAGAAACAGCTCTTTTTCCTGTTTCTGTTCGGCGCCCTGGTTCCATTCATCGCCGTTTCGCTTTTCACGTTCTACACGACGAGGAGCGCTCTGAAGGAGAAGGACTTCAAGGAGCTCTACGTGGAGAACAGGGTGAAAAAGCAGCAGGTGCTCGATTACCTGAAAGAGAGGATCGGCAACATCGAGGTCCTTTCCGCATCGCAGGACGTTCGATTCGCCCTCGATCGCCTGAATGAATACGGCAGGCGGTGCGCCGCCGCTCCGGATCAGGCGTTCAGCGCCGATTCGGCCGGGTATATCGCGATCAGGGAGGAGATCGACCGTTACTTCCAGCGAACGATCGAAACGTACGGCTACCAGAATCTCTACCTGATCGACAACGAACAGGGCCGCGTGATCTATCAGGCCCTGGAGGGAGGGCTCCTGGGCGCCAGCCTGGAAGCGAAGTCCCCTCAGGGTTCGGGACTGGCCGCCCTCTGGAAAAAGGTCGTGTCGCAGAGCAGGACGATGATGACCGACTTCGGCCTGGAGAAGTCCACCGGGGAGCCCGCCGCCTTCCTGGGCGCTCCCGTGCCCGATGCGAGCGGCGGCAAGGGCGCCGTGCTGGCCATGGAGATCAACATCGACCAGATCAACGGCATCACCCTGGAAGGATCCAGCCGGAACGACACCGGGGAGACCTATCTTGTCGGCGAGGACCTTGTCATGCGCTCGGAATCGCGGTTCGACCTGGGCTCGTCGGCTTTGAAGAAGGTGGTCGACAGCGAATCGGCCAAGAAGGCTCTCGCGAAGAAGCAGAGCACCGAGATCGCCTGGGGATACAGGGATCTGGAGGTCCTCGCCTCCTACTCGTGCCTCGGGCTCGACGAGAAGCTGGGATTCGACTTCGACTGGGCGATCGTCTCGGAGATCGAATCCTCCGAGGCCTTCGCCGCAACGAACACGCTCGGCTTCCAGATCCTTCTCTCCGGGCTGGCCCTGGCTGCTCTGGCCCTGCTCCTGGGATTCTACTCGGCCAAGTCGATCGCGACACCGCTTGTCAAGCTGTCCGAGGGGGTCTCGTGCATGGCTTCCGGCGACCTTTCCGCCAGCATGGTTCCTGACCAGACGAGGAAGGACGAGATCGGCATCCTCACCAGCTCCGTCCAGCATCTCCAGAGGACGCTCCAGGAAGAGCACAAGCAGATCGCAGAGGGAGCGAAGACCCTGGCCTGCTCGATCAGCGAGATTTCCGCCACCGCATCCCAGCTCGCGGCAAGCGCGGCCGAGGTCTCCACCTCGGTGAGCGAGATCACGACAACGGTGGAGGAGGTGAAGCAGACGGCCTACATCTCCAACGACAAGGCGGATGATGTGGAGAAGAGAGCGGGCGAGGTGACCGACATATCGGAAAAAGGCAGAAAGGCAACGGTGGAAGCCGCCACGGGGATGAGCCGGATCAGGGACGAGATGGAGTACGTGGCCGAGAGCATCATCAAGCTCAGCGATCAGACCCAGAGCATCGGCGAGATCATCGGGGCTGTCAACGACCTGGCCGATCAATCGAACCTCCTGTCGGTCAACGCCTCGATCGAGGCGGCAAAAGCCGGCGAGTACGGAAAGGGTTTCGCCGTGGTGGCGCAGGAGGTAAAGACGCTGGCGGAGCAGTCCAAGAATGCCACCGACCAGGTTCGCACGATCCTCAACGACATCCAGAAAGCGACCAGCACGGCCGTCATGTCCACAGAGCGAGGCAGCAAGGCGGTGGACGTGGGAGTGGGCCTGTCGGAAGAGGCAGGCGGTACGATCACCATGCTGTCCGAGAGCGTATCCGAGTCGGAGCAGGCGGCTGCTCAGATCGCCGCGTCGAGCCACGAGCAGCTCGTGGGTATCGATCAGCTCGCCGCCGCCATGGACAGCATCAGGATCGCGATGACGCAGAACATGGAGAGCTCGAAGCAGCTCGAACAGTCGACATCCAACCTGAACAGTCTGTCGCAGAAGCTCAGGAACCTTGCGGAAAGATTCAAGATTTGAGGCCGCCCGGGCCGGCGACATCCGGATCGGCATCCTTCCGGAGATCAACGTCGGCGCCATCGGCATGAGGAGAGGAAATAGATGAAGGATGACGAACTGCTTGCTCGACTTCGAGCCGCGTTCCGATCGGAGGCGCAGGAGCGTCTGACCACCGTCTCCACGACCCTTCTGGACCTGGAGCGGGCGGCGGAACCCGAGCAGCAGCAGCCGATCCTGGAAACGGTCTTCCGCGAGGCGCACAGCCTCAAGGGAGCAGCCAGGGCCGTCAACCTCAACGATATCGAAACCCTTTGCCAGGCGATCGAGAATGTCTTCGGCGCTCTCAAGAAGGGTGAGATCCCCGTGTCTCCGGAAATCTTCGACACCCTTCACGAGTCCGTGGGAGTGATCGAGGAGATCCTGTCCACCCTCGATGCGGATGACGGTGCCCCGGCATCGGTTCAGGTCGCACCACTGATCGACAGATTCAAGCATCTGAGGGATGAGGGCGCGGATACGTCCCAGACGCCGGCAGAACCGGCAACCCAGATCCAGGCGGTGCAGGCACCGGAAGCAACGCCCGTGCCCACCGCGGTCCTGGAGGCGAAGAAAGAGGCGCCCGCACCGGCGGCAGCATTGCCGAAGCCCAAGGCGAAGGAAGAACCGCGCCCCGCCACCGTGCAGAGCAAGCCGCTGATCTCGGAAACGGTGAGGATCCCCACGGTGAAGCTGGACTCCCTCTTCCTGAAGGCCGAGGAGATGCTCTCGCTCAAGCTGATCGCGGTGCAGCACCTGAACGACCTGCGCGACGCCGGCCTCTCCTTCGAGCTCTGGAGCAAGAAGCAGGCCCGGATCGACTCCGAGACCCGGTCGCTGCGAAACTGGACCCAGAAGGAGAAGTGCTTCGACGGGAAGGTCGACAATACCTCGGTGATCGTCAACCTGCTCGAGTTCCTCGAGTGGAGCCGGGAATACACGCAGGCTCTCGATCGCAAGTTCAGGCTTCTTGTCGGATCGGAGGAGAAGAACCAGCGCCGCCTCGGCAGGATGGTCGATGATCTCCTCGACGACATGAAAAAGGTGACGATGCTGCCCTTCTCGACCCTCTTCGAGATCTTTCCTCGAATGGTCCGCGACATCTCCAGGGCCCAGGAGAAGGAGGTGGACCTGGTCATCAAGGGCGGCGATATCGAGATCGACAGGCGGATCCTGGAGGAGATGAAGGATCCCGTCACCCACCTTCTCCGGAACTCGGCGGATCACGGCATCGAGAAGCCTGAAGATCGCGTGGAACTCGGGAAGCCGCGCCGCGCAACCGTGTCTCTCAGCGTCACGCAGGTGGAGGGCGACAAGGTCGAGGTGGTCGTCTCCGACGACGGCAAGGGAATCGATCTCGATAGGGTCAAGGACAAGGCCGTCGAGAAGGGCGTGCTCTCGAGGCATGACGCCGATAACCTCGACAGGTCCGCCGCGCTCTCGCTGATCTTCCGCTCCGGCGTGACCACCAGCCCGATCATCACCTCGATCTCGGGCCGGGGCCTCGGCATGGCCATCGTGCAGGAGAAGATCGAGAAGCTGGGCGGGAACCTCCAGATCGACACGGCTGCCGGAGAGGGGACGACCTTCACGATCAGGCTCCCGGTGACCATCGCCACCTTCAGGGGGATCCTGATCAAGGCGGCCGGGGCGAGCTTCATCGTTCCCAGCACCAACGTGGATCGCGTGCTGAGGCTTCCCAGGGAGTCGATCAAGAGCGTGGAGAACATGTACACCATCTCGCTGAACGGCAAGGTGCTTTCCCTGGTCCGCCTGGCCGATGTCCTCGGGCTCGATCCGGCCGGCAGCAGAAAGAATGATGCGGATCTTCTCTCCGTCATGGTGCTCGGGACGGGGGAGAAGCGGATCGCCTTCGAGATCGACGACGTCCTCAGCGAGCAGGAGGTCCTCGTCAAGAGCCTGGGCAACCAGCTCAGGCGGATCAGGAACATCGCGGGCGCCACCGTGATGGGTTCCGGCGAGATCGTGCCGATCCTCAACATCCACGATCTGCTGAAGTCCGCCGTGAGGACGGCCGGCGCGGTCCAGTTCAGCGCGCCGGGGGAGAAGGAGCAGGCGTGCGGGGAGAAAACGGTTCTCGTCACCGACGACTCGCTCACCTCGCGGATGCTGATCAAGAGCATTATCGAATCGGTGGGATACCGGGTCATAACGGCGGTGGACGGCCTCGATGCCCTGACCACCCTCAAGACCGAGGCCATCGACCTCGTGGTCTCCGACGTGGAGATGCCGAGGATGACGGGTCTCGATCTCACGGCGAGCATCCGCAGCGACGCGAGGTACGCCGAGACCCCTGTCGTGCTCGTCACCGGACTCGAGTCGAACGAGGATCGCGAGAGAGGAATCGATGTGGGCGCCAACGCCTACATCGTCAAGAGCAGCTTCGACCAGAGCAATCTACTCGATGCAGTTCAAAGGTTGATCTGACCCATGGCCAAGAGACAGATACAGGTGGCCGTTGTAGAAGGCTGCGAGAAGGATCGAGACAACCTCGCCCGGATATTGCATTCGGATCCGGAGATCGAGCTCATCCGGACCGCGGCCTTCGGAAGTGACGCCGTCAGCATCGTCGAGAGGGAGAATCCCGACGTCCTGATCATCGGCTCGGACAGGCCCGCCATCAACGGCCTCGACGCCATTGCCAGCATCATGAGCACCCATCCGCTGCCCATCGTCGTCGTGTGCGAGAATCCGGGATCAGGCGAGAATTCGCTGGCGGACCGGGCGATGAGGGCCGGTGCCGTGGCCGTCATCGAGAAGCCGCGGTTCGGGTGCGGATCGGAGAGCACGCAGGCCCTGAACCGTCTCGTCAACACGGTCAAGCTGATGTCCGAGGTGAAAGTCGTCCGCCGCCGCGAGAAGCGTTCCCTCGCGCAGGGTAAAGGGAGCACCCTGCCCGCCAGGATGGATAGGCCCGCCAAGAAGCGGCAGGCTGCCCGGATCGTGGTAGTCGGCGTTTCGACGGGGGGGCCGGGCGTCCTGAAGTCGATACTCTCGTCCCTTCCGGCATCGTACCCCATTCCGATCGTCATCGCCCAGCACATCGCCGTCGGCTTCATCGAGTCGATGGTCGGCTGGCTCGACCTGGAATGCGATCTGTCGATCCGTGTTGCCAGGAACGGAGAGCCGGTCTCGGCCGGCGCGGCCTACGTGGCGCCTGGCGGCAAGGATATCCAGATGGCCGAGACCGGACGGATCGTCCTCAAGCCGAGCCGGACGAAGGATGGTCCGTGCCCGTCGGTCGACAGGCTCTTCCAGTCGATCGCCGACAAGTACGGAGCGTCTTCGATAGGCATCCTGCTGACCGGGATGGGCAAGGACGGAGCCCAGGGGCTGAAGCGGATGAGAGAGGTAGGAGCCGTCACGATTGTACAGGACGAAAGGAGCTCGGCGGTTTTCGGCATGCCGGGCGAAGCGATCAAGCTGGGCGGGGCCGCCTTCGTGCTGACGCCTGATGAGATCGTCGAGAAGCTCGAGGAACTGGCTGGAATAAAACATGTGCTGCCTTGAAAAGGAGCTGAATCGATCATGAGTTTTGAACCGAAAATCTTGGGCATTCTCTGCAACTGGTGCACCTATTCCGCGGCCGACTCCGCGGGCGCGGCGCACATCAGCTATGCGCCGAACGTCAACGTCGTTCGCGTGATGTGCACGGGCCGCATCGATCCCCAGTTCATCCTGAGCGCTCTTTCCGGCGGGATGGACGGGGTTCTCGTCTGCGGCTGCCACCCGGGCGACTGCCATTACGTCAACGGCAACTGCAAGGCCGCGGGACGGTTTCATCTGATGAAAAGTATGCTCGTGGAGATGGGTATCGAGCCGGAACGGATCCGTCTCGAGTGGATCAGCGCCTCGGAATCGGATCGCTATGCAACGGTGATCGACGAGATGACGGAGCAGGTCCGGGCCTGCGGGCCGCTTCACTGGCCGTCGCTGGACATGGATGCCGCTGTCGAGAGAGAAGAGAATCCGGAACGCGAAGGGATCAAGGGTAATGAGCAAACTGAAACTGGGAATGTACTGGGCCGCGAGCTGCGGAGGGTGTGAGATCTCGGTACTCGAGGTCCACGAGAAGATACTCGACCTCCTCGATGTGGCAGATATCGTCTTCTGGCCCTGTATCATGGATTTCAAGTACCGTGACGTGGAGGCCATGCCCGACGAGGCGATCGACGTCTGTCTTTTCAACGGGGCGATCCGCACCGGCGAGAACGAGGAGATCGCAAAGCTGCTTCGCCGCAAATCCCGCACCATGGTCTCCTATGGAGCCTGCTCGATGATGGGGGGTATTCCGGGGCTGGCGAACATGTTCTCCCGCGAGGAGATCTTCGAGCGGGTCTACAGGACAACGGAATCCACGGACAATCCGGACGGCATCTACCCCGAATTGAGGACCGAGGTCGCGGAAGGCTGCGAGCTGGAGCTGCCGGGCGTCTATCCGAAGGCGAAGGCGCTGCACCAGGTGGTCGACGTCGACTACTTCATGCCGGGCTGCCCCCCCGTGGCCAAGCAGACCTGGGCCGTCTGCGAGGCGATCGCATCGGGCAATCTTCCGCCCCGGGGATCGATCGTGGGAGCGGGGGAGAAGTCGGTCTGCGACGAGTGCCGCTTCGAGAAGAAGGGAACCACCGTCACGGAGTTCAAGCGGCCTCACGAGGTCGTGCCCGACGGGAAGACCTGTCTTCTGGAACAGGGCATCGTCTGCCTCGGCCCGGCCACCCGTTCGGGCTGCGAGGCGCAGTGCCTTTCCGCCAACATGCCGTGCCGCGGCTGCTACGGCCCAACGGGCGAGACGACCGACATGGGCTGCGGGATGATAGGGCTTCTCGGTTCGCTCATCGGAACGGACGACGAGTCGTTGATCAGGAAAGCCGTTGACCAGATCGTCGACCCGGCAGGCTACTTCTATCGATTCAGCATGCCCACGTCGACGCTGGCCAGGTCCCGGAGATGACGAGCCGCTCCGGCGGTTCCGGAAAGGCCGGGCCGCTTCGCCTGGCCGGACAAAACCGAGTGAAGGAATCAAACGAATGAAAACGATCAGCATCGATCCGATTACACGCCTGGAAGGCCACGGCAAGATCGATATCTTTCGCGACGAGAGCGGGGACGTGCAGGACTGCTATCTCACGATCCCGGAGATTCGCGGTTTCGAGAAGTTCGTGGAAGGAAGGCCCGTGGAGGAGCTGCCCCGCATCACGCCGCGCATCTGCGGCGTCTGCCCCGAGGCGCACCACGCGGCCAGCGCCAAGGCCGTCGAGGCGGTCTACGGCGTCAAGATCCCGCCCGCTGCGGAGCTCATCCGGCGGCTGCAGTACAACGCCTTTGCCGCCGGCGACCATGCCACCCACTTCTACGCGCTGGGCGGGCCCGACTTCATCATCGGCCCGGACGCGCCGCCCGAGGAGCGCAACATCGTGGGTGTGATCAAGAAAGTGGGACTCGACCTGGCGCAGAAGGTGATTCGCATGCGCAAGGAGGCCCACGAGGTGGCAGAGATGCTCGGGGGAAGGAGGATCCATCCCGTGGGCATGGTCCCCGGCGGGCAGTCCAAGGCCGTGACCGCCGAGATGCGGGAGCGGCTGCGCGAGATAGGCGCCTACATGGTCGAGTTCGCCGGCCTCACGCAGCAGATCTTCGCCGACATCGTGCTGGCGGAGAAGCGCTACCTCGACCTGATCGTCTCGGATGCCTACACGCATCGCACGCACTACATGGGCCTCGTGAACGACAAGAACGAGCCCGACGTCTATGACGGCATGATCCGCGTGGTGGATCCCGACGGCGGCGAGTTCTGCAGGTTCGGCGTGGACGACTACCTCGACCACATCGCCGAGCACGTGGAGCCGTGGACCTATCTCAAGTTCCCCTATCTCAAGGCGAAGGGATGGAAAGGCTTTGTCGACGGCAAGGAGTCGGGGGTCTACCGCACCGCTCCTCTCGCCATGCTCAACGCCGCGGATCGCATGCAGACTCCGCTGGCGCAGGCCGAGTACGAGAAGATGGTCGACACCATGGGCGGCAAACCCGTTCATGCCACCCTGGCCTATCACTGGGCGCGGATCATCGAGATGCTGCAGTGCGCGGAGCTGGTGGCGCGGTATGCCGATGACGAGCGGCTGACCGATCCCCACGTCTTCACCGTGCCGGAGAGGACGCCGGGAGAGGGCATCGGCGTGGTCGAAGCGCCGCGCGGCATCCTGATCCATCACTACTGGACCGATGAGAAGGGGATCGTGGAGCGGGCCAACCTGATCGTGGGCACGACCCACAACTACGCTCCGATCAACATGTCGATCAAGAAGGCGGCGCAGAACCTTCTGGCCGGCGGTGTGGAGGCGAGCGAGCCGCTGCTCAACACGATCGAGATGGCCTTCCGCGCCTACGATCCATGCTTCGGCTGCGCCACACATTCCCTGCCCGGGAAGATGCCCCTCGAGGTGAAGATTCACGATGCCTCAGGAAGCGTTCAGCAGGTCGTGGAGCGGGGTCAGAGCGGTTTCAAGAACGAGGTGCGAGAGAAATGACAGAGGGGGAACAGAGGATGCCGGAAATGGAAAGCGACAAGAGGAAGGTGAGGCTCTATCTCTGCGAGTGCGGGCCGATCATCAAGGAGGCGCTCGATCTCGAATCCCTGGCGCAACGCTTAGATATGGAAGAGAGCGTGGAGGAGGTGATCACCTATCCCACGCTCTGCTCCGAGGAAGGGCGCCAGTGGATGGCCCGTGAGATCGCCGAGCATCCGGACTGCCGCGTGGTGGTGGCGGGATGCTCGCCGCGCGAGCACGGAGCCACGTTCATGGAGGTCTGCCGCAAGGCGGAATTCAATCCCTATCTTCTCGCCATGGCCAACGTCAGGGAACAGTGCGCCTGGGTGACGCCTGACAGGGAAAAGGCCACGGACAAGGCGGAGAAGATGATCCACGCCGCCGTGGCGCGCGTCAGGGAGCAGCAGCCCCTCGACGAGAAGGAGATCGACTGCAGCACCGATGCGCTGGTGATCGGCTCGGGCGTGGCCGGCCTGACCGCGGCGCGCCTGCTGGCCGACGGCGGGCGGCGCGTCTACCTGGTGGAGAAGTCGCCGGCCGTCGGCGGCAGGGCAGCACTTCTCGGCGACGTGTTTCCCGATCTCGAGTGCGCCTCGTGCATGCTCGAACCGCTGATGGACGACGTGCTGCACCACCCGAACATCGAGTGCTTCACCTACAGCGAGGTCGAGGAGGTGCTGGGCTTCTTCGGCAACTACACGGTCAAGATCCGCGGCAAGGCCCGGCACGTCGACCTGGATGCCTGCTACGGCTGCGGCTCCTGCCACGCCGTCTGCCCCGAGGAGAGCCGGAACGAGTTCGATGCCGGCTTCTCCTTGCGGAAGGCGATCCATATCCCGTACATGGGCGCCCTGCCCAACGCCTCGCTCGTCGATGAGGCGAGCTGCCGGCACTTCAAGGGGGAGGAATGCTCCGCTTGCGTGGAGGCCTGTCCCTTCGGCAACGTGAACCTCGATACGACGGACGAGGTGACGGAGAGGCAGGTCGGGGCGATCGTGATCGCCACGGGAGCCGAGCCGTGCCTGCACGGGGATGTCGACTCGATTCCCCGCGTGCTGACTTCCATGGCCCTGGAGCGCCTGATCAATGCCTCCGGCCCGACGGGCGGCGAGATCCGTCTTCCCTGGGCCGATGCCATGCCGCGATCGATCGCCCTGATCCACTGCATCGACGAGAACGGCCGGGGGCCGGTGGAGGCGTGCTCGAAGATCTGCTGCCTCTCCTTCGCCAAGTACGTGCATCAGATCAGCGAGAAACTGCCGGGCTGCACGATCCACCAGGTGATGGGCGACTGCTCCGTGGGCGGCACCGGCTTCAGGGAGTTCTTCAAGGCAGCGGTGGGCAAGCAGGGGCGGAACCTGATCTCCCTCGGTCCGGCCGACCGGATTCTCGGATTCAGCGAGGGTGACGACAGCGTGATCGTTCGCTACACGAAAGATGGTGCGGAAGAGGAGCTTCACGCCGATTTCGCCGTTGTCGCGCCGCCACTTCGCGGAAGAGAGGACTCCGATGAGCTCGGCGAGATCCTCCGGCTCGAGAGAAGCTCGGAGGGGTTCTTCCTCGAGGATCATCCTCTGCTGCGACCCTTCCGCACCCGCGTGGACGGCGTCTACGTGGCGGGCAGCGCCCAGGGGCCCAAGACGATCGGTGAGTCCACCGCTCACGGCGCGGCGGCGGCCGCGGCTGCGGCAGCTGCGCGGCCGGCTGCCCCTCGGGCGCCATCACGGCGCGTCAGTTCGCTGACGGCCAGATCCTGGCGGAGATGACCGCGCTGACGAGATAGGAGCTGATTGGCTGGTACTTACTGGACGAGATGAAAAGGAAAGCGAGGGAGTGATGACGGTAGTTACACTCGATACTCTTGGGCTCAAGTGTCCTATTCCCGTTCTGCGGATTGCCGCGATGGCACCGACGGTCAACGCGAACGATATCCTCGAGGTGTCCGGTGATTGCTCCACCTTCGAGAAGGATATTCGGAAGTGGTGCGAGCGCGAGAGGAAGACCCTTCTCGCCGTCAACACGAACGGCACGGCGAGCGTCATTCGGATCCAGTTCTGACGGATACCGTGACGGATACTGAGCCCGCGCAATCTCCGCCACATTCGTTGATAGCACGCACAATAGACATGCGGCGCCGTACGAATGTGGCGGAGATTGCGCGGGCTCAGTTTTGCCGTTCTACTTGCTGATCCCGGCGAGCTTCTTCATCTGCTGGCCCAGATCGTTCAGGCCGGCCGTGGCTCCGGCGAGCTGGTTGGCTCCGTCCACGTTCTGGGTCGTCGCAACCCTGATGTGTTCCATCGAATCGGCGACCTGATCGATCCCGATCAGCTGCTCCTGGCTCGTCGAGGCGATCTGGATGGCCGCATCTTCGGACTCCTTGACGCTCGTGGCCAGGATGGAGATCGAGTCGCCCGCCTGGGCCGAGAGCTCCACACCGGATTCCACCGCCTTGCTGCCTCTTTCCGTGGCCATGACAGCCGCGCTGGTTGCATTCTGGATATCGTTCAGGATGGACCGGACCTGCTCGGTGGACCTCTTCGACTGATCGGCGAGGGATTTCACTTCCTGGGCCACCACGGCGAATCCCTTCCCGTACTCGCCCGCCTTGGCCGCCTCGATCGACGCGTTGACGGATAGAAGGTTGGATTGATCCGCCAGGTCGTTCACCGAGCCGATGATCTCGCCGATGCTCTGGGTCTGCTCGCTCAGCTTGATGATGCTTTCCGCCACGTACTCCATCTCCTCCCGGATCTTGGCCATGCCGTCACCCGCATTCGCCGTGTACGCCTGGCCGTTCTCCGAGATCTGTGCCACTTCGCCCGCCCTGTCTGCAACGTTCTTCGACTTCTCGTTGGAGAGGTGAGCCGTTTGCCTCACCTCCTCCATCGTCGTGGTGATCTCCGAGATCGATGTCGATGTCTCGGCCGCGCCGGCTGCCAGATGAGAGGCGGTGGACGTGATCTCGCCGGCCAGGGAGGCCACCTTCGTCGTCAGCCCCTCCATGGGACGGCTGATCGAGCGAGCGGCGAAATAGCCGGCCAGGCAGGCAAAGACCAGGAGAACGGCTCCGCCGCAGAAGATCTGGCTTCCCAACGAGTTCATGGCGGCGAATGCCTCGCTCGTGGCGATATCGGAAACGACGACCCAGTCGAAATCCAGCCCGGGATTCCGGATCAATCCCACGGGGCTGAAGGCGCTGAGAACGGGATCGCCGTCGCTGTTTCTTGTCATGGTCGTGCCGGCGCCCGTCTCCATGGCCAGGTGAACCGGGTCGGTGTCCACCCTCTTCCTCAGGATCGAGGGCTCCTTTTCGAACCGGGCGCTCGATCGCATCAGGAGATCGCTGCCCACGAGATAGGTCTCGCCCGAGTTGCCGAGTCCCGTTCCGTCCCTCACAAGGGCATTGATCCGGCCGACGTCGATCTCGAGAGCGATCGCGACGGGCGGCATCGACTTGTCTCCCGGCAGCGGAGCGACGGCAAGGACCTTCGGCGAACCGTCCTGAGTTTGCGTGTGCATGTCGCTGATCTCGACCGTTCTGTTCTTCAGGACCTTTGCCCAGAGATCGCCCATTGTCCGGTTCATCTGCGCCACGTTGTTCAAGGCGGCATCTTGCGACAGGCCGCCGCTCTTCGTGCAGAAGATCAGGCCGGCATCGCCCCAGATCAGGCTGAAGTCGCAGTAGGCGTCGCTTCCGGGGACGGCGTTGACGAGCGATTCGACCTTCGTGCAGATCGCCGTATAGTCGGCGGACCGGGGATCGAAGGAGCCGTTCCCCTTCTGTTCGAGGTCGTGGATGCTACGGGTGATCTCCAGGATCGGCTCCGCGAGGTCCTCGGATTCGCCGATCGTCTCCAGGTCGTGGATCCTGTCCCTGAAGAAGGAGCAGACGGCTTCCTTCTTCAGCTCGACCTCGGCGGTGAGCTTCTCGAACTCCACCTCCATGAGCACTTCCCTGGAGTTGTACCAGGAGAAGGCCGTGACCACGGAAACCGGGATCAGCGTTACGATGAGGAATAGGGCAATCATCCGCCCCTTCAGGCTTCGGGGTACGATACGTGGCATTCCGTTCTCCTTGACGTGCTTTCCATCTCGCCCTGAAAGCTCTTCGTTCGTGCTCGAAACACACTATCGACAGGCCGGCATGATGCCGCCGTTCTTGTCGGTCCAGACGCTTCCTCTTTCTACGTGTTCTTACGTTGTATCTTTCGGAGTATTCGTTCAATTTCTTGAACCGCATCAACCTTGATAACCTTCCAGTTCACAGGGATTATCCCTACTTTCAGGGTAGGTAGTTACCGAGAGTTTTTTGCCGGATTTCGTCAAGTCCAAGAAGAGTTCGTCCGATAAGTCCATGAGTTATTTGGTGCAGTAACTTACTAGGATCTTTTCAGAAGAGGAGTGATGAAATGGCTGTTTACAATATTGATGCCAAAGGCTTGAAGTGCCCTCTGCCTGTGCTCAAAATTGTAGCCATGGCATCCACGATACCCGGCGGTGAGATCCTCGAAGTCCTGGGCGACTGCCCGACTTTCGAGCAGGATGTGCGGAAGTGGTGCGATCGTGAAAGCAAAACGCTCCTGGCAGTGCGTCCCCAGAACGGTGCTCTTCTCGTCCAGATCCAGTTCTGACGCGGCTGCCTCGTCGAGTCGGAACTAATAACCCTCCCATGTTGATCGAACGCGCGGCCCTTCTCGTTATCGCCTGTCTGACGACGAACCACTGCATCTCGATAACGGCCCGCATGGCCGGGAATCTCGGCTACGAGACCTTCGTCGTGGCCGACGCCACCGCCACCTTCGACCGGACGGGGCATGACGGGAGGGTCCACAGGGCGGAGGATGTTCACGCAATCGCCCCGGCCGATCTCCACCAGGAGTTCGCCGCGATCGTCAAGACATCCGATCTTCTCGAGTAGTTCCCCTGGCAAAAACGGGCTTCAAGCTGGATCGACCTTTGAAATGGGCTATCCGGGGATAGTATAACAGCGTCTTTATTTGACTGCTGAATTCGATCCTTGCGAAAGAAAGAGCTGCAATGAGCAAGCCCAAGGTCTTTTTTGTCCAGGTCGATCAGGATGAGCCGGTCAAGGCAACGGCCGGCAAGGTGAAATCGTTGTTCCGGGTTGCAGGCCTCCAGGACTGCATTTCCAAAAACGACGTCACGGCTCTCAAGATGCACTTCGGCGAGAGAAACAACGACACCCACATCCCATACCGTCTCGTCAAGCCCGTTGTCGACGCCGTCGGCAAGAGCGGAGGCAAGGCCTTCCTCACCGACACCTGCGTCCTCTACAAGAGCCCGCGCGACAACGCGGTGGACCACCTGCGTCTGGCCCACGAGCACGGATTCACCATCAACAAGACGGGGGCTCCGGTGGTGATCGCCGACGGTCTCATCGGCAACGCCGAGCGGGAGGTGGCCATCCCGGGGAAGCTCTTCGACAGGGTCTCCATCGCGAGCCTGGCCCTGGACGCCAACGCCATGATGGTGCTCACCCACGTGACAGGGCACATCGGCACCGGCCTTGGCGGCGCGATCAAGAACCTCGGCATGGGGCTCGCCAGCCGCAAGGGCAAGCTCCGCCAGCACTCGGTGATGAAGCCGGCCATCTCGGAGAAGGAGTGCACCGGCTGCTGGACCTGCATGGATCACTGTCCAGCCGATGCCATTTCCGACCAGGGCGAAACGGCGCGGATCGACAACGAGGTCTGCATCGGCTGCGGCGAGTGCATCACCGCCTGTCGCTTCGGCGCGGTGAAGTTCGACTGGAACAGGAAGGAGTACGACCTCGAGCAGCGGGTGGCCGAGCACGCCCTCGGCGCGGTGATCGGAAAGCCGGGCAAGGTCGGCTGCATCAGCTTCCTGATGTCGATCACCAAGGACTGCGACTGCTTCAACATCCGCCAGACGCCGATGATCCCCGACATCGGCATCATCGCCAGCTGTGATCCCGTGGCCATCGATGCGGCCAGCCTCGACCTGATCGAGAAGAGTTCGAATAGGAGCCTTCCCGAGATGTCGTACCCGGAGATCGATCCCTGGAACCAGATCCGCCACGGCGAGTCGATCGGTCTCGGGAAGAGAGACTACGAGCTGGTCGTGATCTGAAAGGCCGTATTGATCCTGTGAATGCATTACCGAATGCATTACCACATTACCGAGCCCGCGCAATCTCCGCCATATTCGTACTGAGCCCGCACGGATAGCCGGTATCTCTGCACGAATATGGCGGAGATTGCGCGGGCTCGGTATTCGGTATTTGGATCATTCCTCAGGCTATTGGGTTTCGAGTGGAGCAGGCGATGGATTTGGTGTTTTTTTGAAAGGAGCGAGAAGCATGGGTTCCGCGGAAATCCAGGGCGATTTGTGGGGGAGATCAGCGCGGGACTGGGCCGAGCTTCAGGAGCCGATGCACCAGCCGCTCTGGGATGTCATGTTGAATGAGGGCCATGTTGGTTCCGGGACACGGTTTCTCGATGCCGGCTGCGGCGGCGGGGGCGCAAGCGTACTGGCGGCGCAGCGCGGCGCGAAGGTCAGCGGAGTGGATGCGGCCGGTACTTTGATCGAAATAGCGAGAGAGCGCGTCCCCGATGGGGACTTCCGTGTCGGCGACATCCAGGAGCTGCCATTTGAATATCAGGCCTTCGATGCAGTCATCGCCGCGAACTCGATCCAGTACTCGGAAGACCGCGTTGCCACGCTGCGCGAAATGAAGAGAGTCTCCGCTTCAGGCGGCCGGATCGTCGTGGGCCTCTGGAGCAGCCCGGACAGGGTGGAGTACCGTGCCATCTTCAAGGCCGTCCGCGATACGCTGCCCGAACCGCCGCCCGGGAAGGGGCCTTTCGAATTGTCGGACCCCGGCACCCTCGAGAACCTGATGATGATGGCGGATCTGCATGTGGCAGGCAGCGGCGAGGTGAGCTGCCCCTTCGATTATCCTGACTTCGAGACCCTCTGGCGGCTGGGTGTCTCGGCAGGACCCTTCCAGGCGGCGCTGCAGACGGTCGGCGAAGAGAAGCTGGAAAGAGCTGTCAGGGATGCCGCTCGTCCTTTTCAGGCCGAAGACGGGAGCATCCACATGGAGAACCGGTTTCGCTACGCCGTTGCCATTACCGATTACCGAGCCCGCGCAAACTCCGCCATATTCGTACTGAGCCCGCACAAATAGCCGGTATCGCTGCACGAATATGGCGGAGATTGCGCGGGCTCGGTAATAC
This sequence comes from uncultured Phycisphaerales bacterium, assembly GCA_964482235.1. Taxonomy (GTDB): domain Bacteria; phylum Planctomycetota; class B15-G4; order B15-G4; family CAYZWU01; genus CAYZWU01. Next base: position 176,568 of record CAYZWU010000002.1, read on the forward strand.
GGTAAACCGTAGGCAAAAGGAGGCACCCGCCTCCCCGGTTGCCCGGGAGTGCGGGTGCCCATCCAGCCTGATTCTTGGTTACTCCTTGATCAAGGGGTAATGACGACAGGCACTGCGTTCGACGCGTAGTCCCAGGGTCCTTCCGTGACATACACGAAGTGCAGCACCGAACCAACAGCAAGAGGCGCACCGGGAACGTTGAGCTCGGCATTGGCCATGCCCGACGCATCGAGTACGCCGTCGAAGTTCACGAAGATCGGCAGGGTGATGTTGTTGCGGATGAAGTTCGTCACCCCGTCGATGTTGAGCGGAACATGAAGCCCCGTGGGCAGCGTGGTGCCGGGCTCGGTGCCGCTGGCGCCGCCGACCAGGAGATAGTCGCGTCCCGCGTAGGCCGCACCGGCGTTCAGCACGAACTGGGCGTTGCCGCCGCTGGAGGCCGAGACCTGATCGAAGCCCACCCAGAGGGGCGAGGGATCGATGTCGAGGCGGCAGAGGCCTCCCGACATGGTGCCGGCAAAGAGCCAGCCATCCCTCAGGTCGATCTCGAGGTGGTAGCCGTTCGAAGGCTCTTCACCGCCGCTGATGTCGGTCCAGGTGAGACCCTGGTCATCGGACTGCCAGACGCCCTGGCCGGTGGTGATCATGTAGACCCTGTCGAGCACGGGATGGTACTCGAAGTCCCAGCCGTAGTTGGAGAAGTTCGGCGTGGTGTAGTTCCACGTGACGCCGCCGTCGGTGGTCACGAAGGTCTTGTCAGCCACACCCATATACCCGGTCACGACCACGCGGTCGGGATCGGTGGGAGACACCCAGCAGCCGTAGAACCAGCCGTAGGTGCCGGTGTAGGTCCAGAGATCGCCGAGAGCGTCGTTCCACGTGGCGCCGCCGTCAGTCGATTTCCAGACCCAGGGGTTGTACTCGTAGGCCAGGGGATCCCAGATCTCGCCCGAGGCGTACATGATCGAAGGATCGGCATCACAGATGCCGGCCGAGTAGCAGGCGGTCCAGTCGACCTGCGGTCCGAGGATCACATTCTCGGTCCAGGTGGCACCTGCGTCGAAGGACTCCCAGAGAAGGGCAGTGTATTCGTAGGTGATGTCGTCGACCTTGTAGCCGGCGGCATACACGTGCATGGCGTCGAGCGGGTGCTCGAAAAGGCGGTTGACATAGTAGCATTCCAGCGTTTCCGTCCAGACGGTCCCTCCGTCTGTGCTCCTGTAGAGCTTATCGGTCTCGCCTCACCCGCCGGGCAGGACGGCCAGAATGATGTTTGGAGCGTTCGAGTTCTCCAGCGCGATCGAGACATAGGTGGCCTCGGGCGGCATGGTCAGCTCGGTCCACGTCACGCCGCTGTCGCCGGACTTCTGGAAAGCGGCAAATCCGTAGGGGCTCGAGTAGATTCCGTTGGGAGAGGAATCGGAAATCTCGACGCCGTAGACGCGCGATTCGAGGATGCCGTTGCAGATGTTGGTCCACGTGACACCCGAGTCGACGGTCCTAGTAATGCCCGTGTAGTAGCAGGCGCAGTAGACGGTCGACGGTGTTCCCTCGCAGATGGACGGGGTGTAGGGCATTCCGCCGACGTCTGTCAAGGTCCACGTGGCGCCGCCGTCGGTGGTCTGGAACATGCCATCGGAGGCCGCCACGTAGATCGTGTTGCTGTCAGTAGGATGGATATCGAGCCCGTAGGCAAAGGTCGGGCCATTGGGGTTGGTCGTCCACGTGGCGCCGCCGTCGAAGGACTCGAAGTAGCCAGTACCCGGAGCAATGACGTGGTTGTCATCGGTGGGATCGATGGCCACCATGATTGAGTACTCGAAGGGAATGGCGGAGACGGGTGCGGCGGTCCATGTGGTGCCGCCGTCAGTGCTCGCGAGGCACATTCCAGTAATCATGTAGGTCGAGATGTCGTAGTCGTACCCGGCCATGTACATGACGTTGGGATTGTTGGAGGAGACATCAAATCCGAAGGGAACCATGTAACCGAACGAGCTCAGGTTCGTAGATGTCCACGTGACGCCGCCGTCGGTGGACACGCTGAACACGGGCTCGTAAAGGTGGGGGCCCACCATATTGTAGTAGTAGCCGGCCACGTAGATGGTGTTCGGGTTCGTGGGATGGACCCTCACCGCGTAGGGCGTGTCCGTCCCGGTCCAGGCGGTATTGGTCCATGTGATGCCGCCGTCGGTGGTAACGCCGAAGTAGGGCATGTACGTCGTGTAGTCCATGCCGACGGCATACCACGTGTTCATATCGGCAGCGAAGAAATCGAACATCGCGAATGGATTCTTGGCGAACGCCGTCCAGTTTGCACCGCCGTCAGCTGTCTCGTAGACGTTTCCGTTGCCATATGACTCGTTGTTGATGATGATGGCAGCGTCGGCGTCCGTCGGATCCGTGACGACAAAAGCAAAGGTGCCGCCTTCAGGGCCCATGTACTCCCAGGCTGCCCTCTGGCCGGCTGTGCGCGGCGCAGCCGGTGTCATGGGGCTGCCACCCGGGTTGAGGTGCGGCAAGACTTGCTTCTGATGCTCGTACTTGCACTTGGGCGTACCGCACTTGCAGTACGGGTCCTGGGCGATCGCAGCCGGGAGCAGAACAACTCCCATGACAACAACTGCGATCAAGAAGATCAGATTCTTCTTCATTCGGTCCTCCTTTCGAAACGAGTAGTTGCGCGGATCGGTCCGGCTACAACGGCCGGACGAGTCCGCATCACCGGGAAGAAAAGAAATTCGAGAAATGACAAAATTGAATTCAGTGAAGTGGTGAGTGGGTTTATATCGGTGCTGCCCTCGAGGCTGGTTTCAGCCAGGGGCGAAACACCGGGATCCTTACCGGCAGGGGAGAGGCAAAGTCAGCAAGCGAGGGGAAAGAAGGGTGCCCGGTGAAGCCAGATGACACCGGAATCCTTACCGGCCTGATCCGGCGGGTCTCATCCGGCGTCGGCTGAAACGTGGCGCGGAACCGGCACCCCTTCTCCGATGTGCCGGCTCGTTTTGGCGGCGCCGTTCATCCTGCGCAAGTCATGTTTTTGCTGCCGCAAGGCAGGTATCAGATTGATGGTCATGACGGGTCTCTTTTTCGTGCAGAGTGCACCAGGTACACTTCAACCTGTTCTTAGACCAAGACTTGCAACTTGCCTCCATGGGTGGAGGCACTCGATCCCGAAAACAAACAATAGGAACCTCTGAATGAGATCCTGTCACAGGGCAAAGAGTTGCCTTCTAATGTAGAACCGTCAAAGACTGCCCAGCGTTAACCAAAAAGAAGAGAACGAGGGAAATCCCCTAGTGTGTATCAAAAGCCTTGTTCCTAAGGGGCTTACTTGAAACCAGGTATCTATATTCAAGACCATCGATACATAAGTGGGTTATTTCATGTAAAATATATGTGGTTCCATGACGAAGCTTCTCAGTCCTCTCAGGTGTAGGGTATCAATCCGTCCCGGACCATCATCGATCGGAGTCCGTCACGATGACCTGTCCTGAAAATCCCGGCCCGGCCTTTCTCCCTAACTGGGAACAGGGGAACGACAGCGACCTGGAAGAGATCCTCAGGCGCCACCTTCCTTGGGTTCAGGGCTTTGTCCGCCACAAGCTCGGCGGCTTCCGCAGGTCGATGGGCGAGACGGGCGATTTCGTGCAGGAAGCGATGATGCAGTTCCTCAAGCACGGGCCGCGGATCCATCTCTCGAACGACAGGCAGCTCAGGGCGCTTCTCGGCAGGATCGTCGAGAACGTGATCTGCGACAAGTACGCCTGGTTCATGGCAAAGAGGCGGGACATGGCCCGCGAGCGTCCCCTGCCGCCCGATTCGACGCTGAACCTCGATCCACCAGAGGAACGGCAGGAGACGCCGAGCCAGATCATGCATCAGCACGAGCAGGAAGCGTGGACGAGGCTGGGGCTCGAGCTTCTCGATCCACAGGACCGCGAGGCGATCATCCTTCATCACTGGGAGAGCCTCTCCTTCAGCGACATGGGCAAGCTCCTCGGAATCTCCAAGGTCGCTGCGAGGAAGAGATACATCCAGGCCACCTATCGCATGATCGACAAGATCCGGGCCCTGCAGAGCGGCCGGATCGACGACGCCCTCGGTCCGGTCTCATGCGAGGAGGATGGATCATGAATTCCGAGGAGGGAACCCAGGTACCCGAGAGCCGCATCGAGAAGGCCTACACCGAGTTCTGCGATGCCTGGCTCGAGGGGCGCAAGCCCGACATCGATTCGTTCTGCCGGCAGCACCCGACCTGCGCACCCGCCTCGAGAGCTTCATCTCGATGTACCACTGCTTCCAGGAGTGCCAGCGGGAGTCGGGCGGCCGGCCCGTCGAGGCGCCCGCCGAGGAGAAGGAGGTGAACGGGAGGGTTCTGGGCGACTTCCGGCTCGTGCGGGAGATCGGCCGCGGCGGCATGGGAGTCGTCTACGAGGCGCGCCAGCTTTCCCTTGATCGCACGGTGGCTCTCAAGGTGCTTCCCGCCCATCTCACCCTCCGGAAGGAGACGGTGGCCCGGTTCAGGAGGGAAGCCTCCACGGCGGCCAAGCTAAAGCATCCCGAGCTCGTGGAGATCTACACGATCGGCGAGGCGGAGGGGAACGAGTTCTTCGCCATGGAGTTCGTCGAGGGAGCGCCCCTGGACGATGTGATCGATCAGCTCTCCTTCGGCCGCAGCGCGACGCCGAGCGGGAACGACTTTGCCCGTGCGGTCATGAAGACCAGGCGACGCCGGAAGGACTCACTGCCGGCGGCAGAGGTCAGCGGAGAGGAGCCGGTCGTCCCGGTTCCCCTGTGGAACAGAACCTACATCGAGGTGGTCTGCCGCATCATCGCCGAGGTGGCGGGAGCTCTTCATTTCGCTCACCGGGGCGGCGTGATACACCGCGACGTCAAGCCGTCCAACATCCTGGTGCGCCAGGACGGAACCGTGGTGCTGACCGATTTCGGGCTTGCCCGCGAGGAGGGCCTTCCCTCGCTGACCGTGACGGGCGAGCTGGCGGGAACGCCGCACTACGTCGCTCCGGAGCAGGCGTCGCCGCGGCGGGGGCGCCTCGATCACCGGGTGGACATCTACTCCCTGGGCGTCACCCTCTACGAGCTGATCACACTGAAGCGTCCCTTCGACGGGAGGACGTCGCAGGAAGTGCTGGGCAAGATCATCACCAGGGATCCGCGCGCGCCGAGAGCGCGGAACGCCCTGATCCCCAAGGATATCGAAACGGTCTGCCTCACGGCGATGGACAAGGATCCGTCGCGGCGGTATCAGTCCGCCAGGGAGCTCAGGGAGGATCTCATCAACTTTCTCGAGTACCGGCCGATCAAGGCCCGGCCCGTCGGCCTGGCCACGCGGACCTACCGGCTGGTGCGCCGCCATCCCGGCTATTCGGTCCTGTCGGGCCTTCTGCTTCTCTTCCTGATCGGGGCGCCGCTCGTCTACGGCATCCAGCACAAGCGAGCCAATACAAGGATCATGGCCGCCCTCAAGGCCAAGAACCAGGCCCTGTTCCGGGCCGAGGAGGAGACCAAACTGGCGCGGCAGGTTTCCAGCTACCTCGAGGACATCTTCGCCGACTTCTACGACTGCCATGCCAGGGGGGAAGAGGTCACGGCCTACGATCTTTTGCAGCGCAACGTGGAGACCATGGAGTCCCGCCTCGCCGATCAACCGAGGTTGCTTGCCGAGCTGCTGCGCAGCGTGGCTCTCGTCCAGGGGATACTCGGTCACCACGGCGAGGCCCAGAAGCTGCTGGAGAAGTCGCTGGAGACCTTCCGGCGTGTCAAGGGTGCGGACCAGCCCGAGACGCTTCACTGCATGATTCACATGGCCGAGATTGAGATCCGGATGTACCGCTACGGCGAGGCGCAGTCTCTTCTGGCCGAGTGTCATGACAAGTGCCAGGAGGTCCTGGGAGAGGACCACCCCGATACGCTGAAGACGATGCACCTCATGGGAAACGTCCTTTTCGCGCAGGGATACTACGATGAAGCGGAGACCTTCTACACCGATCTTCTCGATCATTACGTCGCCCTGGGCGAGGATCATCCCGAGACGCTTCATTACATGATGCACATCGGCGAGGTCTACGAGAAGCAGAACCGCACCGGCGAGGCGGAGTTTGTACTCGGCGAATGCCTCGAGAGATGCCGCCGCGCCCTGGGCAGCGATCATCCCTACGCGATGCGCACCATGCACTCCATGGGGATCCTGATGGAGTCCAAGGGGAGGCTGAGGGATGCCGAGACCTGCTACCGAAAGCTCTTCGAGCATTACAGGGCGCTGGGCGACGAACACCCCGAGGCGCTGCATTACAAGATGCACGTGGGAACCCTTCTCGCGAACCAGGAGCGGTACAAGGAGGCGGAGCCTGTCCTGATCGAGTGCCTCGCTGGATGCCGCCGCAATCTGGGAAACGATCACCCGGTCACCACGAGGGTGATTCGAAGCCTCGGTTATCTCTGCACCAGCACGGGCCGCATCAACGAAGCCGATAGCTACTACCTGGAGCTCTACGAGCAGAGAAAGCAGCTTCTCGAGGCCGCTCTCAAAACAGCCGGCGAGGAGAATGCGGAGACGAATTTTAACAGGAGCGATCTGGCCACTCTGCTCAGGCAGCTCGGCCGGCACGACGAGGCCGAAAAGATCGTCAACGACCTGGAACAGAGGCTCGTGCAGGATGATCCCATTCGAATGGCCATGGTCAACGTCGCGGCCATGGTGAGACAGGACAAGGAACGCAACGACGAGGCTGAAGCGTTGCTGCTAGAGGCTGTCGAGTGGCGAAAGAAATACACCGGCGGCAGTCCCCTCAACCTATATGACGCCAAGTACCAGCTGGCCGAGTTCTATCGTACCCGGGGACGATCCAGCGAGGCTGAGCCCCTCTACCTCGAATCCCTGGAAGGCTTCCGCAGGTTCGCTGACGACGACCATCCCGCCCTTCTGAGGGTCGTGACATCCCTGGCAACGCTGTACAGGAAGGAAGGCCGGATAGAGGAGGCGAAACCCCTGGCCCGCGAGGCTCTGGACAAGACCCGCCCCGGCACTCCCAGCTACTGGTACCGGAAGACCTTATTCAAGCAGTGCCAGTGAGGCGCCGATACCGAGCCCGCGCAATCTCCGCCATATTCGTGCAGCGATACCGGCTATCAGTGTGTGCTCAGTCGAATATGGCGGAGATTGCGCGGGCTCGGTATCGGCGGGCTACCCCCGCGCCGGCTCGATCGCCCCGGCCACCTCGGGAGTGCACGCCTCGCTCACGGTGAGATCGTCCGCCACCTGCACCCCCACGATGACGACCTCTTCCGGAAAAAGGCTGCCCATTTCAGCGCCCAGCCTGGCGGCTGTGGGAAGATCGATCTGATGCCCCATCGTGAGGTGCGAGGTCGGCTCGAAACGGTCCATGGGAAGGAGCGCGATCTCTCCCGGACTCAGGCCGTCAAGGCGGACGGCGTCGATCACCACGGCGCGCCTGTAGCCTTCGAGCAGGTCGAGAAGGGCGAATCCGGCGATCTCCGCTTCCTTGACGTCGATTTCTTCGCCGTCGACGAGGAGTTCCCTTGCTTTCCTGGCGGCAAGGACACCGATGCCGTCATCGCTCAGGATGGTGTTGCCCAGTCCCAGTACGAGACATCTCTTCGACCTCGGCTCTCTTCCGGTCCCCTGTCGGTTCCCATTCCTCGTCATCTGTCTGTCCGATCCCTTCCCAGCGGCGGCCCGAAATCGCGTTCCTGATCGCGCCGATCAGCTCTCTTGTGTTGAACGGTTTCTGGAGATAGCCGAGCGCGCCTTCATTCTTCAGTACGGCAGTCATCTGCTCGTTCGGTCCGAAACCTGTCATGAAAACGGCTTTCACGTCCGGATCGATCTCCCTGAGGCGATGGAAGAACTTGGAGCCGTCCAGCTCCGGCATCATCATGTCGATGAGGACCAGGTCGAACCGCCACCCCTCCTTCTCGTAGAAGCTGAGCGCTTCCTTTCCGCTGGTTCTCGATTCCACCTCGAAACCGTTGTTCACCAGGATCGTTGTGACCACGTCGAGGACGACCTCCTCGTCATCGACAAGGAGAATGCTGCCGCAGCTCCTCTCCCGCCCATCCCGGTCACGCTCCCTCGCCTCGATCTCTTCGTCGAGTGCGAGAGGGAAGTGAAGGACGAAGATCGATCCCTTTCCATCGTTGCTGTCGACCTGGACGAAACCGCCGTGGCTCGTCACCACGCCGTGGACAAAGGCCAACCCCATGCCTGATTCGCTCTCCGGCCTCTTCGTGGTGAAGAACGGTTCGAAGATGCGATCGCGAATCGCCTCGGGGATCCCGGAGCCGGTGTCCGAGACGGAAAGCGCCAGGTAGGGGCCCGGCGCCAGATCTCCATCTCTGCGGCACTGCCTTCCATCCAGGTCGACGGTCGCCGTGCTGAAGGTGAGCTCGCCGCCGTCGGGCATGGCATCGCATGCATTGTGCGCGATGTTCATGAGGACGTGCTTGATCAGGTCGGGATCGCCCATGACCGTCGCCTTCTTGGCGCCCAGCTCCTGCGTGATCCCGATCGCGTTGCTGATGGAACGATCGAGCAGCGTCGTGACCTGCTGGATGATCTCGTGCAGATCAACGGCCACGCTCTGCCGCTGCCCCTTGCCGGCAAATCCCAGCAGCCGCCGGTTCAGGCCGGAGGCCCGCTCCACGGCGCGGTCGATGCTGAGGACCGCCTCGTGCTCGGGGCTTCCGGGCTCGGTGCGCGACAGGAGCAGGCCGGCACCGGCCTGCATTCCCGTGAGCAGGATCTTGAAATCATGGGCCAGTCCTTCGGCGAACCGTGTGGCGGCATCCAGCCTGTCGGCCTGCCGGCCCTGTTCGATCCTGTTCTTGCGCCTGGAGATGTCGCGGACAACGGCCTGCAGGACCCTGCTGCCCTGGTGGTCGAAGCTGCTGAGAAGAACTTCCGCCGGAAAGGGACGTCCGTTTATCCCGGTCATGGTCCACTCGAAGAAAGCGGAGCCCCCGGCAAGCGCTTTCTCGACCTCTTTCTTGATCCAGTCGCTCGAGCTTTGACCGTCCGGTTGTTCGACGGGGGTGATCTCATGAAGCCTCCTGGCTGCCAGATCCTCGGTGGTCCGGCAGTCGAACATCCTTCTCGCCGCCCCGTTGCCGTCGAGGATCAGATCGCGCTCGAGGATCAGGACCGCATCGCGCGAGCTCTCGAAGAGAGTCCGGAAAAGCTCCTCGCTCCGCTGCAGCCTGTCCTGCGTCGACTGGAGAGCCATGTTGCGCTGCTCCAGCTCGACTTCGATCTTCTTGAATGCCGTGATGTCGTTCACCACTCCATGGAAATGAAGCGGCATGCCCTGCGAATCGAGCTCGATCGCGGCCTCGTCGTGCACCCACACCTCGCGTCCGTCCTTGTGGAGCACGCGGTACTCCATGACGAACGGCCTGCCCGTCCTGTGGCAGTCGTCCATTTCCGAGCAGACCTGGTCGAGATCGTTCGGGTGGATCCTCTTTCTCCAGATGAGGGGATCGGCCAGGCATTCATCCCCCGTGTAGCCGATGACCTGTTCGATCTGGGGGCTGACGAAGAGGAGCGTGGCGTTCTTGTCGAGTTTCGCCTTGTAGATCACGGCCGTGATCTTCTCGACCAGGCTCCTGTACTCGTTCTCGGCGCGGACCAGCTCCTTCTCCATCTGAAGAAACCGTTCCCGGCCGTGGATGGTGCGCTTGAAGTAGATAACGGTGTAGATCGCCAATCCCGTGACGATCAGGCCGGGGAAATCGGAGATCGCCTCGGCCGCCGGCGTGTCATACATGACATCGGCCCTGATCAGGAGGATCAGCGCCTGGCGCATCGCCATGAGGAAGAACATGACCGCCAGTGGGAGCACGAGAATGGAGTGGCTCCTGAGAAAGACGAAGATCGCGAGCCCGCAGGCCGCAGCGCTCAGGCCGATCGAGAAGACGAGGAACGGCGAGGGATGGATCATCCAGAAAATGATCGTGAGGCAGACGAGAGCCAGGATCGACGAGATAATGACGATCCGCGGCACGCTCGGGGAGTGGAGCTCCCCGGAATCGCAAGAGTACGATTGGGCTGTCATCAGCAGAATCTCCTATGTATTGATTGCTGAGTCTCTTATCGGCACTGCGGCTCCCCAAGTTCATGCGGCTCCCCAAGTTCATACAGTTCCGGCTTTTCCACACTTTTTTCACAGGCCTGACCGGAGATTTTTGCGGCTGGTCGGAGCTCTGGAGGCTTGAAAAATCGGTGCAGAGCGATGACACTTGGCAGGATCTTATTAAGGATGAAGCACCATGTCGGACAGTAGAAAGATCGTGGTTCTCGATACCAACGTGATCCTCCACGATTCATCCTGCATCTACGAGTTCCAGGAGAACGACATCGTCATCCCGATCGCCGTCCTGGAGGAGCTCGACCGGTTCAAGAAGGGCAACGATTCGCTGAACTACCACGCCCGGGAGTTCGTGAGGGCTCTCGATGCGATCAGCGGGGACAAGCTCTTCGACAGCGGAGTGCGGATAGGCCCGGACCACGGCCGGCTGATCATCAAGCTCGAGCAGGAGTTCCACAGCGACGTGGCGCTCAACTTCTCCAGGGACAAGCGCGATCACCACATCCTGAACACGGCCTACCTCCTCGCCAGCGACAACCCCGACACGCCTGTCATCCTGGTGACAAACGACGTGAACCTCCGGATGAAGGCGAAGTCGATCGGCCTGATGTCGCAGCCCTACACGTCGGGCCGGGTCACGGACCTGTCCTCCCTCTATTCGGGCAGGAGGATCGAGGAGAACGTGTCCGAGGAGCTGATCGACAGGATGTACGAGCCGCCCTACGAGATCGACATCGGCGATCTCGAGCTGGAGGATCCGCTCCTGCCCAACGAGTTCCTGATCATGCGCAACACCAGGAAGTCCGCCCTTGCCACCTACCAGCCGATGACGGAGAAGCTGCGCCGCGTGGACAAGATCCCGGTCTATGGCATCACGCCGCGCAACGCGGAGCAGACCTTTGCGCTCAACGCCCTGCTGAACGACGACATCCGCCTCGTCACTCTTTCGGGCAAAGCCGGCACGGGAAAGACCCTCCTGACCCTGGCCGCGGCGCTGGAGCGAAGAAAGAACTATCGGCAGATCTACCTGGCCAGGCCGGTGGTCCCCCTCAGCAACAAGGATCTCGGCTACCTGCCCGGCGACATCCAGTCGAAGCTCGATCCTTACATGCAGCCCCTCTACGACAACCTGGGCGTTATCCAGAACCAGTTCAACAGCACCGATGCCAAGCACCAGCGGATCCAGGAGCTCCTCGAGGAGGAGAAGCTCGTGATCTCGCCTCTCTCATACATCCGCGGACGCAGCCTGGTGAAGATCTTCTTCATCGTGGACGAGGCGCAGAACCTGACTTCCCACGAGGTCAAGACGATCATCACCCGCGCCGGCGAGAACACGAAGATGGTCTTCACCGGCGACATCTTCCAGATCGACCACCCTTACCTCGACAGCCAGTCCAACGGGCTCAGCACCCTGATTGCGAAGATGCGGGGGCAGAACATCTACGCCCACGTCAACCTCGAAAAAGGGGAGCGATCCGAGCTGGCCGAGCTGGCAAGCAACCTTCTGTAGTGGCCGGATCTCCCTTCATCATGCCACATTTTCACAGATCTATTATTTTCATTTGATTCCGACCCTATATTTGGATATTATTTACGACTGGATTACGCGTAAATACGGATCTATTCATCCAAGAGAAGAAGACGATAAGAACACCATTAATTGAAGCAGTCCAAAGTACCTATTTTTTGGACTAGCCGGAGTACTCTTGATATGAGTTACGCACATATCATCGGAGCCGGTATCGCGTTACCCAAGAAGGCGGTTTCCAACCGAGAGCTCAGCGAGATGTTCCCCGCCTTGGCCGTCTCGGATGAGTGGATCAGGAAAAACGTGGGTATCCGGCAGCGTTACCTGGCGGACAGCAACGAATCCCTGGTGGAAGTCATGGTCCAGGCAAGCCGTGACGCCATCGACCAGGCCGGTGTTTCGAAGATCGACAGGATCATCGTGGGTGTGAACACCCAGGCCAGCCAGCTGCCGACCACTGCCGGCTACGTGGCTTCCCGGCTTCGCGAACAGTGGGATCTCAGCTCCTGCTGGTGCATGGATATCCAGAACGGCTGCCCCTCGGGGCTGGCTGCCGTGGGGCTGGGTGCCGACAGCATCAGGTGCGGACAGGCCGAAACGGTGCTTGCCATCGGCGGGGACTTCAATTCGAGGATGCTCGACTACTTCGAGCGGAACGCGAGCCTGCTCATGGGGGACGGCGCATCGGCCTTCGTTCTCACCCGGCACGACAATCCGGGCCGCGGGGACCTGTCGGTGCGCGTGCTGTCCCACTGGGAGCAGTCGGATTACGATAGCGCCGATATCATGGGCCTGCGCTCGTCTCTCTCCGACTTTTCTCCTTTCGAGATTTCCCACAGGACGCGCGACGCCGCCCTGGCCGCGGTCAGGGATATCAACGGCGACGGCCCGCTCTGCGACAGGCTCACGCCGGAGCTGAAGGAGAAGCTCCTCGATATCAACAGCGACCTGAGAAAGACCGCTTTCCCGCTCGGCGGCCTCCCTTACGATCCGAAGCGGTATCCCCACTTCATCATGCTGGGTGCGGAAGTGCTGGAGAAGATCCGGCGGGTCGTGCCGGACTGCGGGTACCTTCCCGTGCTGAGGAGGGCGGGGATCGGCTCGGACCTGTTCGAGTCATACGGTTTGAACGAAGTGAACCGCGTGTCCGAGATCCCACGCAAGGTCAAGAAGAAGTTTCTCAAGCAGCTGTCCGAACGGTTCGAGCTGTTCATCCCTCATCAGGCCAACCTTCGGGCGCACCAGAACCTCTCGACCGCGCTGCGCATTCCCATGAATCGCATCTATTCGAACATAGCGGAATACGCCAACACGTCAGCCGGCGCTGCGGGCATTGCGCTTTGCGAATCCTTCGAGAAGCCGAGCCGCTACGAGACGATCCGCGGCACCCCGGAACTGATCGAGGCTCCCAGGTTCGAGAGGGGGTCGAAGGCCGTGGTCGTGTCGTTCGGGGCCGGCACCCACGTGGTTTATCTGGCGCTCGATCGGGTGAAATAAGCGCTGCCTCGAGCCGAACCCTGCCTCCCAGGTGCGGATCGCATCACACATCCCGTTCGATCAGCTCCCGCCAGATCGCCTCGACGCGGCGAAACACCGCCTCCCAGGTGAAGGGTTTCAGGCCTCCGGGCACAACGGCCGCCGGGCCTTCGAGAGGCTTCCTGGCGACGGCCTTCATGCAGGCTTCGGTCAGGTTGTCGACGAAGGCGGGCAGGTCGTCTTCGAGCGGTGCGTCCACCCCGGCGAGACGGGGCAGCGGTACGAGCTCCATGGCGGGGCCGAGAAGGGGCGCCAGCTCGGACTCCACACCGGGCAGCCGCGTGGCCACGAGGCGGCAGCCGCAGGCCATCGCTTCCACAAGGACCAGGGGCAGGCCCTCGTAGAAGGATGGCAGCACGCAGACCGCGCAGCGGCGCATCACCTTGCCCAGCTCCTCCTGGGGGACCTGACCGTGCAGAACGACCGCCGGGGCCATGGCCTGCATCCGCTGCCTGAGGGCATCGGCCTCCGGGCCGGCTCCGCCTCCGACCATGTGCAGCTCAATGCCCGGCCTCCGGGCAACGATCCGCTCGAAGGCGTCGAGCAGCCACGGCACGCCCTTGGCGGCGCTGAACTTGCCGATGTAGATGATCCTGCCTTCCCTGTTCTCAGACATGCCGCGGGAGTGGAAGATGTCGTCCCTGTAGCCGGCGCCCACCACGTGGATCCTGCTGCCAGGCACATCGAGCCGCTGCGACAGCTCCCTCGCGTGTCCCGAGTGCAGCACCACGAATCGATCGTTGCGCGCCACGCCGGCGCGCACCGGGTCCGCCAGCCCGGGGCAGAGCGTCATCTGGCGGAATCCCGTGGCGTGGCAGTGCGAGACCGCGGGCAGGCGGGGTGCGACTTCCTTGACCAGGGAGCCGACGATCCAGAGATGGTGTGCGTGGACCACGTCGGGCTCGAACCTTGTGATCACGTCGTCCAGGTGGCTCTGCCAGGCCGATCGGTACGCCTCGACCTGGCGGGATGACATGGCGGAGAAGCGGGTGCTCGGGTAAGGCATCACGTCGCTCATGCCGGGCACCGGAAAGTCGAGCTCTCCTTCGCCGAAGACCAGAGGATAAAAATCATCGGGATCGAGGCCTCCCACCTCCGGTGAAGGGTCGTCGGCCGGGACGCCGGCCACCACGCGCTGCTCCCATCCCGCCTTGTGGGCATGAAGGACCAGGGCGTCGAGGGTGATTCCGCTTCCCGTGCGGGAAGGACGCTGCGACAGGATGTGCAGGACTTTCGGCTTTCTGTCCAAGTGACGCTCCTCGATCTCAGGAAAACGATTTGCCGGCCATCATAGAGCTGTCGTCAAGGGCCGGCAACTCCAATAGCCCTTCGGCCCGGCCCGCCCGTCTCTTCTCCAGTTGAAATCGAGACGGCAGGGCAGCATCATATGGATCGTGTCACCGAAAAACCGTTTCTAGCTGAAATGGGATGATCGATGTCTGCACGATTTTTTTCACCCTTCCGGGACAGCGCCGTTACGGCACTTGCCTGCCTGGCCATGCTCCTTTTTTCTCCTTTCCTTCGATCCGCGCCCGAGGGCGATCAGCGGGAACCGCCGAACGCCCCGGCCAACCTGGAGGTCGACCGCGCCAGAGGCCGGTTCGTGCTGAGTTACGCGGGCACGGTCATCTTTCAGGGGGAGCTGGCATATCGCTCCCGCGAAGGTGAGCGTCCCTTCTCCGACCTCGAGATCCCCTGGATCGAGAAGCGAGACGAGTCCGGATCCGGTCCGGCCGTGGTCTGCGAGACATTCGAGATCCAGGGCGAACGGAAGAGCCTGGAGCAGCAGATCGTCTTCTCCCTGAACGGGGCGGATCCAGGACTCTCTCTCGTCCTTCGGGGGGTTTGCCGGGGAAGCGGCGAGTCCTTTCCCGCGGAAACGCTCGGGCCGGCGCAGGAACGGTTCCCCTTGATCCGGAACTGCGTGGGGCTGAGCCGCAGCCTGCGGAACAATGCCGTCTTCGACAGGCGGTTCGACTGGCTCCTCTGCGGCCGCGCGGAGGGATGGACGCGAATCATCCCGAAGGAGGAGACGGTCCAGGGAAACGCCTTCACCCTTGAGGTCAGGGGCAAGCAGTGCACCCTCGTCTTTCGCCCCCGTTATTACCAGAAGCACAGGAACCTGCCTTTTTTCGAACCGTGGACCTACAGCGTCTGGCCCGCCTCCGTGGCCGGGTGGTGTTCCTGGTGGCCCTATCGCGCCGAGATCAGCGAGGCCGTGGTGCAGGAGGTGGCCGGGGTTTTCGCCGAGAGGCTTCGCGACTTCGGGTACAGGACGATCCAGATCGACGACGGTTTCCAGTCGAACATGGACGGCCTGCCCGACGGTTGGCTCGACACGAACGACCGGTTCCCCGGCGGTCTCGCCCGGCTCGTGGAGATCATCGAGGCCCAGGACCTCGAGCCCGGCATCTGGCTGAGCGTCCGCTTCGGCGACGAGGCTTTCGTGAAGGAGCACCCCGGCTGGTTCGCCGCCGATGACGAGGGGAAGCCGTTCCGCGGGAACTGGATCGCCTACAGCCTCGACGGAACATGCCCCGAGGCGATCGACAGCGTGGTCCGTCCTCTCTACCGTGCGCTGCGCAGCCAGAAGTGGCGCTACGTGAAGATCGACACGCTGCGGCACCTGCTCTACGACGGCTACTACCCCTGCCGCGATTTCTTCTCCTCGAAGGGCGCGACGTGCGAGCAGGCGATCCGCGGAATCCTGGCCGCGGCGCGCGAGGAGATCGGCCGCGACACCTACATGCTGGCCTGCTGGGGTGTGCTGCCCGAGGCGATCGGGATCGCGGACGGCTGCCGTCTCGGCTGGGACGGCTTCGGCGCCACCACGCTGGTGCAGTACAACTCGTGGAACAACGTGGTGTGGCGCAACGACCCGGACCATGTGGACATCACGCCAGACGGCGAGGAGATCATCCGTCCAGTGACGGTCTGCATGGCCGGCGCCGTGATGATGCTCACCGACAAGGTGGAGGTCTACCGGGATGACAAGAAGATCGAGGGCGCCCGGCGGTCGGCGCCGATCCCCTTCACCCTGCCGGGGCAGCTCTACGACTTCGATTCCAGCAAGACGGACAACGTGGCTGCCGGACTGCGCAACGAGAAGGGGGGCGCCTCGCCCGGCCCGATCGACGCCGACCAGCAAGGGACCTTCTGCCCCTGGTGGCTGATGGAGATTGATCGTCCCTTCGCCCGGTGGAACGTGCTGGCGCGGATGAGCTGGGAGGCGCTGCCCGAGGCGACGGTCCGGTTCGGCGAGCTGGGGCTTCCGCCCGACAGGGAGTACGTTCTGTACGAATACTGGAGCGGGGACCCGGCCAGGGTCTTCCATCGCTCCTTTCCCGTGCCGGCGCAGAAGGCGAGGGAGGTGCGCGTCTACTCGATCCGCGAGAAGCTCGACAGGCCGCAGATCATCTCGACGAGCCGGCACATACTGCAGGGGTGGCCCGACCTCGAGGAGCTGGCCTGGGACGGCGCCGGGAGATGCCTGCACGGCAAGAGCCGCGTGATCAAGGGAGATCCCTACACCCTGGTGGTCCGCGTTCCCCGAAAGCCCAAGGCCTTCACCGTGCTGCGCGTCGAGTTCGATGGGCAGAGCCACGGCGCGGAGCAGGAGAAGGGGATCTGCCGCGTCACCTTCACACCCGACCGCACGGGGGTCGTCTTCTGGCGGATCTGGTTCCAGGCGGAGTGAGCTGGAGAGATTTCGTTTCCCGTGTTCGCGCCCAACGCGGCGTTGCGTGCTGCCTTAGTCCCAAAGCCGAAACCCGAGGAGGTGATCCGGCACTTCCGGCGGCGGAAGTCGAAATCGAGTCCAGCCGGAGCTGAGCGAAAGAGAAGAAGGTACACCTGGGCGGAGTTGATGAAGCGGGTGTTCGAGATTGATGTTCTTCGCTGCCCCCATTGCGGAGCCTGCCGGAAACTGATTGCCCGGATCACCGAGGCCCCGGCCATACGTGCTTTTCTCGAATGTCTCGGTCTTTCGCTCGATCCGCCCGAATTGAAACCGGCCCATTGGCCGCCCTGATCGGCCCGGTTCGCCGCCCCGACCCTCGGCCGGCCTTTGGCCTTGACCTGACTCCGGAGGATCGATCCGTTCTTTCGGTGATTTCGTCCTGTTTGTTGGCAGCCCGCACGGCTTCGAAGCGCCTTGAATCCCTCTTTGGGTGCTGCCGGACTCTCGAGCTTGCTGTATTTGAGGATTACTGGATCGACGTTTCTCTCACGTCCGAGGCCAGGCCGTACTGCAGGGCCTGCAGCCAGATATCATATCCTGCAGCTGTTGTCGGAACGAAGAGGTTATAAACGACGGTGCCCTGAAAGTCGGTGTACTTCCCTCCGGCTGCGAGAATCGGCTGCGTCAGGTTGGTCCAGGCGTCCAATGGGAACACATAAAGATGGTCATAGCCTCCCAGGGTGTAGACAAGGTATGTTTTTTCAAAGGGATTGCCGTCCGTCATGATGAAGCTGGCATACTGTCCCGCAATCAAAGGTGTGGGAGTTGTGGCAAGTGAGAACGTCGGAGCCAGATCGAAGATGTACATTGATCCCGTATCAGCACCGTTGTTATCATCGTGGAAAGCACCCACCAGCACCTCATCCCCGGAGCAGGCGACTGAATTACCGAGGCGGTCCCCCTGTTCCCCGTCCGAGGCGAGCAGCTTGAAGACCTCGATCCATTGGCCGGCATCATCATAGAACACGTACGCAGAGCCGGATGAGGTTTCAAAATCGTTGTTTTCCTGGGCTCCAACTATCACGAATGAACCGGAGATGCCCACAGACATTCCGAAGCGGTCCAACCGGTCCCCGTCGGAGGCCAGAAGCTTGTCCTCCTCGTTCCATGTTTTCGAAGCAGGATTGTAGCGGAACACGTATGCCGAGCCGGCTAGTCCACCGTTGTCGTCGTCGCCGTCCACGCCTATGACTGCCACATGCGATGATAGGGCCGCTGCTCCACCGAACCGGTCATCCATTTCGGCGTCGGAGGCAACGAGCTTGGCTTCCTCGACCCAGCTCGATGACCCGGGATCAAAACGGAAGACGTAGCATGCCCCGGCATTGTCGTTGTAGTTGGGAATTAAGTGGTCGGCGTAGTAGGCCCCCACAAGAACCGCGTTATCTGATGCGGCGATCGATACGCCGAACCTATCGTTCGAGTACCCGTCAGAGGAGAGAAGCTTGTCCTCCTCGGTCCACGTTCTTGACACGGGATCATAGCGAAACACGTACGCCGAGCCGGAGTCGTGGCCGTTGTCGTCGTCGCATTCTGCGGCGATCGCGGCTACTTGACCCGAGATCGAAACCGAATTGCCGAATTGTTCGTACGGCTCCCCATCCGAGGCAAAAAGCTTGACCTCCTCGTTCCATGTCGCAGTGACAGGATCGTAACGGAAGACATAGGCGGCGCCGGTCAAGGATGCCACTCCGTCAGCATAAATAGAGCTGATCAGCACCGTTTCCCCTGAGATGGAGACCGCTCGCCCGAATCTATCGCTGTGCGATCCGTCAGATGCGAGGAGCTTGGCTTCCTCGATCCACGAGGAACTGATCGGATCGTACCGGAAGATATAAGCGGCGCCCGACTCAATCCCAAGGTCATCCGAGTTGGGCGTGCCGATCACCGCGATTCCGTCGCAAAGGGAGATGGAGTACCCGAATTCGTCCCCTTCCACCACGTCACTGGGGAGCAGCTTGGCTCTCTCGAACCGCACGGCTCCGTCGCTGGCAAACGAAACATTCGCTAAAATCATGAAGAGGACAAGGGATGAGATCAGGATAGATATTTTTGGCCTGAGCATGGTTGTCTCCCAGATTTTATGCGGCATCTAATATTAGCAGGAGGGGATGGTTCATACAATCCCAGTTGTGATTCCTTTAGCATGCTTTCGCATGCCTGTAACGGGCTTTGTTCGTTTCCTGAGAAGAGCCTGGACAAAGAAAGCTCTCGTAGAAGCGGAACTCTGCAACCTCTGGGTCGTGGAGATCGAGTGAGACCGGGACGGCCGACGGGGAAGGACCGGCGGAAAATCCCGGCCGGCTCACTGCTCCAGTATTCGTGGACCATGTACTCCCTGTCAGCCGAGAGCCCCAGCTCGCCGAACCGGACCGTCGCCTCGGGCAAGGCCTCCCAGCTCATCCGCGCCAGCACGTTCCACCGGGCGAAGGGACGATTGATCTCCATCAGCCACCGGCCCCCGCTGGTCGGCGTCGATCGGGCCCGGTGAGGCGCCCCCCTTCTCGTTGCGCAGCCTGGCGGCCCGCAGCAGCCGGCCGGAACGGTCCATTCTGTCACCGTCGTTATCGGTTGATCGTCCTTGGATGTGATGCCGAAGGTTTCAGTCCTGCTGTTTCCTGGTTCGCTCTTCGAGGGTCTTCCGGAGAATCGGGAGAACTGCCTTGTCCCGATCGCGTCCCAACTGTTCCTTGATGGAAATCAGTGTGGGGAGATCGAGAATGAGAACAGGGGATCCCAGGCCGATATCGATCTTCTCGGAGTGCTCGACCAGATCCTCGTAATCAGCTCCACCGACCGTGCTCCCCAGCAAGTCGAGAGGGCCGGATCGGGTCATCAACAGGTGATGCCCCGGGCTATCGAGCCGGGATGCGTTGGGCGTGATCTCCGGTTTCTCCCGATAGAATGCCTCCAGATCGCCAAGGGCCCGTTCCAGTCGTTCGAGGTTGCGGGCCTGCCTCGAGTAGATCAGGTCGAGGTCGAATGTCGATACCGGAGCCCCCTGTAGCACGGCGCAGACACCACCAACCACGATGTAGTCCGCTTCCGCAGCTATCAGAGCCTTCAAAATAGCTTCGAAATCAGACAGGGTTTCGGGCATCGCGAAGCCTCCGGATCGCCCGGATGTTCTGTTGCAGCGCCGCCAACCGCTGTTTCGGGGTCAAGGAGAGCATCCAGCGGATGAGCGAGAGATCGACACCGTCTCCGGTCGGGGAGGGCTGATCCGCTTCCCCTCTATCGAGCACCGGTCTGTTACCGCGATCTTCCTTGGGCATCAATGCTCCTCGTTCACTGGAGACACCTGTCGTTTCGATCCGGCAGATCTCATTGTCAATGGAAACAAACCGGATTTTACCACGCAATCGAATATAGAGAAACAAACTCGAGAGTCCAGCAGCACCCAAAGAGGGATTCAAGGCGCTTCGAAGCCGTGCGGGCTGCCAACAAACAGGACGAAATCACCGAAAGAACGGATCGATCCTCCGGAGTCAGGTCAAGGCCAAAGGCCGGCCGAGGGTCGGGGCGGCGAACCGGGCCGATCAGGGCGGCCAATGGGCCGGTTTCAATCGGGCGGATCGGCCGGAAAGCCGAGACATTCGAGAAAAGCACGTATGGCCGGGGCGGAGGGATCAGGGCGCACAGCCTCTCGATGAAGGCGAGCGGAGGGAAGACGAGAGCTTTCGTCCCGTCGTGGTAAGCGTGCCTGAGGCGATACAGAACGCTTCCGTCGGAGAGCCTCCTGAGCCGGCTTGCGGCCACGGCCGGGCGGGCCGGCAGTGTAGACTCCGTCGATTGCCAGCAGATGAAGGTGTAGATTGAGATTCACCGATCCCCGAAGCGTTGCAGGAAGACCACCCCGCCAGAATTAGCATAATTCAACCATCAAGTTGGCGGTTGGATATGCTGTAGCCATCAAGTATCCGTCTCTGAGCCTGAAAGGAACTCTTGGGCAAGTATCCGTTGGCGATACCTTAGGCCCTTTACAATGAGAATATTACGCCAGAAAATGCGGCCTTACTTGGACCTCTAAACTCGATGGACAACTGCACCGGGAACTTGTTTACCGGCTCGGGTACTTGCAGGAGTGCATTCTCTCCTTCCTCGTCGATGCGCTCGAACCATGAGGAGATCGTCAACTCGTTAAGCAAAAAGACTTCCGCCGTCTTTGCCGTCGTCCAGCCACGCATGGCTTTCAGTTGGAGTATGTGGAGTCGCTCCACGGCTGGATCGGATATTTATATCTACCTTATACTTTCACCATCAGCTACTCCGATTGCATTTCAATCCGATGCCGGATAATGGGGTGCGGCTGATCGATCGGGTGGTTTCGACAGGTTTGCCGCCTGGGACGCAGATCCCCTTCCAGGCACTTGTGGGGACGGAGTTGAGCAATTATTGGGTGGTGGAGGTCGAGTAGCCTGAAGGCGAAGTCCGCAGCCGCCGTGACTTCCTCCAGATTTAGTTCACCTGCGGCCCTGCACCGCATCAAATCTGCATAGAGCCCAACGGATCGGGAAAAGGTAGTAGGGTGTCTTGAAGGGCGTCGAAGCGGTTTCTGGGCGATAGATGCGGTACCAGGTACCCGGCTAAGTTGGATTCCACGGAAACCAGTATCCACGTGTTACGGCCTGCCAACTAGCGGGAAGCCGAGAATAATAAAAACAGATTCCGTGAAATCACCCTCTACGAATGTCGTTCTCATTGGGGAGCATCTACTTCAATGCACCTGCGCTGTAATCTCATGAAATTTTCCTTAATTCCTATTGGAAGCTTGGCTTCTCACCACAACTGGACAAACTAAAGGAGGCCCATGCGATGAGACTTTCATTGCTCCTTTTTTTCGCTTTTCTCTTTCAGACCGTGGGCTTCCCGGCCGACATCTACGTGCCGGATGACTATGGGACGATTCAGGAAGCGGTCAATGCAGCGTCGGATGGAGACACGGTGCTGGTCAGACCGGGAACCTACGTGGAGGCGATTGACATCGACGGATCGGCCATCTTCCTGAGGAGCACGGATGGAGCGTCGATGACCTGCATTGACGCCGGTGGATGCGGCCTGCCTGGCGTCAGCTGGATATACTGCGGTTCTCAGCCTCAATCGATAGAGGGCTTCACGATCTCCAATGCGACCGGACCCGGAATACACATCATCGACTCCGATCCCGTGATCCAGGACAACATCATCATTGGCAATGAAGGCGGGATCTGGTGCTTCTGGCAGTCCTCCTTGACCATCAGGCGTAACCATTTCGAAGGCAATGCACCCGGAGATTGGGGATGGGGCGGCGCGATCCACGGTTCCTACTCCACGCTGACCGTCGTGGACAACGTGGTCCTACGAAACTCGTCCATCGGGCCAGGAGGGGGGATCAGTTGTGGCGAGTGCGCAGTCACTCTGGTCAACAACGTTATTGCGGAAAATTCGACCGTCTACTGTGGAGGAGGAATCTACTGCGATAATTCCGTGGTGACCATGACAAACAACACTCTTCACGGGAATTCTGCCGTCACGGGGGGGGGCGGCCTCGTGTTGTTCGACTGCACACCCAGCATCACGAACTCGATCTTCTGGGACAACAGCGCCTCGTTCAGCCCGGAGATCGAGCTCATAGGCTCGGGAAGCCAAATCGTCACTTTTTGCAACGTCAAGAACGGTACCGGACAACCTTGGTTCGGCCTGGGCTGCATCGATGCCGATCCCCTCTTTGCCGACTCCGCCAACAACGACTACCACCTCACCCGGCCCTCCCCCTGTCGCAACACAGCCGACAATTCCGTCGTTTCTGAACTCTACGACTTCGAGGGCGACCCTCGCATCCACGACGGCACCGTGGACATGGGAGCTGATGAATTTCACCTTCACCTGTATTCGATCGGCGACGTAATTCCCGGCTCCCCCATCGACGTGAAGGTGGTCGGAACACCGGGAACGACGCCCTTGACGCTCGGGCTCGGTTCCGGCATCCAAGATCCGCCGCAGTCAACGCCTTATGGCGACCTCTGGTTGCTGCCGCCGATTAGACCACGCATCCCGATGCCTGACATCGGCGGCAATGGACTTTCTATCCTTATTGCGACCATCCCCAACAACTGGCTCTCCGGCGAGCAGTACCCGTTCCAGGTGCTGGCGGGGAGTGAGTTGACGAACCTTATGGTTCTGACGGTGGAGTAGCCTCAATTCAAATACGGCCCAGTCGTGCAACACCATAGGCGCAATTCAAGCGAGACGTCGCCTATTCGTTGCGCCTGTCGGCCTGGAGAATGACCGCCCCCTGATACTGAAGAAAGTAGATCACCGCCCCGCTCTCGTCTTTGACGAATTCGATCTGGGCATCCACGACCTTGAGAAAGAACTCGGTCTCCGACTCGGGGAAGAGCTCCAGCTTCGGCTGCCCGGACATCTGGATATAGAGACTGTCGCCTTCTCTGGTGATCGTGCAGATCCGATTCGCAGTGAGGTTGTACTTTCCCACGTAGGCTTCGTAGATGGAAGGGTCTACTTCGATCTCTTTCCGCTCATCTGGAGGCTCGGGCCAGGACAGAGCGCAGTTTCTCAAATGGAGTTTCGTTCCCATCTGATTCACCAGGATGTACGCAACCTCGCCCTTCTCGTTCTTCACAAAAGTGAAACTGGCCTGCGCGGTTTCATGGAAGAAGGTATCTGTAGACTCGGCCGTGAGAGGGAACCTCGGCTCTCCTGTCCCTTGGGAGTAGAGGTTGTCGCCCTCTCTCGTGATCTTGAGAACGGAATTCGGCCTGGGACGCTGATACGTGCCGACATACGTGTCAAGGATAGCCGGCGTGACATTGATTTTTCCCTTCGACGCCGTCGACTCATTTTTCTCGGTAAAGCGACTGCGCAGCTCGTTCACCTTCTTCAGCGCCTTTTGAACGCACGCCGCCGAATACTCGTCCAGCACCTCGACGGCCTCATCCTCCCTGCCTTCCCGCCTGAGTGCGATCGCCTTCTTCATGACCGCCGGCAGGCCAGCTTCAAATGACGCCTCGAGAGGATCAAACACGGTCCTGACTATGGAGTGCCGCTCTTCCCAGTCGATGCGCACCTTGTCACTGAGATCGCGGAAGAGCCACCAGTAGGAGCCCGAGGAGAAGCTGTCGACTCCCGCCTTGCTCGGAGCCACGACCTTCCTGCCGTATGTCCCCGTCTCGGAGACCATGTCGGGCAGGCGGCTTCCGTGGACAAAGAAGGGCACGTAGCAGCTGCTGCTCGGTACGGAAGGGCACCACCAGAAGACAGGGAGTTCCTTCGGCGAATCGGGCAACACCGCCACGCACGAGCTCGCGGTCTGATCCAGGTCGATACTGGGAAACGAAGAACGGTCTCTGGCAATGCGCATCATCCAGCGGGGATCAACCTGTCCCTTTTTCTCTTGGAGGAGCTTCTGTGAACATGCCTGCCTGATCAGTGCACGCTCGGCCTGAGCCAATCTTTCCTGCGATTCGACCAAGTAGGCTTTCGTGAAATGGAACTCATCCGCCTTCTCTTCCTCCCACCAGCCCTTCTCTATGGCAAGATTCACGATATCGGCAGAAGAGAGATCCCACTGGTCTCCGATGCTCAGCGTGTTGGAAATTGAAGTTGATCCCGAAGTGAACTTCCGTGCGATCCAGTGAGTCCCTGCCGTTTCCAGAACCCACGCTTCGTTGGGATCAGCAATGAGGTAGGAGTTCTCATACGCCCCTTCCAAACCCATGGTGGGCAGTCCGGACCCAAACTGTCCGTATCTCTCGACAAGGGCCGTGATCACATCAAGGGCCTCGCGGGCCGACCTCCCCCGCTCCAAGCCCAGGCGCACGAGGTCCATCCCCGTCGGCCCAGGTTCCACGCGGCTGCCCTTCTTGTGGGCCTCGATCTGTCCACTCAGGACCTTTGTCCAGATTCCCTCGTTTCCGATGGCCACGCCGAATTCGTTGATCCCCTCCTCGTATCCCCAGCACCAATAGGGGCTCGATCCCAAGGTGGCATAGGTTTTCCCCACCTGCGGGATCGAGAGCCGCCCCAGGTTCACACTGGATTCCGCTGGCCACTTTCTTCCTGGGTGGAAAAGAAGCGGCTGGCAGTCGAATTGAAGTCGGTCGCTGTTCTTGGCGAAAATAGTGACGCCGCCGCTGGTAGTGTCTCTTAGAGCCACCCACGTATCACAAGAGAAACCGTCACGCGTAGCCACCGCCCCAAACAGGCAAACCACGACAAGCAAGCAGAAGATCCTATTTCCGAGCTTCGTAAACTTCATCAGCTCTACTCCTCCTCTCTTCAGAGAGGTTTCGGGGTGCACAGGTGGTTCCCTTACCCCAGAGTATAGATCACCGCATGCCTCGTAGCCCAGAGCTTTGTGATTGTGCAACGAGTTGCCGTCCAACGCGAGTCGCGCAACGCGCACTGACTTCAGATCCGGAATGAGTGAGATGGCCAAGCGAGCTCTACGCCCAAGAACGCTTTCCCTCCTCCTCCAGCTTCAACAGTTATGAAAGAGGAGGGGTGTGCCCGCCCAGCGAGCTCTGAAGCATTCTGTCGCCCGAGTCTCCTACGTCTAACAAGCAAAGGAACAATCTGTTAGAATAGTCGGAAGGAGGGACTGATCCCATGCTGTCGGGAGACTTCCGATGCTTGTTTCCCCAGAGAACCGGGGAGGAGTGCCCGGCCCGGGAAGGTCGACCTGCCAGTCGTAATCCGATCGATCGAAGGAGACCGGGATCGACTCGCCCGTGCCCAGGCCCGTACCGTCGGCTCCACGGAACCTTGGCCACTCCTGCGCCTCGGTGCCGGGGGAGAAGAACGATGCGAAAACGAAGAGCAGTGACAGGGATCGTATTATCACGCTACGGCTCCGGATCGGGAGTGCTGTTCATTCGAAGGCGCCATGGCACCTTTTCGTGAACCGGATTCATCCTCGGTTCAATCATCATCGCGCACCAGAGCCAGGCTCTCACCGAGAACGAGGCAGAGGCTGCCGCCGATGCGGCCAAGGCCCGACCAGGCTGGTGTTCCGGGAAGATCGATCCACAGTTCGATCAAAGAGAGATCTTGCAGCGATACAGGTTTCATGGGTACGGGCCTGTCGTGGAGATCGAGAAGAAAGTGATCGATCGCAACGGCCTCGACGTCGAGCTCGCCCTCGGAGGAGGCGAGAACCGCTTCACGGTTCATTAGCGGCGTCGTGGGAAATTCGCCGAGGAGTGCGCCCGGCGCCGACCACTGGTACCACCGTGCCGCCTCCCGGGAGTCGAGCGCCAGAAGCTCCCCGACAGCCGGGATTTCCTTGTTCATCGTGCGAAACTGTTCCCAGGCGGCGGCTGTGAAAAGGGGAATCCGATCAGCGGTCAGGTACAAGGGCGGTCTGTACTCCGATGGGCCCCACTCGCTCTCCTCCATCACGCTCCACGCCGGGATCCAGACCACGTCCTCTCCGATGCGACTGAAGGCGCCGCATCCGCCCGGGTTGCAGTGGGGAACACCGCAATCCTCGCAGATCTCGACCTGATCAACGTTCCACATGGCTTGCCTGTCTCTTTGAGCTTACCTGGGATCGGATACAAAACGGCTGTGCCGGAAACTCCGAGACGATCACGATAGTGCCGACACCGCATTCGGCCAATGAAGAATCGTTTTTTACCCTGGTTTCCCGGCGCCGACCTCACTGGACCGGTAGATTCCCAGCCATTTTTCCTTAAGGGTGTCCTCGACGCTTTACGCGTTCTCAAGAAAGGCCGGTCCGGTTCGATTCAGGCTTGTCTGCCAGATCGGCCAGTTCTCGGGTGTTATCTGTCAATGCGAGTCTACCGGAAACCAGACATGGTCGAGCGGCGGCTCAGGAACGGAAGAGTCCATTTTCACTCATAAAAGGAGATCGTCATGAAAAACCAGCTGATTCGTTGTTTCGTTGTCTGTTGTCTCGTGTGCCTCTCTATCGGCCTGTTCCTGGACCTGGCTCAGGCCCAGACGTCCAGACAGCTGGCTCCCGGTGGTGATCCTGACTGGGATTACTGGTCCAACTACCCTCATGTCTTCAAATGCACCAGCGGCAACGTGGGCATCGGGATCACGGATCCGTATGCCCAGCTTCACCTGAGCAAGGACAACTACTGTGAGGTCTATATCGATTCCTATCACGACTCTGTTGTCGCAGTGGAGTCGACGATCAAGCTGCGAAGGGGGCGCGGGGATTCCTCCTATCCCAATCCCGTCATGGATGGAGACAACATAGGCGTTATCCAGTTCTATCCCTATGTCGACGGGGCGTTTCGATGCGCGGCTCTGATCAGAGGCCGCATGGACGGAATTCCGGGCAGCGGCTCCTATCCCACGAGTCTTGTTTTCGAGACGACGGCTGACGGGAGCTCGGATCGACTGGAACGCCTGCGAATCCAGCACGACGGCAACATCGGCATCGGGACGACGAACGCCGCCAACAGGCTGCACGTCAACGGAGATATCCGGGTTCAGGATGAAGATTCCGACATGAGCCAGATTTATTTCTACACATCAGCTGGAGAACAGCTCGGGAGGATCGGGACGAATGCCGCCTCAGAGGATCTTCATTTCCTGGCAGGCAATGGCTCCACGCAGCAGGTCGTGATCAAACCGAACGGCAACGTGGGAATCGGCAAGCTTGCTCCCGATTGCGAGCTCGATGTCGACGGTGAGATCCAGGCGGCAAGACATGTGAGAGTCGACGGCCGGTTGTACTTGACCGGAAAGGGAGGCTGGGACGCCGAAATATACGGCGGCCATCAAACTGATCCCCAATTTCATGGAAAGCTGGGTTTGAGCGGCAATGTCTACTTCCACGGTACTGAATACCTGGCAGGGGATGTTGTCATCGATGAGACGGGAAACGTCTTCATGATGAACGGCAACGTGGGAATCGGCACGGACACTCCGAACCACCCCCTGGAGATGGGGAGCGGAGCCTACTGCTCCAGCGGAGGCGCGTGGACGAACGCCTCGTCGAGGGAGTTGAAGGAGAACATCAGGGGATTGACCGAGGAAGAGGCCATGGCGGCCCTCTGCGCGCTGAGCGCCATGAAGTTCAACTACAAGATCGACAAGGAGGAAGAGCATATCGGCTTCATCGCCGAGGATGTCCCCGATCTGGTGGCGACCAAGGACAGGAAGAGCCTTGGCTCCATGGACATCATCGCCGTCCTCACGAAAGTGGTTCAGATGCAGCAGGAAAAGATCGAGGAGCTGGAAGCGCGGCTGGACGCAGGCCGCTAGCAGGCCGCCCCGAAGTCATGCCTGAAGCGCTTTGACAACGGCTTTTTCGAGAGAGAGGAGATGTCCGGAAGACCGCCACGTCGCCCGAGTCGTCGACCTGCAGCAAGGTGCCGCCCGTGACCTGGGCGCTGCCGTACCCCTTGGGCATGACGAACTTCACCAGGCCGTGCTCGAACCTCTGGTCGTGGTCGTTGGTGATCACGCAGGTCACGTCGTCGTGCATGCCGTTGTTGGCCGGCGTGAAGCTCGTGTTCCCGTAGGTCCGGTTCGGCGAGCTGGGGCTTCCGCCCGACAGGGAGTACGTCCTGTACGAATACTGGAGCGGGGACCCGGCCAGGGTCTTCCATCGCTCCTTTCCCGTGCCGGCGCAGAAGGCGAGGGAGGTGCGCATCTACTCGATCCGCGAGAAGCTCGACAGGCCGCAGATCATCTCGACGAGCTGGCCTGGGACGGCGCCGGGAGATGCCTGCACGGCAAGAGCCGCGTGATCAAGGGAGATCCCTACACCCTGGTGGTCCGCGTTCCCCGAAAGCCCAAGGCCTTCACCGTGCTGCGCGTCGAGTTCGATGGGCAGAGCCACGGCGCGGAGCAGGAGAAGGGGATCTGCCGCGTCACCTTCACACCCGACCGCACGGGGGTCGTCTTCTGGCGGATCTGGTTCCAGGCGGAGTGAGCTGGAGAGAGTGCTTTCCCGTCGGCCGGCCTCTTCATCGCAGTCTGTGCGGTCCGGAAAACCTGATCATTGAACAACCCGTGCGGCGGTGAGCCTCTTTTTCCTCTTGTCCTGCGGTTCCGACTTTTCTTCCCCGACGAACACGGTGGAAACCTTCCTGAATGCGGCCAAGGACAAAGACGAGGAAACGTATCTCAGCTGCCTCGAAAAGAGGGACCGTGAGTGGATCGACGAGATGTCCAAGAAGTCGGGTAAAAAGGATGAGGAGAGCGATTTCCTGACCGATGAGGACAGCCCCACGGATTACGAAATCGGCGAAGAAAAGATCGACGGCGACAAGGCGACTGTCGAGGTCACCACGGAGTCCAAGGGCAAGAAGGAGAAGGCGACGATCAGCCTGGTGAAGGAAGACGGCGATTGGAAGATCGACATGATACCCGAAGAACTGAAATCCTTCGGGGACATGATGGAGGGAATGGGAAAGGAACTCGAAGGGATGATGAAGGGGGACGGCAAGTAGGCTGCAGTAGATCGAACTGAACCATCGGCTGACCAGGCTCTGATACGGCTGCTGTCGAAGAAGTTGACCGATGAAGGCAGCACGGTCAAGGGGCTTGTTCTGTTCGATGGCACCGCACCGTCATCTGTCACTTCTTGGAACGGACATTGCGGGAGCGACGCAGCACCTCTTTCTTCCGCAACATCTTCACGGCCGATCGCACGGGGAGGCGGATCTGGTTCAAGGAGGAACAGGGCAGGGAGCCGGGGCAGGCTCCCGCTTCTTCATCCGTGCGATCGAGGTCAGGGGTTCACGGATCCGTCATCAATCGATCCATGCGGAGACCATGTTCGTCTTGTTCTGGAACTGAAGAGCCTGGAACCAGACGTCCCGCCCCGCGCCCGCAGGAGGAATAAGAAGGTCCCAGCTGCCTCCGCCCAGGCTGTTCGTCTTGAGGGGACCGTTCGCCCGGAAGGGATTGGAAAGATCGATGAAGACGGCGAGCTGCGGGATGTAGGTGCTTCCGGTTCCGGTGAGGCTGTAGGCGAGGAAGGTCATCGTGTCCGGATTGCCGCCGCTCACGGTGAATGTCCCGTTCAGGCCGCTGACGAGCGGAAAAGGCTCCACGGCAAGCCTGAAGCCGGGTGTGTAGATGATGGCGTTGTAGAGAAGCTGCTTGTCGTTGCTCGTTCCGTTGAATTCGGGCATGTTCGAGATGTAGATGCCCGTGTAGCTTCCGCCGTCGTGGAGGCTGATCATCGCCGTGTAGGAGTCGCACTCGGCCTTCATCATGGCGCCGGCGAGATCGATGTCGTCCCACGTATGATCATCGGCCGGGGTCTGTGAGTTGGGCCATCCCGCCGAGATCCACGGGTCGGCGAGGAAGGTGAAAAGAGGGCTGTAGGGATCGATCTGGTGGAACCGGTTGGTTATGTTGACCACGTCGGCGTAGTCGATGTCGGACCTCATTCCGAAGATGGGCGCCAGGCCGCGGTTGTCGTAGATAATTCGCTTCTGGCTGTCGTAGTAGTACAGAAGGTATGTTCCGATGACGTTGTGCCCCTGAGCAGCGTACTGCTCGATCGCGTCGATTTCCGATGAGGAGTACTGCTTGAGCCCTCCTGCCGGATCGCTCAGGATCAGCACGTCGGCGCCCGAATCCACCAGGTCCTGGTAGGTGAAGGTGTCCACATCGGCCAGCGTCTTGGTGTAGACATGGATCGGCACGCTACCGTAGAGGGGCCATTCGGTATTGAGCTCCTCCCATGCCGAGGCGGCGCTCCCGAGAAAGAACCACGACTTGACGAGAACGGCGTTCAGAAAGGCTCGATCGTCACCGTCATGGCGCGGAGATGCTCGAGTGATGCAATCTCCAGGTGCAGGAGGGGAAGCTTCCTGACAGTCGCTCGACCGGAAGGAGACAAAAAGAACCAGGAGCGCGATACTCGAAGACAAGACCACCTTTTTCATCGAGAGTCCTCCTTGCACATGAATGGTTTGAATAACCAGGTGTTCGATCTCACTCGATCTCCACGACCCAGAGGTTGCTTAGCTCCGTTCCCACGAGGGCCTGCAGGGGAATCTCCGTGCCCGGCGGCAGGGACGTGGCTACCACGCGGTGGATGAGCTTCACCCCGTTGTCTGGTATGGGATCGAGATGGATGCGGTGATCCCAGGGCGGCTTTAGCCAGAAATCGCCGCAGGTGGTCGGATGGGGCGAGGAGAGGGCCCCGGTGCCGGAGATGAGCATCACGGGGTTCGTCTTCGGCCACCCGATGATCACGCCCGTCGCCGCGCTGCCGTTCGAGACCTTGCCAATGACATAGAGGTGCCTGTGAAACTCGTCGGCGCCGATGTCCGGGAACGCGAAGAGCCCGGTGCGCGGATCTCCCTCGAAATCCCTTTCCGGTAGATTGGCTGCATTGCGATCGCCTGCCGACCGGCAGGGCGAGTCGAAGGGGATGTGGTAGTCCCCGACCGCCGGATCGACGAAGAGGGGATCGGCGTCGATCATGCCGTTACCCCAGTTGAGGGTGCAGCCCGATTCGACGTAGACCGTTGCCTGACCATCTTCCACGTTGGAGTGGGAGATCGTCAGGGTCGATGAAAACGTCGATCGGCCCACCGCGATCCTCATATGATTCGGACGGATGTCGCCTCGCACGATCGTGTTCTTGACCGTGGCATCGGAGTCGATGCAGTAGATGTTGCCGAACTCGGTCGAGAAGATCGTGTTGTTCACGATCTCGGATACGGACAACTCCGAGAGATTGATTCCGTATACGCCGTGATCACAGATCATATTGCTCGTGATGAGCATCCGGCTATTCCAGCTGCTGATCCCGTTGGAACCGCCGTCCAATATCCGGTTGCCCGTGATGGTCCCGGCGGAACGCTCGCAGTAGATACCCGATCCGTTTCCCTGAACCGTGTTGTCGGCGATATGAAACCTTGTCAAGGAGATCATGATTGCGCCCAGCACGGGAACCGGATGCCCCGTGACGCTGTTGTTCGTGAAGATCAGATCGGATTGATGGCAGTATACCGCCTCCCCTCCAGGGATGTACCAGCTGAAGACGCGGTTCTCGTCCAGCTCGTTGTTCGTGACAGTCGGAGCCCCGAACCAGCAGGCGAGGCCGCCGCCGTAGCTGGCGTAGGTGGGGGAGTCGGGAACCACGTTCCTGCTGATCGTGTTGTGAGCCACGAGGGACGAGGAGTCGTAGAGCATGATCCCTCCGCCCATGGCATAGGACGAGCTTCCCACGGCCTGGTTGCGGGAGACGATGTTGTTGATGATGGTGGGCGAGGAGCTGTGGCAGAATATTCCCCCGCCGCAGGTGTAGTCGGTACCGCCCATGTTCATGGTCGTACCGGTGCCGTTCGTGATGAAGAATCCGTCAATGACCGAATCCGGTTCCTCCCCGGTCTGAAAGGTCACCACGCTTCCGGCCTGGCTGCCGTCGATGACCGTGGCTTTGGGCCCCGCCTCGCTCTGAAGGGCGATGGTTTTTCCCAGGAAATCGATCCGTTCCACGTAGGTTCCCGCCCGGACAATGATCGAGTCGCCGTCCGCTGCCCCGTTGATGGCATCCTGGATCGTCGGGTGATCGTCAGGGACGTAGATCGTGGCGGCGAGGCTGATGGTGGACAGGAGGGGTATAGCGACGAGAAGCCGTGCAATCTGCATGGGAGAACTCCTGCTGGAAGCATGACTGTATGACCGGTGCAGTCCTCAGGTTCACGGCGAAGGGTATTGTCGCATAAGGCGAGTTGGATATATAGGAAAAAGAGGATTCAAGCTGCCCACTGCAGCGAGGAAATGGCAACAAGAGCGAAGCTCTTTACACGCCGTTTACATACAAAACGGCCGGATCCATGGTCTAACAGGACGAAGAGAAGATCAGATATCCGCACGGTTCCCGGCTCCATGGAGGCGACAATAATGACGAGCACAGAACGATCGAGATCGAGACACGATTCGATTCGAACAACATCTTCGACAAGGCGACCTGGCCTTCTGACATCCGTCCTGATCGCAGCGCTTCTTCTTCTGACGGCCGAGGCTGCATGGGGGCAGCATCTCTCCTCGCGATTGCCCGACCGGAACATCGTGGTTCCCCAGTCGCGGGTCTTCGGCCCGTCGGCCGGCACAGGGCTCAGGATCACGGGAGTCGAACTGTCCGCGAAGGTGCTCGAGCAGGCCGCCACGACAACGCTCGAGATCTCCATCGAGAACCTGACAGGCGCTCCCACCGAGGCCGAGCTCCTCGTCCCTGTTCCCGACAATGCCGTGGTGCACGGCTTCACTTTTCACGGCTCGGGCCTCGAGCCGTCGGCCCGCCTGCTCCCGTGGCAGGATGCGCGGCGTGATTACGAGGCCATCGTGGCCGGCATGCGCGATCCCGCCCTGCTGGAGTTCGTGGGCTGCGGCATGATCCGCACCAGCCTCTTTCCCGTGGAAGCCCGGTCGACCCAGAAGGTGCGCCTCGTCTTCGAGCATATGCTCGACGCCCAGGGCGATCGGATCGACTACACATTCCCGCGCAGCGAATCGATCGGCTACACGGTCCCGTGGCGGGTCTCGGTGGAGTTCACGTCCACGAAGCCGATCGCCACGCTCTACTCGCCATCCCATGCAGTGGAGACGACGCGGCTGGCGCCGAACAGGATCTCGGCCCGGACCAGGTTGGCATCGGCAGCCGTGCCGGGCGCCTTCCGCCTTTCCTGTCTCCGTGCCGGTCACGGCATGTCGGCCTCGCTCTTCGCCTACCCCGATCCGGCCTCGAAAGGCGGCTACTTCCTGCTGCTGGCCGGCACGCCGGTCAAGTCTCCCGTGTCGCTGTCGCGGCCGGCAATGAAACGCGAGGTGACCCTGGTGCTCGACCGTTCGGGAAGCATGCAGGGTGAGAAGATCGAGCAGGTCCGCGCCGCGGCGCTGCAGATCATCGGTGCGCTCCATCGAGGCGAAGCGTTCAACCTGGTGATCTACAACGACACGGTGGACCTCTTTTCCCGCAAGGCCGTGATCAAGACGGATGATTCGATGGAGCAGGTCCGTTCCTATCTCGAGCGGATCGATGCCCAGGGCGGCACGAACATCCACGACGCCCTCGCCGAGTCGCTGCGTCTAGAACCGTCGGAAGACATGCTGCCCATCATGCTCTTCCTCACCGACGGCTTGCCCACGGTGGGCAACACGTCGGAGATCGCCATCCGCAACGTGGCGATGAAGGCCAATCCGCACAACCGCCGGATCTTCACTGTCGGCGTGGGGGTGGACGTTAACACGCCGCTCCTGGCCAGGATCGCGAGCGAGACGCGGGCCGCGGCCACCTACGTTATTCCCGGCGAGGCGGTGGAGGCCAAGGTGGCGCAGGCGTTCAGCCGCCTCACGGGCCCCCTCCTCTCCGATCCGAGCCTTCTTGTCGTGGATGCCTTCGACCGGCCGGTCAGCGGCCGCGTGTGCGACGTCATGCCTCACAGGCTTCCCGACCTTTTCGAGGACGACCGGTTCGTCGTTGTTGGGCGCTACCTGGGCGAAGGGCCGATCTCCTTCCAGCTCGAGGGGAACTATCTCGGCAGTCAGCGGACGTTCCGGTTCGACTTCGGGCTCGAGAAGGCGTCGTTGCGCAACGGCTTCGTGCCGCGTCTCTGGGCGAGCCGCCGGATCGGTGTGCTCTCCGACGCCATCCGTCAGCTCGGCGCCGTTCCGGAAGAGCCCCGTCCGCCATCGGCCGCCCCTCCGGCGATCGACGGTCGGGCTCAGGAGCTGATCGACGAGATCGTGCGCCTTTCCACCGAGTTCGGGATCCTCACAGAGTACACGGCCTTCCTGGCCCGCGAGGGGATCGACCTGTCGCACCGCGACGCGATTTTCGCCGAGGCGAACGACAACTTCCAGCGGCGGGCCATGGCCGTCCGTTCGGGGCTGGCCAGCGTGAACCAGGACTTCAACAACCAGGCCCAGATGGGACAGGTGATCCTGAATCCCCGAAATGCTATCTTTGATGCCAACATGAACCGCGTGGAGTTCACGAGGATCCAGCAGGTGAACGACCTGGCCTTCTTCTGGAAGGAAGGCCGCTGGGTGGACAGCCGGATCGTGGCCGACCCGGCCGCGTCGAGGGAACCGAAATCGACGGTCCTGTTCGGATCGCCCGAATACAACGCTCTGGCCTTTCGCCTGGCCGGCGAGGGGCGGCAGGGCTCCATGGCCCTCGAGGGAGACGTGGTTCTCCAGATCGACGGCGAGGCGGTCCTGGTAAAGGGTGCAGTCGGAAAGTAATCTGAAGACATGGTCAAACATCGAATACTGATAGTCGAGGATGACGCGGCGATCCGCCTGGGGATCAAGGATGCTCTCGAGTTCGCCGGCTACGAGACCTTCGAGGCCGGCGACGGCGATGCCGGCCTGGACATGGCCCTGCGCGTGGAGTGCGACCTCCTCCTCCTCGACCTCGTTCTGCCGGGGCGCGACGGTCTCGAGATATTGAAGGAAGTGCGCGACACGCGGCCCACCCTGCCGGTCATCATCCTCACCGCCCGGGGCGACGAGAGCGACCGGGTTCACGGCCTCAAGCTCGGCGCCGACGACTACGTGGTCAAGCCGTTCAGCGTCAAGGAGCTCCTGGCGCGCATCGAGGCGGTGATCCGGCGCTCGCCGGAGCGGCCCACCGATGTGCGCGAGGTGCGGTTCCCCGGCGGCACGGCCGACCTCGAGCTCTCCAGCGTCAGGTTCGAAGACGAGAACGAGACCAGGAGCCTCACGGAACGCGAATCCGCCCTGCTCCGCTACCTGGCGCGCCATTCGAACCGCCCTGTCTCGCGCGACGAGATCCTGCTCCGCGTGTGGCGCATCAATCCGCGCGGCATCACGGAGACGCGCACCATCGACATGCACATCGTTTCGCTGCGCGCCAAGCTGAGGGACGACACCGCGAATCCGGCGATCATCAAGACGGTGCGCGGCAAGGGCTACATGTTTTCCTGTGCGGGTGAAGAAACGTGAACCGGCCAGTCCATACCTGGATCGCCTTCGGACTCTGCCTCGCGGCTGTTCTCATCGCCATGGGCTGGGTCAGCATGAAGGTGCTCGCCCTCGATGACGAGGCCACACTGGCCAGGCAGGAGAACCTGCTCGAGGAGAACGTCCGCCTGGCCCTGTGGCGGATGGACTCCGCCGTGTCGTACCTGGTCGGGCAGGAGAACATCCGGCCCTACTTTCTCTACAGCTCCTTCTATCCGACGAACCGCCCCTACGGCGGCATGTTCGAGAACCGCGTGGGCGACGAGGTCCTCGTGCCCTCGCCGCTGCTCCGGTCGGCGATCCCCTACGTCCTGCTCCATTTCCAGTTCGATCCGGAAGGGGGCCTCACCTCTCCCCAGGTGCCGGACAGGACGGAAGGAAAGGTGCGCGGGAAAGGGACAAGCGGCAGGCCGGTCGACGCGGAGCGCCTCGACGAGCTCACGGCGGTCCTGAACCGCGACAAGCTTCTGGCTGCCCTTTCGGCAGTGGAGATGCGGCCTGCCGAGTCGGTTGCCTTCCTGGCGCCGCAGCCCATGCAGCAGCTCATTGTGCAGGGCCAGGAACCACAGGGCCAGGCGTTGCAGCAGTTCCGCAACGGCGCTGAGTGGCAGAGGCGATCGGCCCTCTCCCAGTGGAATAACGATGTCAACAATCCGAGCAACTTCTACTACCCCGCGGCCCGAAGCATCATCGAGGCGGCGATGAAGCCTCTCTGGATCGGCGGGGCGCTCGTGCTGGCCCGCCGCGTCACCGTCGGCAGCGAGGAGTACCTCCAGGGCTGCTGGCTCGACTGGCCGTCGATCAAGGAGTGGCTCCTCGACGACGTGAAGGATCTCCTCTCCGGCGCCACCCTCGAGAGGGCGGATTCGACACTTCTCGATAGAACATCATCATCCGGGAACGGCGGGGACAGCGGCACCTTGACCGAGGCGGAGAACCACGGGCGCCTGC
>CAYZWU010000003.1:0-67744 GCA_964482235.1 uncultured Phycisphaerales bacterium
AAAACGGGAATTCTAATTGTCGCCAGACGGAAAAAATGCTTGTCGCTGGACACTTCCTCCCCTACCATCGTCATCTCGAGTGGAAAACCCCTCTCGCACTCCTGCCACAACGTAACGGTGAGAGTGCCAGACGTGAGTTCCGGTACATCCGTTACTTCCACCCTGTAGCCTTCGGCCTCGAATCCGTCGATACTTCTCTTGCCTATCGACTCTTTGTCTTCCGACTTGAGATAGGCTTTCAATTGCTCCGAGAATCCTAACGTGCGGTCCTTCAAATCAATTGTAACTTCCTCTTCTTCTTGCTCTGGAACTGTGTACTTCGTGTGGGCAGCCTTTTGCCACTCCGGGTTGAGGCGCGTCTCGAAGAGCTTGTCCCCCTTCCGCCACGTGAGGACGATCTGATCCACGGGAAGATCCGCCCGATCCTCAAACTTCTCGAAGTCTACCCCTTCTGGCACTCGAAGGAACTCGGTTCGTTGCTGACCGGATGCTTTCCAATAGATACGTTGAGCTTCCAAGCTTGGCATCTCGCGATAACCTTTGCTCTCCTCGAAAACACATTTCCCTTTACTCGCCTCGAAGAGCCAGATCCCTTTGATCGTTTTAATTTCGGCAGACTCTTGCGAACGCCCACAAGAGACAACTGGATTCGTCGAAAGGATGATCGCGGTTGCCGCTAGGAGAGCCAAGAATCTACGTTCATATACTTTTCTCATGCCGATCTCCTGATACGATGCCGTCAACATGAAGCCGTCTTGATATCCACTGGCAGTGTACTATAAGGAGCCAGTATTCAGCAAGAGCCGTGGATGTTTGGGTTGACGTGTATGGAGATAGTCGGAATAAGAAATAGGTATCGCATCTCGACTCTCTGTCGGTGGCCGAGAATAAAGGTATACGCGGAGAGGAAGAGAGCAATCTGGCGCTGAATCTGCTTGGAAATGTTGGTAAATGGCGCTCTGATAGGATTCCAGAGAGCCACCCCCACCCCGCAAGTCTCCCTAACCCTTTGCAACGAAAAGTAATACCCCACACCCACAAAAAAAGCAGCGGAAACGCGCTAAGTCGTTCCCGCTGCTTGTGTTATGTTGGCTGCCGGACTAGGACTCGAACCTAGACTAGCGGATCCAGAGTCCGCCGTCCTACCGATTAGACGATCCGGCATTTTCTGTTTTCGAAGGCGGAGATTCTAATCCTCCGGCACTCCGAGGTCAACATCCAAAATCGACACTTTCTGCACTTTTCATGACCCCTTTTCAGGGGATCTGGTCCTCCGCCGCAGGATCATCGAGCCCGCCCCCCCGCATGAAGGCCTCCCAGGAGTCCGGCTTCGACCGGCAACGGGACAGGGCGTACCAGGGCGCCCACGACGGCTTGCCCGGCTGGGTGCTCAGCGCCATACCCGCCTCCTCGGGTGTCTTGTTGTCCTTTCGGGTGTTGCAGGCGATGCACGCGGCCACGCAGTTCTCCCACGATGTCTTGCCGCCCCGCGACCTGGGGAGGACATGATCCACCGTCAGGTTGCCCGCCCTGGACCGCTCGCCGCAGTACTGGCAGGTGAAACGGTCGCGCCGGTAAAGGTTGCGGCGCGAGAAGACCACGCTGCCCTTGGGGATTCCGTCGTAGAAGCTTGCCACCACCACCTCGGGAGCATCGAAGGCCGAATCGACCGTCTGAACGGTCCTGCCGTTCGTGGCCCCCCTGGCGAGCCACTGGTCGAAGGAGCAGAGCTCGAAGGTCTGCACGTCCACGATCCGGACGAGCCCCACGAAGGACATCACCACGGCACGCCGCACAGTGGTGACATTGATCGGGATCCACGACCGGTTCAGGACAAGCGTCGGCGAGTTGAGCATCGGCGTCAAAGCTCCTCTGCAGCAGTTCGAGCCGCGCGGAAATCCGCTTTGGCCCGGCAGGCAGTTATTCTATCATGCCACCGTTCAATCGAAAACAATGTCCCCCTCAGCAACAGAGCGAGCGGGATCGCAGGAAAGGCCCGGTCATGAACGAAAGGCGAGAAAACGTCCCCTCCCCAGCTTTCCTGGGACTTCAAGGCGATCTGTGCCGGTACGAGACAGCCAGGGCCGTCGTCCTGCCGGCGCCCTACGAGAGGACATGCTCCTACCTGCCCGGCGCCTCGCTCGCTCCGGCCGCCATCATCGAGGCCTCGCCGAACGCCGAGTGGTTCGACGAGGAGACAGGCATCGATCTGGAACACCTGGGAATAGCGACCCTCCCCCCCCTCCACCTGGCCGATCTCGAACCCGAAACCATGGTCGACGCCGTCGCCGAAGCGGCCCGCACCCCTCTCCGCGACAGTAAGCTCGTGGCCGGCCTCGGCGGGGAGCACACCGTCTCCCTCGGCTTCATCCGGGCCGCCCTCGAAGCCTATCCCCGCCTCTCGGTCCTCCAGATCGACGCCCACCCCGACCTGCGCGACACCTACGAGGAACGCCCGATCTGCCATGCCACCGTGGGCCGGCGACTCCTCGAGATGGCACCCCTGGTCCAGGTGGGCGTGCGGGCCTGGTCGCGCGAGGAGAACGACTTCATGGCCCAGGAGGCGTCAGCCGCCGCCACGCGGCTAACCGTGATCCCTTCCACTGAGGTCCACAGCGACCCGGCATGGATCGAGAAGGCCGCGGGTGCGCTCGGAAGCGACGTCTACGTCACCTTCGACGTGGACGGCCTCGATCCCTCTCTCATGCCGGCCACAGGCACCCCCGAGCCGGGCGGCCTCACCTGGCGCCAGGCGGCGGACCTCCTCGCCCGCGTGGCCGAAACGCGCACCATCAGGGGATTCGACGTGGTGGAACTGTCCCCGCGGAGGAACCTCGAGTTCTGCGACTATACGGCCGCTCGCCTCACGGCCCGCCTGATCGCCCTCGGCCTCGCCCCGAAGTGACAACAGATCAGGTAAACTGTTTCCGGTTGAACGCCCGCAGGGAGAGAAAGGTGAGAACGCCCCAGAGCACCACCAGAACGAGCACGGAACTCCACAGCCCGACAGGCACGTTCTCCCTCATTCCGGGGATGGGGAAGAATCCCGTCTCCCCGGTGGCGAAGAACATGACGTTCCTGAGGTGGAAGAGCACCGAGTAGGTGCAGATCTTGAGCGGGATGTTCGCCACGAATCCCTCGATGCAGAACGCCAGGATCATGGCCACCAGGGCCGATCGCCGGGTGTAGATCGAAAGGCAGAGGAAAAAGGCGCCGTAGACTATGGCGCCGATCACGGCGGAGAGAATCGTGGCGCCGAGAAGAGGCAGGTAGTAGAAGACCGGATCAGGGCCGTACCAGCCCAGGGTCGTCACGTAAGCCAGGCAGAGAGAGGGCAGCACGAGGACGTAGGCGCAGACCAGGTAGGTCAGGTAGCGGCCGGCCACGATGGCGTTGCGCGAGACGGGACAGGTCAGGTCGTAGCAGAGAATCCTGCTCTCCATGTCGCTCCCCAGGACGGAGCAGCCGAGGAAGATGTAGATCAACAGCTCGATGTAATGGTAGATCGTCACCATCTCTTCCATGAAGAACCGCGATCCGCCGCCCCGAACGGCAGCGAAGCAGTGGGAAAGCAGCACGATGATCACGGGCAGCAGTGTGAGAAAGAAGAGCACCACGCCGCGCCGTCCCCTGAGCGGCTGAAAGAGAGAGACGCGAAAGGCGCTCATCACCGATTGAAGCCCGCCCCCGCACTCGGGCATCGTCGGGCCCGCCGCCGCCTCTGCAGCCGTCCTGGCTTGACTCGTCTCTTTCATCGTGCTCATCTCGCCTCCCCGGATGACCTCACTTCACCAGGTAGTTGAAAACAGCCTGGAGGTTGTTGTCCGGAGAATAAAAACTCTCCACCACCAGCTCCCCGTCCGACGCGATCTGCCCCAGGGAGCTGTAGAACCGATCAGGATCGCGCGTCCGCACCGTCAGCAGCCCCTCGTCCTCCTCGAGACTCACGTTCACCACGGGGCACGAATCGATCAGGCGAACTGCCAGCCGCCTCGGGTGCGGCGTACGAATCTCGATCGAATGCGGGTGCTGGTCGATCAGGCCGCGGATATGGGAGATCGTCCCCATGGCCACGATCTTGCCGCGTGCGATGAGAATCACGTTGTCCGTCATCGCCTCCACCTCGTGGAGGATGTGGCTCGACACCAGGATGCAGTGCCCCTTTGCCCCCAGCTTCCGGATCAGGTCGATCACCTCCCTGCGGCCGACGGGATCCATGCCGGTGAGCGGTTCGTCGAGTATCAGGATCCCGGGCGAATGAAACAGCGCCTGGGCGAGCTTCAGCCTCTGGCGCATGCCGCGCGAATAGGCGTGGATCCTCTTCTTTCCGGCCAGTTCGAGAAGCCTCATCGCGTCGAGCGCCTCCCGTGCGACCGACTGAGCCTCCCTCGCGCCGTACCCGCGAAGCATGGCGCGCTTCGTGAGGAATCCCATCCCGGTGTCCCAGTTCGGGAGCACGTCCGCCTCGGGGACGTATCCCAGGTTCCGCCTCACCGTGCGATCGTGAAAGGGAGATCGATCACAGAGCCGGACGTCGCCCTGGTTCGGCAGGATCTGCCCCGTCACCATCTTCATGATCGTCGACTTGCCGGCGCCGTTCGGCCCGAGCAGCCCGGTGACGCCGGGCCCGACGGAGAAGGAGATGTTGTTCACCCCGATCACCTGGCCGTACCACCGGGTCACATTCTCCAGAACGATGAGCTCTCCAGATCCCTTCTCCGTCATGGCATCATCGCCTCCACCCGCCTCACGCGCCGCAGCACGAGCCAGAAAGCCGCGACGTTGATCGCCAGGATATAGAGGGCCGGATAACCCCAGTGGATCGCGAACTCCACCTCACCGAGTTCCTGGGGCACGATGACCATCTCCTCCATGTTCACCCCGAAGATCTTGCGCGAGAGGAAGCGGATCGACACCAGAGGATCGATCAGCTTGAACTCCATCAGGTTGAAGGTGACGGCCAGGATCCGCGCCGTGACCTGCAGGATGATATGGAAGCCGAACCAGACGATCGCCGCGTTGCGGGCCGACTTCGCGAGGGACGAGGCGGCCAGCACGACGAGAGAGC
The DNA here is from genome assembly GCA_964482235.1 of uncultured Phycisphaerales bacterium. Lineage (GTDB taxonomy): Bacteria > Planctomycetota > B15-G4 > B15-G4 > CAYZWU01 > CAYZWU01. The sequence goes on from CAYZWU010000003.1 coordinate 5,069, forward strand.
AGGTCATTGAGATCAGCATTGCGACGCCGACCATCCTTGCCAGGAGGAGCATCTTCTCGCCGAACGCCCCTTCGGTCCCGGCCAGCATCAGATCGGCCAGGATCACCAGCAGTCCGGGAAAGAGGGTCATGCAGAAGAGGAAGAAGAGCATCCCCCCCAGCTTGCCGGCCAGGTAATCCATCACGGAGAGAGGCTTCGAGAAGTAGATCTCGAGAGCCCGCGCTTCCAGATCCTTGGAAATCAACCCGCACCCCACGAAGAGGCAGACGTAGATGATGCTCACGAGCTGGTTGAAGGTGAAAAAGTCGTAGATGAACGTGGCGTTGACGTCGCAGAAGATGGCGAACTCGGCGCCCCACATCACGTCGGGAATGACGTGAAAGACGAACACCATCGCCATGCGCGTGATGAAGGGGATTAGCGCGAGGCAGAAGAAGACGAGGAAGAGCTTGGAACGGAAGGGCAGCTTGATGTCGTTCTGCGTGATCGGCATCCACCGGACCACGCGGCTTTCCAGCTTACCCTTCCAGTGCGCATAGGAGAGATCGTAGATCGGCACCGCGTCACTCCTCCACCGACTTCATGAAGAGATCCTCGAGCGACTCCTCGGTGGGCGAGAGCTGCCTCAGCTGCAGCCCCGCCTGGGCGACGGCCCTGAAGATTTCGGAGGTCGTCGTCTCCGAAGGAACGAAGAGCCTGCCCGACACGCGCCCGTTCATCGGCTCGTAGCGCCAGCCCTCCTTCCCGGCCGCTTCCGCGAGAATCCCGGGATCGCCCCGGATCTCCAGGTCGAAGGACCGCTGTTCCGGCGTCTTCAGATCCGATATCCGCCCCGACCGGATCATCTTTCCGTCCTTGAGAAGGATGACGAAATCGCACGTCCTCTCCACATCCTTGAGGAGATGCGACGACAGCAGAAGGTGGATCTCCTTGTTGTGGGAGATGTCGCGGATCAGGTCGAGCACGTCCTCGCGTCCCCTGGGATCGAAGCCGTTCGTCGGTTCGTCGAGGATCACGAGGGAAGGGTCGTGAACCAGGGTCTGGGCGAGCTTCACCCGCTGCCTCTGGCCGGTGGAGTAGCTGTCCACGAGACGGTAGCGCTCCTCCCCGAGCCCCACGTACTCGAGGACCTCGTGCGCCCGGCGGCGGGCGTCGCGGTACGGCATGCCCACCAGCCTGCCGCAGTAGGCCACGTACTCGAAGCCGTTCATTCCGGGGATGTGGCAGTCGTGCTCCGGGCTGTAGCCGGTCCGCTTGCGGATCTCGAGCCTCTCGCGCACGATGTCGTATCCGAAGATGCGCCCCGACCCGTTCGATGTGCCCTTCAATCCGAGGAGAGTCCTGATCAAGGTCGACTTTCCCGCGCCGTTAGGCCCCAGCAGCCCCACGGCGCCCCCCTCCATGGAAACGGTGATCCCCTTCAAGGCATGAAACGATCCATAGGACACGGTGAGATCGTCCAGTTCGAGCAGCCTTGCCGTTTCCGCGTCAGTCGTCATGGTCCGCTTCCAGGGTGCAGCCGGAATTCAGAATCGCGAATCATTATCGAGAAAACTCGCGCCAGGCTCCACGGTTTATTTTCCCCGTGCAGGAAAGAAAGGAGTCCGTCCGAAGCAAGGCGCGGATTTTATCAATTGGAGCGAGCGAACTCCGTGTACCGGATCCCCCAGTTCCTGCCGTTCTCGCCTCCCGACCGGCTCGATGCCGGGGAAGACAGCTGATCGAGGGGACCGTCGTCCACCTCGCCGGCGAGAAACGAATCGATCTCCTCTCGCTCGGCCGCGGTATCGAGAAGATCCTGCCACACGAGCAGCTTGACCCGCTCGGTTCTCAGGCCTTCCATCCGGGTCTCCACTTCGGAGATCTCCCGCTTCACCTGCTCGAGCTGGACCAGGAGCGACTCGACCTGGCTGTTCGACCGGCCGCGACTGCCGGCGAAGCGGCGCCGGGAGCGGTCGTCGACCGACCTCAGGTCATCGATGCGCGATTCGATCAGGTTCTCGCTGCGCTCCAGCTTCCGGATGATCATCCGGGCGTCTTCCATCATGGCGTCGATCTCTTCCAGCCTGTGGCAGGGATCGCCGCTCTGCCGCCCCTCCACCGGATCGCAGAGAGGCAGGGTGCAGTCGACATGCGTGGCCAGGAAGAGACAGGCTGCTGAAAAGAGTACTGTCGAAACCTTCATTTTTCCTCTCCCCGGGCGTTGTGCGGCGGGAACGCCCTCCCGCCGCACGGCCCGAAAACTCTATCAAGAACGCTATTTCAATTATCTCGCTTCGCCACGCCGTCGTTCCTGAGCATGGCCTTGATCTCCACGGAGATGTCGCCTTCCTCGTAGTAGATGACGGCAGGACTCTCGTAGTCGATGCCGCCGATGTAGTCGTTGTTCACCCGGATCTTCTCGTCCAGGATCCTGTCCTTCACCTGGAGCTTCTTCTCGAACTCGGCGATCATCTTCTGCGTCAACCCGAGCTCGGTGTTGAGCTCTGCCGTCGAATCATCGGTATTCAGCGTCTCGGCGTAGATCTGCTTGGCCTTGTACTTCTCGACGTCGGCCTGCAGGCACCTCAGCTTGGCCACCAGCTCCGTCTTGACGCTTTCGCCCCGATCCACGTTGGCCTCGGCCATCTCGAGCGTCCGCAGCTTGGTCTCCAGCGTTGTCTGCAGGTTCCTCAACGTCTCGGACTGGATCTTGAAGATCCGCAGCTTGTCCGCCGCGTCACGGGATACTTCCTCACGGCTGTAGATCCTGCCGCAGATGTCGTACTCGCCCTTTCCTTCGGCCAGGAGCTCCGAGGCCCGCTCGAGTCCTCTGCGAAGCCTCTCGTGCACCGCACTCTTCGACTCGATCATCGCTTCGATCGACTCCACGTCGACCTTGCGGCGGATCACCTCCTCCTTGAGCCTCACGATCTCGTCATCCAGTCCGGCCACCTTCGTCTCGAGAAGAGCGAGCTTGGTCTCCATGCTCTGGGCCTCGTCGATCTTCTCCTCGATGAACCGTTTTCCCGTTCCGGCATAGAGTGCCAGCTTGTCGGGGAAGACCAGTGCTCCCACGACTACGCCAATCACGACCACCAGAACGCCCATCTTGAACAGAGTTTTCATTTTCTTTCTCCTTAACTCTATATTCGGTGGATGCGTTTCCATTTTCACACCCCACTCATCTCCAGACCGCCACGGCGGAGTAGCGGCGGTTCTTTCGCTTTGCCGACAGATACGCGTCTATGATCCCGAGGAAGTAGGGCAGCACGAGCCACGATGTCACCAGCACGAGCAATCCCTTGACGAACTCCCTGTTGTAGACCTGGCCCGCTCCGGGGAAAATCACGCTCAGCAGCGTGGCCAGCAGCGGATCCCTGTGTTCGTGATAGTCCTGTCCGTAGAAGCGGACCTCGTCAGGCTCGAGGTCGGGCGGTGGCGGCGGCCTGTGAAAAGAGAACCGCAGCGATGCGCCGGCCGGGCGATAATCGTAATCCCGGTAGTCGCCCCACCAGCTTTCGACTCGAGGGCGCCGGCGGCGTCCTGCCTCGGCGCCGTACTTGTGGCTGCAGTTCGGGCAGGCGCTCGTCATTCCCGTTCCCAGCGAGGGGAGCCGTTCCCCGCAGTACCCGCAATACCTCTCCTTCCTTGCCGCTTCAGGCTTTTCAGGCTGGCTGCTGCACATTGCGACCTCCCCGGCCCATCAGAGCCGAAAGACAAAAGACCACGATAAAACCGACCCAGACGATCCATGGCTCGAGAACCGCTCCGGTGCGGACGCGCAGATAGACGGCGATGCCGGCCACCACGGCGGATCCGGCCCAGAGCATCCAGTCGGCCTCTCCGGCCGGACGGGCCGTCGTGCCGCCCGAGACCTTGAAATTCCGCTTCAAGGCAGCCATGCGGGCATCCCAGGCGCAGAAGAGGAAGAGGGGAGCCACGAGAAGGAAAGGGACGAACTGCGCGGATGCCAGCATAAGGGCCGAGCCGGCGGCAAAGCCGACTCCCTTGAGATAGGATCCCGCATAGAGATGTCCCAGTCCGGGAACGGCCGAGAGGATGAGCGCCGCGTTGGGTGACCGCCGCGACGGCTTCCTGACCTTTCTTTTCCCTGTTTTCCGTTTTCTCTTCGATTGGGTTTCCGGGAGGCAGTTCAGGCAGAAGTTCCTGGACTTGTGCTGCTCTCTGCACTCGTAGCAGAGTGTCTTGCCGCAGCAGACGCAGCGCGCCACTGCCGGGCGCTTTGGATGTTCACAGGTCAACATGCTTCACCTCGCTTTCAGATCACGAGGCATCTCTTAAACAAGGCCTGTGCCGAAAAGGGAAAAGCGTGGGTCAACAGGCGAATTCAGGGCGTGGCAGAGCGGAAATCGATTTGTCACCGGAGCCGGGCGATTCGCAAACAGGAGGCGTAATCTGTTTCATTTCAATAAGATAACTCTATCTTGAATCGAGCCATACGGGGATCCGGCCTAAAGAGTGTCGGAAATAAAAAAATGAAAGGAATCGATCCTGCCCAGATCCAGGGCGAGACATTCAAGTCGAATCTGTTCGAATTCCCGACACGGGCTGTCGAGAATCCGACAGGGCGTTCCGGCGTGGCGGAAGAGGATCATCAATAATAGGAGGAGAGCCTGTTGATCCGGCGCGCCGTGAAATAGGCGTCGAAGATCCCGTAGATCCAGGGAAGAACCAACCACGCGGTGAAAAAGATCACGATACCCTTCCAGACGTCACCGTTGTAGCACTGCCCGAGACCGGGAAAGAGGGACAGGAAGGCCGCGAGAGCGGGGATCTTCTGGCGAACCCTCGGCGCTCCATGGGTCATACCGCGACGGTCGTACAGGGGCGACCTCGGCCTGTGCGCCCCCCGCATCTGCGCAGACGTCCGGCCCCGCATGGCATCGGCCGGAATGGGCGGAGGAACAGCCGGGCTCTTCCGCGGCACCTTCGTACTGCTCGGGACCTTTTTCGATTTCTTCGTGACGGCCGGGACGCTCTTCTTCCTCTTCTTCCTCTCCTTCGCCCTGGCGAAGAAGTAGGAGCCTGTCAGGATGTCGTGCAGCGTTCTTCGTCCCGGAATGACGATGAAGACCCCCACATCGACGAGGAGCCAGAAAACGCAGACGCGGTAGAGAACGGCCATTCCTGTCCCGTTCGTACTCAGGAGCGTACCTGATTGCCCCACAACGCTGTCCAGGGCCGAGGTGAAGGCGGAGACGGAGATCTCCTCGATCACCGCTCCCATGCCGAGCAGGATCGGAAAGAAGAGCTGGGTTCGCAGAGCGGCGCTCCAGAGACCCAGATCGCTCCCGTCGTACCGACCCAGCCGGCAGTGGAGGATCGCCTTGCCCAGGGTCAGTCCGCCCTTGCCATCGGCAATGACGAAGTAGGCGAAGGTGATGAGGAGGAAGATCAGGTCGAGCCAGTAGCCCGGCATCACCTCCTTCTCGAAGCGGTAGAGCATGGCCAGCGAGCCGAAGTCGATCAGGAAGGCGAGCAGCCTTCTGATCCCGCCGCATCGCACCAGGCGGATCTCCTCCACCGACGGGGCCGTGTCATCCTCGACCACGAAGCTCCGCGGCTTCTTCGACGACCCCGACGCGACGGGCTGCTCGTCGCTCTTCCCGTCCTCGGCTTTCCGGTTCTTCTTCGGAGCGGCTGCCAGGATCCCATCCCCGTCTCCCGACTGCACCTTCTTCATCTGATCGATCAGCTCGTCGTACGAGGCGAAGCGATCCACCGGCTTCTTGGCCATCATCCGCTCGAGAGTCGCTGCCAGGGACCGGGACACCTTCGGATTCCGCTCCTCGATCGGCGGGAAGTCGTCCCGGATATGCATCAGGATGATGCTCACCGGACTGTCGGCCTCGAAGGGGGGCGAGCCGGTCAGCAGGTGGTAGAAGGAAGCTCCCAGGGAGTAGATGTCCGACCTGTGATCCGTCGGGCGCCCCTCTCCCTGCTCGGGCGACATGTAGAACGGCGTCCCCACCACGGCCCCGGTCACGGTCAGATGGCTCTCGGTGCTCACCGTCTTTGCCAGGCCGAAGTCGGTGATCTTCAACGTCCGCGAACCGTCGAGAACCATGTTGGACGGCTTGATATCGCGGTGTACGATCTTTTCTTCCGCAGCGGCTTTCAGGCCCCGGGCCGCCTGGATGATCAGATCGACCGCCTCGGCAGGCTCGAGAATCCCTTCCCTCTGCAGGATCTCGTCGAGGTTGTTCCCCTCCACCAGCTCCATGGCGTAATAGGGCTGTTCGTTGTACGAGCCTGTGAAGTAGATCTGAACGATGTTCGAGTGGTTCAGCCGCGCCACGGCACGGGCCTCACGCCGGAACCGGGCCGCGAAATTCTCCCTTCCGGTGAGCTCCTTCGACAGGATCTTCAGCGCCACCTTCCGATCGAGATTCTGGTCGATGGCGGTGTAGACCTGTCCCATGCCCCCTTCGCCGATGAATCCGGTTATCCGGTACGGACCGACGATGGTGCCCACGCTGATCCGCGAGCGGATCGGCACGGCCACCGTCGTTGTCTTGCCCTTCGGTCCATGACCGTCCTCAGAGGCTCCCTTCGGAGAGACCACGTTGACCCTCTTGCAGGAGGGACAGACGATCTCGGCGCTGGTGTCTCCAGCCTTGCGCTCGAGAGCCGTTCCACAGGGGCAGATGATTTCCGAACTTTCCATCATCGATTTATCCGTAGGCCGGCGCGCACCTTTCTCATTCTCCTTCGCGGATTCCGTGCTGCCGGATCTTGTCATATATCGAAGGCCTGCCGATGCCAAGAACCTCGGCAGCTTTTTTCTTGTTCCATCCCACGGAGCGGAGCACCTCGAGAATGTGCGCCCGCTCCCGCATCTTGAGCGTTCGCCCGGCAGGCCCGGTTCCTGCCGGCGCGCCGCCCATCGGACCGAGGCTCTCGAAGGTGAGAAGGTCCCCCTCGCGCAGGATCAGCTCGCGCTCGAGCAGGTTGTGCAGCTCGCGGACGTTCCCCTTCCAGGGGCAGGCTCTGAGGCGCTCCATGCCCTCGGGGGAGACTTTCACCGGCTCCGGCGAGAGCTCCCTGAGAAAAAACTCTACCAGCTCGGGGATATCGTTGCGCCGTTCCCGGAGCGATGGCGTGTGAATCCGGAACACGTTCAGCCTGAACAGAAGATCCTCGCGGAACTCTCCCTTCTCCGCCCTGTCTTCCAGGTCGGCGTTCGTGGCGGCGATGATGCGCACGTCCACGTGCACCGGCTTCTCACCCCCCACCCTGTAAAAAACTTTCTGCTCCAGTGCTCGAAGAAGCTTGACCTGGGCGGCCAGGGGCAGCTCCCCCACTTCATCGAAGAAGAGCGTCCCCTCGTGGGCTAGCTCGAAGCGTCCGAGCTTCCTCTCCCTCGCGCCGGTGAAGGCCCCCGGCTCATGGCCGAAAAGCTCGGCCTCGACCATGGAATCGGGGATGGCTCCGCAGTTGATGGAGACCATGAGCCGCTCCCGCCGCGACGATGCCTGGTGGATCGAAGCGGCGACGAGCTCCTTCCCCGTTCCGCTCTCGCCCGTGATGAGCACCGTGACATCGGTGGCCGCCACTTTTTGCACCACCCGCCGCACCGACTCCATCTCCTCCGACGCACCCACGATCTCGATCGCGCCCGACGCTCCGGAGCGGAGGATCGTGTTGTCCCTCTCGAGGCGCTCCCTGTAAGCAAGGTTCTCCATCGCCTGCGTCGCCTGCGAGGTGAGAGCCGCGAGCAGCTGGAGAGCCTCCTCGCCGGGCGGCGACGCCTTCTTCAGCGACGAGAGGTAGACGGCGCCCGTCACCTGGCGCGCCGTTCTCATGGGAACGCAGAGGATCCTGGCCGTTCCCGCCGTCGCGATGGAGCGCGCCTTGCCGAAGCGCGGATCGAGGAGAGGATCCTGCGCCACGACCGACACGTTCTCCTGCACGACCCTGTCGAGAACGGACATCGAGGGAGAGTACTCCTTCCCTCCGGCCTTTCGTTCTTCCTGGATGAGCCTCAACCCCTTCCCCTCGCCATCGAGGAGGTAGACAGCTCCCAGATCCATCCGGAAGAGGTCCATCAGGATCAGCAGGAAGGAGTGCAGCAGCGTTTCCCGATCGTCCGCCGAGTTCACCAGGTCGGTGAGCTTGAAGAGGGCGCCGAAGTAGTCGCCCTCCACACCGGACGCGTCGAGAAGGGCCGCGTCGGGGCTCTTCTCCGCCGCCGCCTTCAGCACGATCTCGACGGTGGTGTCGCCGAGAACGCCGGTGGCCGCCGCCTCGGTCTTTCCGGACTGAGGCACCTCCGAGAGCACGAGACAGGCCTGTCCGATCACGATCCGGTCGCCGGGGCGCGCGATCGCCTCCTTGATGCTCGTGCCGTTGAGGAATGTCCCGTTCGTCGATCCGAGATCAACGACGTTGACCCCCGTCGGAACGAGGCTCAGCTCGCAGTGCTGCCGCGAGACGCCCTCGTGATCGAGCACGAGATGACAGACGTCGGAGCGCCCCACCACGAGATTGCCGGTGAGGTGATAGATCTTCTCGACACCGTCGCTGTTCTTGTATACGAAGAAGTAGCGTGTCCTTCCCATGGATTGACAAGGCCTCAGTTCTCGGGTGCTCCAAATCGGATCTCGTCAGCCGGTAGCCGTTTCTCGAAATCATACCTGAAAAACTTGTACATCGTGAAGGGGTCGCAGGCTTCCTGGACGGCCGGAAAACCGGGAGTCGGCACGGCCAGGGAGCAGTAGAGGACCCGCTGGCTGTCCACGAGAGTCAGGTCCTTGACGAACCAGCGGCCGGTCAGGATCTCCACGTCCGAACCGGTGGCGAACCAGCGGAAATAGAGCCGCTGTCTTTCTTCACCAACCGTCAGGCGCTCCCTGTCGATCAGCACGATCCCCCTTTTGTGGAACACCTGGACGCGTTCCTCTCCCTCGCCGTCATAGAGAACCTCCACGCCCTTGGCGGCCAGGTCGTAACGGGAAACGACCTGGCGGCAGGCGCTCTCGCCTGGAGTTCCGCCGGCAGGAAAGGTCTCGTGGATGTAGACATGCTGGCCGGCCTCGTCGAGACAGCAGTGGACCTGGCGACTCTCGAGATCGAGAAGCTTCTTCGGCTTCGTCATCTTCGACGAGACGGCATAGAGGGAGACGACGTCGTTCGCGCGGGCGAGGAAGAGAATCCCCTTGCCCTCCGAGCCCTCGTGGCCCATGAAATGGAAAAGCTCCATTTCCCTGTGGCGAAACCTGTAGAGCAGGCGCCCCGTGATGGAGTAGATCTCCACCGCCTCGGGCTGGCACTGCCGGTTCACCGCCTTGAGGAGGTCCGCACCGTCGATGAACTCGAGGTACTGCATGACCCGGTTGAGGAACGGCCGCTCGAGCCTTTCCTTCAGGTTGTACAGCCGGTGGCGCCAGCGGTTGTTGCGCCACTCGTTGATCACGATGAACTCTCCCGACGATGACGGCGAGATGCCGATCCCTTTTCCCAGGAGCTTCTTCTTCCCGAGATTGGCATCCACGAGGTAGTATTCCGATTCGTTCTCGGCCGCCATGCCGCCCTCGGCCGTTTGCCCCGCTTTGACAAGAAGAAGGTCATCCCTGATCCAGCGCAGTTCCGCCACGGGCATCTCCAGCCGGTACAGCCGCTCCCCGCCCTCCTGCCTGTTCCTGATCAGCAGAGGGCCGCCGCTGGTGCCGGCCTCCTTCCGGGTGGCCACGGCGAGGAACCTGTCATCGGGCGAAGGTACAACGAGAAACGGTTCGCAATCGCGGTAGGAGACGTTGTTCTCCCGATCCAGGTCGGGCCAGAGCCCCTCGGGATCGAGCGCCACCCCGGTGACCTCCTGCATCACGTAGTCGTTCCACGTACGCTCGTTCCTGAAGATCTTGATCTCCCGGCGGATCGCTCCCTCCCTGGTCATGAGAACGAGATCGACTTTCTCGGGAAGATCGAAATCGCCGAGATTCCTGTAGGAGACGGAGAACTGGTAGCCGCTTCCATCGCGGATCACGGAGAAGTCGGTGATGGCGAGATCGAGCCGGCGCCGCTCGCCGACCCACTGCCGGAAGAACCAGTCGTACCCCTGAATCCCGAACTCCTCGCAGCAGCGGATCCACCCGCTGACGTCGCGCGTGACAGTCTCCTGCCCCTCCTCGACGAGAGTCGGGAGCTGAAACATCCTGAGACAGATCGTGTCGAAAAGCTCGTCGCCCACCATCCGGCGGAAGAGCGACAGCAGGTCCCCTCCCTGGTCGCCCGGCGCAGCGGCGCAGTACCGCAGTCTCTGCCCGGTATCGGCCGCCTGGGAGAAGTAATACTGGGCCCACGCCCTCGCCATCTCCTCCCTGGAGAACAGAGTGCCCGGCGGGAAACCCTTGCCGAGCCAGATGAAGGCGAAGGCGTAGGCCAGACCGTTGCCGCCCAGTTTCTCGGGAAAGAGAATCGTTCCGGCCTCGTCGCAGTAGAGGTCCCGCGCCACATCGGAGGGAACCACGATGAACCTCATCGCCTTCGGGCGAAGCGGCCCGAGACGCCGCGAGAAGAAGACCGAAAGCCTCCGGAGCGTATCCCTGGGAATGGCTCCGGGGCTCCCGTAGGGATAGACGGCAATGTTCGTCTCTCCTTCGCTGATCCGGATCGGCTCGGCAGCGCAGCCGGCCACCGAGAAGAGCGACACCTCGCCGGGCAAGGTCCAGCTTGCCGCAGTCCTGGTCTCGCGCGGACTGGACTCGGCATAGCGCACCGTCTCGGTCCGGCTCGTATCAGCCACGGGCTGGAGGCCGGGGGGGAAGGCGACGTTGAGGTTCACCTCCATGGGGCGTTCCGAGATCCGCGGATAGAAGCGGTCCTCGGGCGCCAGGTAGACGAGTTCCTGCGAGAAGACGCTGTACGAGCCTGGAGAAGGAAGGCGGCCGCTGTATTCCACCTCGAGGAGGTTGTTCCCTGTCAGCGGCGTGCCGCGTGGCAGCTTGACCCGGCATGCCGGGATCACGAGCCCGAGGTCGAGGCAATCCGCATCCTCGCCGTTCCACCTGACCCGGCTCACATCGAAGCCGCCGTTCAGCACGAAGTAGAGGATCTCCCTCTCCGGCTCGATCTTCATGGTGATGCTCGCCCGGCCCTCCAGGAACCGGTCGACCGACACCTCGAGCTCGAGATCCATCCTGATCGGATTCTGGCCGGCGAGGCGATCGGACAGGAAGTCGGCAACGCACGCCTTGAACTCCGGCGTTTCCTCGATGCAGTTGTAGAGCAGAATGAGAAGAACGATCAGCGCGGCGGCGATGAGCAGAGATGCCGCCTGAACGAGCTTGCCTTTCATCGATCTGCCGAGCGATCCTGTCATGACTCTTTCCTGAATAGGGAAGCAGTTCCGCTTCCTCGAGATCCCATGATAGGCATGAAGCGAGCAGATCTCAACGGCTCACTGCACCTTCAAGAGGTCGCCGCCACGTGAAGCCGCAACGTTTCTTGTTCCAGACGTTTACGAAACGCACCTTTTTTGAGCAGCCTCCCTGTTTTCCGCGTGATCGCCAGGGCGCTGCGCTGCTTCCCCCTTGCGAGGAAGACGAAGGCCAGAGCGTTCAAGGCGTTGATCATGTCCGCATCTCCCAGGTCGGCATCTCGGGCTCGCTGGACCGCCTCCCGTGCCGCGTCCCTCGCCAGCGCCGCGGCGTCGGCCTTTTCATCCGCTGCCGCGTGGGTCCTGGCCAGGGCGGCGAGCACGCGAGCCACGATCTTGTCGCTACCCGTCTCGACAGCCAGCCGGCGGGCTTCCTTCAGCACGGATACGGCCTCTGTCATTTTTTTCCGCTCGAGGAGGCACTCGCCGAGGTCGCCCAGAATCCTGGCCTTGAGGAAGCCCTGGCCGAGCCTCCGCGCCGTCTCGATCGCGTGACGAAGAGTCCTCTCGGCCAGATCGGGCCTGCCCTTCTCCATCTGCAAACGGCTGATCCCGAGGAGCATGGTTCCCTTCGCCTCTGCACCGCCGGTCCTGCGGAGGAACGGCATCGCCTCCCTGAAGTGCGATCGAGCGGCACCCGGCTCGCCGCGGTCGAGCTTGTTCATGCCGATCTTGATCAGGATCCGCGCCTGCCCGGCCTCGTCGTCCAGCTCCTTCCGGATCTTCAATGCCCTCTCGAGGTAGGGAGTGACGTCGAAGGCCCTGTCGATGTTCCGCATGATGTCGGCGTGAAGCTGGAGGGCCTCGGCTTCCCCTGCCCTATCCCCGGCCCTGATCATCTGGTCCAGCGCCGACTCGACCCAGGACAGCGCGCCGAAGTACCGGCTCTTGGCATAGTCGTGCGTGGCGAAGCGGAGGCAGACGGCGGCCCGAAGGGACGGTTCATCGTGCGCCGCCCGGAGAGCCTTTCTCAGCACCTCGACCTCCACATCGCGCCGCCCCACGATGTGAGCCACGCGCGCCAGCTTGAGGAGAACGCCGCAATCCTCGAAGGGTGTGAACGCATGACCCTCCGCCTGAAGCTTTCTCACCTCGAGGGCAGCATCGCGGGCAAGTTTCATGGCGCTTCCGTAGGCGCTCTTGTAGAGCAGGTAGTCGAAGGCCTGGGAGAAGCGGCGCAGGAAGGAGAGAGAATCGCCTCCCCGCGAGAAGTGGACGGCGGCCTTGAGTGCTTCCCGTCCGGTGAGAGGCCGCTCCGCCGCGAGCTTCTCGAAGTAATTCCCCACGCGCTTGTGAAAGGCCTGCTTCGCATCGGGATCCAGGTTGTCGTAGATCATCTCGCGGAGCAGGACGTGGTCGAAGCGATGCCTCCCATCGAGCGTGGGCCTGATGAGGGAGAGGGTGTTCTGTAGCTTCGAGACGATCCCCGCCGCGCGGGCGAAATCGAGCTCGAGCGCGCCGATCACGTCGTCCACGCTGAAGCGGATCCCGAACACAGAGGCGAAGTCGAGGAATTGCCTCTCCTCGGGAGAAAGCCGGAAGAGACGCCGGTAGAACACGTCCTGGATCGAAGCCGGAACATGGCGCAGAAGGCCGAACCAGTCCGGGTTCGCGGCATTGAGCGCACCTTCCTTGAGAAGGAGCCCGGCCACCTCGAGGACGAAGTAGGGATTGCCCTCCGTCACCTCGAAGACACGGTCGCCCACCTCGCCTTCGGCAACAAGCGTGGGGAAGCCGTAATCCACGAGGATCTTCTTCACCTCGGATCGGCTCAGCCGGTCGAGTACCAGGATCGCGACATCCTCCTCCTTGCAGATCCTCCCGAGGAAATCGTCCGCCACGGCGGTGCTGCTCTCCCTGCCCGAGTCGGCCTCGCCCGATCGCGCCGTGAGAACGATCAGGATCGGCGACTTCCTGATCCGTCTCGCCATGCGGAGAAGAACGCCGAGCGTCATGGGATCTGCGCCGTGGATGTTCTCCACCACGAGGATCAGCATGGAGTCGGCCGCAAGAAGCTTGAAGAAATCGGTGAAGAGATAGGCGGCCGCATCGGGAGGAATGGCCGTCTCCCCCTCGCCGGGCCGGCGGCTCACCAGGAAGGTGGCGAAATCCTCGGCAATCTGGTTTCTTCCCTGGAAGAGATCGGCGAGCTTCTTCACCAGGTCGTCGCGGAGGACCCGTCGATCCGTCTCCCTCAGGTCGAGGGCCGTCAGCACGGCGGCGATCAGCGTGTGGTAGGGAACGGGAACGTTGCTCTGGAGCGCCTGGACCACCAGGAGCCGCCCCTTCCGCCCGGCCTGGTCCATCTTCTCGAGGAGCCTGTCCAGCAGCCTGGTCTTGCCCACCCCGGCCTCTCCCCGGATCAGGGCCACGCGGCCCTGGCGCTGCGACTCCACTTCCTCGAGGAGATCGAGCAGCTTGCCGACCTCGGCGGTGCGGCCGAAGAAGCCGGTCTTCCTGGCGATACAGATGGCGGCCCGCCTCCGGCTGATCAGGCCGGCGAGATCCTCCGACTTCGCGCTCTTCCACCACTGCGACGATTCCGCCTTCTCCAGGATTCTCTTGAGACGAGCGGGCGGACCGAGACGCCGCCGCGGATCCTTTTCGAGAAGAGCCATGATCAGGGCGCTCATGAAGGGAGAGATCAGCGCCCCGCTGTCGCTGGGCGAGGAGGGCACCATGTCGTGGTGGTTGGCGATGGTGGAAGTCAGGCCGTCGCCGAGGAACGGATTGACGCAGGTGGCCAGCTCGTAGAGGACGACGCCGAGGGAGTAGAGGTCGGACGGCGGCTTGGCCCGTTCAGGACCGAACCTTTCCGGGGCGGCATAGGCGACGCTGCCGATGAAGCCTTGCTGCTCCGACTGGCGCGACTTCTCGCTCAGCTGGGAGAGGCCGAAATCGCCGATCTTCACCACGCCGCCCTTCTCGATGAAGATGTTCTCCGGCTTGAGATCGCGATGAACGATCCCCCGCGCATGGATGACCGAGAGAGCATCCGCCACCTGAACGGTCACCTGTCTGAGAGTCTGGTCGCTCAGCGACCCGCTCTCGTCGAGCATCGACTTCAAGGTGATCCCGCGAAGGTACTCCATCACGAGAAAGAGGACAAGGCTCTCCCCAACGCGCTGCGAGTCCACGTGGAAGATCCGCACGACGCCGGGGTGCCTGAGGGTCATGCCGAGGCCGGCCTCGCGCTTGAACCGCGACCTGATTTCAGGCTCCAGCACGAGATGTGGGTGAAGGACCTTGACAGCCACCTCTTTTCCCGCCGGGAGATCGCGCCGCGATCTCGCGACGCGGGCCTGATAGACCGTCCCCATGCCGCCCGATCCGACTGGGCGAATCAGCTTGATACCGCGAAGTTCCTGGCCAACGAGGTCCACGTCGCGCGATGCCTCATTCTTTTGGATTGTCGTCTTGCGGCGCGAGAGGCTCTTCCGTCCCCTCGGCGGGCTCTTTCTCTCCGACGTCGAGCTCGGAAATGATGTTCAGAATCCGGGTGGCCCGTTCGCCCGACTCGTCGTACTCGAACTCGACCTCCGGAACGGACCGCGTTCTCAACGCCTTGGCCACCTCGGAACGAACGAATCCGCGGCTGTTCTCGAGCGCCTTCGTCGCCTTCGACCTGTCCGCCTGGTCGCCGAGAACGGAAAAGTAGACCCGGAGCGATTTCAGGTCCCGCGAGAGATCCACCTTCGTCACCGTGATGAATCCGATCCTCGGATCCTTCATGCGGTAGAGGATGATGTTTGTCACCTTTTCGCGGACGAGCGACACCAGTTTTTCGAATTTGTCCCAGCTCATGCGTTTCTCGCTCCAGAACGATTGCTCAACCTGTAACCCGCGGCGTCCGCTACAAGATCTCGAGGCTGTGGTCGACCAGTTCCGCTTCGGGATGGTACATCAGCTGATCGAGCAGCTTGGTCAACGCCGATTCGATGTAGACTCGATCGTTCCCCACCATGGCCACGGCCAGTATTGCCTGCTTGATCACGTCGAGATCATCGACCTCGGCCACGGAGACGTTGTGGCGATTCCTGATGCGGTCCTTCATGCTTTTCACAACGCGCCGCTTGTCCTTGAGCGTTCGTGCGGCCCGGATCCGTGTCGTGAACTGAAGGATACCCAGCACTGCAGCCATCATCGCCTCCAGACCGGCGGACCTTGCAGATGAAACGGACAGGCGGGATAGCTCATCGGGATCAGAGTTTTCTCTTCTCCTCGACGATCTTGTACGACTCGATCACGTCGCCGACCTTGATATCATCATAGCCGGCGATCTTGACGCCGCACTCGAATCCTTCCTTGACTTCGCGCTGGTCGTCCTTGAAACGCTTGAGAGTCTCGATATCTCCCTCGTAGATCACAACGCCGTTCCGGGTGAGCCGGACCTTGTTGTTGCGCGAGATCACTCCATCCAGGACGAAACATCCGGCGATGTTGCCGATGCGCGACGACCTGAAGACCTCGCGGATTTCCACGTGCGCCGTCACCTGCTCCTTCTTGAGGGGCTCCAGCGCGCCTTCCATGGCGAGATGGATCTCCTCGATCAGGTTGTAGATGACGCGATAGGTCCTGAAATCGATCTGGTTCTCTTCGATCAGCCTGCGCGCCTTCTCGTCGGCAACGACCCGGAAGCCGATGATGATCGCCTCGGAGGCAATGGCCAGAAGGACATCGTCCTCGGTCACCCCGCCGACCCCGTCGCGGATCAGCTTGATCTTGACATCCTCGTGGTCGAGCTCCTGGAAAGATTTCTTGATCACCTCGAGCGAGCCCTTCACGTCGGTTTTCAGCACCACGCGGATCTCGGCCGCCTTGGTGGTCTGCATCGTGTCGAATAGGTTTTCCAGGGTGATGACCTGGCGCTCCGGAGCCAGACGCTTGGCGCGGTTCTTCTGACGGCGCAGCTCGGCGATCTCCTTCGCCTTGTCCACATCCTCGACGGCCTGGAACGGTTCGCCCGCCTCGGGAAGGGATTCGAAGCCGACGACATTGACCGGTGTGGACGGACCGGCCGTCTCGAGCCTCTTGCCTCTCTCGTCGAGGATCGTACGGACGCGGCAGGTCGAATCGCCGGCCAGGATGTTCTCCTTCAGGCCGAACGCACCGTCCTGCACCAGGAGCGTGACCACGTTCCCGATCTCCTCGTCCTTCCACGACTCGATGACCACGCCCTTCGCCTTGCGCGACGGGTTGCACTCGAGCTCGAGGATCTCGGCTTCCAGGGACAGCCGGTCGAGAAGTTCGTCGATGCCGGTCTTCTTGATGGCCGACACCTCCACGCAGCCCACTTCGCCACCCCAGTCCTCGGTCATGACGCCCACGCCGGACAGCCTCTGCCGCACCATGTCGGGATTGGCGTTCGGCTTGTCGATCTTGTTGATCGCCACCACGAGGGGAACACCGGCAGCCTGCGCGTGCTGAATCGCCTCTTCGGTCTGGGGCATCACGCCGTCATCGGCAGCCACCACGAGCACGGCGATGTCCGTGGCATTGGCCCCGCGGGCCCTCATCTCGGTGAATGCCTTGTGACCGGGCGTGTCGAGGAATGTCACCAGCAAGCCGCTCTTCGTCTTGACCTGGTAGGCACTGATATGCTGCGTGATTCCACCTTCCTCGGTGGAAACGACGTTGGATTTGCGGATCGCGTCGAGAAGCGATGTCTTCCCATGGTCAACGTGCCCGAGAAAGGTCACGATCGGTGCGCGCTGAACGGTTTTTCCCTCCCCTACCTCGTCTTTCACCTGCTCCTCCTCGAAGAATGTCTCCTCCACATCCTTCTTGGCTATGATTTCGACATCCTTGTTGAAATCGATGGCAATCTGGAGGATCTGCTCCTCGTCCAGCAAGGAATTGATGTTGATCATGATCCCCTTCTTCAGCAGGGACATCATGATGTTCTGAGCCTTGATCCCCGTTTCCTGGGACAGGACCTTGACCGAGACCGGCGGTTCGATCTGCGCTTTCCGATCCACGACGGGAGCCGGTCTGGTTGCCTTCTTATGCCCGCGGTGGCCGCGGAACACCGGTCTCCGGGGACGGTAATGCTTGGCCCAGTGGTTGATCCGGATTTCTTGAAGCAGCGGATCTTCGAGATCGATCTGGTCCGGACCCTGCTTGGGCTTGATCGTCCTGCTGATCTTGTCATCGGCAAAAGTGCCCGGCCTGCCGACAGCGGCCGGTGTACGCCCGATAGCGGTTTTCTTGCCGGCAACCGTCTGCCGGTCGTCCTCCTGCGTACCGTGTTCGGCGGCGACGCGCGGCTTCGGCTCGGCCTGATCCTTCCGCTTCTGCTCGCGGGCCTTCCTGTGCTGTTCCAGCGTCACGGACGACAGATCGATCCGGCCCAGGATCGTGGCTCCGGCCTTCTTCTTCTTGGCGATCTTCTTCAGCTTCTTGACCGGTTTTGCCGGTGCGGTCTTTTCGGCGTCCTCTTCCTTGGCCGCCTCCTCGCCAACGGCGACCGGCTCGGACTCCTCCTCCTTCGCCTCGACAGGCTCCTCTGCGGCAGCTGCCTCGGCAGGAGCTTCCTCTTCGACGGCCGCAGCCGGTGCCGCCTCGGCCTCATCAGCCTCTTCAGCGGTTGCGACCTGAGCCTCGTCGGCCTCCTTTTCGGCTTCTTCCGCCTCGGCCTCGGCAGCCGGCGCGAGCTCTTTCTGCTTCTCCTCCAGGATCTCGTTCATCGCATAACGGAGTATAGCCTCCTCACCCGCTTCGAGGTTAGAAGAGTGGCTCTTAACGTTCAAGCCGATCTCCCTCACCAGAGCAAGAAGATCCTTGCTGGGCACTCCAAGTTCTTTTGCCAGCTCATGCAATCTCAAAGCGTCTCTCCGTCAGCGTAAAAAATCTACTCTCCTAGAGCGATTCCCCTTCCGAGGCTCCGTTCTTTCCCTCATCGTCATCTCGAGGGAGTTCGGAACCACCCTCTGCTTCATCTGCCTCGGCCGGTTCGACCGCACCCTCACCGCGCTTGTCAACTTCATCGGTCGGAGAGTCCGGCTCAGCCGCTTCTTCCGCAGTTTCTTCAGTATCGGCGGCAGCCTCGGCAAGAACATCGGCACCTGGTTCGGCCTGATCCTCCTGCTCTTTCGACGACTTCTCTTCCGCCACCGCAGCAGCGAGCGCCTTGGCCAGAAGGTCGGGTTTCTCCGCGGCCGGCTCGGCCGCTTCCTGATCCGCCGACTCTTCCGTTTCCTTGTCGGTCTCTTCACCCTCGGTCTTCTTCTTGGCCCGCGAGTAGATCGCCTCGAGGCTCGTGCCCTGGAGAAGCGCCTCCCTGGCCGCCGTGACTTCAGGATCCTCGTGTTCCGGGTCTGCAGCGGATCTATCGCGCTGTTCGGTGCCCTGGATCTTGATATCCCAATCGGTGAGCTTCGACGCGAGCCGCACGTTCTGGCCCTTGCGGCCGATCGCCAGGGAAAGCTGGTCGTCGGGGACGATCACGCTGGCGACCCTGTTCTGCTCGTCAAGGTTGATGTGATCGATCTGTGCCGGTCTCAGGCTGTTGTTGATCAAAATCTCTGTCGATTCATTCCAGCGGATGATGTCGATCCTCTCGTCGTTCAGCTCGTCGGTGATCGACTTGATCCTCGTTCCCCGGATTCCGACGCAGGCGCCGATGCAGTCCACCCGCATGTCGTACGAGGAAACCGCTACCTTTGTCCTGTGACCTGCCTCACGGGCGATCCGCTTGATCTCGATGATCTTCTCGCCGATCTCGGGAACCTCGAGCTCGAACAGTTTTACCACGAAATCAGGGCTGGCGCGGGTCAGCAGGATCTTGACCTTGTTGCCCACCCTCTGGACGTCGTAGATCAGGGCCTTGATCCGCTCGCCGGGCTGGTAGTTCTCCCCGCGGATCCTTTCGTTGCGTGGAAGAAAGCCCTCCGCCTTGCCCAGGTTGACGATCACGTTGCTGTTCTCGATGCGCTGAACAGTACCGTTGATCAGGTCGCCCACCTTGCCTTCGAATTCACCGTAGATCACTTCGCTTTCCGCCTCGCGGATCTTCTGGATGATGACCTGCTTGGCTGTCTGGGCCTGAATCCGCCCCATATCGGGATATTCGGCGAGGTACTCCCCCTCGTAAACCATGATCTCGCCGCTTTCCCTGTCGACACGGACCTCGATGTCATCCTCGGTCTCGTGCCTTTTTCTGATGGCTGTGGCAATGGCCCCCTCGACAGCTTCGAAGATGGTCTCCCTGTCGATATCTTTTTCTCTGTGAAGGACATCCACCAGCCGGATAAGCTCGGCGCCGTTCATAGCACACCTTTCCTGTCGAGCAAGCGCAGTCCGGGGCCGCAAACCCGCGATCTCTCAACTGCCTGAAACCGCAGTATTAGCAACCATTTCTCAATTCAGGGGCACAATTCCAACCCTGAAAAAAGAAAAAGCGGGCATCCGCACCCCGCTTTCGCTGCGCAAGCGCTGTATATCAACCCAGTATGCTAATTTGGGACCTGAAAGGCGTCAAGCCTATTTTTTGAAAAGGTCGGGTGATGCAACCCTTTCTCCCATATTCTATAATGTTCGTCCCGGCGCTCGAATGCCCTGGTGGTCGGTATCCATCCTAAACGGCCTCATTTTTCGGGTGGGCACAGGCGGCAATCGCCGGGTGAGGAACAGCATGGTAGATGCACGTAAAAGCGGCTCTGCAGCAGCTTTGATAGCGCTGCTGATCGGCCTGCTCCTCCCCTTGCCGGACGCTTTCCCCGGACCGGAAGGGACCGGCGAAGATCTTGCCGCCGGAACAAAAGTTCTGATCGACGACCTGAGCTCCCCGTTCTTCCTCGTCAGGGACAGGGCCCTCAAGGGGCTCGAGAGAGTCGACGAGAGATCTATTCCTCTCCTGGTCAAAGGGTTGAAGAGCGAGCATCCCAGGGTGGTCTGCGGCTGCCTTGGCGCTCTGACACGGCTCGTCCCCGACAGGTCACTGAACGCCACGGTGAGAGAATATCTCGACAGCACGGCTCAGGAGGTCAAACTGGAAGCGATCCGCTACCTTTCCTCGCACGCCGATAGGGAAGATCCCGGGGAAGAAGCCTGGGCCTCGACTCTGCTTGCAACTGGAACCATGCAAGAGATAAAGAGTTATATCGTTAGTACGAGACGGCCGGCCCCGGCATTTCAGACGGCTCTCATCGCGCGGAATCTCGCCGGCCTTCCCGCCGCGGTCCAGCCGGATGCGATCGCCGCGCTGGCCGCCGGTCCGCGTGCCGAAGCGGCCCTCCGACTCGCGGACTGTCACGAGCTGATAAGAAGCGGGCTTGCAGGCAAGGAGATGATCCTTCCCCTCCTCGAGAGCCTGAGGGACTGCGCCGACCTCACCAGCATGGCGATCATCGCCGACGGACTGCTTTCCGCCTCGCCGCGCGTCAGGCAGAAGGCAGGCGAAGCTCTCACGAACCTCAAGGCGCACCTGTACCGGCTTCGCGACCACGACGCTTCGATCGCCCTGAGCCGCGAGCTCTGCCGGCTCTTCCCGAAGAGCATCGACTACCGTCTCGACCTGGCCGAATCGCTTCTTCTCTACGGCAGCGATCCGTCTGCCGCCCGGAGGGAGATCGAGAACGCGCTGCTTGCCCTGAAGGGCGATTACGCCGTCCCTGCCCAGCTTCACAGAGGCGAAGCCCATCTCGGTTCGGCTCTCGTCTCCTACTGGCTGGAAGAGCATGATTGGAACGAGCCGCTGAACTCGGTCCGACGCGATCTGGACAAGATCCCCGGCGACTTCAGCGGCTTCGTGCAGGCCAGAGCCTTCCTCCTGGAAGGAGCTCTCATTGCAGCGACGGGCGGCGACGGATCGTCCTCTTTCCTCGAGGCCTTCGCCGTCGCTCCGTACCGCCAGGACGACTCCCTCATCGATTCGTGCCTCTCGGGACGATTCTCCCTCAAGGGCTTCGTCTGGATGCTGGCGCAGAAAAACAGGGAGGACCTCTGCCTGACGATCTACGACCAGCTCGTTGCCGCACTCCGCAGCGACGATTCAGGCTCGAGCTACTACCCATCGCCCGAGGCCGTCTCCCTGCTCGACGACCGGTCGCGCTCATCGATGCCTCTCGTGAAGGCGATGTTCCAGCGTTACGAGGGAGGCGATCCATCGGGGGCGATCGCGTCGCTGAACGAGTTCATTGCCGTTGTCCAGGACTCGAGCTTCCTGAACAACCTCGACCTGA
The DNA here is from genome assembly GCA_964482235.1 of uncultured Phycisphaerales bacterium. GTDB lineage: Bacteria > Planctomycetota > B15-G4 > B15-G4 > CAYZWU01 > CAYZWU01. Next base: position 26,630 of record CAYZWU010000003.1, read on the forward strand.
CGGCCAGGGCCTACTTCACTCGCGGCGCCGCCGAGGCCGACCTCGGAGACCTGGCTCTCTCACGGGACAGCATCGGCAAGGGGATCGGGATCTGCGACGAGCTCCTGGGGGAATACCGCGACGGCCTCGAAAAGGACAAGCTTCTCGCCTACAGGGATGCTATCCGCTCCTGCAGCCGGATGAAAGCCCGCGGACTGCTGCAGCTCGCCACGGTCAACGTGCTGGCCGGCGACGGCACTGATGCGGGCTCACGCCTGATTCGCGAAGCCGCCGCCCTGGCCCCGTCGCTCACCGATACGCTGATGTCGGAGGGGATCCGCCTTGCCAGGGCCGGTTTTAATGAATCTGCTTCAGCCATTGCTGCCGCTGTTGAGGAATACCCTGACCAGTTCTATAATAAGGCCTGCCTTTACCTCCTCGTGGGAGAAAAGGAAAAGGCCTTGATATACCTTTCCCGGCACTTCCGGGAGCACGTCAAGCTGCGGAGGCTCGAGCTGGCCCGGAAGTATGCTCTGGCGGATCCTGACCTGAAGACCCTGAGAAGGGATCCACGTTTTCTCGAAATCCTCGGAGTCGACCGATGACTGTCTCCATCATGCTGAACGGAGAAAAAAAGGAGCTGGAAAGAGCCATGACGGTCACGGAGCTGGTCAAGCTCCTCGGCATCCGCCAAGGCGCCATGGCCGTCGAGGTAAATCTCAAAATCGTCCCCAAGATCGAACACGACAATGTAACCATCGCAGACGGAGACAGAGTGGAGATCGTCACGTTTGTCGGAGGAGGCTGATCGCCATGAAAGACAAGCCCATCAAAATCGGAAAGCACTCATTCACGTCCAGACTCTTCGTGGGTACGGGAAAGTACAAGACCTTCCCGCTCATGGCCGAGGCTCTCGAGGCATCGGGCTGCGAGGTCGTGACCGTTGCCGTTCGGCGCGTGAACCTGAGCGGGGAGGGCGAATCCCTTCTCGACTACATCGACAGGGATCGCTACACCCTGCTTCCCAACACGGCCGGCTGCTACACGGCCGACGACGCGATCCGGACCGCCTTCATGGCGCGCGAGGCGGGTCTCTCCGACCTGATCAAGCTGGAGGTCCTTGGCGACAAGATCTCCCTTCTCCCCGACATCGTCGAAACGATCAAGGCCACGGAGACCCTGGTGAAGGAAGGGTTCACCGTCCTGGTCTACACCAACGACGACCCGATCACGGCCTGCCGGCTCGAGGACGCAGGCGCGGCGTCGGTCATGCCCCTCGGGGCCCCGATCGGTTCGGGGCAGGGGATCCTGAATCCCCTGAACATAAGGATCATCCTGCAGAACATCACCGTTCCCGTCATCGTCGATGCCGGCGTGGGAACGGCCTCCGATGTCACGGTGGCGATGGAGCTGGGAGCTGAAGGCGTTCTGCTCAACACGGGCATCGCCCATGCCGACGATCCCGTGCTGATGGCGCGAGCGATGAACCACGCCTGCAAGGCGGGCCGCGACGCCTTCCTGGCCGGACGGATTCCGAGGAACGACTTCGCGACACCGTCGTCCCCGGCCGAGGGAGTCGCCACGGATAAATGACGCAGAGCGACAACGGCGAAAGAGTGCTCACCTACAGCGGTCTCGAAGCAATCACCCGCTTCCGGCGGCTCGAAGAGACCACTTACGCCGACGTCGAGGCCCTGGTCCGCGACTCGGAGGCTGCGGAGTTCCAGCCGAATCCCGACCTTGTGGAGGAGCTGCGCTCCGGCGTGACGATCTCCTACTCCGAGGCGCGGCGGAGCAGGCCGCTGTCATGGAGTGACGTCGAGGGCGGGGAGGACGGCCGCGAAGCCCTCCCCTGCATCGTCTGCAGCGGGCGCCTCACGCCCGTGATCGACGTGGCCGACCTCTGCAAGGGAAAGACCTTCATCAACTTCAACCTCTTTCCCATGGTCTTCCCCTTCCCGCCGAGCCGGGGAGGAGGCGGGCGGGGCATGCATTTCCTTCAGTGGAACTCGACCTTCCACGACGCTGACCTGCACAACGTCTGCTCGGCCGACATGACGGTGATCCTCATGCGGCTGGCCGCGCTGGAGAGGTTCCTCCTTCACAGCGAGGCTCCCGGATTCCCGCGCACCGCGGAAGGCCACAGCGGATACGCGGCCATCATGAAAAACCGGGGGCTCAAGGTGGGCGGATCGGTGGAGCACGGACACCAGCAGATCGCCCACCTGGCCGTTCTGCCTCGGGCCATCGCCAGCGACCGCGATCTTTTGAGAAACGACGGCATGCCCTTCGCCGCCACCCTTCGCCACGCCGCTCTGCCCGATCTGCTCATCTCCGAGACCGAGGGGGGTGTGAAGGCGGTCGTGTCCCCCTTCATGCGGCGCCCGCTGGAGGCGGTGATCATCCCGCCGGACCACGGCGGCGAGTACCTGCATCACATGCCGCCCGAGCTGCTGGCCAGCATGGGCCGGACCTTGAGGGATCTGACCGGCGCCCTGCGCCTTCTCATGGAGATCCGCAACATCTCCTTCGATTACAACATCGCCTTCCATACCGGCCCGATCGGGCTGCTCTACATCGAGATCCTGCCCTGGACCCAGCCGTACGGCGGATTCGAGCACCTCGGCCACTTCCTCTGCCAGGAAGAGCCGGCAACGACGGCCCGCGCCTATCGCGAGGTGCTTGGAGTGGCGTGAAAAATCGAGACGTGTGCTTCCGGGCAGCCGGCCGCTACGTGGCTGTTCCCAGTGCAAAGGGCAGGACGAGGGGAAATTCGCCGGACAGTTCGTCCACCAGACGCATCTGGTCGCTCGCTTTGACCAGGGCCACGACGGCGCCGCCCCCTCCCCCGCCGGTTAGCTTGGCGCCCAGGACGCCGGCATCGAGAAGGTCCTTCACCGCGCGGTCGAGAGCCGGCGTGGAGACGCCGAGCTTCGCCAGCAGCTCATGGTTGCGGAACATCAGCCTGCCGGCCTCCGTGACGTCGCCCGTTCCCAGTGCGATTCCCGCATCCACGGTCAGGTTGCCGATGTCCGACAGGATGCAATTCATCGTCTCGGGATTCTTCTCCCTGCGGCGGCGGACGCGCTCCACCATGTCGATCGTCCGGACTGCCGGCTCGACGAGGCAGACGATCCCGGTCAGCGGCCGGGAAAGGCGAAGGGGCAGAAGCTCGCGCGGCGGTCCCTTCCGGAACCAGAGGACGCCGTCGGACAGGATCGTCGCGGCATCCATCCCGCTCGGGCTTCCGTGGAAGATCTCCTCCAGCTTCTGCACTTCCTTGAAGAGGCCGTTGTCCCAGCGGCGCGTGTGATCGAGGCCCTTGAACCGCCTCAGAGCGGTGCATAGGGCCACCGAGAAGGCGGCCGAGGATCCGAGCCCCATGCCCGGCACCAGATCGGACTTGATGTCGATGGCGATGCCTTCCTTGTCCAGGCCGTACATCTCGAGCGCCAGGTCCGACGCCTTGGACAGGAGGCGGATGTCCTTGTCCGACTCGGGGACGGGGAAGACCTGCTTGAATTGAGGATTCAGGAAACGAGGACCGTCAGGGTCCTTCGAGATGGTCACGGTCAATCCCGAGCTGATGGCCGCGCTGATCCCGGGACTGTTGTTGTAGACCACCGCGTGCTCACCGAAGAGAACGACCTTGCCGGGCGCAAACGACTCGACCGGGAGATCTCTCTCCTCATTCCCGGGTTTCGACTTCTCGCGCATATTGCGGTAAATCTCCTCTGCCACGGCCACCTTCACCTCGTTGCGCCGAATCATCTCCTTGGTGACGGCTTCGACATTCTCCGGAGGCACCCCCACGCTGACGGCCACGCTCCTGGCGTGCAGGGCCATGTGTCCACGCTGGATCCCGGCGGTGCAGAGGGCCAGGAGGGCCGCCAGGTTCTGACCGAGCCCCACGGCAGCCATCAGTCCGGCGAGCTGCGTCGAGTTCCTGATGCCGCTGATGGTGCGGAGAAGCTTCACGCCGGGGTGGGAGTTCACCGCACCGCCGACCCAGCCGACCTGGAACGGCAGCTCCAGCTCGGCGTGCAGGTAGCCGTCCTTGATCCTGTAGCTGGTCAGGCCGCGGTACAGGCCGTCCCGCGCGGCATAGGCATGCCCGCCCGCCTCGATCGCTCTCCAGTCCTGGCCGAGTGCGATGGCCGTGGCGCAGATGCCGTTGAAGATCCCCTTGTTGTGCGTGGCGGCGCGGTACGGATCGGTTCGCGCAAGCCGGTCGGCCATGACCAGGCGGCGCGCCACCTCGGCGCCGTCGAGCCCTTCCATGGCCAGGTGTTCCACCGGCAGGGTGAACTCGGCGCGGGCCAGGCAGCGGTCCGCGTAGTTCGAAACGATCTGCAGGAGAGCCCGCCCCCCCGTGATCTTCTCGATCATCGGGCCGGCGGCTTCGCAGGCGTAGTTGACCGCGTTGGCGCCCATGGCCTCGCAGACATTGATCAGCAGGTGAACAACCAGCACCTTGCCGACGTTTCCGAGACCGTCGTTCTCCTCGCCGCAGTCGACGATCCTCGTCTCGAGGTCGAAGGCACCGCCGCCCCGGATCACCATGCGGGGATTGACGCTGTTGGCCTCGGTGATCACCTCGTGCTTTTTCTCCATCAGCTCATTGGCGGCCGCTACGGGATCCTCCAGGTTCTCAACCTGGATCTGGCCGATCATGATCGGTTCGTTGACGCGGGTGAAGAAGCCGCCTCCCCCGCGAACGAGAAGAGCGGCCTTCGATGCGGCAGCCACGATGGAGGCTTCCTCGATCGCCATGGGGACGAAGAGGTCGCACCCATCCACCAGGAAGTTCAATCCGAGCCCGAGAGGCATCCCGAGAACGCCAACGACGTTCTCGACCATGTTGACGGCGTTCTCGATCCGCAGGGTGCCGCCGCTGCGCAGCGCATCGACCTGCTCCTCGGAAAGCCCGAAACGCCGTGCCAGGAAAGCGAGACGCTGCTCAACGGACAGGCGGTAAAATCCGGGGATGCGCGAGCTGTTCGTCTCCATCCCGGATATTGTCTTTTCCATCGACTCGAACATCGATTCGAACGATTGATTCACTACTCAGCCTTCCTTATTCTGAAAGCCAACCAAAGGAAAGAAGCCACTCCCGAAGCTCGCCGGTGTATACCCGCGGAGCATCCTGAAGCGATTTTATTCCGGAAGCGCCGGTTAGGAGCATGGCGCTTTTCAATTCATCGGCCATCTGGCGAACAAATCCTGAAGCCCCTTTGACTCCGCTCTGGAGAAAAGCCAGAAGAACCGGCCTTGCGAAACCGACCAGATCAGCGCCGGCAGCGATGGAACGCGCCGCGTCGAGACCGTTCTGGATTCCGCCGGATGCCATGATCCGGCATCCCTCGCCGCAGAGACGCTTTGCAGCCAGCACGCTGAAAGCCGTCGGCACACCCCAGTCGCCGAACGTCTCGCCCAGACGGCGCAGGTCCTTCTGCTGGGTCCTGTGGCTCTCCACCCGCGTCCACGACGTCCCCCCCGCCCCGGCGACATCGATGCACGTGACGCCGGTTCGGTTCAGCTGCTCCAGCGCCTGGGGCGACAGACCGGCGCCGGTCTCCTTGACGAGCACCCTCCCTCCCAGCCGGTCGACGAGCCGGGAGATGCCGTCCAGGATGCCGCGGAAGGTGCGATGCCCCTCGTGCTGCACCAGTTCGTGAGCCACGTTGAGATGAACGCAGATCCCGTCGGCATCGATGGCCTTGACGAGATCCTCGATCACATCGGGCGAGTACTCCTCGAGCTGGCCCACACCGATGTTGCCCAGAAGCAGGCCGTCCGGAATCTTGTCGCGGACGGCAAAGTCATCGCGGCTCTCGGGATGGTGAAGCATCACCCGCTGGCTGCCCACGGCGAAGGCAATCCCATGCTGGGCCGCCACTTCGGCCAGGCCGCGGTTCAGGTCGCCGGCATACTCGGCTCCGCCGGTCATGCTGGTGATCATCAGGGGGGCCTTGAGGCTCTTGCCCATGAACTCGGTAGTCAGGTCGATCTCGTCCAGGTCGAGCTCGGGGACGGCGTGATGCAGAAGATTGACGCACTCGAAAAGCGTGCTGCCGCGATGGGTCACGTCTTTGCCGGCCACTGTGCTGAGGTGCTGTTTCTTTCGTTCCCTGATGGCCACTATCGCGCAGACTCCTACATTTCCGTCGAACGCCTGTTACTCGGATAGATAAACGTCGACTCTGAACACCGGATCAAACAGGCACGTTATATTAATAAAGGGGCGAAGGTCAACGGCAAATCGCGTGGAAAAGTATTTCTTTGACTAGAACTCCTCCAGGAGCGTGGTGAAGGGGAACACGGACGAGTGGCCATCGCTCCAGGAAATCGTAACAGCATAGTTACCCAGACGTTCGATCGATTTGGGGTTCACGTCGTCTCCCACGTCCTCCGGTTTGAGGATCTGTCCTCCCGTCATCTCGTCAACACACTCGGCACAGCGACACCTCCGCCTGAGCGCCGCAGGATGAATCGTGCACTCCTTTTCCCCGTCGAGGGAAACGACGATGCCATGATCCGGGTCGCTCGAGACCGTGGGCTTCTCCCGACCGCCGAAGCGGTGAGCGCTGATCTGACGGACCACGGCATCGACGATCGCCTGGTAGCAGCGAGCCACATCGCATCCCGGCTGCTCCATGACAAGAGGCGTCCCCTGGTCGCCGAGCCGCGACACATCGGGATCGATCGGTATCTCGAAAGAGTTCCTGATCCCGAACTCCCTCACGAGCCGGTCGCGCGCTCCCTGTCCGAAGATCTCGTGTCGCTCGCCGCAGGAGCCGCAGATGAAGTAGCTCATGTTCTCCACCACCGCGGTAGTGGGAACGTTCAGCTTGTCGAACATGCGGATCCCGCGGACCACGTCGATGAAGCTCAGCTTCTGGGGCGTGGTGACGATCACTGCGCCGGCAAGAGGCAGGATCTGCGACAGGGTGAGGGGGATGTCGCCCGTTCCGGGCGGCATGTCGACCACGAGATAGTCGAGCTCACCCCATTCCGTTCCTGTCACGAGCTGGTTGATGATGTTCGTCACCATGGGACCGCGCATGATCGCCGCCTCGTTCCCCGGCATGCCGGGGGCGAATCCGAAGGACATGAGACGGACCCCCTCGTACTCCAGCGGCTGGATCATCCCGTCCTTCTGAACGAGCTCAGGATTCTCCAGGCGAACGAGGGTGGGAAGGCTGGGACCGTAGATGTCCGCATCGAAGAGGCCCACGCGTGCGCCGGCGCGCGCCATGGTGAAAGCCAGGTTGAGGGCCACCGTGGACTTCCCCACACCGCCCTTGCAGCTCGAGACGGCCACGATGTTCTGAACGCCCTCGAGGCCGGGCGCCCTGGGGGCGAGGGCCGACTTGCGCCGGGCCGCGGACATGACCACATCGACGGACTGCACCCAGGGCAGCCTGGAAACGGCTTTCTCGCAATCGCTCTTGAACTGCGCCTTGAGGGGACAGGCCGGAGTGGTCAGCTCCACCACGAACGCCACGCTTCCGTTTTCGCTCGCCGTCAGGTTCTTGATGAACCCGAGTGTGACGATATCCTTGCCGAGATCAGGATCGATGATCCCCCTGAGCTCGTTGAGCACTTCATCTTTTCTGTCCATCTGGCCTTCCTCCGGATCTGGGAAAGGAAAAGTTCCGGACCCTCCGTAATTCCCTTATTCAATAGCAGTCAGCTTCGATCAGTCAATCACTTTAAGATGGAATCGGATCGAAAAACTCGGCACGTCCAAGGGAAGAAGCCCGGATGAGGGGAAGCGCGGGAATCACTCGCCGTCGTAGGAGACCGCCGTCCCCCCGTTGCGGGTGGCCAGGGCGGCGAGAAATTTCCTGTCGGCGCCTCCCAGGGCGATGGTGTCGATCCTGATCTGGCGGGTCCTGTTGAGCCGCGTGATCTTCTCGATGATGGCGCTCTTGTCCGCGATCGCGCCCGACGTGGGATTCCCGTCGGTGAGAACGATGATCCTGTTCACGTGGTCATCCTTCAGCGCTTCGACGAGAGCGGCGTAGAGGTTGGTCGATGTCTCGGCCAGCAGGCTGTCCACGAAGCGGCGCAGGGAGGGCTTGTTGTACCGGTCCGTCACGGGTGCGATCCTCTTCTTCCACTTCCGGAAGTGAGCCGAGAAGGCGATCACGTTCACGCGGCACGATGGGCTCAGCTTGTCCAGAACGGCGTTGAACTTCTTCTTCAGGTCAGTGAGCGGCTTGCCGTTCATGCTGCCCGAGATGTCGAGGACGAAGACGATGTTGTTCAGGCCGCTGCCCTGGCCGGCGATCTCGAGACCGTAGAAAGCGTAGCGAGGCGAGTCGGACGGTTTCGGTGCGAACTCCGGCTCCGGCCAGGGGGGCGGCATATCGAGCGATGAACAGGGAGGCTCGGGCGAGAAGGTCTCGTGGGAAAGGGCCCACCACTTCTTCCAGGCCTGCGCGTCCGTGCCGAAATCCCTTCCCGACAGCCGCTGAAGGGAACCGGAGATCTCGTAGAGCATGCGGTCCTTTGCCGCCCCGATCCTGCCGAGCAGGGTCGGGACGGACTGCCTGACCTGGAGGGCGCCGAGAGCCCGGGCCGCCGCGACGCGAACCGGCTCGCTGCCCGCATCGAGAGTGCGCTCGAGGGCCTGGAGCGCTTCGACGCAGTGAAAAGCCGCGATGACCTGGGCCGCCTTGATCCTGACCAGGTCGGGACCGCCCCTCTCCAGGATGGAGATCAGCTTCTCCTTGACGGCCTCGCTCCCGAGATTGTACGTCTCGATCGTCTCGAGCCTCTTCCAGCGCTCCTCCTTGCCGCCCCGTCCCATCAGGTTGATAAGGGTGTCCGGCCCCTCGCCGAGAAGCGAGAGCCCGTAGGCTGCCGCCACCCGTTCCTCCGCCTTGCCGCGCGCCGCCTTCTTCTCGAGCTGCTTGATGATGGTCCTGTCGCCCAAATAGGAGAGCGACAGCGCCGCGCAGAGGAAGCGCTTCGACGAGCCCGTCTCGAACCACGTGTCGGGAATGCCGCTCCGCACGGCAAAGAGCGGCATGGAGCGGAGAGCCGCGATGCTCATCCGCACGAGGTGCTTGTTCTGCTTGTCCACCGCCCTGTAGACGGCGCCCGCCGCGTCGGGGTTTCCAGACGATGCCAGGGCCTCGAGAGCGCCGAGCCGCACCCGCGAATCCCGATCCGTCTCCAGCATTGCGGCGGCATTCCCGATGTGCCGCACAGGGTAGTACTTGACGATCTCCTTGATGCCGTAGTATCGCGCGTACGAGCGGCGCGAGCTGACGAGCCCGATCAGGAACTCCTCGTCCCTGGCATGCGGCATGGTCAGGATGCTCTTGAGAAGCGTCACTCCCAGCGAGGGATCGCTGCATTCGAGCCAGGTCTCCCTGAGCAGGGAGAACACCCTGTCGGAACCGCGGCCGGCAAGCAGACGGGCGATCGAATCGATCCGGACCGGATCCTCCAGCCTGCGGAAAAGCGTGATCAGCACGGAGATCGCATCCAGGTCAGGGATCTGGAAGAGGGACTTCACCATGATGTCCTGATTGGAGTTCTTCTTATGATTGAAGAGAAAGACGACGATCTCCACTTCGCGGCGCGATGGAGCCCAGAGCGAGAAGGCATGAACGCGGATTTCGGGAGAGAAGTCGTCGGAAGCGCATCGGGCAAGAAATCCGTAGGCCTCGCCGGTCTTGACCAGCGCGATCCTGTCGAGCGCCTCTTTTCTTTGATCCACGGCATGGCGGGGAAGCGACTGGAAGGACGCGACAAGATCATCGAGATCCCCGGACAGGGCGGCCGCCGGTTCGTCAACCTGCTGAGGGCCAAAGAAAAAAAACAGCAGCAGCAAGATCAGCGTGCTCATGAGTCACCTGCTATTCTTCGAGTCTCCTGTCACCTATTTTATCCCTGCCCGACGGCCGGTAACGCTCTTATTCCATTTCCGGAGAAGGCGATAAACCCAACGTCGCGGAAAATCGTCGAGCTGAGGCGCCGGTCCCGCAAACCGAGCCGACGATTCCTTGCGCCGCTGGTGATATCGCACTCTAGCAGGCCGTTGAAAAAGTGCTTCGCGATCGAAAGCGAGAGATTTTATGTCGGATCAAGGCGCCAAACCGCAGGCGAATCAGTGGATTCGTCGAGGATTTGGCAACGCGGAGCCGGCGCAAAAGATCCGCTTTCGGCTCGAATGACTTTTTCAACGGTCTGCTAGGGGAGATGTTTTCTTGCGTCCCACCCTTCGAGCAGGTCATGGGCCCGATCCATCAGCTCGACAGCAGCCTCCTCGTCGCCGGCATCCCCGACGATCTCGGCCAGACGGATATAACCGTTGGCGAGCACCGGCGGCAGCGGGGGTCTCATCGTTCCATCGTCGCTGATCCCCTCCAGAATGGCCACGCCGCGCTCTGCCACGGCCCTGGCTTCGCCATGCTCTCCCTGATCGGCAAGGCTGCGCCCCAGGGCGAAGAGGATCTCCGCATCCCAGACCTTGTAGGCCAGCACGCCGGGATAGCGGCGAACGAGGGAGGATTGGATCTCCGTCGCCTGCCTGAGGACCGGCTCGACATCACCACGACGGCTGCGTTTGTAGACGCCGCCGATCTTGTGGAGCATCTGGACATGCGACATGGCGTAGGAGGGGACGTTGGGATACTCGGCCTCGAGCTCCTCGAGGATGGCCAGGGCCTTTTCCAGGTTTGTCTCGGCCTCGGGCAGCAGGCTTGCGGATACCCGGCGGACATCCCAGACGCCAAGGGTCAGAGCCAGATCGAACCGGAAGGCCGGATCGTCCGGCATGGCCCCAGTCAGATCCTCGAGGATCTCGATCGCAGCGCTCAGGTGGCTGATCGCCGCACTGGAGAAGCCGAGCAGGGACGACAGCTCTCGATAGCAGCAGGCTAGAAGATGCCCGTAAGCGGTGACAGCGTGGTCGCCGCTCTGCAGTTCCTTCAGCAGGGCGATGGCAGCAAGCAGGTGGGTCTCGGCGCGCTCCCTCATGAGCCGCTCCCGATCCTGACGCGGGTCGTTCTCGCCAGCAGGTCGATCTCCCCTTTGCCAGGGCGGCCCATCCGGCCTCCCCGCATCGGGAGGCGGCCGCCTTCTTTCACCGGGGGGCGGAGAGCGGCGCGGCCTCCCCGGCCCCTGGTGCTCACGGCGATTCGGGTCGGCCTCCCCGGGATTCCGTCCCGGGGGCGGCGCATGGGTGATGGAACGAAGATCGAACCTGCTCTGGCTTCCCAGCAGGAAGCGGGTCCGCGCCAGATCGAAGAGGATGTTCGGATCATCGGGACAGTCGGTCAAGGTCGATTCCAGGAGAACGAGAGCCTTCCTGTGCGATTCGTAGGCTTCGTCCGGCCGGCTCTCAAGCCGGGAGATGGTTCCGAGCTCGTTGTGGAGCAAAGCAATCTTTCGCTTGCTCTTCTTGTCTGAGAAGCCGTCTTCCTCCAGCGCCAGCTCCATTTCGAGGGCTTGTCGATAGGCGTCGCGGGCCAGGTCGAAATGTCCGAGATGCCTGTGGATCGATCCCACACGCTGGTAGGCCACGGCAGCTTCCTGCCTGAGCGTCACCTTCCCGCTTCCCTGCTCGGCCAGGCGGTCGTAGAAGACGAGCAGGCTTTCCAGGAGAACCGCCGTCTCCCTCGAGACAACGGGATGGATCTGGATCTCGACATCGTCGCTTCCCCCCGGACCGACCGTGCTCTCCATCGAAGCGGAAAAACCCTTTGGCGCGAACTGGGCGTAGATCCTGTCGAGAACCTCGAGGGCGAGTAGGGACGTTGATTCCGCCTTCCTGCGCTGATCCTTCTCTCCCTTGAGCGCCTTGGTCGCCAGGATGCTCGCCTCCCTGGTCTGCAGGTATCCCACCAGGGCCACCACGGCGGTGAGGAGCAGCAGGAACGAAACGGCCGACGCAAGGCCGGCCACCACGGGGTTGCGCCTGCACCAGCGGAAGAAGCGCTCGATCGAGGTGATCGGCCTGGCCTGGATCGGCATGTCATCGAGGAAGGACTCGAGATCATCCGCCAGGGCTCCGGCTGATCGATACCTGTGCTCCGGGTTGCGGGCGATCGCCTTCAGGACGATCGTGTCGAGATCTCGGGGAATGCCCGGATCGGTCTTGCGGGGCGCCGCAGGCTCGTCCTGGGTGATGTGGAGGATCAGGCTGCTCTGATCCTTGGCATCAAAGGCCGGCTTGAGGGTCAGCAGCTCGTAGAGCGTCAATCCGAGGCTGTAGATGTCGCTCCTGGCATCGGTCCGCCCGTGAAACCTCTCGGGCGCCATGTAGCGCAACGTCCCCACCACGTCACCGGTCCGGGTCACGTCGTTGTCCTGCATCACCTTGGCCACGCCGAAGTCGGTGACCCAGACCGTGCCGCTCCCGTCGACGAGAAGATTCGCCGGCTTGATGTCGCGGTGCAGGGTGTCGCGGCTGTGCGCATACTGCAGGGCTCTGGCTGCCTGAAGGCCGGCCCTGGCGACACTCTTCCAGTAGGGAGCTCCGATGGGGCGGAGCCTGTTTCCCACGAACCGCATGTGCCGCATGAAAAGACCGGCGCCTGCATCGTGCGGCCCGGTCTCGGCGGAATCCTCCCCGTCAGCCCCCATCTCCTCGTCAGGCGTTCCGGAGACGAGGCGGGCGATGATCTTGTCGAGCCCCACGCCTGGAATGAGCTGCATGACGATGTAATGAAAGCCCTCGTGCTCGCCCACGCCGAAGACGGGCACGATGTTCGTGTGCAGAAGTCCGGCCGCGATCTGCGCCTCCTGCCTGAACCGCCTCAGGTGATCCGGATCGAGCAGCGAATGCTGGGGAAGGACCTTGATCGCCACGGAGCGCCCCAGCGACTCCTGTTCCGCCTCGAACACGATCCCCATGCCGCCGCGGCCGATCTCGCGGATGATGCGGAAATCGCCGAGACGCTCGAGCCGGACCGCGCCCAGCGAGGCGCGCCCGTCGCTGGAGGCCTCCTTCTGCACCTTCAACCGCTCCATCGAGACGATGGTGGGAAAAAGGTCGAGGATCTCGTCCGCAAGGCCGGGATGGGCGGCGGCGTAATCGGGGATCGACGGATTCTCCCCGCAACGAAGTCGCTCGGTGAACTCGGCGGCCAGCTCCTCCAGGGGATCTCGTCTCTCGTTCTGGTCATTCATCGCGGGTTTCCCCCGAACATCCCGGCATCTGTTCCACGATCGTCTTGAGGCGCTTCAGCGCACGGATATACCGGATGCTGGCCGCCTTCGGTTCGATCCCCAGCACTTCGGCCACCTCGCTGTTGGTGAGCTCCTCGAAGTGACGGAGGGCCACGACCTCCTGATCGATGGAGCTCATCTCCTCGATCGCCGATTCCACCTGGAGCATCGCCTCGGCGCGAGCGGCAGCCTGGCTCGGCGACGTGAGATGGCCGATGAGATGGATCGCCAGCGAGGCGGATGTCGTCTGCGGATAGAAGCTGCCGTGGACAGCCACCTCCCTGTCGGCAGCCCGGATCTTCGCTCCCAGATGATGCCGGTGCAGATCGATCAAAGTCTGGTTCATGACCATGCGCAGCCAGAGGAAAGGCGAGCCGAATGCCTCGCTGTCATAGTGTTTGAGGCGCTGGACAGCGGCGAGATACCCTTCCTGGAGCACGTCGTCGGGATCGATCCGGCCGTGCAACCGCCGATCGAGGCGGAAATGGACCATGCGCCACAACCGCTCCCTGTGGTTCTCGAACAGGTCTGCCAGGGTCTGCACGTTACCCGGATCGAGCATGCCGTCAGTTCCGTGTCGATTTTCGCCGCTGCTGCTCAACTCATTGTCCAGTTCAATGGAACGGAGAGGGCGATGACAATTCTACACCCCTTTCTCGATATATCGTCATTCTACCCCACCATCCGGGAGCCTGACACCTTCCTCCCGGGACGGCCCGGAAGAGCACTCCCGATTCCCGCTCGAAAAAAAAACTGTGGGACAGACCGCGTTTCCCCTGTAGATAACCATCTCCCTTTCGCGTTTAGCAGACAGTCGGAGCAGTGGTCCTTATCAAATTCGTCGCGAAAGGAGAGAGGAAAATGAAAGACACCGTGCTCGGAACCGTAATCATGAGCCTCATCGCAGTCTGCCTGTTCTCACTACAGCTGACGGCGGGCGACTACCCTGTCGTGGATACGGCTCAGAAGAAGACGTACGACGACGGGACCGAGATCTCCTTTCCCCTTCCCAATGCGGCTTTCCACGGCCAGGACGCCCAGTACGTGGGCGCCCTGCCCTGCTTTCAGGACAACGGCGACGGAACGGTCACCGACCTCGTCACCGGGTTGATCTGGCAGCAGGATCCGGGCGACAAGAAGTCGTGGAGCAGCGCCGTGTCCGGGGCTTCCTCCTTCAATCTGGCCGGGTACACCGACTGGCGCCTGCCCACGATCAAGGAGCTCTACTCGCTGATCCGGTTCAACGGCTACACCGGCACCTCGGCCGCCTTGTCACGTCCCTACATCGACACCCGCTACTTCGACTTCGAGTACGGCGACGAGACGGCGGGAGAGCGCTTCATCGACGCGCAGTATTGCTCGGCCACCGAGTACGTGGGGACCGTTTTCAACGGCGATGCCGCCGTCTTCGGGGTGAACTTCGCCGATGGTCGGATCAAGGGCTACCCGAAAACCGGTTTCGGCGGCGCGATGATGTTCTTCGTTCTCTACGTGCGCGGCAACACGAACTACGGGACGAACAGCTTCGTGGACAACGGCAACGGCACGGTCACCGACCTGGGCACCGGGCTGACCTGGATGCAGACCGACTCGGGCGCCTTCAACGCCGGGCCGTACGGCGACGGCACCCTCGACTGGGAGCAGGCTCTCGACTGGGCCGAAAACCTCTCCTTCGCCGGTTTCGACGACTGGCGCCTCCCGAACGCCAAGGAGCTGCAGAGCATCGTCGACTACACCCGGGCCCCCACGGTGACCGGCACGGCTGCGATCGACGTCAACTTTTTCGACGTCACGGAAACGGAGTCGTTCTTCTGGGCGAGCACGACGCACTGCGACGGGCCGGCTTCGACCTACGGGGAGTGGGGTGTCTACGTCGCCTTCGGCCGGGCCATGGGATACATGGAACAACCGCCCTATTCCGGAAACTATGTGTATCAGGATGTCCACGGCGCCGGAGCGCAGCGCAGCGATCCCAAGTCGGGCGATCCCTCGAACTGGCCGTACGGCCACGGACCGCAGGGCGACGAGGTCCGCATCTACAACTACGTCCGCTGCGTGCGCGGCGGCGTGGGCAATACTCTCGCAGCCGATGCATACACCCTCTCGGCGTCGGCCGGAGGATCGATCACCTTCACCCTCGATGCCGGATCGGGCCAGGCATACAAGAGCTGCCTCCTTGGAGGGAGCGTGTCCGGCACGCTGCCGGGCACTCTGCTTCCCGGCAGCCTTGCCACCATCCCCCTGAACAGGGACTGGTTCTCTGACTACATCCTGGCAAGGCTGAACACCCCGATGTTCACTGGCTTCCTTGGCACCCTGGATGCTTCGGGCCGGGCGACCGCACAGCTCAACGTGCCGCCCGTTGCGTCATCGTGGGTGGAGACCAACCTCTACTTCGCCTTCACCGTGCCAATGACCTGGGACTTCGTTTCCAACGCCGTCTCGATCGAGGTCGAGCAGTAAAAACCAGGCTCCGGCGTGGAGGCGGCACCCGCGTCCTCTTCTGTCTCCACGCCGGAATTCCCCGCTTCCGCCTCTTCATCCTTTCAAAAGACCGTTGAAGAAGTCATTCGAAGACCTCTTCAACGGTCTTTTGATGCTGTGGTAGAATCGGATTCCGTGCGATGGGGCCTTTTCTTTTTTCCGTGGATCTTCACGTTCTCTCCGCGATCTACGTAATAAGAACAATGTCCCTCTCGATGTTGACCCCTATTTGCCTGGGAGGAATCGATGCGCAGCAAGCCCCTCCGGACCGCCTTCCTGACCGCACTCGTCATCCTGCTCGCCCTCATCACCGTCTACCCGGCTGCCGATCGCTCGGACGAGGCGGCGCTTCGCGCAAAGGCGGCGAACCTGATGAAGGAGGGCCTCTTCAAGGAAGCCCTTGATCTCTACTCCAGGCTGGTTCTCGATCGCGACACCGCCCGGGAGAAGGTGCCGGCCGACCTCTTGATTGCGGTCCAATGCCTGCAGCACCTGAACCGGCACAAGGAGATCGACGCGTTCCTGGAAAAGGCCGTTACGATCCACGGGAAGAACTGGCGGCTCCTCTGGAAAGCGGCCAGGGCTTACATCGATGCCCAGCACTGGGGTTACATGGTGAGCGGCAAGTTCGAGCGCGGGCCGCACCGGGGCGGAGGCGATTACGTCCTCAGCATGGAGTACGACCGGGTTCTGGCCCTCCGTCTCATGGTCCAGGCCATGGCGCTAGCCCGGAACGATGAGGATCACGGCGATTTGGGGACCTTTTGCCTGGACTTCGCTCGCATGGTCGCCTTGTTCCGGAGCGGCGGGCAGTCGTGGCGGCTCCAGGTCCTGACCGACCTCGGCACGCTGCCCGACTTTCACCAGGGTTATTACTACAATCCCGGCGCCAGGGGAGCGCCTGTAGATGAAAACGGGAAGCCCGTCTATTACATGATTCCCGATAGCTGGGAGAGCGCGGGGAGCGACGGCGAGAGGTGGCGCTGGCTGCTCGAGACGGTCCGAAAGATCGATCCGGAACGGTCGGCCGAGGTCCGCATAACGTGGGCCCACTTCCTTTTCAACCAGTTCGGGGTCCAGACCATGGCTGACTACGGCTGGTTCTTCGGCAGGCGGACCGACGACAACTCCGAGCCCGGCACGTTCGCCCTGCACACCCTGGGGGAAGGCGAGACCATGGCGAAGCTCGCAACGGGCGTGAAGCGCTTCGAGCTGCCGGACGAGTTCAACTTCATCAAGATCTACCGCGAGCTGACCGAGGGGCCGAAGTCCGACCATCGGGAGCATGCCTGGAACCAGCTGGCACAAATCTTCGAGAACCGCCGCCAGTACGACAAGGCTCTCCTCTGCTGGCAGGAAAGCATCGAGAGGCACGGCCCGGGAAGAGGCGACTACAAGATCCAGCGTGTCAAGCAGATCCGGGACAACTGGTGCACCTTCGAGCCGACGATGACCCAGCCTGCCGGCTCGGGCGCCACGATCGACTTCCGGTTCCGGAACGGCAGCCGTGTCAGCTTCGAGGCCCACGCGATCGACATCGACGGGCTCCTGGCAGACACGAAGGCCTACCTGAAGTCCAATCCGCGCAAGCTCGACGGTGAGAAGTATCGCATCGACATGATCGGATACCGCCTGATCGAGAAGAACCAGACGAAGTACATCGGGAAGAAGGTGGCGTCCTGGGATCTCGAGCTGAAACCCCGGCCGAAGCACTTCGACAAGCGGATCACTATCACGACACCGCTGCAGAAGGCGGGCGCCTACCTGCTCACCGCCACGATGGAGAAGGGCAACACAAGCCGAGTCGTGGTCTGGCTGGCGGACACGGTGATCGTGTCGAAGAACCTCTCCCAGGGAGCGTGCTACTTCGTGGCCGACTCGCGAACGGGGAAGCCGATCCCCAAGGCGAACGTGGAGTTCTTCGGCTACAAGCGGGAAAGGATCGACAGCAAGGTGCGGGGCCTTGTGAGAAAGTACGACATCATCACCCGGAACTTCGCCGAGTTCACCGACGAGAACGGCCTTCTCGCGATGTCAGAGAAGCAGATGACAAAAGGCTACCAGTGGCTGGTCATGGTGCGGACCGACGAGGGGCGCCTCGCCTTCCTCGATTTTGCCCGCGTCTGGTACAGGAGCTACAAGCCGGGGCTCCTCGACAGCTTCAAGAGCATCAGCATCACCGATCGCCCCGTCTACAGACCGGAGCAGACCGTCAAGTTCAAGTGCTGGGTGCGCCAGGCGAAGTACGACCTCGGCGACGAGGCGCCCTTCGCACATCAGGAGTTCGAGCTGACCATCAAGAATCCCAAGGGCGAGAAGGTCCTGGAAAAGGTCTTCACCACGGACGGGTACGGAGGCTTCGACGGGGAGTATCCTCTTCCCGACGAAGCCGCTCTGGGCAGCTACTGGTTCAGCCTGCGTCAGGGAAGAAAAAGGATCTACGGGACCGGAACGTTCCGCGTGGAGGAGTACAAGAAACCCGAGTTCGAGGTGATCGTGAAAGCCCCGGACGAGCCCGTGACGCTCGGCGACGAGTTCAAGGCCAGGATCGAGGCGAAGTATTACTTCGGCGCGCCCGTGACGAGCGGCAAGGTCAAGGTCAAGGTCACGCGGTCGAGCCACGAGGGGCGATGGTACCCGGCAGGGCCGTGGGACTGGTTCTACGGCACGGGATACTGGTGGTTCGGCCAGGACTACCTCTGGTATCCGGGATGGAACGACTGGGGCTGCTGCCGCCCCATCGGCTGGTGGACCTCCTGGAGCCCCGAGCCCCCTGAAGTCGTCATGGAGCACGAACAGGAGATCGGCGAGGACGGCACGCTGGAGATCGGAATCGACACCGCCTTTGCAAAGGAGATCCACGGCGATCAGGATCACAGATACGAGATCTTCGTCGAGGTGACGGACGAGTCGCGGCGAACCATCACCGGCCAGGGTCAGGTGCTCGCCGCTCGCAAACCGTTCAATGTCTATACCTGGGTGGACCGGGGCTTCTATCGCTTGAACGATACGATCGAGGCCCGGTTCCAGGCGCGGAGCCTCGACGGGAAGCCGGTTAAGGGCAAGGCCGGGGTCGACCTGTTCAGGATCGAGTACGACGACGAGGGGAAGCCCAAGGAGACGTCGGTCCGGAACTGGGACGTCGAGATCGACGCGAGCGGATCGGGCAGGCTCCAGATCAAGGCCTCGGAGGCCGGCCAGTACAGGCTCTCCTGCAGGATCACCGATGCGAAGGCCCGGACCGAGGAGGGCGGCTACATCTTCCTGATCCGGGGCAGCGGCTTCGACGGTTCCGGGTTCCGGTTCAACGACCTCGAGCTGACGGTGGAGAAGAAGGAATATGCCCCCGGCGACAGGGCGAAGGTCCTGGTCAACACCAACCGGGTGGACAGCACCGTTCTCCTCTTCCTGCGGCCCGTGAACGGCACCTATCGGAAGCCCGAGGTCATCGCCCTGTCCGGCAAGAGCGCGCTCCGCGAGATGGAGATCGCCAAGTCGGACATGCCGAACATCTTCGTCGAGGCGCTCACCGTGAGCAACGGAAGGGTCTTCACGGAGATGCGCGAGATCGTCGTGCCTCCGGAGAAGCGGGTGCTCGATCTGGAGGTGATGCCTTCGGCCGAGACGTACAAGCCCGGCGAGGAGGCGACCATCCGCTTCCGTGTGAAGGATCACGAGGGAAAGCCGTTCCAGGGATCCACGGTGATCACCGTCTACGACAAGTCGGTGGAGTACATCTCCGGCGGTTCCAACGTGCCGGAGATCAGGGCCCACTTCTGGAAGTGGCGGCGCAAGCACAACGCCTGGACAGCCTCGAACCTCACATGGGCGGGTTATTCCCACAGGGTGTTCACCAGCCCCGCCATGCATTACCTCGGCGTCTTCGGGTATCTGGCGGCGGACACGGGGCTCGACCTCGATGCGGCGGACTCGACGATTCTCGAGACGGCAACGATATCGGGCGACACGGGGCGCAGGTCCCGGGACAAGGGTGTCGAAGGGGAGAAGCTGCGCGGGCTCGGCTACGGGGGCGGCCACGCTCCGCCTGCTCCCACGGGAGAGGTGCTTCACGAGAAGAAGGAGGCGAAGGCCGAGGATCCCGGCGCGCCGCCCATGAAGGAGCCGACGGTGCGCACAAAGTTCGCGGACACGGCGTTCTGGGCCGCGGCGATCGAGACCGATGCCGACGGCTGCGCCGAGGTCTCCTTCGCCATGCCGGAAAACCTCACAGCGTGGAAGATCAAGACCTGGGCCATGGGCCGCGGCACCGAGGTCGGCGAGGGCTCGGCCGAGGTCGTGACAAGGAAGAACCTCCTCCTGCGCCTCCAGGCGCCGCGATTCTTCGTCGAGAAGGACGAGGTGGTTCTCTCGGCCAACATCCACAACTACCTCGACAGGGAGAAGACGGTTCGTGCCGTCCTCGAGCTCGAAGGCGGCAGCCTCGAAATCCTGTCGGACGCCGCGCAGGACGTGGCGGTGGCTTCGAATGGCGAGAAGCGCGTCGACTGGCGGGTCAAGGTGAAACGCGAGGGCGAAGCCGTGGTCCGCATGAAGGCCCTGTCCGACGAGGAGTCGGACGCCATGGAGATGCGGTTCCCCGTCTTCGTCCACGGCATGGCAAAGACCGACTCGTACAGCGGCAGCCTGCGGCCCGGCGAGGAGGAGGCGACGATCACCCTCGACGTTCCGACCGAGCGGCGGGTCAACGAGTCGCGCCTCGAGATCCGCTACTCCCCCACCCTGGCCGGCGCCATGGTGGACGCGCTCCCCTATCTCGCCGACTACCCCTACGGCTGCACCGAGCAGACGCTCAACCGCTTCGTGCCCGCCGTGATCACGCAGAAGGTGCTCCGCGACATGGGCCTCGACCTCGCGTCGATCAAGGAGAAGCGGACGAACCTGAACGCCCAGCAGATCGGCGACCCCGGCGAGCGGGCGGCGCAGTGGAAGAGATTCGAGCGCAACCCCGTCTTCGACGAGGCCCTGCTCGCCGACATGGTGAAGCGGGGGCTGGAGCGCCTGACGGCGATGCAGCTCTCCGACGGCGGCTGGGGCTGGTTCTCGGGCAGGAGGGAGCGCTCGTCGGCCCATACGACGGCCGTGGTCGTTCACGGGCTGCAGACGGCGCGGGCCAACGACATGGCCCTCGTCCCAGGCGTGCTCGAAAAGGGGATCGAGTGGCTGAAGCGTTGCCAGTCGGGCGAGGTGACGAAGATCAGGAACGCCCCCGATTCGAAGCGTCCCTACAAGAGCCAGGCCGACAACCTGGACGCTTTCGTCTACATGGTTCTCGGCGATGCCGGCCATATCGACGACGAGATGCGCGACTTCCTCTACCGCGATCGGAACAAGATCTCGGTCTATGCCAAGGCGATGTTCGCACTGGCCCTGCACAGGGAAGGCCGCACTGAGAAGCGGGACATGGTGAAGCGCAACATCGAGCAGTTCCTGGTGAAGGACGGCGAGAACCAGACCTGCTGGCTGAATCTCGGAGGCTGGTGGTGGCACTGGTACGGCAGCGAGTACGAGGCCCACGCCTATTACCTGAAGCTCCTGGCCGCCGTGGAGCCGGAAAGCGACAAGGCCTCGGGGGTGGCGAAGTACCTGATCAACAACCGCCGCCACGGCACCTACTGGAAGTCGACGCGCGACACGGCCCTCTGCATCGAAGCCCTGGCCGACTACATGCGGGCGAGCGGGGAGGCCGAGCCGGAAATGACGGTTGAGATCCTCCTCGACGGCCGAAAACTGAAGGAGGTGGCGATCAACGCGGCAAACCTCTTCACCTTCGACGGCACGGTGCTGGTCCTCGGCGACGCGGTGGAGAGCGGAAAGCACGAGCTCACCTTCCGGAAGAAGGGAAATGGCCCTCTCTACTTCAACGCCTACTTGACCTGCTTCAGCCTGGAGGATTTCATCACCCGAGCCGGGCTGGAGATCAAGGTGAACCGTCGGGTCTACAAGCTGATCCCCGAGGAGAAGGAGATCGACGCGGCCGGCTCGCGCGGCCAGGCGGTGCGGCAAAAGGTCGAGAAGTTCCGCCGCGAGCCGCTGGAAAACCTCTCTCTCCTGAAGAGCGGCGACCTCGTGGAGGTGGAGCTCACGATCGAGAGCAAGAACGACTACGAGTACATCGTCTTCGAGGACATGAAGGCGGCCGGTTTCGAGCCGGTCGACGTGCAGAGCGGCTACCTCCGGAAGGGATTGCGAGCCTACATGGAGCTGAGGGACGAGCGGGTGGCCTTCTTCGTGAAGCGCCTGGCCCGGGGCACCCACTCGGTGTCGTACCGCCTCAGGGCGGAGATCCCCGGCAGGTTCAGCGCTCTGCCGGCACGGGGATTCGCCATGTATGCCCCGGAGCTCAAGGCCAATTCAGACGAGATCAAGCTGAATATCGAGGATTAGCCCGCAGAGAGGCGGCAGGCGGCGGTTTTCACACCCCGAAAGCCGGGGATAGGGGTCCCCGGCTTTCGGGGATGATATATTTTGTTTCTCCCCTGTAGATTTGACCTGTTTTTCCACGTTTAACAGACCATTGGATTAATAACCGGGACTCCACGAATGGAGATCGAGATGAAAAAGAGACAGACAGCAATCCTTTGGGCGTTCCTAGTGATCCTGGCCGTTTCCCTCACGGCTGCGGCCGCCGATGAGGAGAGGGGCCTGATCATCAAGGAGGAGGGGCATTTCGAAGGCTACACGCTGCTGGCCCCCATCGGCGGCACGACGACGTTCCTCATCGACATGTCCGGCAGGATCGTCAACACTTGGGAGAGCGACTATCCTCCCGGACAGTCGGCCTACCTCCTCGGGAACGGGCACCTTCTGCGCACCGCCTCGGTGGGACCGGAGAACCGGATCTTCCGCGGCGGTGGATCGGGAGGGCGCGTCCAGGAGTTCACCTGGGAAGGAGAGCTGGTCTGGAACTTCGAGTATTCGAGCGATCTCGTGCTGCTGCACCACGACATCGAGCGCCTGCCCAACGGCAACATCCTCATGATCGCCTGGGAGAAGAAGTCGATGGAAGAGGCCGATGCGGCGGGCCGTGATCCCGAGAAGCTCGGCCGCGAAGGACTCTGGCCCGACACTGTCATCGAGGTCAAGCCCGAGGGAAAGACAGGGGGAAAGATCGTGTGGCAGTGGCACGTCTGGGACCACCTGATCCAGGACATCGATCCGGGCAAGGCGAACTACGGGAAGGTGGCCGAGCATCCCGAGCTGATCGACATCAACCCCCTCGGGTGGGAGCAGCGGCTCACCCAGGAGCAGCGCGAGAGGCTGGCCCAGATCGGCTACCTGGGCAGCGCGAGAAAGCGCGGGCCGAAGAACAGCAGCCCCGACTGGAATCACACCAACTCGATCGCCTACAACGCCGAGCTCGACCAGATCGTTCTCAGCGTTCTCGGCTTCAACGAGATCTGGATCATCGACCACAGCACCACCACCAAGGAGGCGGCAAGCCACAAGGGTGGTCGAAGCGGCAAGGGCGGCGATCTCCTCTACCGGTGGGGCAACGCGAAGACCTACCAGTGCGGCACGAGCAAGGACCAGCGCCTCTTCGCCCAGCACGATGCGCACTGGATCCCGGACGGCCTGCCCGGTGCGGGAGGCATCATGGTGTTCAACAACGGCCGCGGCCGGAGGGGTGTGGATTACTCCTCCATCGACGTGATCGTGCCGCCCGTGGACGGGAAGGGTCGTTACAGCCGCGAGAAAGGCACTGCCTTCGGGCCGGCTTCCGCGGCCTTCAGCTACTCGGCCGAAGAGAAGGCAGACTTCTATTCCGGGCACATCTCGGGAGCCCAGCGGCTTCCCAACGGGAACACCTTCATCTGCAGCGGCGAGAGCGGGACGCTCTTCGAGGTGACTGCGGAGAACCGGATCGTCTGGAAGTACGTCAATCCGATCCTCGAGGACCGGGGGCCGGGCGGACCGCAAGGCCGGGGTGGACCGGGAGCTGGATTCGGCCGTCCCGGAAGAGAACGCGGGGAACAGGGCGACCGGCCCGGCAGGGACGGATTCGAAAGAGGCAACCGGCGGCTTCCGCCGCCCCAGGATCGCGGAGGAATGCCTCCCGGCGGCAAGCGCGGGCCGAAGAACTCGGTCTTCAGGGCCTACTGCTACGGCGCCGACTACGCCGGCCTCAAGGACAGGAAACTCACGCCGGGAAAAACGCTGCAGGAGTGGCGCAGCGATCAAGAACGGAATGAGCCGCCACTTCGCTCCGAGGACGGATGATAGCGCTTTGCGGAGGTCCGCTCCTCTCACTTCCCCCGACGCACGGCCTGGATAAGCGTATCGAGGCTCTGAAGAAATCGTGACCGGTCCTTCTTCGTGAACGGAACGGGCCCGCCCCTGAGTGTCCCGAGCTCGCGCAGGTGAGACATGATCTCCCGGTTCGCGATCGCCTCGCCGATCGACTCCTCCTTGAAGAGGCGGCCCCGCGTACCGAGCACCCTGGCTCCCTTTTTCAGACAACGCGAGGCGAGCAGGATATCGTCTGTGATCACGATATCGTTCTCAGCCAGGTGCTCGACGATCCAGTCGTCGGCCGCATCGAACCCATCGCCTACCAGCACCAGCTTGATCGATCGGCTCTCCGGAACCCGCATCCACGAGTTGGCGGCCACGTAGACCTTGAGCGCGCAACGAGCGGCCACGCGGAAGACCTCGTTCTTCACCGGGCAACCATCGGCATCCACGAAAATGTCGAGCAAGGCGGTTCCTCTCTAGAGCGTGATCTTCACGGCCACGGGGTAGTGGTCCGATGCCTCCTTCAGCTGCTTCTTCACGGCCTTCACCTCGGCCGGTGCACCGGAAAGGCTCGGATTCCAGACGAGGGCGTTCTCGTGCTTGAGCGATCGCGAGACGAGCACGTGATCGATCAGCACGTTGATTCTGTCCTCGGTCAGCCGATCGCGGAAACGGCTCGTGTAGGGAGTCCAGCCGTATCGACCGAATTTCGGCTTATGGATAATGTTACGCAGAATCTTCTCCGGCTCCCAGACATTGCCGAGGAGAATCTCCACTGCGCTCCGGTTCAGGCGCTGCTCGTAGTAGTCCATGCCGAAGCCGTCGTTCACGTCGCCGGCCACGATCAGCTTCAGCTCGGGATTCTTGTCGAGCCACTGGTCGCATCGCTCGCGCACCGAGAAGCACTCGGCGTAGAGCTTCCTGCGGTTGCGCTCCGAAAGCTTCTCGAACCGAGCCATGTCGACGGAGTCGAAGATTCCCTTCGACTTGGTGTGCACGACGATGATCCGGCCGAGCTCGATGCCCGTCTCTCCGGCCTTGCGGATCGAGAGCTCGAGCGGCGGGCGGTAATGCTTGTACTGCTCCTTGATCAGCGAGTCGTTGGTGTCCACGCGGAACGGCTCGTCGAAGGGATTCTTCTTCTTGTTCTTCTCCGGCTTGTGAACGACCTTGACCTTGCTCGACCGGTAGAGAGCGCAGAGCTCCTGCTGTCCGCCGGACGAAATGCCGTGGACGCCCTTGTACGCGGGATCGAATCCGTGCAGATCGCGCCAGGCCTCCAGCTGCTTGGAAGCCGTCTTTGCGCCGCTCTTCAACGTGTCGGGTCCCTCGACGATGCAGAGGATATCGGGATCGATCGCCTTGACCACGTCGGCGAGCTGCTCGCTGCGCACCGCATCGACCTGATCGCCGTAATCACCCTCGCCGGCCTTTTTCGGCGTGCCGTCGCTCCGGAAGAATTCCTTCATCCATTCCACGTTGTAGACCGCGAACTTGATCTTCATGCTGCACCCCCATCGATCTTGAACTGTAAAGTCGGTAGTGACCTAACAACCGCGTCATCACCATAGCACGAGGCAGCCCTGATGCACGTCAGAAATGAACCGATCCGGGGAGGAGACGGGAACGCGAGGTCGGCGAGCTTTCAGAGGGGCGGTCAGCGCTGGAAGATCGGGAGGTATCCGAAGGCGATCTGCAGCGTGAGCGTTGTCATGGCCGTGGCATAGACCCTTCCGTGCGTGTCGTTGGGAAAGGAGCCGTCCACGCGCTGCTGCCTGCCGAGCTGCTCCACCAGCTTGGGATACCACCGGTCGAAGCGGCTGCGGTCCTTGTACTGGTAGTAGGCCTGGGCCGCGTAGAATCGGGCGTACTGGGGATACCGGTCCTTCCAGTCCGAGACGATGTTGAGCACAGGATCCTTCTTCAGCATGTAATCCATGGCCAGGTCGATGGCCGCGGAGTCGTACTCGC
The DNA here is from genome assembly GCA_964482235.1 of uncultured Phycisphaerales bacterium. Lineage (GTDB taxonomy): Bacteria > Planctomycetota > B15-G4 > B15-G4 > CAYZWU01 > CAYZWU01. Next base: position 52,508 of record CAYZWU010000003.1, read on the forward strand.
CAGAGGCGTTCAGCGTGGCCACCGCGGCGGCCGTCAGGGCATACGACGTCTCGTCGTGGTTCAGCATGTAGCGGAAGGAGCCGTCGCTCTTCTTCTGCGACTTCCGGACGTAGTTGACGGCACGGTCGATCACGTCCTTGTCCACATGGATGCCGGCGTTGCGCGCCGCCCGGAGCGCCTGGATGATGCAGATCGTGATCGATCCCTCGTGGGCCGAGGTCTTCTCCGCCTTGTAATGCCAGCCGCCCACCTCGGACTGGATCTCCTCCACGAGATCGACGCTCTTTCGAAGCGCTTCCTCCAGCTTCTTCCTGTCAACGGATCGGTCGCGGATGCCGAACATGCCGTACGCCTCGGCCAGGGCCAGGATGGCAAAGCCCTGCCCGTGCATCTTCGACGTGGAATCCCTGTCATCCACGAACTGCCCCTTCTGGTTGCAGGCCTTGCAGAGGTACGAAAGGCCGTTGCGCAGCTCGATCCTGAACCGGCCTCGCTCCGGCGTGTTCCCGCCGGCCATGAAGGACAGACAGGCCAGGGCCGTCACGGCGATCGGAGCGCTCGATGCGCTCGAATCGGGCGCCAGGGCGAAGGAGCCGTCGCGGTTCTGCATTGAGGCGAGATAGCGACAGCCGCGGTCGACGATCGAGGCGGCTGACCGGAGAACATCCTCCTCCTTTTTCCCTTCCGCCGTTTTCTCCTCCTTCTGCTCGAGATCCTTCTCCATCGAATGAAGTTCCTGGGTCCCGGCGCGGATGCCGGCCAGCAGGAACAGGACAAGGAGGACGGCTGCCGTTCCCGCCAATCGACCCGTCTGATTCAACGCTGTCTTCAACAAAGGGATCATCGCTGCTTGTTGACCGTACGGTAATATTCCTCGAGCCACTTGCGGTACTTCTGGGGGAAATCCTCCACGTTGGAGTTCAGGATCTCCTCCTGAACCTTGGGGGGCAGCAGTCCCCACCGCCCCGAGGTGTCGCGGTGGTCGACGCGCTCGGGATCCTGCTCGGGCCTGCGGTTCTGTGCGTCTTCCTGCTTCGGCTTGTCGGCGTTCGGTTTGCCGTCCTTGGGTGTCTTCTCCTGCTCCTTGGCAGAGGGATTCTTCTTCAGGTCTGAATCCTGGGGGTTCTCCTCGCGAGGCTTCTGCTGCTCCTTGGGTTTGTTCTTCCGCCTGTCGGGCGACGAGGAACTCTGCGACATCTGGTACTCGACGTTGCGGATCAGCTCATCGATATCCCGGATGATCTGGCGATGGTCCTGCCTCGTCTTTTCGAGGATCTTCTTGACCTCGTCCTTCCCTTCCTCTCCCCGGCCCGTTCGGGAGCTGCCGGCGGTGAAGAGGCTCTCGTCGACCTTCTTCATCGTCTCCTTGATCCGGTTGATGATCTCCTCGACCTTTGCCGCCCGGTCCTGATCCTGCGCCACGGCCCGGTCGATCGTTCCGAAACCGGCGACGATCAGAACGAGGAGCCATAGACGGACCACATTCCACTTCCTATCGCTCATTTCTGCTCCTCTCCCTCCTTCTGTTCGCCCATGCCGACACGTCCGAGCATCTCCTCGAACAGCTCCCGCACGGCGGCGTGCTGGTGCCCCAGGCGGTCGAGCATCCGGCGCTGGACGGGACTGGCCCCCTCTTCGAGGACCTCTGGATTGAGGAGGATGAACTCCTCCAGACGCCTCAGCGCGCTCGCCTCCAGGGTCTTGATCATGATCAGCTCGGCAACGGATGGAATCAGCGACGGTTCGCTCGGATTGCTCTGATCCCCCTTCTTGGTGGGCGCCTCCATGCGGCGCTTGATTTCCTCCTTCATCGAGACGATCAGATCATCGAAGCGCTGGCTGATGTCGTCCTGGACGGCGCGCATCAGCTCGCCCGTGTCGCCGCGCTGGAGCGCATCGACCACCTCGTCGAGATCGTCGCGGTTATGCTCCAGGATGAAGGTGAAGACGGTGGATCCGTCTTCCTCGATCTTCTTCTTCACCTCCTCCGTCCGCTCGCGAACGGTCTTTTCCCTCTCGGCCAGCTGGGACAGCTTTCGCTTCTGGGAGCGCCTCAGGCGCGTCCCCTCGCGCTCCTGATCGAAGGACTCGGTCTCCGCGTTGACCGCGTCCTGCTCCTCCTTCAGCGACTCGAGTTCCTGCTCGACGCGGAACAGGACTTCCCTCTGCCGAAGCTCCTGGTACTTCTCCTTCTCCAGCTTCATGTCCTGAAGAGCCTTTTCCAGGTACTTCTGCGCGTCCTCCTGATCCTGGGCCGCCTGATCGCCCTCCTCGTTCGAGAGCTCGCTCGAGGCCTCCCACATGTTCTCCGCAGCCTTGGAAAGGTGGCTCAGCGGCCTCTTGTCGGGATATTCGCGAAGGCGGCGCATCAGGTCGTGCGTCTCCTCCTCCAGCTTTTTCTGCCGCTCGGCCAGGTCCTTGAATTTCTCGGCCGTCTCCTGCTCGCCCGCCTGGCCGCCGTCCTGACCGGAAGAGGCTTCCTGCTCCTTCTGCTCGAGAGCCTCGATCAGGTCTTCGAGCTTCTGCTCGGCCTGCTCCTGGCTCTGCTGCGCTTCGCCGGTCTTGCCGCTTCCCAGGCTGTTCCTGGCTCCCCGCATGGAGGCGCCAGCCTCCTGCGCCATCGACTCCTCGTCATCGTACTTTCCCTCGTCGTCGGACAGGCGTTCCGCGGTGGCCAGCATCTCGGCCGTCTCGGCTGCCTCCTGGGCCAGGTTGTCCTGTTCGTTCCGCAGCTTCGCCGCCTCCGCCTTCCGCCCTCCCGCTTCCTTTCCCCAGGCTTCCCTGAGCGCCTCGGCCGCTTCCCTCAGCTTCGAGGCCGCCTCCTCCGCCTTGCCCGCTGCGGCGGCATCGGAGCCGCCCCGGAGCTCCTCGGCGGCAAGAGCGGCTTTCTCTCCCGCCTGTGCCGTCGCCTGCTGCGCCAGTTCCTCGGCCTCTCCCGGTTCCAGCGCCTTCAGGCTCTCCTCCACCGCCTTGATCTCATCGAAAATCGACTCCTGCTGCGGAGCCAGCGAGGCGTTGCCGCCCTTGCCGAGTTGCTCTTCAGTAGCCTGCATCAGAGCCGCAATTTCGGCGCTCTTCCTCGCCGCCTCGGCCAGGCTGCCCGATTCGAGCGCTTTTTCCGCCTCGGCGACCTGCTTCTCCAGGTTGCGGGAGACCTCGGACAGGTCGCCGTCGCCCTTCTTCGAGATCTCGTCCAGGGCGTTGCGCGCCGCCCGGCCCGCCGCGATCTGACGCCTGAGGAAATCGTTCTTCCCTGTGGCCGAAGGGCTGCCATCGTCCTGCTCGGCTTCCCGCTCCAGGCGTTCGGCCAGAGCCTCCTGCTCCCTCACGGCCTCGGAGAAGCCGCGCATCCCTTCACCCACGCGCTGCTCCAGTGAGCCGCGCACCGAGGCGGCCAGGTCGCTTTCCTTCTCGGCCAGGGTGTCCAGGCGGTCCGCCGCCTCGAGAAGGCGGTCCGCGCTCTGCGTCTCCTGCGAGAGGGCGGCGGTCCGCTCCTGCACCTGCTTCTGCGTCCGTGCCATGGCGCGGGCCTTGTCGAGGGCCTGCTGCAGGAGCTCCTTCTCGGTGTGAATCAGCTCCAGCGTCTCGTCGAGAAGCTTCTCCTGCTCGTGCGCCAGGCGGCTGGCCGTGTTGATCCCCTCCTGCAGGGTCGCGAGGACATCCTGAAGGCGCTCCAGATCGTTCCTGTCCTGCAGGATGGCGAAGATGTCTTCCAGGTCGCGGCTCACGGCGGCCTGCTTCTCCACTACCTGGAGTCTCGAGGTGCCGAGAAGCTGCTCGAGTTCCTCGATCCTCTTGAAGATGTCTCGCTTCAGGATCTCATCCCTGGCTTCCCGGATCAGGTCCGCGTTGCGCTGGCGGCCCTCGGCCTCGTACTTCTTCGACAGGCGGTCCATCATCTCCTCGATGCGCTGGAGCCGCAGCCGGATCATGCGCTGGTCGCGGACCAGCTTGTCGAGGTCCTTGGACGTGCCGCCATCCCGATCGGATCCGTTCTCCTGAGCCGCCGCGACGAGGGGCAGGAAGATAAGCGTCACAAAAGCCAGGAACAACATTTTGCCTCGCCCATTCATCTTCATTCTCCTTCGAACATCGGCACGTTGGCTCTCACTGCCTGAACTTCTCGCGGGTTCTCGAATTGAGGCGGTCCTGATCGTCGACCAGATCTCTCCACATCTGGAGCAGCTCCTGGAAGTCCTCCCATTCCGCCATCTTCTCCAGGAGGAGATCGAGGCTCTTCATGATCCGGTTCTGCAGATCGACGGCCTCGCGCAGGCGCTTCCTTCTCTCGCCGCCGTCCTGGGAGATCACCGTCCCGGCCAGGCTGTCCACCGCGGCGGGCGACAGGTCGCTCGACACGGAAAACGCCAGATCCATCATGGCGAGGAGACGCGGCATGACCTCCATCTCGCCGTGATCGCCATTGGCTGCGGGATCGACCAGCTCCCGGTAGAGAGCCGGATTGAACGACTCGGCGGGCGGCGCGGACTCCCAGACGGCAAGCGCCCTGCGAAGAAGGGTCTCGGCGCCCGATGTCCCGTCGATCCGGTTGAAGAGATACTCGTCGAAAATGGCCGCGAACTCGCGGGAAGCCTTGACATATTCCGACGTCATCTGGTTCTGACCCATCTGGAGAGAGACGAAGGCGCGCTCCCGCACCTCGGCGCCTTCATCCAGATCGGACAGCAGGGCTTGAACCTGGGTCCGCTTCTCCTCCTGCTGGGCGGCCAGGATCTTGATCTTCTCGCGAAGCCGGATCTGCCGCTCCGTGAGCAGTCGAATCTTCTCGCCGGCGGTGACGACCTCGATCACGCGGCTCCCCGTCTCCACGTGACCATCCTCTCCCTCGGGGCGCGTATCCTCGGCGTACAAGGCATAGAGCAAGGAGTCGCTCGCCACGAGACCGCGGCGTCCGCCGGCAACGGCGAAATCCCTGTCCGCGAGGTCGAGGAAGTGCCGGACCACGAGACGCCGCGAGCCGAGGGGGCCGTCTGCTTCCTCCTCGCTGAAGTCGTAACGCTCCTCCTCCTTCAAGCCGGCCAGCTTGGCGTGGAAGCCGATGCGGGCCACACCGTAGTCGTCCTCGGCCACGACGACGATGGGGATCACGGCCTCGGGCGTCACGTCGCGCTGCTTCCGCTGGGGATAGAACAGCTTGATGCGCGGCTTCTGATCGCTCTTGCAGATGATGGGATGCATGGGGAGATCGAGCGTCTTGAAGCCGTCGTTGTTGAGAAGCTCGATCCGGTACTTGCCGGAGCTGGTGATTATCAAGGAATGGGACAGGACAAGACCGTTGTCATTCCGCGGCACGAGCTCGGTCACGCTCTCTCCCGCGGCGGTGATCACGCGGATCTCCGCTCTGGCAACGGGCCGCGTCAAGGCGGCCTCGATGGTGACAGCCGTTCCGTCAGGCGCCTCGATCTCGGCCGAGTCCCGCGTTTCGTCGTCGAGCCGCAGATATTCGGGATAACGATAGGTAATCCGCGTGGAGCGGATGTCGGGCAGCGGCGACAGGGAGACTTCCACCTCCCGTCCCGAACCCGAATCGTCCCCGCCTTTCACCCTCAGGGTCATCGGCTCCCGGATATCGCGCACGCGAAACTTGTAGTCCTTCTCGCCGCGTCGGACGGCCAGCGACCTGTACGATCGCCCGTCCTGGGGATCGTGGATCACCTCGACCTCGCCGGGATCGCGGCCTTCGACCTCGATGCGCAGGGGCAGCGTGCCTCCCTCGGCCACCACGACCTGCTGCACCCCACGAGGATCCTCCTCTCCCTTGATCCGGAACTGGGCTCCGATGCTCCCCGTGAAGGAGGAGCCTTCCTGGGAGAGGACGTCGCTTTCCAGGTGGACGAGAAGCGTGGTCTTTCGCGGCCACTCGCTGCCCCCCCCCACCAGGCGCGAGAGACCGACGGCTGCCAGTCCCGGCTGCCAGGCGCAGAAGACGAAGAGAAGGGCGATCACCATCACGGCGCCGATTCCCGTTCGCCTCATTCTCCTGGTATTGAAGAGGCGCTCCCATGACGTTGCCTCCGCGGCACGCCGCGCCTCCTCGAGGGTGGCTTCCATCAGCGCGGGCGACCGGTTCGCCAGCTGATCCTCCTCCAGGCCGGAGAGCTGGATCGCCGAGATCAGCCGTCCATCCAGATCGGGATTGTGGCTCTCCACCTTGAGAGCCATGTCCTCCATCGATATCGTCCGGGTGAGGGGGTAGACGAGAAGCTTCCAGAACGAGTAGAAAAGGTAGCAGAAGGCCAGGGCGGCCAGGACGATGCGGACCGGCGAGGGCAGGACGAGCGAGAAATCGAGGGCGAAGAGCAGAACGATCAGGAGAGGCAGACGGAGAAGAAGATGGACGACGCCGTTGAGCGTGTAGAGATTCTTCAGCCGGCGCAGGGCGTTCTCCAGTCTCCTCTCCAGCTCTTGACCGATCCCTTTGGTTTTCAAAAGATTTCTCCTCACCTCTGAAAGATCGGCAGGTAGCCCATGGGCAGCTGCAGGATGATCACGGCCACCGAGGTGGCGAAGTGCTCGCCAGGCCCGATCTGGTTATCCCAGTGGCCGTCGGAGCGCTGATCCTTCAGCAGCTCCTTGGTGATGGCTTTATAATACCATTTCCAGTAGTGGCCGCCTGCAGTGTACATCGCCTGAACCGCATAGTAGTTGCCGTACCAGAAGAAGTAGTGCCCCCTGTAATCGTCGAGCACGGTGTGAAAGTTGTCCTTCAGGTACTCGAGACTGTACCGCAGATCCTTGTCCGAGTACTCTCCCGCGTTGAAGAGCGACGTGACGCCGGCCGCGGTGAGGGAGAAGGACGACCGCATCCCGCTCACCGAACCGTCCTGGTAGATCTGGTAGTAGAACCCGCCGCGATCGACTTTGTAGTAGTTTTCCCTGGGGTAATAGTAGCGGTTCCCCCTCCCCCGGCCGCTCTTGATGTACGACTGGCGCACGTAATGGACCGCCCTGTCGATCGTCGACTTCGGGACCTTGATCCCGATGTTCCGCGCGGCGCGGAGAGCCATGAGCTGGCAGACGGTGACCGACATGTCCGACTCGGGCGCGAAGGGCTTGTACCGCCACGACCCCACCCTGTTCTGGCACTTCACGATCAGCGTCACGGCCTCCTGGAGCTTCCGCCCCACGTCTGAACGGTGCGTCATGCCGTAGACCTCGGCCAGGAAGAGGGTGGCGAATGCGTGGCTGTACATCCGCGTCCCGTGGGCCGTGACGTAGCCCTCGTCGTTGACGCAGGACAGCACGAAATCGAGACAGCGAGAGACGCTCTTTCCGAAGCGTCCCCGGCCGGGCAGGTGCCCGCCGGAGAGAAAGGCGATCCCGGCAAGGGACGTGACTCCCACGTGGGGGCGGCTGTGCCGCTCCACCTCGTAATCCTGGTTCAGCTTGAATCCGATATCGCCGTCCCACGAGCCGTCGGGGTTCTGGTGCGCGGCGAGATACTCGAGACCCCTCTCGGCCGCCTTGAAGATCGGGTCCTCGGCCCACGAGTCGCTCCGCTCCGAACGGGATCCGTCGTCCTCCTTGCCGGGTTCCGATGCCGCGGAAACGAGGCACAGGAGCGCAAGGACGAGAGCGGCTCTCATCACCGTTCTCTTCCTGCTCCCTGTTGCCGCATTACGGAAAAATCGACTCATTACTCACCTCTGATGCAAATGAGACGGGTGCCTGAAGTAACAAGGACCGCGTTCGTTCTCAGCCTCGCCTCCACTCTGTCCCTCGAACGCAGCCGGTGCCTGGAGACTCCCTTGCCCGACCTCCGGATGTCTTTCTGGAACACGACCTTGCCTGTGGCGCCGTCGAGAAGGAATACCCTTCCGAAAAGGGCGGTCGGACCGCTGATCGACGGTAGGAACTCCGCCACGACGATCAAACCGTCGGCCGCATAGATCCCTTCCTTGAGCGAGGGGCTCCGGCCTTTTCCTTCTCCATCCATGTCGAGAAGGACGTTCCTGAAGGCCAGGTCTCCCGTTTCGAGCTCCACGGAGGACACGGGCAGCCTGTGCGTGAAACGCCTGGGCCGGAGGAAGATCCAGTCGCCGGCCAGGACCGTGCCGCCCGAGAAGAAATAGTGCGTGGCCGAGAGGGTGGTGACGCCGTTGATTCCTCCCGTCAGGAGATCGATGTTCAGCACACGCTTGTCGAGACGCCTTGACCGGACACGCGAACCATCGGCATCCCAGCCGCCGTCGGCATCCACGACAGCCACCAGGGACGTGGATGCGAGGAGGACATTGCCGGGATTCTCCCCCAGCAGAACCGTCCAGACCACCTGCCCTGTTTCGGGATCGATCACGGCAAGGGACCGCTCGCCCTTCTTCTCGCCCCACGCCTCCCTCTCGAGCCTCAGGACGATGTGCCCCGGCGGCGACGTGAAGGGCATCGCCCCGGCCACGTCGCAGTCGAGAAAGGTACGGCAGACCTCGCGCCCGGTGAGCGGATCGATGATCAGCAGATGGGTGTCGTGGACGAGGAGGGCAAAGGTCTCGTTCGTCGGCACGACCTCGAGAGTGGGGCACTCCTCGACTCTCCTGGTCCAGAGGGTGCTGCCCGTCACCGGATTGATGCACTCGACCTTGACGACGCCGTCCCTGTCGGTCAGCGAGACGACCAGGATCAGCCCTGATCCGAAATCGCTGGTGTACCAGCCCTCGAACTGCCGTTTCCAGATGCGCTCTCCCGTGGTCGCATTCAGACCGAGCACGACCTCGTCGTAGCAGACGGCCGCCATATCCCCGGTGCAGAACACGGAGAGCGGCTCGCCCAGCTCCCTCCTGTCGGGAATGATGTTCCAGACCACCTGCCCGGTATCGTAATCGAAGAGGATGAGACGCTCCGGCTCATTGGTGTAGAGGAGGACCTTGTCGTTCTGGAACGAGCTCGAGGCGGCGCCCTCCAGATCCACGATCTTCACGTAAGGCGCCTTGAAGTCCCACTCCCTCGACTTTATCTCGCCCCGTGGAAGAGCGGCGGCAGGCAGGGACGGAGCGGGCGGCGATTCGCCCATCCGCTCGGGAATCAGGCTGCCGTAGGTGCGGTCGCTTTCCCAGAGGGAGACGACGGCGGCATGCTTCCGGCGCAGCCTCTCGTAGAAGCTCCGCGCCAGGTCGGGATTGTTCTCCACCTCGGCGGCTCGGCCCAGGAGGAACAGCGCGTGGGGCTCGAGGGTGGCGTCCCCTCCATCGCCGAGCAGGGAGCAGAGCGCGCCGTAGGCATCGGCGGCATCCCAGTCGCTGATCAGGATCCTGGCCCGCTCCAGAACGGCGCGGGCCGCCACGCTGGAGTTGGGATACCGGCGTGCCACGCTGCCGAGAAGCTCGGCGCTGCCGGCAGAGAGGGCCTCGTCGAACTCGGCTCTCGCCCTGGCCTCGAACCTCCTGTACACGGCCCGTCCCTCTTTCTCGACGATCCGGGCGATCGACTTCCGGGCCCACTCGCTCGCCGGCTCCCTGGCGTCGCCGAGGAGGTACCACTCCTGCGGATGGTTGTCGAGAAGATCGTGCAGGGCGGAGATCACCTTGTCGGGACGTCCCGTGTCGCGGGCCAGCCTGTGCCGGATCAAGGCGGCGAAGTAGCCCACGCGAGCCGGTCCGGCGCCGCAGAGCCCCTCGAAATCGTACACCATCTGTCCGCACCGCCTGTCGAGCGAGTCGGCGATCTCGGCCAGTCTATTCTCATCGCCCTCCTTGCCGCTGGAAAGAGCGAGATGAATCTTCACGAGCTGCACGGACGCCTTGATGAACGCGGTATCGTCCGGTGCATACTTCTTCGCGGCACGAAACGCCTTGGCGGCCTCGCGCCTGAGGCCCACATCGAGAGATCTGGTCCCGTTGGAGAAGTGGACGTTGAACAGCCCGGAGCGCACCCTGTAGAGATCGGCGCTGTCCCGGCCGTCTCCCTTCTCGAGCGCCTTCTGGTAATACCGGGCCGCCGCGTCGTAATCGCCCTCGATCTTGTAGATGTCGCCCACGAAGGCGAGATCCTCGAAGGTCCCCTCGTTCTGCTGGAGCAGGAACAGGAGGTGCTCGAGAAGCCGGCGCGAGTCGAAGCTCACCTGGATCGCATCGTCAGTCACGCCGACGGCCACCTCGCCCATGAAGAAGAGATTCCTGAAGCAGTCGAGGATCTCGGCCGTCTGGATCTCCTCAATGATCTTGCCCGTGGCCAGATCGACGGCCACGATCAGGTCGCTCAGGTTGACGTAGAGCTTGTCCTCGGTCATGGCGCCGCGGCCGATGCAGCTGCTCGCATCGGCCAGGGCGGGCGTGCTCCAGAGCTTGGCACCTGACGTAAGCGAAAGGGCCACGGCGCCGCCCTGCCCTGAGACGATGACCTTGTCCCCCCGGATCCCGGCCAGCCTCCGGTAGCCGGTGCGCCAGATCCTCTCGCGGGGAACCCGCCAGAGGATCTTGCCCGTGTGCCGGTTGAAGGCGACGATGCTGCTCGAATCGAGAGGCGTGGTGACCAGCACGTCCTTCGAGACGAGGGGCGGCGTGTTGGCCCAGAAGACGGGACGGGGCCGGGGCTCGGTGTAGTGACCGGCCTGGGGAATCGGCATCGATTCGTACTCCGTGATCCAGCGGATCTCGCCGGCGAGGGCATCGACGGCGGCAACGAATCCCAGGTTGGAGCAGATGTAGAGGGTTCCGCCCTTCTCCGTGATCGGCGTGGCGGTGAACTCCTTGAAGTCCATGTTGAACATGGTCAGTTCCTGCTGCCCGATCCCCACGGGCGTCTGCCAGACCTTCTCGCCCGTGGCGAGGTCGAGGCAGAAGAGGAAGATCCGGATCCCCCCCTCGATCTGGTGTCCGTCGCAGTAGACCCTGTCCCCCTTCACCACGGGAGGAGAAGGCAGGCTGAGCAGGCTCTCGAAGGAGTCCGGATCGGGCGAGGTTCCCCCGAAACGCCAGAGGAGACGGCCGTCCATCTCCGACAGGGCGAAGAGGGACCTCACGGGAATCGGCTTGTTGATCACGTCCCTGTAGAGGAGCTTCTTCTTCATCTTCGGCCGGGCGGCCTGGAGGTTGACGAGAACGATGCCGTCCGCCGCCGTGCCGCCGGCGATGAGATTATCCGAGATGGTGCCGGCCTGCTTGGCGAAGCCTTTCCGCGTGTATTCGCGCAGGGTGATGATCTCGTTCGATTCGTGCCCCGCTTCGAGAGGACCCTCGTACAGCCAGAGAAGCTCGCCCGAGTGGATCGAGTAGGCCCTGGACGACACGCTGTCGTTCATGACCAGGACCTCGCCGGATCGGATCGGAAAGAAGGGAACGGAATCGATCTCCGAATCCTTGAAGGGGTGCACCTTGTGCAGCCTCTCGTTGAACGTGCGCGCCATCCAGCTCGTCTTGCTGAAGCCGGCGCCGGGCGAGAGCTCCATCGGCTGGTTGCGGTGCCCTGCTCCCCCCATGGTGAGCCAGTCGCCGGTCGCAGGGAGATGAAGCGGCGGATTCGCCTCCAGGTCCTTGCCGAGATCGGGCAGGCTCGCCGAACCCGCCTCGGCAGCGGCGAGATATTCCAGCGCGTCGCCGTCGAGTCCGGCCTGGTCGAGAGCCCGGGCGAGCCTGAGCGTGACGGTTCCGTCCTCGTCGCCGTTGTAGAGAAGGCTCTTCTTCAGAAAGAAGACGGCCCTGTCGGGATCGCCGCGCTCCAGGCTGATGTCGGCGAGAAAGACGTATGCATCGCGCCCCACCCTGGAGCAGGAGAAGGCGGCGGCAACCGACTCCAGCGCCCGGACATCGAGGATGGAGCGGGCCTTCTCCAGCCTGCCGCGCCCCTTCTCCTCGGCAAAGGCCTCGTAGGTCTCGCGGCCGGGATCGGGAAGCCTGGTCAGGATGAAGCGGGCATATTCCGCCGCACCGATGAAGCGGCAGCTTCTCGAACCGCCGGGGCTGTCCCGTCCCGAAGGGAAGACCTTCTCGCCACAGGTGGTGATCACGGCGTGCAGCTCGTAGACGGCCTGAAGAAAATCGCTGGACGCGATGTTCTGCTCCGCCCTCTCGATCTGCCTCCGGGCGTCGGGATCCTCGAGCACGCGGAAGGTCCGGATGATCTGGCGGTCCGGGTTCGGGATGTAGGATGGATCGACGGCAAGGTCCCAGCCGTCGAAGTTGCGATCCTGGGCAGGAATTCCCATCGGGGCGGCAGCCAGGAAAAGAAGCACGAGGAGCAGTTTCGCCCTGACGCTGAAAATCCGCTTCCTCCGCTGTTTCAATTCCGCCTCGAATCGCGCTGCCGTTGCCTCGGCCTCCGATGAGCGCCTCTGTCTATCTTTGCCATGGTTGCTGACTGATCCAAAATCGGCCGATTCTCCGCAAGGGTTAGATCCTACGTCCGATCCGGTAACCGGCCGGTGCGGCGCTCCCCAGGTCGGTCCAGGCCGCGGCGCCGTCTTTACTCATATAATATATACGGCTTATAGCACGAGAGTTGACTGCAAAATCACCGTTTTACATAAATACCCATCGGTAATTCACCGGGCAGGTGTATAATCGTATTGCTTCGATTAAAGCCTGACGCAGAACCAGTTATCAAAATCTGAAACAGCCGGAGTTTCTCCATGATGAAAACGTCCAGACTCCTCCTGCCGATTATCATGGCCCTCTTTCTCTGCCTTGCCGGCCCCCTTGCTGCCCAGGAGGAGAGCTACGGCTCTCCGGGACACGACCACAGCCTGACCATCGGCCTGACGGCCGAGGAGCATGCGCTTCTCCACACGATCGGCATGAACCACCGCACCACCGCCCCACCGGCGGGGCCGGTCCGCGCCGCAGCGGAGTGGGACGAATCGATCGGCGTGTTCTGCCTCTGGGACAACGCGGAGCTGATGGACGAGCTCCAGAGGGACAACGATCTCTACATCATCTGCACGCAGAGCGACAAGAGCTGGTGGCAGAGCTGGCTCAACTCCAACGGGATCCCCCAGACCAACGTGAAGTGGCTCATCGCCAGCACGAACACCTGGTGGGTGCGGGACTACGGCCCCTGGTTCCTCTGGGACGGCAACGGCGACTTTGGGCTGGTGGACAACATCTACAACAGGCCCCGCCCCCAGGACGACCAGATCCCCCAGGCCGTGAGCAACGCCTACAACATCCCGCTCTACGCCACGAACCTGACGCACACGGGCGGCAACTACTATGCCGACGGCTACGGAAACGCCTGGTCATCCACTCTCGTCTACTCGGAGAACTCCGGCATGAGCCAGGCTCAGGTCGACTCCGCGATGGCGCAGTACCTCGGCATCGATCGTTACATCACCCGGGACCTCAAGATCGACATCGAGCATATCGACACGTTCGGCAAGCTCGTGGCTCCCGACGTTCTTGTCTGGAGCGATTTTCCCGATGACAAGAACCATAGCGGCTGGTCCGAGGCGGCGCTCAAGTATTACGAAACCCTCGCCAGCCCGTACGACAGGCCGTACCGGATCCACCGGATGCCTCTCTGGGAACAGAGCTACAGCATGACGGCCTACATCAACTCGCTCCAGACCGAAAACAAGATCCTCATGGCCAAGTACAACACCTCGCACGACAACGAGGCCGTGGCCGTCTTTCAGGACGCCTGCCCGGGCTACGACGTGATCAAGATCGCGAACGGCGGCACCTACTGGGGCGACTCGATCCACTGCCGGTCGAGAAACTTCCACCGCGGCGACGGCGTCAGGATCTACGCATTCCCTCCGGGCGAGACGGAGAACACCTCGAATCCCACATCCGTCCGGGCCCTGGTCTACACGGACAACAGCACGTCCCTCAACGGCTACCCGAAGATCTACTGGTCGGACACGGGCGGCGCGCCCTTCTCCAGCGTGAACATGCTGCCCACCGGTAATCCCGACGAGTACGAGGGCGACATCCCCGCCCAGCCGTCCGGCACCACGGTCTCGTTCTACGTCCATGCAGAGGACATGGCGGGGCGCACGCGGACCCATCCCCCCGTTGCGCCGGACGGGCTCCACAGCTTCCTCGTGCGGACGGACACCACGCCTCCCGAGATCGACCACGACCTGGTCAACGGCGTGGCCGTCGCGGACTGGCCTCCCCTCTTCCAGGCTCGGGTCATCGACAACACCTCGCTTCCCGATGTGGTGCTGGAATACTCGATCAACGGAACGCCTCAATCCCCCGTCACCATGTCGCGCGTGACCGGGACCTTCCTCTACGAGGGGACGCCGGCTGCCGGAGTGTCGGCCGGCGACCTGGTCTCCTATCGCATCACGGCCGTGGACCAGGCCCAGGCCGCGAACACTGCGTCGGTCCCCGTGTCGGGATGGAACAGCTTCACCGTGACGACACACAACGCCGTCTGCGTGATCGAGCTCGACCAGACGCCCTCCTCGGGCGACGAATGGGTCGATCTCCTGAGCGGTTTCGGGCTCAGCTGGCACTACACGACGGAATGGCCGTCATCGCTCTCCGATTACGACTGCCTGGTGATCTGCCTCGGCATGAATCCGCACAACACCCAGCTCTCAAGCGCCGAGGCGAACGAGCTGGCGAGCTTCCTCTCGGCCGGCGGGGCGGCCTACATGGAGGGAGGCAACTGCTTCGCCCAGGACTCGGCGCGGACCATCTACAGGTCGTACTTCGGCGTCTCCTCCGCATCGAGCGGCTCATCGCTCACCGGCACGCTGCTCGGCCTCTCGGGCCAGCCGACGGCCGGGATGTCCTTCACCTACGACGGCGACGTGGCATCGAGCGACCACCTGAATCCATCGGGCACGGCAGACGGGGTGATCTGGCAGAGCGGCAACTACAAGACCGTGACCTACAGCACCGGGACCTACTCCACCGTGGGCAGCTCCTTCGAGTTCGCCGGCCTGGTGGACGGCTCCAATCCGAGCCGGGCGAAGAAGCTCTCCGCCATCTATCTCGACCACATGGGGCTCGGCATCGACCTCGTGGTCCATGGCGAGGCCGTTCTGGGCGGCCAGGTCACCCTCGACCTGAGCGGCCAGTCGGGCGACACCTTCACCGCCGCCTACGCCTTCGCGCCGGGCTACACGACCTACGGAAGCGCGGGTGTGATCCTGATCGACATGGGATCGCTTCGCATCCTGACGAACGGCCAGATTCCGGCCGGCGGCCTCTACACCATGAATGTGAATGTCCCCAACAATCCGGCTCTCAGGGGCATGGAGGTCTACTTCCAGGCTCTCGTGCGGCCTTCCGGCAGCGGATCGGACTACCTGACGAACCGGGACAGGATCGT
>CAYZWU010000003.1:67844-162307 GCA_964482235.1 uncultured Phycisphaerales bacterium
TCGTGCGGCCTTCCGGCAGCGGATCGGACTACCTGACGAACCGGGACAGGATCGTTCTCGAGGAGTAAGGGTTCCATCGCAAACCTGGACGACCGGGATTCGGACGAAAAATAGTCGCCGGACCTCGGGAAGAAACCTAAGATAGCCCCATCATCGACAGGAAGCGAAGGCGGCGATCCGATCGCTGACGACCGCTCCTTCTTGCCGGCCCGTCGAAAGGGCAATCGTTCTTTCATGGCCCGCTGCCACGAACAGGAGAAAACGATGTCGAGCAGCTTCGGAACTCTTTTCAAGGTGACGACCTTCGGGGAATCGCACGGCCGGGGCGTGGGTGTCGTTCTGGACGGCTGCCCGCCGCGCCTTTCACTATCCGAGGAGGATATCCAGCCGCAGCTCGACCGGCGCCGGCCGGGACAGAGCGACCTGGCCACGAAGCGGGATGAGGCGGACAGCGTCTCGATCCTCGCCGGCGTCGAGGACGGCCTCACCCTGGGGACACCCATCTCTCTGCTCGTCCACAACCGCGACCAGAAACCCGGCGACTACAAGGCGATGCGGAAGATCCCTCGCCCCTCCCACGCGGACTACACCTACCAGATGAAGTACGGTATCCGCGCCTCGAGCGGCGGAGGTCGCTCCAGCGCGAGGGAGACGATCGGGCGCGTGGCTGCCGGCGCCGTGGCGGAAAAGTTCCTTCGCGAGACCTTCGGCATCGAGATCGTGGCCTGGGTCGCCGCAGTCGGAACGGTGGTCATGCCGCGGATTCCGGTGGAAAGCATCACGCGGCAGGTGGTGGACAAGAGAACGGTTCGCTGTCCCCACGAAGGCGCTGCCAAGGAGATGGAGGAGCTGATCCGCACGGTCCGCGACGCTTCCGACTCCGTGGGCGGGCTCGTGGCGTGCGTCTGCCGCAACGTGCCTCCGGGCTGGGGCGAGCCCGTCTTCGACAAGCTCGAGGCGAAGCTGGCCCAGGCGATGCTTTCGATCCCGGCCACACGTGGCTTCGAGATCGGGGCCGGCTTCGGCGGCACGCGGCAGCGCGGCTCGGAGCAGAACGACGCCTTCGTGCGGAAAAGCAAGAGACTCGGAACACGATCCAACAACTCGGGCGGCGTGCAGGGCGGCATCTCCAACGGCGAGCCGATCCTCTTCGGCGCCGCATTCAAGCCGCCGGCCACGATCGGCCTGCCGCAGAAGACCGCTGATTTCAACGGAAAGGACGTTGTTCTCGAGGCGAAGGGGCGGCACGATCCCTGCGTGCTCCCGCGGGCCGTGCCGATCGTGGAGAGCATGGCGGCTCTCGTTCTGGCCGACATGGCGCTTCGGCAGGAAACGCACCGGCAGCGCTCCTGATAGAGCCCGATCATCCGCCCGTCATGGACGACGCCTCGACAGGAGACCGCCCTCAAAGTCATTCGGGACGAAAGCGGGTCTTTGGGGGTGGCCGGTCAACAGGAGAGGGCGTCGCGCATCTCGGAATCGGTCACGTCGTCGACTATCTTTGTCCCGCCGATCGCTACGGGGAGCACGAAGCGCACCTTTCCCGACTTCTTCTTCTTGTCGAGCTGAACGGCCTGGATCATGGAGTTCATGTCGAGATCCGGAGGTTCGACGGGAAGCCCGCAGGCTTCCAGGATCGAGCGGGTCCGTTCGAGTAGCGTTCGGTCGAAGAGACCCCGGGAGACGGCGATCCTGCCGGCAGCCACGAGGCCGATCGAGACGGCCTCGCCGTGGATCAACCGGCCGTAGCCGGCCACCGCCTCGATGGCGTGCCCCAGCGTGTGGCCCAGGTTCAGGATCCTCCGCTCGCCCCTGTCGAAGGGATCGCGTTCCACCACGCCGCCCTTCACGGTGGCGCACTCCGCCACGCAGCGCTCGAGGAAAGCGACGCTGCGCATGGTCCGCTTCGGTTCGCGGCTCAGCTCCTTCTCCAGGAACTCGAAGAGACCGGGCGATCCGAGAACGGCCGTCTTCACCACCTCGGCGAGACCGCCGGCGATCTCCCTCTCCGGGAGGCTGGCCAGGGCGCAGGGATCGCTCACAACCAGGGCGGGCTGGTGAAAGCTGCCCACCAGGTTCTTGGCGCGCCGGTGGTTGACGGCCGTCTTGCCGCCGATGCTCGAATCGACCTGGGCCAGCAGGGTGGTCGGCACGTGAACAACGGGGATGCCGCGCATGTAGATCGACGCGGCGAATCCACAGAGATCGCCGGTCACTCCGCCTCCCACGGCGACCACGGCTGCATCCCTCTCGGCTCCGTGAACGGCAAGCTGATCGATGACCTCGCCGGCCTGCTCGAGGCTTTTGCCATTTTCCCCGTCCTCGACAGCGATCTCCTTCCATGGAATCGACGCCGCCCGGAAGGAAGCCTCGATTCGATCGAAGAAGAGAGCACGGACATTTTTCGAGAGAAGCAGGTAGTAGCCCGAAGCCGGAACCACGGCCTGGAGCCGTTCGCCCAGGCGGCACAGGAGACCTCGGCCCGTTTCGATCCTCGTCATGCTGTCGGGCACGCGGACCGGGACGGTTCGAAAGGGCAGGGAAAGGGCTGCCGCGATCCTGCAGGCCGCCTCCTGCGGCGTGATCCCACTGGTGTCGATTCTCCTCTCGATCCTGTGGTAGATCGGCCTGCGCTCCTCGAGGAGCTTCTCGATCTTCTCCCTCTTCCGGGAGCGCCCCTCGCCGCCGTCATCCTGATCGGAGCGAAGCAGAGGCCTCGATGCGTCCGCACCCAGCCGATCGAGAATCGAATCCACCGATGCCTCGATCAGAAAGACCTGCCCCTTGCTTGCAAGGGCGGAAAAACCCTTCCTGCCGGCAGGGACGCCGCCGCCCGTGGCCAGCACCAGCCCGGTTCGCTCGGCCAGCTCGAGACAGACCGCCTCCTCCTGCTCACGGAAATAGGCCTCTCCCTTCTCCTTGAAGATCCGGGCCACGGACAGGCCTTCCCTCTCCTCCACGATCCGGTCCGTATCCGCGAAATCGAGCCCCACCATGGCGGCCAGGGCGCGGCCCGTTTCCGTTTTCCCTGTCCCCATGAAGCCGGCGATCACCACGAGGGGCAGCCGTTCGTCCGGGAGACTCCTGCTCTGCTCACCTTCACTCACGTTCGAGCCCTTTCCAGACAAGGGGAATATGCGGCCATCCTTCCGCGACGGCCGGTCATTCGCAGAGGGAATGCAGATCATGGAAGAAGTCGGGGTACGAAACCGCGACGGCCTCGCTGTTCCCGATCTTCACTCCGCCCTCCGTCGCCAGTCCGGCAACGGCCAGGGCCATGGCGATTCGATGGTCGCCGCCTGAAGAGACGGCGGCACTCTTCAGAGCCGTTGGACCCTGCACGGCAAAACCGTCGTCGTACTCCTCGATGTCCGCTCCCAGAAGGGAGAGGTTCCGCACGATTTCATCGATCCTGTCCGACTCCTTGTGGCGCAGCTCTCCGGCGCCGCGCACCTCGAACGTCCCTTCGGCCTGCGTGGCGACCACGGCCAGGACGGGAAGCTCGTCGATGAGGGAGGGGACTTCCGCCGCCTCGATCGTCGCGCCCTTCAGGGAGCCGGGATCCACGACGATATCGGCCAGGGGTTCGCCGGCACGGCTCTCCTTCGTCTCCAGGGTGATGGCGGCTCCCATTCGTTTGAGGACATTCAGCGCGCCGAGCCGCGTCGGATTGATTCCCACATCGAGGAGGCGCACCGACGAGCCGGGAATCATGGCTGCAGCAGCCATGAAGAAGTAGGCGGACGAGACGTCGCCCGGCACGGTGATCGAGATCCCCTGAAGCGTCGCACGGCCCGGAACGGCAATGGCATTCCCTTTCCGCTCGACAGGGACTCCCATGGCCGCGAGCATGCGCTCCGTGTGGTCCCGCGTGGCGAGTGCCTCGATCACCTCGGTGCGGCCTTCGGCGCAGAGACCGGCTATCAGTATGGCGCTCTTGACCTGGGCGCTCGGCACGGGAGGCTGCCAGGTGATGCCGCGGAGATCGCCGCCGCGGATCCGCATGGGCAGGCGGTCTCCGGGTGACAGCGTGATGGTCGCTCCCATCCTGCCGAGGGGCTGCGCGATCCGCGCCATGGGCCGCTTGCGGAGAGAGGCATCGCCGTCGATGCCGACGTCGAGCCCCTTGCCGGCGATCAGGCCGGAGAGGAGCCGCGCCGTGGTGCCCGAGTTCCGCGCGAAGACCGTGCTGCCCGCGGCCCACTCGCCCGGCGAGATCAGTACGGAGCTTGAGCCCTTCTTCTCGGTCCTGCAGCCGAGAGTCTCGAGGCACGAGACGGTGGCAGCCACATCCTCGGAGGCGGGCAGCTGCTCCACCGATTGTTGCCCCGCGGCCATGGCCCCCAGGATCAGGGCCCTGTGAGCGATCGACTTGTCGCCCGGCAGCGCGAGTCTGCCGCGGACTCTCCTCACTCTCTTCACCACTGTATCCATGAACCGTACGCTCCCCTTCCGGAAAACCGGGCCGCAGATCGTCCGAACAAGCGGCCCTTCCTTCGGCTGTCTCCATCCCGGCTGCTCATGCGAGCGTCGAAAAACGTCTGAACCTTGTTCGATCTCCTTGTCGAAGGAGAGGATGAACGCGGCCGGGATTCGGGCGAAGCCTTGTACAGGAGTACGTTACTGATTATGCTGACAGAAGCTATACCCGGTAGACGGCAGGGCCGGCCGCCGCGGTATTCTCCTGATCCGAAGCCATTTAATAGCACAACGAGCCGCAATTCTTAAAAAAGAAAAGGGGACTTGAGGAGCAATGACACATCCTGACGCACCCACTCCAGCTGCTCCCGACGAAGACAGCCGCAACGGCAAGCTCGATCTCGAGGAGATCCTCGAGCACCATCTCCAGTGGATCCAGGAGTTTGCGAGCCGCAAGCTCAGCCCTCTCCTCCGAACCAAGACCGAGTCGGGGGATATCGTGCAGGACGCGCTGGTCCAGTTCCTGAAGTACGGTCCCAGGATCCGCCTGAACTCCGACATGCAGATGCGCTCCCTCCTGGCCCGGATCGTGGAGAACGTGATCCGCGACAAGTACGACTGGTTCACAGCGAGGCGGCGCGCCCTGGCCAGGGAACGCCCCCTGCCGTCGGAGACGGTCCTCTATCTCTCGTCGAACCAGGACAGGGTGGAGACTCCGAGCCAGGTCGTCCAGAAGAACGAGCAGGAAGCCTGGGTCCGTCTGGGCCTCGAGCTCCTCGATCCCGACCAGCGGCGCACATTGATCCTCCGCGACTGGGAGCAGCTGCCGTACAACGAGATCGGACGGCGCATGGGGGTTTCGGAGCACACGGCGCGCAGAAGGTACGTGAGATCGCTGACGCTCCTGATGGATGTGGTTCAGGATCTGCGCAGCGGACAGATCGACAAGGCTCTCGAGGAAAGCCGCACGGAGCTGGATCAATGAACGAGATGGATGGATCGGCCTCCAGGGACGAACTTCTGAAACAAGCGGTGGACGCATTCTGCGAGGCATGGGCCGACGGTCTTCACCCCGATCCCGAGGAGTTCTGCCGCGAGCATGCGGAATGCGGGCCCGAGCTGCGGGAGCGCCTGGAGCGGTTCCTGTTCGTGGCCAAAGGGCTGCGGGGCGCAACGGCTTCTCCCCTTCCGGAGGATTTCGGTCAGGGTCTCGATCAGGCGGCCGAGCTGGGCAGGGAACTGGGCGACTTCAGGCTGATCAGGGAGATCGGCCGGGGCGGAATGGGCGTCGTCTTCGAAGCGGAGCAGATCTCCCTGGCCCGCCGGGTGGCGCTCAAGGTCCTGCCCTCACATCTCACGCTTCGCCCCGAATCGGTGGAACGGTTCAAGCGGGAGGCGTCGACCGCCTCGCGGCTCCGGCATCCGGGCATCGTGGAGATCTACTCGGTGGGCGACGAGAACGGAACGCACTTCTTTGCCATGGAGATGGTGGACGGCATCCCGCTGAACAGGATCATCGAGGAGCTCAAGGGTGAGGTTTCCTTTCCCCTGACCGGCGACCGCCTGACGGATTCGCACCTCGAGGCACCGCTTCAGGATAGATTGCCGATCGAAAAGAATGACCAGGCCGGCTCGTCCGCAAAGCGGGGCACCGTTCTGAAAAAGATCACCTACATCGAGGCGGTCTGCCGGCTCGTCTCCCAGGTTGCCGAAGCTCTCGATCACGCCCACAACGCCGGTGTGATCCATCGCGACGTCAAGCCGTCCAACATCCTGCTGCGCGTCGACGGCTCGCCGGTCCTGACCGACTTCGGCCTGGCCCGGGAAGAGGGTCTGCCCTCCCTCACCATGACGGGGGAGTTTGCCGGGACGCCGCACTACGTTTCTCCCGAGCAGGCGATGCCTCGGCGGAAGGACGTGGATCATCGAACGGACGTCTATTCCCTCGGCGTGACGCTCTACGAGCTTCTGACGCTGAAGCGCCCCTTCGACGGAAAAAGCTCGCAGGAGATCCTGGGGAAGATCCTGGCCAAGGAGCCGCCGCTCCTCCGGAGCCTGAACCCCCTGATCCCCCGCGACCTGGAGACGGTCTGCCTGGCCGCCATGGAGAAGAATCCCGATCGCCGCTACCAGACGGCGCACGAGATGGCCGAGGACATCACGCGGTTCCTCAACTTCGAGCCCGTCAGAGCCAGGCCGACGGGCATCCTGACACGCACGCTTCGTGTCGTGCGCCGCAATCCCGCCTCTTCCGCATTCGTGGCGCTCCTCTGCCTCGTCCTGTTCGGCGGCCCCCTGGTCTTCGGCATCCAGCAGCAGATTGCCAAGGATCGGATCAACAAGGCTCTGCTGCTCAGCAGGAAGGCAGAGGAAAGAGCCAGAAGCTTGGATAATGTAAAAACCCAGCTCTTTATGCTCATCTTCAATACCCTCAGGACGTCGGATCCAGCAGAATCCGGGAGCAGGTTTATCCTTGTATCGGACTTGTTCCGCGAGATGCTGATCCACATGGATACCTATCTCTCCGAGCAGCCCGAACTCCTGATCGAGTTCAAGGATCTTCTCGGGCCGGCCTTTACCTCCCTCGGTCTCTACTCGGAAGCGGAACCGCTTCTGAAGGAAGTGAATGAGCATTTCCACAAGCAACTGGACGGCAAACATCCCAGAGCGATCAAATCCGACTTCGCCCTGGGGCACCTCTACAGGCTGCAAGGCAAGCTCGATGAAGCTGAAGAATTCATCGGACATGCCTGGGACATGAGCCGCCGTCATCTGGAGAAAGACGATGCCCTCACCCTCGACATCCTGATCGAGGTGGCAGAGCTCCACAGGGCAAGAGGAGAGATAGAAAAGGCCAAAAGTATCTTCAAGGAGATACTTGCCGCCCAGGAGAAGAAGCTGGGGCTCGATCATCCCGATGTTCTCGAGACGATTTCCAAGCAGTCCAAGCTCTACAGGAATCCCCCTGACAGTGAATATGGTGAAAGGCTGATCAAGCGTGCCTACGAAGGACGCAAGCGTATCCTCGGAAAGGACCATCCCGACACTCTCTCCTCAATGCGCGACATGACCGTCTTCTATGCCCAGCACAATCGCTGCGCCGAGGTCGAGTCGCTCTATCAAGAATCCTATGATTCGCACTGCCACGTTCTCGGTCCAACCCATCCGGACACGCTGAAGGCCGAGCTATTCCTTGCTTTCTATCTCATGTCTTGCGAGCGTTTCGCCGAAGCCGAAGCTCATTACGAGGAAGTCATCAAGCAGCGCCGCATCCATCTCGGCCCGGAGCATCCGAGCACGACCATGGCTATCACTCTATATGCATCATTCCTCTCCGACCTGGGCAGGATCGATGAGGCAGAGGAAAAATTCCGGCAGGCCGAGGAGACGTGCATCACCCGTCACGGGTACGGCTGTCAGACCACAGCCGTCACTCTTAGCAGGAAGGCACGTTCCCTGGCCAACCACGGGCGATTCGATGAAGCGGAGAGTTTCGTTCGAGGACACCTCGACAAGGTCACTGCCGATCTGCCAATACATGTCGAGCTGGAGAAAAGCCTGGTCGATATTGCCAAGAAAAGGGCGGAGCTGAAGGATCAGGAATAGACGCGGGGACTTACTTGGATGTCGACAGCGGGTTTCTCGGGCCCGGAGACGGGTGGGGCAGGCCGTCAAGACGGCATCCGGCGAAAAATGCTAATCACCGAATGCCGCCTTCGAGGAGATTGTTCTACGGCACGAGCGTTATGTAGTTGATCGTCAATGTCGAGCTGCCGCCGTTCCAGGGCCCCACGAGGGCCTGCGCGTAATGCATGCTTCCCTGGGGCCAGAACTGCTGCCCGGGAACCTTCAGCTTCGTGCTCAGGATTCCGCTCGAGGGCATCATCCCGAGATAGGTCGGATTAGTCGCCGCCACGTACTGCGTGCCCATCGCTCCCCAGTTGACGGGAGTCACGAGCTTCACCCCCACGTAGAGCGTGACCCCCAGCGTCGGATCGGGCAATCCAGTGACGCGCATGTGGACATCCTGCTCGTTGACCACGTTCGCCAGGCCGGGGACGGTAGCATCGACCTCGAAGTAGAGATGGGCGTGGTTGAACTCGTCGGCTCCCATGTCGACCGTCCCGGCCTCAGGGTATCTTCTCGGATCCGGAATCGAATCGTGCTCGAAATCGACGGTGATATCGAGAGGCAGGGCGCCGTTGTCTCCGGCATCCCTGCAAGGCGAGTCATACTGGATGTGGTAGTCGACTCTTCCCGCATCGAAGAACAACGGATCGGCATCGATGTTCCCCTGACCCGTGTACCCCCCTTTCACATCGCTGTAGGTGACGTTGAGGGTCGTCGGGTGGATCTCGTTGTGTATGGGAGCCTCCAGATCCACGTTATCCCGGAAGATGCAGTTGGCGACGTCGAAGGGACCGCCCGTCCCCGTGACATACAATCCGCCCCCGTCGCCCGACGCCACGGTGTTGGATACAACCGTGTTGTTGATGATCCGGGACCAGGAGTTGATGGAGAGGATCCCTCCGCCGTGATAGTCGTTTGTCCTGTTGTTGCTGATCACGTTGTTCATCACGATGACCGGATCACTCGACTCGCCGCAGTCTCCGAGGTAGAGACCGCCGCCGAATACCGCGGAGGTGTTGTTGTTGATGATGTTGTTCTTGACCACCGGGACATCATCGTAGGCATCTTCGCCGCCGCAGAAGATCCCGCCGCCGCCGTGGTTCAGGGCGATATTCCCCTCGATGTAGTTTGCGTCGATCACCGGGCGCCCCTCATGGATGGTCCTGATTCCCCCGCCCGTGTTGTAGGCCGAGTTGCCGATGATCTCGTTTCGATAGATCGTGGGCGACGCCGGAAAGCCGGTCGCCCCTTCGATGTGGATGCCGCCGCCGGCCCCCTGCCAGGAGGGATCGACGAAAATCCCGGTGGAGGTGTTGTAGTTGATCGAGTTGAAATGGACCAGCGGATCGCTGAAGAAGACGGCGACTCCGCCGCCCCACCCATGCACCGTGTTGCTCCAGATCTCGTTCCAGACGACGGTGACATCGTCGCAGTTGTTGCCGAGAAACATCCCGCCGCCGCACTCGCAGGCTTCGTTCTGCGAGATGATGTTGTTCGTGATGTCGGCTTCCGTGTTTCTGCAGTAGATCCCGCCTCCCCTGGTTTCGGCGTAGTTGTTCCTGATCGTGTTGTTCGATATCAGAACGCTGTAGCCGTTCACGCAGTCCACGCAGTAGATCCCGCCGCCGTTCGCCTGCTGCGAGTTCACCGATGTCGTTGTATTGAGCTCGATGATGTTGTTGTCGATCGTCACGAGGGCCTGGCTGCAGAAGATCCCGCCGCCGCAGGTACCCTCGCCGCTGCCCACATTGAGGCCCGTTCCATTCCTGATTGTGAAATTGCTGATCGTCGCCGTTCCGCCCGTCGTTTGCACAATCTGGACCACGGGGCTGCGCGGCTGTGGAGATCCGCCGTCGATCACCGTGACGGCCGCGCCCTTCGTTCCATTCACCGTGATGCTCTTGCCCAGGAAATCGATGCATTCGGCGTAGGTTCCCGAGTCCACCTCGATCGTGTCCCCGTTGTCGGCGGCAATGATCGCTTCCTGGATTGTCGCAAAATCGTTCGGGACCTTGATGATTCCGGAGGATAGAAAAGGAGCCGCCAGACAGACCGTCAGCGCCAAGAACAGTGTGATTTTCATGATCCCTCCAAGGACACTCATGGTGTTCGAGAAAGTGCAAGATGTTCAGGTGTGCTCTGCTGTTAATAGCGGATTCCAGAAAATATCCTGCGGCGGTATGCCCGCTTTTCCGAAGAAAAAGTTCGTCGAACGAATTATCATATCGCGCGAGCCTCCTCCATTTCGGTCGAGCTGCAGGCTGGAGAGACCATTGATTCGTCGCATCAAGACTGTCTGCCTCCTGTTCCTTATCTGCCTCTTGCAGGCTGCGGCTTCGAGCCAGGAGCAGCCGTCAGGATCGGCCGGCTTCATTCTCGATGATCGTCTCCTCCGCGGCGACGGCCGCCATCAGACCCTGGGTCCTGCCGGCCGCTGTCTCTCGGCGGACAGGATCGAGGCGAGCCCAGGCCTTCAGGGCGCCTTCAACTACATTCACCATACACCCGGCTTCACCGATCCGATCGTGATCGGATTTCGCGACGAAAGCGGCCCTCTCTCGCTGATCCCGGTCAAGACCGTCTGGCGCCCTTCCCACCTCGAGGTCCAATGGAAGGCGAGGACCCCGGCCGCGCCGGATCGCGAGATCCTGATCGTGGAGAGGAAATTCATCACCGAGGACGATGTCCTTCTCGATCGGGTCTCCGTCATCAATCTCTCCGCCGATCCGGTCGACATCGAGGTTCGTGCCACTGGAGCCATGACCCCGGGGCTGGAACGCTTCCGGTCGCGACAGGTCCATTTCGACCTTTCCAAGTCCGCCAACCTGCCGCCCTTCCCGGGCCGCAGGCTTTTCACGAGCCGTCCTTCCCGGGACCTCGTCTGGTACGAGGGGGAGGAGTGTCTTTTTCAGCACGGCGCGTCGGGTTTTTTTCGATCGGCATCGGCCTCGGGCGGTTCGTGCCTGGGAAGAGGCTTCGGCCGGAAGAAGGACGATCAGGTTCTCTACGCCGTCTTCTGTCCGGGAATCGACGATCCCTGCCTCTGTCTTCGCTACTGCCGCCCGCACCCGGGCGACGCCCGCTATCGCGTGGAGATCGACGGCAACGAGACGGGCACGATCGCCTTTCCATCCACCGCCCCTTCGAAAGCCTCGTCCGCGGCGTGGCGATACGCCCGCTTTCCGTCAAGCCGCCTCGGGGCGGGGCTTCACCGGATTGCGCTCAAGGCGGAGAGGGACGGAAGCGACGTTCACATCGACGGTTTCTTCATCCTGTCGGCAGAGCAGGAGCCGCCGCCTCTGCCAGGCACGGGACGCTTCCCGGCCGGGATGGAGGAGCAGATCCCCTTTCTCCCGGGATCGATCGACTACGACGGCGTACGCTACCTCCTGCCCGATCCGGGCCGGGAGATGAAACCGGTTCTCGCGGCGCTTCAGGGCGGGATCGAGGGCGATCCGGCCTTCTCGTTTCCCCGATCGATCAACCTGGACGCTCCGGCTCTGGAGCAAGGCTCCAGGGCGGCATTCCACCTCCTCGCAGCCATGGCCGGACCACGCGGCTATCGGAGCGGATCGCCGGCCTGCTTCACCTTCGTCATGGACGACGGCTCGAAGGAGGCCGTTGCCTTTCCCGACATCTCGAAGCGCCTCTCGCGCCCGGGAGAGGATCTCGAGCCGGCGGCTCCCTGGGTGGCAAACGAGTCGCTCAGGCTCCGCGCCGCCTGGAAGTACCTGGTTCTCCCCCTGATGGGCAACCCGTGCGTCCAGCTTTCCTACGAGCCGCCGCCCGGCCGCTCGGTGCGGCAGGTCGTTTTCGAGAAGCCCGGTTCTTCAGATATTCCCGGCCGGATAACGAATGACGAGGCGATCGAGCCGGCTCGCCCGGAGATCCCGCTCCTCCTTGCCGCCACGGCGGAGGTCCTGCCGGGCAACGGCCGCCTCCCCGTCTTGGTGGGGCAGAACTCGTTTCACCAGATTCCCGTGGCCCTGGCTCTGGCCGGAACGGAGTTTGTCGCTCCCCCCATGGCCGGCGGAGAGCGTCTCCTGCTCAGATCGCTCCAGCTCGAACCCGGCGGCAGCGAGGAGTTCAGCCTGGTCGCGGCGCTGGAAAGAAAGGCGACAACGGCAGCCTGGAAAGCGATGGAGATGGCCGAGGAGGCCGATCCGCTTCGCCGCCACGTCGCGGTCTACCGAAAGTGGTACGACGACTTCGCGCCGTCCTTCAGCTGCTCCGATCCATGGATGGAGAAGCTCTGGCTCTACCGGTGGTTCCTCGTGCGGCAGAACATGGCCGTCCCGGCGACGCCTCCACTCGCGGCGCCGGTCTTCTTCGAAGGGCGGCACGGCGGCCGGGAGCTCGAGGTGGCGCCATTCTGCGCTTCCCACGTCCTGTCCGAGGTGAGATGGCTCAGGGAGAAGAGGTTCGCCGTGGGCCAGGTCCGCGCCTTCCTCCGCACGATGAAGCCCGACGGCTTCTTTTCCCGGGTGCGGATCGACCGGCAGCAGGGGCAGGCCGTTCACTGGATTCCCGCGGCAGCTCTCGGCGCCTTTCACGTGCATGACGAGCCGCAGTTCCTGAGCGAGATCCTCTCTCTCCTGGCGCGGAACGTCGAGAGCCAGGTTGCCGTCTTTGACAGCGACGGCGACGGGCTTCCCGCGGCCGGACTGCTCTTCGAAAGCGGCATGGGCTGGCAGCCCTCCTCTTCCTTCTTCAGCGGCTACGACAAATCGAAACCCGAGACGAGGATGGAGCGTCCCGATCTCGCGGCCTATCTCTTCGCATCGTGCCAGGCCATGGCCGAAGGGTACGGCCTCCTCGGGGAGAGGGAGCGGGAAGCCGCCTTCCGGAGCCGGGCGGAGAGGATCCGCGACGCGGCGATCGAGTCGCTCTGGGACGACAGGGACCGGTTCTTCTATGCTCTCCGGGAACGGGACAACCAGAAGGCGCGGTGCCGCGAGGCGGCCGGATTTGCGCCCTTCGCGCTGGGTCTCTGCTCCATCGAGCAGCCGTACGTCGAAGCGTTCGCCTATCTCTTCGACGAAGAGGAGTTCTGGACGCCCTTCCCGCCGGCCAGTGCAGCCCGCAGCGTGCCCGTCTTTTCGGCCGCTCCGTACCAGCGGCACGATCCGCACAGCGGAAATTCCCTTTACATGTGGAACGGCCCCGCCTGGCCTCACGCCCAGAGCCTGGCGGCCGAGGCGATGGCGCGGGCGCTCCGCTCCGGAACCCCGTCGCCTGTCACTGCGGAGCTATTCGAGGAGTTCCTGCACCGCTACACCCGGCAGCAGTTCGAAAACGGCGATATCGATCTGCCGCTGATCCGAGAATGCTACGACAGCCACAACGGCGCCGGCTACGGCTGCCTGGATCATTTCTCCTCCACATACAACGACCTGCTGATCCGTTTCGTGGGCGGAGTGATGCCATCGGCGAGCGATTCCTTGACGCTTCACCCGCTCGTCCGCTCGCTCGACCACTTCCGCTTCCAGGGCCTGCCCTATCACGGCCGAGACCTGGAGATCGTCTGGGTCCGTCCGGGCACAACGAATCCGTACGCCGGCCGCCCCCAGGGATACTCGATCTACATCGACGGAAAACCGGCGGCTTGCTCACCGGAGCTGAAAAAGCTTTCCGTGAACCTTTGAGGACAAGATTCCGCCGTTGATCCGACCGTCCCGGAACGGAAGAAGTCGCTCTTCACACCAGCGCATCTCGGACAGCATCATAAATCCTTGCCTCGGACTGCAATATCGTGGTAGATATGCCGATATTGCGGTGGGGTGTTTCTTTCAGGCTCCGCCACGGACCGGGAGCACTCGCACAAATCACGTTTCAGGAAGAGAGGTGAAGCATGAAGTTTCTCATTACCATGCCGAAGCTGACGGAAGATCAGCTGAAGAAAGGGTGAGTGGAGGTCCTCGAAACGGCCAAGGGGACCGGCATGACATTCGAACGATCCTACATGAACTGGAAAGAAGGACTTGGGATCTGTTGCTGGAGTGCGGATTCGAAAGACGATCTGGCAAACCTGTTCGAGAAGGCTGGAACGCCTTACGACAAGATCATCCCTGTGGAAGAACACGCTGCTGAAACTCTCCTGACGTAAAACCGGACAAGCGAGAAAAGACCGCGCCTCATCGAAAGAGAACGCGGTCTTTTTGTGCAGATACCGAGCCCGCGCAATCTCCGCCACATACGGGGAACGTCACTCCGTACCAGTGCAAGTCACCTTCCGTATGTGGCGGAGATTGCGCGGGCTCGGTATGTCCGCTTAAAGCAGATTGAGCCTCTTCCGGATGATCCACTCGGCGGCAAACAATCCCACGAAGAGGAGAAGGGCCCACCAGTTGCTCCAGAGGTCCTCCCGCTCCGGCTCGCCAAGCCGCCGGACGCGCTCCACATCCTTCAGGGAGTCGAGCAGGCCGGCCGCCTCGCCCAGATCGAAGTACCTGCCGCCCGTCACGCGGGCCACATCGCGAAGGAGGTCCCTGTCGAGAACCGGATTCTCGGACTCGAGGCGCGGTACGACCACGGAGAAGGTGGTGAGGGCGTGACGCGTTTCCCGCCCCTCCTCTTCACCCGGAATCCAGATCTGGTAGACGCCCGGATCCGAGCGAACGATCGACCGCTCGAACTCGCCCTCGGCCACCCGCGCCAGGGTCATCTCCTCGATCTCGCCGCCGGGAGCCATGATCTTCACACTCTGCAGCGATTCCCTGCTGAGCCGCCCCTCGACGTCGCGCACGCGGGCCGCGACCTGGATCCGCTCGTTGAGATCGTAGAGCGACCGGTCGGTGTACAGGTCGAAACGGTAGTCGCCGCGCCGCAGCTTGTTCTGGGCCAGGTAGCGAACCATCCCCCTCCAGAACTTCTCCGTGTACCGATCGAGGTAGGGATGCCGCCAGCGCCAGGTGGAGTCCACGCCGAAAAAGACCGTCCGGCCCGTGGGGTAGTAGGTCGTGGCGAGAACAACGTGGTTGCCGTATCGGTTGGAGGAACGGGGGTGGCGCGCCAGCACCTCGGCGCCCGGCTTTGCCCGCTCGACGGGGTAGTACCAGAAGAAGCCGGGGAGGCCGTACTCCGGGTCCTCCCAGAGGCGCCGGTTCCGGACGAGATCCTTCTCCAGGAAGAGGAGCTCGTGGGGATTGAGCGCATCCTCGAGGCGGAGCCGGAAGTAGATCCCCTCGCCGCCTTCCTCCACTGCGGCCCGCTCCTCCTCGAAGCTGCCGATCACCACGGGCAGGATGTCGGCGATCGGCGTCTCGGCGTACGAAAGGGGGCTGTGCAGCTCACCGGCCTGCATCAGGAATCCGCCCCCCGCCTCGACGAAGTCCTTTATCCTGCCGAGTATCTGCCGCGATTCCTCCCAGCTGTCGCCCAGAATCGTGGGATCCACGTCGCCGAAGATGATCACGTGGTACTCCATCAGCTCCTGGGGATCGGAAGGGAAGCTGGCCAGCGACTCGGCGAACTCGGACGACTCCTGGATGAAATCCGGATCGGCCGACTGCAGCAGGACCTGGGTCTCGAAGTTCTCCGTGCGCAGCAGGAGATGCCAGAGGAACCGGTATTCCCATCGGGGATACCCGTCCACGTAGAGCACGCGGATGCGCGCCGACTCCACGCGGATCACGTGAACGAAGGAGTTGTCCTCCAGATCCTGTTCCCCCTCGAGGACAGGGACCTCCACGTGAAGCATGTAGTCCCCCTCGATCTCGGGCTTCCAGTAGAGCTGCTCCTGCTGTTCCCCGCCGCCCTCGCGCAGCTCGAAATCTCGCGTGGCCAGCTCGCTGCCGTCATCGCGATTCTTCAGGGAGAGCGTCACGGGCCGGCCGTCGAAGCCGCTCGACCAGATGTTGACGCGGAAGGTGACCTCGTCGCCCACCAGGACCACGGTGGGTGCGCTGACACCGGTGATCTCGACGTTTCGCGCACCCGATGGAGCGCCGACACCCACGGTGTAGACAGGCACCTGCCGGTTCAGAGCCGTGTAGGCGGCGTCGCGTGGATCGCGGCCCCTGTTGGAACGCCCGTCGGACACCACCACCACGGCCGACAGTCCGCGGCCGCGGAACTCCCGCACCGTGGACGCCAGGGCGTCGCCCAGCCGGGTGCTCTCCCCCTCGGCCCTGAGATCATCCAGCCCTCCCACGGGATTGAGGGCGGGGCCGAAGGCATACTTCTTCAGGTCGTAGCGGTTCTCCAGGGTCTTCAGGACGTTCGTCGAGCTGTTCTCCAGGACGCGTCCCATCAGCTCCCGCCGCGTGAGGGCGGCCAGCTCCCCGCGATCCGCAAGCCCCGCTCCCTTCTTGAGCCCCTCGATCGCTCCCGTATCGGCGTACGAATCATGCTCCCGCATGCTGGCCGAGTCGTCCAGGAGAATGGCGGCCAGCGGCTTCTCCACCACCACGCGGCTCTTCACGATCACCGGACGGAAAAGAAAGATGAAGATGAGAATGAGGACGAGGCAGCGCAGGGTGATGAGCAGCGCCCGGATCCGTCCCGGTATCGCCGTCTTCTCCTTGCGGTAGATGTAGATGGAGAAAAAAAGCACGCCGGGCAGGATCAGGAGAAAGAAGACCCAGGGCTCCGGGCTGCTCTGGAACTCGAAGGACTTCTCCACCCGCACGGCATCCCCTCCCTGCTCGGGCGGCGCCGCTGCCGCAGCGAGGATCAGGAATGTCAGAAACGGATTGAGAATGCCCATCAAGCGTAATCCCCGAACTTCCAGGAAAGAAACAACTCGAGCGCCACGAGCACCAGGAGAGCCCAGAGCATGACCCGCCAAAGGTCCGCTCCTCCTGCCTCCTTTTCCTCATCACCCGTCTCGGGCACCGCGTCATCGGTCACATCGATCTTCACACCGGGAAAAAGGCGTTCCAGCGTCGCCTTGTCGAACTGCTCCAGATCGCCCTCGCGGGGATCGACATTCGCCGCGTAGCGCTCGTGAAGGACCTGGCCCGACACGGACGAGGCCACGTCGAGATGATAGACGCCCGCGCGGTCGAGGGGGTGGTTGGATAGGGGCAGAACGAAGCGCCCGTACCGCTTCTGCTCCACCGTCTCGGTCACCTCCCGCACTTCTCCGCCGGGAAAGGTGACGGCGATCCGTCCGGGAAACTCCGGCAGGGCCCTGTTGATCGTCTCACCGACGGAGAGGTTGCAGGCTCCCGGATCCTTCGTGGTGAGATGGAAGAGCGTCTCGTGCAGGAGCGGTAGAAACGTCTTCGGGCTCCGGGGGATCAGGGTCCACGAGTCGTCGGCCGATGTGGTGAAGAGCAGGATCCGCCCCCGCCCGGCCCGCTGCTCGATCAGCGCCGGGTACCGGGCGCCCAGCGCATCGGCGAACCATGCCACCACGTGGGCCCCATCCGTCAGGGCGCCCGTTTCCACGAAGCGGAAGACCGGAACCTCGAGAAGGACCTTCAGCTTTGGATCGCTGAACACGCGAAGCGCGGGATGATCGTAGCTCTCGGCCGTCAGCTTGTAGAAGCTCGTCTGACCGCTATCCTGATCGCTGCCCAGTATCGTCTCCAGACGGGCCGGCAGGAGGCGGTGGCTCTCGTTCTCGTAGAGCCTCAGGTTCCAGGCCCCGAGGTCGACCCGCTCCCCCATGAAGAAGACGACGCTGCCTCCGCTCCAGACGTAGTCATGGAGGGCCTCGCCCATCACCGGCGTCAGGCCTTCCACGTCCGCCAGGATGATGCAGTCGAACCGGTCGAGGTTCTCCCGCCCCGAATTGAAGACCTTGTAATCCATCGTCGTGGGATTGAAGATCGTCCCGGGCCCATCGCCTCCCCCGATGCGCGCCGGATTCAGCATCATGCCGATCACGCCGGTCGGCCTGGAGAAGGGATCGAAGTCGTAGGCCCCGTCCACGAGAAGGACATCGATACTTTCGCGGGCCTCGAAGGAGATGTAGCGGCTGTTGTCCAGGGCGAGGTTGTCGAAATCGAGCCTGAAGGTCACGGAGTGGAATCCCGCCTCCTCGAAGGTCTGCGAGAACTCGACGGCGCCGCGGCCCCGGCCGCGGATTTCCAGCGTCCTTCTCTCGGCGACCTTCCCGTCCACGAGAAAGGCGCCCGAAACGTCGTTCAGGTCATCGGGGCCGTAGTTGTTGATCGTGGCGTTGAACGTCACCAGCGATCCGGCGGCGATCGTCCGGTCGAGAGGAGCGAGATCCGTGACCGAGACGTTGGGGCGGAGGCTGCCCGCTCTCTCCGTCCGGCTCACATCCACGAAGCTGATGGAGATCCCGTTGTTCACCGCCTCCTCGAGCAGCGCGCCGGTCCCGGCCTGCTCCTCTGCCAGCGACTCGCCCAGCAGGCGCGTCTGCAGGTCGGTGAAGATGAAGACCTCCTTGTCGCCCTCCACCGACGGGGCCACCTCCTTGGCCAGAAGGGAGGCCAGGGCTGAAAAATCGCCGCCCCCCTCCGACGGAGCCACCAGGGTTTCCAGCTTGACCAGGGCGTCGCCGGGATCGGATGCGAGAGGCACGCAGTACTCGGGCTCGTCGCCCATCAGGATCACGCTTACCGTGTCGCCCCGCTCGGGATCAAGATCCTGTACGAGCTGCCGGATCGCGGTCACGCCGTCCTGGAAGCACGATTCGCCCGGAGTGGACTCGTACCCCATGCTGTACGAGTCGTCGAGCACGGCTACCACGTTGCGGGGACCGGTGGAAAGAACGGCCAGGGGGCTGTCGGACGGGACGAAGGGCCGGGCCATCGCCCCGGCGAGAAGCACGACGATCAGGCAGCGGAGGAGCAGGAGAAGGAAATTCTCCAGGCGAAGGCGCCGCCGCGTTCTCTTGTAGGCGGCAAGGAGAAAGCTCATGGCCGCCCACGTCTTCCTCTTGTACCGCCGGCGGTTGAGGAGGTGGATCAGCAGAGGCACTCCGAGGAGCAGCGTCCCGAACAGCATCGACGAATTGGCGAAGTCGAATCCCATCAGGCGCCCTACCCCCTTCCCCTGCCGCGGCCGGCCGCACCACCGGCCCTGTTGGCCAGGAAGGCGGTGAGGGCGACGTCGAGCATCCGCTTCGTGTCGAGGAGCACGTAGTCGATACCCTGATGCTGGCAGCCGCGTCTCATCTTGTCGGCGAACTCCTTGAAGATCTCGATGTACGAAGCCCTGAGCGCCCGCGGATCGGCCGTGAGCTTCAGAAGGTCCTCCATGCCTTCGAAGCGATAGATCCGCTGCAGGGGAAAGGCCACCTCGTCATGATCCAGCGTGTGGAACACGATGACATCCTGCTTCCGCGACCGGATCTTCCTCAGCCCCTGGAGGATGTTGTCCGGATCGTCGAGGAGGTCCGAGATCACGATCACCATGCCTCTCTGGCGGATGCGCGAGGCGATGTCGGCCAGGACCGCTCCGAGATCGGTCTTCTCCGCCGGCGACACGCCGGAAAGGGCTTCCACGAGAGTCATCAGGTGCCCGGGGTTGTTGCTCGGCGGAATGAAGGAGCGGACCGCTTCGTCGAAAACGGCCATGCCCACGAAATCCTGCTGCTTCAGAATCAGGTAGGAGAGAGCGGCCGCCGTCGTGGCGGCGTAGTCGAACTTGGAGAAGGCGCCTTCGCCGATGTACTCCATCGACCGGGACGAGTCCACGACGATGGTGCAGGTGAGGCTCGTCTCCTCCTCGTACCGCTTGATGAAGTAGCGGTCCGACTTGCCGAAGACCTTCCAATCGAGATGCCGCAGGTCGTCGCCCGGCACGTACTCGCGGTGTTCGGCGAACTCCACCGAGACGCCGTGGTATGGAGAGCGGTGCCTCCCGGAAAGAAACCCTTCCACGGCGAGACGGGCGCGCAGCTCCAGCCGCGAGATCCTGCTCAGGATCTCAGGATTCAAAAACTTGAGGGAGCTTTGCATCGGCAAGGTTCTCGCTTTCGTGGCGCGGTACCGTCTCGATGATCTTCTCGATGATTCCGTCGGGCGTGATCCCCTCGGCCTCGGCCGTAAATGTGGTGATCAGCCGGTGACGGAGGACCGGGTGCGCCATGGCGCGAATATCATCGCCGGCCACGAAACTTCGTCCCTTGATCAGGGCCCGGGCCTTCCCCCCGAGAATCAGGAACTGCGTGGCGCGCGGGCCGGCGCCCCATGCCAGGGTGTCGCGGATGAACTCGGGCGCCTCGTCGCCGCGAAGGCGGGTGATTCGCACGAGCTCCATCGCGTACCGGATCATGTGCTCCGAGATGGGAACGCGGCGGACGAGATCCTGGTAGGCGGCAATCTCCTCTCCCGAAACGACCGGCCCCGGCTCCTCGCCCAGATCGGCCGTGGTCCGGACCATGATCTCGTACTCCTCGTCCTGCGGCGGATAGTCGATCAGGATGTTGAACATGAACCGGTCGAGCTGGGCCTCGGGCAAGGGATAGGTTCCCTCCTGCTCGATGGGGTTCTGCGTCGCGAGGACGAAGAACGGCTTCTCGATCGGATACCGCTTCCCTCCCGACGTCACCTGGTACTCCTGCATCGCCTCGAGCAGGGCGGCCTGGGTCTTGGGCGGCGTCCTGTTGATCTCGTCGGCCAGCACCACGTTGGCGAAGACCGGCCCCCTGATGAAGATCAGCTCTCTCTGCCCCGTGCTCTTGTTCTCCTGGATGATTTCCGTACCCGTGATGTCCGCAGGCATCAGGTCGGGAGTGAACTGGACCCTGTTGAAGGAGAGGGAGAGCGTCTTGGACACGGAGCTGACCATCAGCGTCTTGGCCAGCCCCGGAACACCGGTGATGATGCAGTGTCCCCGGGTGAAGAGCGCGATCAGGAGCTCTTCGACGACCTGTTCCTGGCCCACGATCACGCGGCGCAGCTGGGATACGATATTCTCGTAGGCTTCCCTGAGCTGGCCTGCTGCCTGGACATCGTCACTCGATATGGGCATGGATTACTTTTTCCTTTCTTCGGAGCTTTCCGGAATCTCGGGGCCCGGAATGCCATTTCCTTCAGGCTCGAAAACAAGGATCTCCCTGTCAGATACGGAGATCAACCTGTTTCCAATAGTTATTATGTTGCCAAAAACGGCTGCCTGCAAGTCCTGCCCTTCTCCGGGAGGAGCAAAAAAGGCGTGCGACACCAGGCCCCCGGCCTGGAGGTCGACGCGGTAGATGTACCGTTCCGTCGGCACGAAGAGAGCGGTTCGCGAAAGGAGCGGCCGGCCGGTGATCCGGTCCTCCTTCTCGAAAAGCTCCGTCTCCCAGGCCATGGCTCCGAGCCTGTCCGTGGCGGCGATGAAGTTCCGTCCTCCCTCCCTGGCGGTGAAATAGCAGAGCCTCCCGTCCGTTCCGATGAACGAGACGAGGCGGTTCTTCTCCACCGGATCGTCCAGCACGATGAATCCCTCCGGATCGGGCGAGGCGGCGAGAGTGTAGAAGTAGCGGGAATCCGACGGGGCGAAGATGAACCGGCTGCCGCGGAAGAGGGGAAGGGAATCCTCCCACCCGCCGGTGTCGAAGAAGAACGACCGCTCGAACCGGTCGGGATCCTGGGCGAAGAGGCGGTTGTACTTGAACAGCCAGAGGATCTCTCCCGAGAAGGCGTCCGCCGCCGCTGCCACGCCGAGGTTGGTCAGGCAGTAGAGCGTCCCCCGGCACTCCACCACGGGAGCGCCGAGCTCGACCTTTTCCCGATCGTTCTGCGACGTGTCGCCCCGGCTGCCGAACCGGGGGATCTCCGCTCCGGAACAGAGAAATGTGTTGAAGAGCAGCTCGCCGCTCGCTGCGTCGAAACAGAGCAGCCACATCTCCGTGAGTGCGGCGTGCCGCGTTCCGAGCAGGAAGAGGCGGCCTTCGACGGCTATCGGGGCTCCGGTGAAGGCCATGCCTGCAAGGGGAGATCCGTCCGCCTCCTGCCTCGCATCGACCTTCCAGAGGCAGTATCCGTCGCGGGCGAGATCGAGGGCCTGAAGGGTACCCGCGTGGACGCTGTCCGTGTCGTCGTCGGAGGTGCGGTGGTTCAGCGTGACATAGAGAACACCGCCGGCGGCCGTTCCGGAGTAGCTGACATTCTCGAGATCCGGTTCGCCGTCGCCGAAGAGAAGGCTCCAGCCCCAGGTGAGCGGGCCGAACACCGGCCTGCCCGATTCGATGTCGAGGGAGTAGAGCGCCTCCCTGTCAAAGACGAAGAGCTTACCGTCCCAGACGACGGGATAGACTGACGAGCGCAACTGGCGCGCCTTGCGGCGCCTGCGTTCGTAGAGGTCGCTGAAGACGAGGCCGTCGCTCTCGTCCTCCTCCTTCGACTGCAGCAGTGGGTAGCGCCAGAGGAGCCTCAGCCCCGTGCAGTCGAAACGGGGAAGAACGGCCCGCGACCTGCCCCCGCCTCGCGTGGGCCAGACTCCCGGACTGTCGTCGGGCTCCCCGCTCGCGTTGGGAAGCAGCTCCTCCAGGGCGGCAGGATCCTTCTCGCCTCCGTTGAAATAGAAGGAGCCTTCATTCACGTAGGCTGCCGCCTCGCCGGGCCGCCCCAGCCGCCGGAAGACGACAAAGAGGGCGAGACGGACCGACTCGATCTCCTCGTCAGCGGGCGCGGCGGCGCGGTCGTCGATCCGGCCTGCAAGCTTCAGGTATCGCTTGTAGCGACAGGCGGCCTCGAGAAAGTCGCCTCTCTCGGCAGCCAGGTCGCCGAGCTTCCTCCAGGCAGCGAAACCCGGGCGAGTGAAAGGGAACCGCAAGGCGACCTCGGCCAGCAGGATCTCGTCGTAGGACCGGACGGCACGATCCAGCAGCCTCCCGGCCTCCTGCCGAACCGTTTCGAGATAGAGGTCGAAGGCCGGATCAGGCAGGGCGGCCAGCCGTTCGGCCGCTGCGGCGCGGCCGGTGAGATAGGTCCGCTCGCCGAAGGAGACCAGGGCGTCGCCGCCCTTGCGCAGGGCCTGGATCAGGTTGGCGACGGCAGCGGGATGATCGCCCCCCCTGGCCGCCTCTCCGGCCAGGAAGAGAAACTTCTTCATCTCGTCGTCATCGGTGTTCACATAGGTGGTGTTGTGAAAATCCTCCCGCTCGCCCACGTAGTTCTGGGCAAGGGCCGATCCGGCGATTGCCGCAGCGAGCAGCAGGGAGACGACAAAAAAGGCCGCGCTGCACACGGCCGCTCGAATTGAGGCTGGAAACATCGATTCCTTCCATCAGCGGGAACGGGTGCTCTCCGCATCGTCCTCGTCCACCACGATTTCACCCTCTCTCGCCGTGCCGCCGAACTGCTCGCGCAATGCGTTTTCCACCGTGATCGGATCGTTTTCCAGGGCATCCAGCTTGTTCTTCGACCGGGCGATCTCCTCCTTGAGGAACTCGACCTCCTGCCGCCTCTGGTCGGCCTCTCGATCGAGCCGCTGGTTGTTCCTGATGGCGGGCAGGGTGGAGTTGAAGAACAGGAACAGCAGGACAGCGACGACGAGCCAGACCGGTCCGTACTTTCGTGACAAGCCTGTCCTGTTCTTCATAACGTCCTACCCGTGACCGAGGTCAGGGAGCACGGCGCCTTTTCGGGCTACCTCTTGGGAAGCGGCCCGTAAATGGAGGAGTCGCCGAGCTCGTCCTCGATCCTGAGAAGCCTGTTGTACTTGCAGACACGGTCGGTCCGGCAGAGCGATCCGGTCTTGATCTGACCGGCACCCGAGGCGACGGCCAGGTCGGCGATGGTCGTATCCTCCGTTTCACCCGAACGGTGCGACACCACGCAGGTGAATCCGGCATCCCGGGCCATGTTCATCGTGTCGAGAGTCTCCGTGAGCGATCCGATCTGGTTCATCTTGACCAGGATGGAGTTGCCGATCCCTTCGTCGATGCCGCGCTTCAGGCGGACGGGATTGGTGACGAAGAGGTCGTCGCCAACGACCTGGATTCGGGAGCCCAGCCGGTCGGTCATCTCCTTCCAGCCGCCCCAGTCGTCCTCGGCCATGCCGTCCTCGATCGAGTAGATCGGATAGCTCTCCACCCACTTCGCGTAGAAGTCCACCATCTCGGAGGGGCTCTTCTCCGGCTTGTCCTCGGCCTTGAGGATGTACTTGCCGTCAGCGAAGAACTCGCTGGCCGCGGGATCCAGGGCCAGGCAGATCTGGTCCGGCGTGGTGTAGCCCGCTTTTTCCACGGCGGCGAGGATCACCTCGATCGCCTCCTCGTTCGATTTCAGGTCGGGAGCGAAACCGCCCTCGTCGCCCACGGCGGTGTTCAAGCCGCGCTGCTTCAGCACGGCCTTCAGGTTGTGAAAGATCTCGGCGCCCATCCGCAGTCCCTCGCGAAAGGAGGACGCGCCGCACGGCATGATCATGAACTCCTGGATGTCCACGTTGTTGTCCGCATGGGATCCGCCGTTGATGATGTTCATCATGGGAACGGGCAGCCTGCGCGCCCTGACGCCGCCGAGGTAGTGGTAGAGCGGCAGTCCGAGCGCCGTGGCTGCCGCCTTGGCCGATGCGATCGAGACGGCCAGGATCGCATTGGCGCCGAGACGGCTCTTGTTCTCCGTGCCGTCGAGCTCGATCAGCGTCTTGTCGAGCTTGATCTGGTCCATCGAGTCGGTCCCCCGAATCGCCGGAGCGATCGTCTCGAGGATGTTGGCCACAGCCTGGGTCACGCCCTTGCCGAGATAGCGTCTCTTGTCGTTGTCGCGCAGCTCGATCGCCTCGTGGCTCCCGGTGGAAGCTCCCGAAGGAACGGCTGCCCAGCCCTTTGCGCCGCACTCGAGAGTGACGACGGCTTCAACTGTCGGATTGCCTCGTGAATCGAGGATCTCCAAGGCATCGATATCAATAATATGGGTCATCGTTTACCTCTTGTTACCGTGGAATTTCCAGTCATTCATCCGATCTTGGCCCGCCCCCCTCCGGAGAGCCTCCACCGATTCTGTTAAGATGTTCTGGAAACGGATATTACGCTCTCAGTTGGAAACAATAAAAGGTGCGGTATCATCCTGTCAAACCACAATTCGGAGAAAGAGCTTTCTTTTTTTCGAATTCCTATTATTACTGAACCGATCATGAGAATTCCGCTTTCGCCTTACGGCATCAAAGAGGTGGTCTGTTTCGCGGGAGGCTTCCTGCTCCTTGCCATCGCCGCCTGGCTCTTCCTGTCCCCCTGGGCCGCCCTGCCGCCCCTTCTTCTCTTCGTCTTTGTCATCAGCTTTTTCAGGAACCCGAATAGGCGGATTCCCGACGGGAAAGACATCCTCGTCTCTCCCGCCGACGGCACGGTGACGGATATCCAGGAAACGGAAGACGAGGCGTTCATCGGCGGCCCGGCAACGCGGATCGGCATCTTCCTCTCGGTCTTCAACGTCCACATCAACAGGTCGCCCTGCGCGGCCACGGTGGAATCGCGCCAGTACAGAAAAGGCCGCTTCCGCGACGCCAGGGATCCGCTGGCAGGGCCGGAAAACGAGGCGCTGACCCTGGGGCTGAACTGCGGCGACCATGGAATGAAGGTCGTTGTCCGGCAGATCGCCGGGGCCATCGCCCGGAGAATCGTCTGCCGGGTCGATGTGGGTTCGAACGTGGAGCGGGGAGAGAGATACGGCATGATCAAGTTCGGCTCCCGCACGGAGATCGTCGTTCCCACGGACAGGATCGAGGAGATCGCCGTCAGGCCGGGAACCAAGGTCCGGGCCGGATCCACCATGCTCCTGAAGGTCCGCTGAAGATAAGGGTGTCCCTTGACCGGAAACAGGCAACGATTATCTCCGACACGGCGCGGCATCGCCGTCGTCCCGACGCTGCTCACTCTGGGAAACGGTATCTGCGGGTTTGCCGCAATTGCCAAGATCATCGATGCCTCGACGCTTCCTGACAGCGGCGATTTTTCCGAGAAGGTGATCCAGGCTGCCTGGCTCATCTTCCTGGGGATGATCTTCGACACTCTCGACGGCCGCGTCGCACGGCTGACCAACCAGACGACCGAGTTCGGCGTGCAGCTCGATTCGTGCACCGACGTGGTCACTTTCGGCGTGGCGCCCGCTCTCCTGGTCAAGGTGATCTACGAGCAGGCGATGACAGCCGCCGATCTCGAATACAACGTCAAGCTGACCTTCTGCCTGACGGCGCTCTACACCGTCTGCGCCATCCTGCGCCTGGCCCGGTTCTCCGCGGAGACCGAATCGGAGGATGCGGTGCACCATGTCTTCTCCGGCCTGCCCACGCCGGCGGGAGCGGGGATCATCGCGTCGGCGGTCTTCTTCATCTTCGAGGGCGACATGGCGCTGGGATTCGAGTTCGGGGGGACGACGCAGCTCGGGATCAAGATGATCTTCCTGTTCCTGCCCCCCGCTCTCGGACTCCTCATGGTCAGCCGCGTCCGCTACGTTCATGTGGGCAACCGATTCATCCGGGGAAGAAAAACCTACAACTTCCTGGCCCAGGTGATCATCTGCATGTTCCTCGTGGCGTTCTGCCACGAATGGACGATCTTCCTCTTCTTCCTCGGGTATGTGTTCTCAGGTCCGTTGATGGCAACGATCGGCCTCTTCAGATCGGGCCGTCCATCGCCCTGGTCCAGGATCAGGAACAGGAGCAACAGGGAGTCGGGTCCGGACCAGAAGATCGAGTGAGGCTTCTCGATGAATCAGGCAGCCCTTGCCCTCGGATCGAATATCCCGCCGCGGAAGAAAGCGCTCCGGGAAGCGCTTGACAGGCTGCACAGGCTGCCGGACACCTGTCTCCTGTCGCTTTCCAGGATCTACGAGACAGCCCCCGTGGGCGGACCGGCGCAGGGGGATTACCTCAACGCCGCGGTCCTCGTGGAAACCGGGATGGAGCCTCGCGAACTCCTCGCAGGGCTGAACGGGATCGAGAAGGAGATGGGACGGAACGAGAAGGGCGGCTGCCTGCCGCGCGTGATCGATCTGGATATCATCTTCTACGGCGACCGGATCATCGATTCGCCCGGCCTGTCGATCCCCCATCCCCGCTTCAGGGAAAGGGGGTTTGTTCTCCAGCCTCTCACGGATATAATCCCCGCTTTCATCGATCCCGTCACGACGGAGAGCGTCGAGAGCATCCTCGATGCATGGATCCGATCAGGAGGCGAACCGGCCAATGGGACGATCTACCAGGATTTTGGCAAAAAAGAAGGCCATGGAAACTTTCGCAACAACTGACACCGTCAGGGAATGGTCGCGCCAGGCTCGTTCACGCGGCCTGTCGATCGGTTTCGTTCCCACCATGGGTGCCTTGCACGAGGGGCACCTCTCGCTGGTGAAGGCCTCGGTGAGCGAGTGCGACGCCACCATGGTCTCCATCTTCGTCAATCCCAGCCAGTTCAATCCCAACGAGGACCTCGACAAATATCCCCGGGATCTGGAAGGGGACAGCCGCCTGCTCGAGGAAGCGGGCTGCGACCTGCTCTTCATACCGGACAGGGGGACGATCTATCCCGAGAACTTCGAGACCTGTGTTTCGCTGGAGAAGATGCCGAACCATCTCTGCGGCCTTTCGCGACCCACACATTTCCGCGGCGTGGCAACCGTGGTCAGCAAGCTCTTCAACATCGTCGAGCCTGACAAGGCCTATTTTGGATGGAAGGATGCCCAGCAGGCCCTCCTGATCAGGCGGATGACCCGCGATCTCGATTTCTGCATCGATATCCGCGTCATGCCGATCGTGCGCGACAAGGACGGATTGGCACTCTCGAGCCGCAACGCCTATCTCTCCGAGGAGGAGAGAAGAACGGCCCTTCTCATCCCCCGGGCGATCGAGACGGCAAAGCGGTATTACAGGGCCGGCCGAAGAAGCGCCGGCGGGCTTCTCGATGAGGTCAACAGCCTGTTCCGCGGCGCGGAGGGCCTCAAGGTCGACTACATAACCTGTGTTGAGATGGAGACTTTCGAAGAATCAACGAACCTCTCCAATCAAAGCATGATGGCTCTGGCCGTTTTCGTGGGAAAGACGCGGCTCATCGACAACATCCGTTTCGAGTAAGAGGCCCCCTCTCGCCGCGACGTACAAGAAGTAGACCTAAGAGCACTTCCCCGTTTCCGTCCTTCTACGTAGGTCCTCTTCCGTAACGTATTGTCAAAACTTAAAATTAAGGTTTACAAGGGATAAAAAAAGATTTATTATTTTTTTGTTCGATTTCTGATCAGGCGATCGGGAAAAACGGGTATCGCTTCGATTTGTCAGCATTGATAGATCGGCTCACAGGACATAGACGCAGAATGTAGAGAGTATGATTCGATTGGGAAAACCCGGTCAGGGCATGTTGCCCTTTCCGGATCGGATTTTTATCTAACAACCAGGAGTTTGCCATGGAAATCACAGAAATCCGTATCCGGTTGATGGATAAGCCGAACGAGAAGCTGCGAGCGTTCTGTACGATCACCTGCGACAACGAGTTCGTCATTCGCGATGTCAAGATCATCGATGGGGCCAAGGGCCCTTTCATCGCCATGCCGAGCCGGAAGATGATGGATCATTGCAGACGGTGCAGCTGCAAGAACCACCTCCGGGCCAGGTTCTGCAACGACTGCGGTGCCAGGCTAGACCCCAAAAGGGCCGATCGAATCAAGGGCGGCAAGACGAGACTGCATACCGATATCGCCCACCCCATCAACTCGACGTGCCGCGAGAAGATCCAATCCAAGATCATCGCGGCCTTCGAGGAGGAGCTGAAGCACTCCAGCGAACCGGGCTACG
Organism: uncultured Phycisphaerales bacterium; assembly: GCA_964482235.1. Classification (GTDB taxonomy): domain Bacteria; phylum Planctomycetota; class B15-G4; order B15-G4; family CAYZWU01; genus CAYZWU01. The sequence goes on from CAYZWU010000003.1 coordinate 96,525, forward strand.
TGCCAAGGGAAATCGATACCGACGAGTACAGCGAAAGTTCCCAGACCTATTCGCAGAGGAAAGCTGAATCGGATCGAACATCATCGGAACGAACATCAATTGGCGAGAACGAATCGGGCAGTAACAGCGAAAAATACTTCGAAGCCGAATACTAGAACCGGTGGATAGGTTACTCGACGTCGCTTTCATAGGTTGCGGCTCCGTGGGGATGCCACTGGGGAGGATCCTGGCGAGCAAAGGGGTGTCGATCCGTGGCGTGTCATGCAGGTCGCTGGCCTCGGCCGAAGCGGCCTGTCGTTTCATCGGGCAAGGGGCACCTCTGGATCAGACCGGTGCGAGAGAGGCCGCCGCTTCCGCTGCCATCACGATCATCGCCACGCCGGACAGGACCATCGTCGAAAAGGATGCGGAGATCGCCCCCGCTCTCAAGCCCGGATCGGTTGTCCTCCACCTCTCGGGAGCCTTCGCCTCATCGATCCTGTCAGCATCGCAGCAGGCCGGCGCGGCAGTCGGATCGATGCATCCGCTGCAGTCGTTCTCCGACCCGGAAGAATCGCTCTCCCTGATCCCCGGCTCCCTGTTCGCCTGCGAGGGCAGCAAGGATGCCGTTGCAGCGGCACGGCTCATCGCATCGCTCGCAGGGGGAAAGCCTGTCCTGATTCCCACGGAAAACAAGGCTCTCTACCATGCCGCTGCCGTGGCGGCATCGAATTTCCTCGTCTCCCTGCTCTGCTTCAGCACCGACCTGATGGAGAGCGCCGGCCTGGAGAGAGAGGATTGCCTCGAATCCCTGATGCCCCTGATCCGGGGGACATTGAAGAATGCCCAGGTCAAGGGGGTGCCGGCCGCGCTCACGGGCCCTGTCGAGCGGGGCGACCTGGCCACGATCGGTGCGCACATGAAGACCCTGGCCGAGACCCGCCCCGATCTCGCCGAGAAATACGCCGTTCTCTGCCGCATCACGGTCGAGGCGGCCTGCCGCAAGGGCTCGATCGATCAGACCACGGCCGGTGAGATCCTGAAGCTGATCGGCGGAAGAGGCTAACCAGTGAACTACTTTCCCTTGTCCCGCACCGTGTGGACGCGGTCCACCTTGAGGTTCTCCAGGTAAAGGCTGCGGCCGTCCGCCCAGCGGACCGTTGCCGTGGCCTTGTCCCTGAAGCCGCCCAGCCCGAAATGGATCACCGGGCTGTTCTGAAATCCCGTCCCCTGCCCCCCGATATCGGCGGCGCGCTCCAGGCTCAGGTTGCCGGCATGAACCATCACCTTCGCACTGACGGCGGTCAGAGCCTTCTCCTTCGGCAGGAGCCTGAAAGCGATCCAGTGGTTGCCGTTCCCCTTGTTCTCGAAGAGCTCGCCCTTCCCGGCGCTCACGAAGAGATCGAGATCGCCGTCGCCGTCATAGTCGGCCAGGGAGCTGCCCGCGGCGTTCGGCACCATCAATCCGGCCAGCCACGTCACGTCGGAGAACCTTCCGGCTCCGTCGTTCGCATAGAGCCGGCAGAAGCGGCCCTGACGCTCCTCGGTGATGAACAGGTCGAGGTCGCCGTCGTTGTCGATGTCGCCGAGAGCGGCGTGAGAATGATACTCGTCGCAGCGAATACCCGAGGCATCGACTGCATCGTGAAAGACGAAGTCCGGTCTTCCCGAGCTCAGGAGAAACTGGCTCCTGTCGGCGAACGCCATGTCGAGCAGAGGCGACACGTTTGCCACGAAGAAATCCTGGTCGCCGTCTCCATCCAGGTCGCCGGCGAGGGCGCAGACCGAGTTCCCGAAGGCGCCGTTCACGTCCCGGCCGCGCAGGCCGGCCGCCGCGGCGCAATCGACGAAACGCCCCGCTCCATCGTTGCGCCAGAGCGTGTTCGGCTCGAGCTCGCTGTTCGCCACGAAGATGTCCATGTCGCCGTCGTTGTCGAAGTCGGTGATCAGGACGGCTGAACCGGCTCCCACATCCAGCGAGGAGATTCCGGCCTCCTCCGTGTTCTCCTCGAAACGCCCCGCCCCGACATTGAGGAATAGGCGTGCCGGCTGCCGCCTGCCGGCCTTGCCCTCGCCCTGGAGCAGAAAGAGATCGGGGAGGCCGTCGCCGTCGAGATCGCCGAGAGCGCCGTTGCGTGCCCTCAAGGCCTCGTCGGGAATCCCGGTGTACTTGATGACGTCGATGAAGACGCCGTTGCCGCAGTTCTTCAGAAGCCGGCAAGGCGACCGGTATCCGGTGGAGAAGACGAAGATGTCCGGGAACCCGTCGACATCGATGTCGGCAAAGATTCCGCTGGCGGACCTTCGAACCTCGAGGCGGGCCCGGGCCGTGAAATCGCGAAACCGGCTCCGACCCTCGTTGCGGAAAAGCCGCGTGCAGCCCAGGAGCAGATCAGGATCCCCGTCCCGGTCGAAATCGTTCCAGATCGCGCCGCCGGTTCCGCTCACACCGGTCGTGTTCGAGACAGGTTCGAAGAAGACGGCATCGGGCCAGCGTTCGCGGGTCAGAAACTCGCGGAGGTCACCCATCCTGCTGTACTTCTCAGCAAAGAGCTTCTTCAGGTGACCCTCACCCTTGTTGCCCGGCACACCGATCGTAGTCGCCTCGTAGTACATGGCCAGGGCCTCGTCGCATCGAGCGAGACGCTCCAGCGCCCTGCCGCAAAGAACAAGAAGCTCGGCCCTCTTCGCATCGGTGCGGAACGATCCCCTGGCCAGGGCATCGAGCGCTTCCTGCAGCATGGCCGCAGCCCTCTCGTTCCTGCCCGTCACGAGAAGCGCCATTCCCAGATCGCCCTTGATGTCTTCGATCCCGGAATCGAGATCGATGGCCTTCATGAAGTAGGCCACCGCGTTCTCCGCCTCGTCCAGCATGAGCGATGCGCGTCCCATGACATGCAGGAGCTGCGGATCGGTCGAGATGTCGAGATCCGTCGTGTTCAGCACCTCCACCGCCTCGCCCGGCTCTCCCAGGGCCATCAGGGCCATGGAGAGAATGCCCGCCGCCTCGCGCGGCGCCCCGTCGAACTGAAGCGACTTTTTCAGGTAGGTCACGGCCTTCTCGTGCTCCTCGAGACTGAAGGCCGCCTGCCCGAGATTGAAGAGAGCCGCCCCTCTCTCGGACGGGGAGACTACCGGCAAGGTGTCGAGGCGCCTGTTCCACTCCAGGGCGTATCGCTGGTGCTTCATGAAGTACCGGGGATCGTCCGGCGCCGCATCGATGCACCGGGAGAGCTCGGCGATCGCACGCTCGAACTGCGCTTGGGCGAAATAGCCTTCCGCCAGGGTCTCGACCACACTCATGTCGTCCGGCGCCTTGTCATGTGCCCTGAGAGCGTATTCCACGGCCAGCCGGCCGCTGAAGAACTCGGTGTCCCTGGCCGTGGCGTGTATTCGCGCCAGGCGGTTGAGGGCTCTCACATGATCGGGATCCGCTTCGATGACCTGCTTCAGCAGCGACACGGCGCTGCCGAACCGTCCCTCTGACTCGGCCTGGACCGCCTTGTTCAAGAGGGCGTCCAGGTCGTCGTCGGCAAGCTGCCCCGGAGAAACGCAGGCCAGCAGAAAGGCGAGCATCAAGGTCATGTCAGGACTCCGGTTCTCCTTCGCTTCCGTCTCCCCACGATATCGGAATAAACCAGAAAAGTGTCAACGTCCTTTTCTCACCCTCCTTCTTCAGGGCGACGAGATTGCTGAGGAAGCCGGTCCCGCTCCAGCCGGAGCCGCTCGAGAAGGAGATGAGAGGCCAGAACCAGCGGGTCTGACTCTCCTCGTTCCTGAAATGCCAGTAGAAGGGAAAGAGAACGGACCTTCCCTCGCTGCCGTCCATCTTCCAGTGGCGGTCGTAGAGGGAGAGCCGCTCGTTGTTGAAGAGCGTGGCCACCTGGAAATCGTAGTAGCCCCCCATGTCGTTCCCGCCGGCCAACTGAAAGAGGTTCAGCACGTTGAGAAGGTAGAACTCCCCCCGAGAACCCTCTGCTCCCGGCGGCGCAGGTTCGCCCCACCGATCCCCGAACACCCGGACCAGGCCGAGGAGGTTCAGGATGTCGATCCTGCCGCGCTCTTCCTCCCTCTGGAGGTCGACGAGCGGAAAAAGAAAGAAGCTACTCCTGCCCCGCTCGTCGGCAGGCGAGAAGTTGAGGAAGGGAAAGAGGGGATGATAGAAGGTGCGGCCGGAAATCGTCTGCTTCCCGAAAAGGAGGACGAAGGTATCGCTCCTGTAGGGCTCGCGGTTGTAGTAGTAGAACGGAAAAACGAATAGGAACCGGTCGTCGTCGGGCCCGCGCGAACCGAAGTAGAAGGGGAAGATCTGCAGCCGTCTCTCATCCTCGTGGCGGTCCTTCATGAAGAGGCCGCAGAGAACGTTGACCCCCCTGGAATCGCCGGACTCGCTCGAGGCGGTGGTCAACAGCGGCGGCAGGTTGATCCCGGTCTCGCGCCCCTCCCGCTCCGGCAGGAAACACGACGGCGCTGCAGAAAGCACGAAAAGAAGAACGGCCAGAGCCGCCCTCCGCGCCGATGCCTTAGAGTCATGCCTCATGGCACCTCCTCTTCACCAATCTCGTCTCATCGAAAAGGAGCCCCGCCGATCCGCGAGGCTCTGCCTCGAGCGCGAGTTTATCCTCATTCGATGCCGGCTTGAAAGAAAATCGCTCCCCTGTCCGCTCAGGCGATGTCATTCCGGAGAAATCCCCAAGATATGGATAAATTAAACCGATGAATACGTATCGGTCCGCAAATGGTCAAAGACAGGGAGATCGACATGGATCGTCCAGGAAAGAAAGGCTTCTCCTTCATTCTGCTCGTCATCGTGATAGCCGTGATCGTGGGCGTGGCCGGCGTGGTCATCCCCGTCGTCACGGAGGAGGCTTCCCTCTCGCAGATCGACCAGGCCAAGGAAGACATGCACCGTCTTGCCGCGGCGATCAACCGCTATGTCAAGGACACCCTCTTTTACCCCACCGGGGTCCAGGGCGCCACAACGTATCATTTTCTCTACACCGAGGGCATCCTGCCGGTGAACAACCTCCTGGCCAGCGGCCCCGGCATGCCGATCGGGGAGATCCTGAACACGGGAGCCTTCGGCGGCAGCCGCTGGAGCGGGCCCTACCTCGAAGAGATCCCTGTCGATCCATGGGGCAACGCCTACATCGTCAATGTCCAGGGGTTCTTCTACAAGGGTGAAGTGACGGCTATCTACTCGGCCGGCCCCAACAGCAGGATCGACACGCCGATAACCTCGTCCGCGCCGGCCCTCGACGACATCCTCCTGCTTCTCGATTGATAAAATGACCCGGCTTTTCCTTTCTCCATAAGGGGCTTCCTTGCTGTATAATTCCTCGTTTTTCGGGGTTGACAGAGATCGATCCCGCCCTATCAGACTTTATTTCAATCTATTTACGGCAGGGGCCCCCGCGATGCGCCTCATCAACATGCTCGTTCAGATCGCCGCAGCACGAGGCACGACTCTCATTCTCATGGTCGTTGCCGCAGTGGAAATGGGGATCATCACCTTCTACGAGGCGGCGGATACGGATGACACGAAACCGTACTACCTCTATTTTTCGTGGTGGTTCTCCGGCCTGCTGATCCTGGTCTGGGTCAACCTTCTCCTGCAGATGAGACGGGCCGCCTGGTGGCGATGGAAGAAGATCCCCCTCACCTCGATCCACGTCGGTTTTCTTCTCATCCTCACGGGCGCCTACCTGACCCATGCCTTCGGACTCGACGGCCGCCTTCGGATAAGCGAGGGCGACAGCCGAGACCTCTTCCACGTGACAGAGCCGGTCCTGACGGCCGAGTTCGACATCGAGGGAAGTCCTCACCGGCGATCGTTCATCGTCGAACCTGACGGCGACCTGAAAAGCGAGAGCATCCTCCAGCTGCTGAATCCTTTCGCGGACAAGAGCAGCATGGAGCTCGACAACGGAGAAACGATCTCCATCATCGAATCGATCGAATCGAGCCGGATCGTCGAGGAGGCGGTGAGCGACCCGAGCGGCCGCGGACCGTCTGCCCTGACCCTGGAGATCGAGCTCCAGGAAACGAGGCGGATCACCCTTCAGAACTGGCAGAAGGTGTCGCTGCACGGAGGAGCGCTGTCACAAATCGTCCACGCCGCTGCGCCTGAAGAGAAAGAGATCCCCGATATCGTGAAGTCCGTTTTCGACGAGTACATCGAGATCAGACCCGAGGGGAAGCCGGAGGTGCGTGTCCCGGTGAAGCTCCCCGGGGACCTGGACCGGGAGTTCTCTGTCGAGGGCTACACGTTCCGTATCGTCGAGTATCATCCTGATTTCAAGGTTGGCGCGGAGCCCGACCTGAGCGCCCCGCCGGTCAACCCGGCTGTCCGGCTCGAGGTCGACGGCCCCGACGAAAGCAAGGCCCTGATCACCTTCGCCTACTTCCAGCATCCGGGAAACAGGCTCCAGGACGGGACCACCTTCCGGTACGGCCGTCCGGAGCAGGGTCTCACCGCGCTCTTCGTCTCGGGACAGGATGAACGTGTCGAGCTCTACACATCCGGGGACGCCGAACCGAAGGTCATCGCCCGCGACGAGCCGGTCCGGTTCGACGAGGAGGGAGCTCCCGTCACGGTGAAGTGGATCTCCTTCCTGCCTTCGGTGGAAATGGTCCAGCGGCTGGAAAGCGATCCCGGCGGGGACGGGCCGCCCGCCTATCGCGTCCGCGTCGGCGAGAGCGGAGAGCCGGCCCTGCTGAGAACCGATCACGGCGTGGCTGTCGCGAAAGACGGCCGGACCAGGGTCTTCCTCTCGCACGCCTACGACCTCGGCTTCACGCTCACCCTCGACAACGCCGTGGCCAAGCACTGGCAGGGATCGAGAATCGCGCGGGCCTACTATTCGCTGGCCAAGCTGAAGACGCCGGATGATCCCGAGCCCAGGCCCGTCCGCATCGAGACCAATGCCCCGCTCTTCAGAAACGGCTTCCGCCTCTATCAGACGAGCATGGATCCCCAGCCGCCCTACCGCTGGTCCGAGTTCGAGGTGGCCCGGGATCCCGGATATCCCCTCGTGGCTGCCGGTTTCCTGATCCTGTCAGCCGGATTTCTCTGGTTCTTCGGCAAGAAGTTCGTCTGGCAGCCCCTGCGCCGCCGCCGGTCCCGATCCGACCCGGAAGAGGTCGCGGAAGGGAGGGCCGTCGCATGATCAGCTCCCGTGCCTTCCTCGTTCCCGCGCTCCTTCTCCTGGTCTTCGCGCCGGCGCTATCCTGCGGCGGCTCGGCGATCGAGTCCGATCGCGACGTCTCGTCGGCGGCCGACCTGATCGTCCAGTCGAACGGCCGCCTCAAACCGCTGGCCACGCACGCCCGCGAGACGATGCAGATGATCCTCGGCGAGGCCGACCGCTCCGGCCTCGATGCGCTCGACGCCTACTTCTGTCTCCTCCTCGACATGGAAACGTGGGTGAAGAAGGCGTTCCTCCCCTGCGGAGAGGAACTGGCCGGGAAAGCCTTCGACGGCCGCACGCTGCTGAGTCCGATGGACATGTGGGAAGCTCGCGACAGATGGGGCGAGATCAAGAGCAAGGAGGCGACGGAGCTCAGCGTCAGGTTCAGCATGCTCTCGCACCTCTCGTTCAATTTCCGCTGTCTTCCCGGACTTCCCGTGAAGCACGGCCCCCATGTGACGGAAACGCAGGAGTGGCATCATCCGGAGAGCGCGGCGCAGCTCGCCGGAGAGGACCGGGCCTGGATCGACGAGGGTGTCGCGGCGTGGAGCGACCTGAAGGAAGCCTATGACGGGAGGGACGACGCGGCGTTCGCAGCCGCCGTTTCGGCGCTCAAGGAAGCCCAGCGCCACGCCCCGGGCGTTGTCCTGTCCGACGGTGCGGCCGCCTTCGAGAACTTCTACTACTCCGTCGACACGTTGTTCGTGGGCCTCGTGCTGTTCAGCATTGCCACCTTGCTCTTCATCGTGAGCGCATTCTGGAGAAGGCCCGCCATGTCGCGGCTGGCTCTCCTGGTCCTGATCGCGGGCATCCTCTGGAACTGCTGGATCATCGGCGGCCGGACGGCCATCGGGCATCGCCTTCCACTGAGGAACACGAACGAGGTCTACCTGGTCGTGCTCTTCTGTCTTCCCCTGATCGGCGTGCTGATGCAGGGTCTGCTCCGGAACGCTCTGTACAGCGCCATCTCTGCCGGCCTCTGCGTGGTCGGTTACAGCATGGGGATATACAAGCTCGAGCCTGAAGGCTATGACATCGAGCCCCTGGTGGCGATCCTGATCTCGCCCTGGCGCGAGGTCCACATCCTGACGATCATGCTCTCCTACGCGATCCTCCTCGTTGCGCTGGGGCTGCACCTCGCCTATCTCGCCGTCCGGCTCTATCGTCACTTCAGGGAAAAGCGGCCCGGCGACATGTCGACGATCCGGATGATCGAGAGCGACCTGAACAGGAAGGCCTACCTGACGGTCGCCTGGGGATTCCTTTTTCTCACAACGGGAATAGCCACCGGCGCCGCCTGGGCGCACTCGTCGTGGGGACGCTACTGGGGATGGGACTGCAAGGAGGTCTGGGCTACAGTGGCCTGGACGATCTACGCCGGATTCCTCCATGTCCGGATCTTCTTCCGCGTTCCCGGATGGGCGATGGCCTTGATCAACATCGTCGGCTACGGCGCGATCCTCTTCACCTACTTCGGTGTCAAGTACATCCTGGCCGAGGGGCTCCACGCCTATTGACGGGCAGCCGCGGGAGACCTCCCCTTATCTCAATAATTGACTTTCGTATATATATTGCGTATGATTGTTCATCCGTTTTCTTTTCGAGGATTCATGCCATGCGTACAGTTGTCCTGATCGCCTTGTTTGTCCTTCTGGCCGGGCATAGCGGGCTTCATGCCGATGACGATGTCCTGCTCCAGGGGTTCTACTGGGACGTTCCCGCCGGCGGCATCTGGTACAACGCCGTCAGCAACCAGGCCTCGACCATCGCCGCAGCGGGATTCACCGCGATCTGGCTGCCCCCGCCGAGCAAGGGCATGGGCGGCGGCTACTCGATGGGGTACGACATCGCCGACCACATCGATCTCGGGATCTACAACCAGTACGGATCGAGGGAGACCCGCTTCGGCAGCTACGCCGAGCTGAGGCAGTGCATCTCGCTCCTGCACCAGAACGGCCTGTCCGTCTACGTGGATGTGGTGATGAACCACATGATGGGCGGCCAGCTCGAATACAACCCCTACACGGGCACCAACACGTGGACGCGCTTCGACTACGTGCATGGGATTTTCGAGAAGAACTACGAGCATTTCCATCCCAACTCGATCCACCCGGACAACGATCCCCCCTACCACTCGAAGGACTTCGGCGAAGATCTCTGCGTGGCCCACCCCTATGTCAATCAGGGGTTGAAGCGCTGGGGCGAGTGGCTCACCGCGACGGTTGGATTCGACGGCTACCGCCTCGACTTCGTCAAGGGGATCGAGCCGTGGTTCATCGAGGAGTGGCTCTCCCACGGCGGCATGAACGGACGCTTCGCGGTGGGCGAGTACTGGGACGGAAACCGCGATCTCGTCCAGCAGTGGATCAACGACACGGGGCGCCTCGCCTCGGCCTTCGACTTCCCCCTCTTCTACACCTTGAAGGACATGTGCAACGACACGTCCGGCTCCTTCGACATGGGCAATCTGGCGGGGGCCGGGCTGGTGGCGATCGAGCCGTTCAAGGCCGTCACCTTCGCGGAGAATCATGACACCGACGAGCACGATCCGATCGTCGCGGACAAGATGATGGCCTACGCCTTCATCCTGACCGGCGAAGGCTATCCCTGCGTCTTCGTCAAGGACTACTACATCTACGGCCTGGCCGATCCGATCAACACCCTGATCTGGATCCGGAAGAACCTGGCCGCCGGCTCGACCTCGATCCTCCACTCCTCGAACGATCTCTACATCGCGCAGAGGAACGGACAGGGCTCCCTGCCCGGCTGCGTCCTCGTTCTCAACGACCACCCCACCGACTGGAAGGGAGCCTGGGTGACCACGAAGTGGCAGAACACCCTTCTCCACGACTACACGGGGCAGGCTCAAGACGAGTGGACGGCCGGCGACGGGAGGGTCGAGCTCTGGGCGCCGCCTCGCGGCTACACCGTCTACGCGCCGTGATACCCATTCACTCCTCGTCCAGGATGCACTGCGGCAGGGCGGCGAGGAAGTGGCGCCCGTAGGGCCGGCTCACGATCCGTGAATCGAGGACCACCACGCTGCCGGAGTCCGTGGCCCTGCGGATCAGCCTCCCGAACCCCTGCTTGAACCGGAGGATCGCCTCGGGCAGGCTCAGCTCGCGGAAGGGATTCCCGCCCCGCGCCTCCACCGCCTCGATCCTCGCCTCGGTGAGCGGGTGGCCCGGAGTCGCGAAGGGAAGACGGGTGATGATCACGAGGGTCAGCGCGTCGCCGGGGACATCCACGCCTTCCCAGAACGAATCGGCGCCGAAGATCACGCCGCTGTCCTTCTCGCGAAAGGCTTCGAGAATGGCAGGCACGCTCTGCCCCCCGCCCTGGCGGAAAACGGTGAATCCGAGATCCTCGAGCTCCTCCTCCAGGCTGTCGCAAACCAGATTGAGATTCCTGTAGCTGGTGAAGAGCACGAAGGCCCCGCCCTCGTTGCGCTTGAGGTGGCGAAGGACGGAGTCCGGCAGGGCGTCCCGGTATTCCCTGTCGCTGGCCGGCGACGGCATGGATCGCGACACGACGAGATTGACCCTTTCCTCGTAGGCGAACGGCGCTCCGAGGATCAGCTCATCGGCATCGTCGCATCCGAGAGAATTCTTGAAATACCGGAAGGGTTTCGGGCCCGGCACGGTGAGCGTGGCGCTGGTCAGGATGGAGCTGGCCGGCGGAGCGAAGAGACGCTCCCTCAGGATGTCGGCCACCTCGACGGGCGACGACCTCAGGATGACGCGGATGCCCCCTCCCTCTCGTTCCGTCCAGAAGACGTGGCCCGGAAGGTCGAGGAAAGCGACCGACCGGACCTGGGCAGCCAGGCTGCCGAGCTTGATGGCGATGGCCTTCAGCTCCACAGCCGCCTCGGCCGTTGCCGCCATCTCCTTCTCCTCGCGCACAAGAGCGGCCAGGTCCCCCACGATGTGCGAGAACGTGTCTTCCACCTCGCCGAAGCCCCTGATCCGCCGCGCCCCGCCCTCGGCTGCATCTGTATGCTCGCCCACAGCGCTGAAGAACTCCCTGGCAGCTGTCCGGACATCGGCAACGCGCCGGGCAGCCGTCGTTGCGCCAAGCGCCCTGAGCCATCCCCTTCCCCGGGCCGGAGCCAGCCTCTTGAGGTAGCCGAGCACCTCCACTGCGCGGACGCTGATCCCCAGCCCGGCGGCAGCCACGCGCTCGAGCCTGTGGGCCTCGTCCACCACGAGGACCTGGTAGTCGGGAAACAGGGAGACGTTCTCCGCACGGAGCACCATGTCGGCGATGAGAAGCGCGTGGTTCACCACGACCAGGGAGGCGGCCGCGGCACGGGCACGGGCCTGGCGCAGCGGGCAGTGCCTGCGCTGGCTGCACGTCGAACCGGCGCAGCTCCCTTCCTCGGCGCGGACCGCGGCCCAGACGGAGGCCGGCGGTGCGACGGCGAGATCCTGGAGCGTGCCGGCGCCCTGTGCCGCTTCCGTCCCGATACGGAGAAGAGCGGCCTGTTCATCCTCCAGGGGGAAAAGCTCGCCCTGCATCGCCCCGGCGAGGTAGAGCCGCCTCGGACAGAGGTAGTTCGATCTTCCCTTGAGGAGGGCGTAGGGGAGCGGCCTGCCGAAGAACTCACTGATGAAGGGGATATCCTTGCGCACGAGCTGCTCCTGCAGCGCGATAGTCCCTGTCGACACCACCACCCTGCGTCCGTCAGCCTCGGCGGCGAGAAGGGGGATGAGGTAGGCGAATGTCTTGCCCACGCCGGTCCCCGCCTCGACCATCAGGTCGCGGCCCGCCGCCAGGGCGGCAGCAACAGCCTGGGCCATATCCACCTGCTGCGGCCTGAACTCGTAGTCCGCCATGCCGAGCGAGAGGGTTCCCGAAGCGTCGAAGATCGCCTTCACATCAGTCAAGGCGGGCCTCCTTCCGCGGCCGGCGGCCGTGACAGGGCATAGGCACGGAGGCCCCGAGATGTGAGTTGCAGAGAGGATCGCCCTTTATTATACTTCCTGGCTGTCCTGATGATGAAAGACTGGAAAAAACTGGAGAGATCATGTCCAAGCTATTTCTCTATTTTGCCTTGAGCCTCCTGATCTGCGTCGCCGGATGCAGTACGAACGACGAGCTGACCGCAAACGATTCCAAGTGCGCCTCCTGCCAGAAGTGCAGTCAAGCGGGGAATGAAGTCGCGGGCAGCGGCATTCCCATGACCACGACGCAGGCGATCCTTCATGGCAAGCAGGTGATCGGATACATCGAAACCTGCGGAAAGGTTTCGACCGGGTGCAAGCGCTCCTCGTTCCCTCCCGGCACACGCTTCATCCAGGACAGGGATTTCCAGGTCATGGGCATCATCACGCCCAAGGGTCAGGTCTGGCGTCTCGCAGATGGGGAATTCGTCGAGAAGCTCCACCAGGCAGACATCATGAAGAACCTTGCCGTTTTCTTCAACGTCACCGAAGACAAACTCGCCATCTCGGACATCTAGCAGTCCGGCATCTTTTTCGTTATGGACCGGTCACCGCCTTCTTCTGGTCGCGGTCCGTCGGCCACCAGCCGATCTCATCGAGATATTTCAGGCTGGCCACGAGATCGGTGACGCTGTCCACCTCGATGATGGAGGTGGTGTTCTGGTCCACAGTTTCGCTGAACTTGGGCAAAAGCGTCCTGAAATCCAGCCTGCCGTCTCCCAGGGAGGCGTGAAGATCCTCGTGTCCGTCGTTGTTGTGCAGGTGGAGATAGGAGATCCGGTCCCCCGCTGCCGCGAGCCACTCGTTCACCGATCCCCCGCTCAGGATATCGACATGCCCCACATCGAAGCAGATCTTCACCCTGTCCGAGTCCAGCCTATCGCAGAGGAACGCGAGGAAGGCGGGATCGGGCTCATAGCTGTTCTCGAGATAGAGACAGGTCTCCTCCTTCTCGACCCTATCGACAAAGGGCTTCCAGAATTCGAGCTGCCTCTCGATCCAGAGGTCGAGGTTATGGTCGATCTTCCTCAAGGGAGTGCAGAGATGCACGATGACTCCCTCGGCATTCAATTCCCTGGCCGAATCGAAAGACCACTCCATCCTTCGGACCACCGCTTCCTTGATGAAGGGATCGGTGACCAGAGGCGCGATGTCGACGTAGGGAGCATGAAAAGTGACAAACTCGGGTGGCGTTTCCTCGAATTTCTTCCTGTACTCGACGAGAAGGCTTTTCCAGTCGCCGGTCAGGACAGCCGGCTCGGTGAAGGTCTGGATCTCGACACCGCACTTCCTGTCGACAGCAAGCGTCAATGCATAGGAGAATGTTTCCGAGTAGCAAGCGAGGCCGAACTTCTTCATCTCTGCGAGTTTCTCCGTTTCTGTGCTTTTCCCGTTGCGCATGCCGATCGAGGAAGCTAGCCTCGACCGGTGCGGCGAACATCGAATCCAACGGATTATAGAGAATTCCCCTCCCCCATTCCCACCCGAAAGATACGAAAAAGTGCGTAGTCCGGGCCGGACGCGTGCCGTCTGTACCGGGAAATCTCGAATCGACCGGAAGGTTGAACTCTCAGCGAATCCGCAGGGATGAGGCGTTCTTCAGCATGGCGCCCCGGAGCTGCTCGGGATCGGTGATCGCTGCCAGGCAGGTCTTCTCCATGCAGACGTAGGCCGTGGGCTCGCGATCGAGGGGGAACTCCATCAGGGAGACCATGTCCTTCTCCTCCTCGGGATCGATGGTCAGCACGAGCCGGGAGGCCATGAATACGCTGTTCGCCTTCGTCTGGAACTCGACCGTCTTCTCCTCGTTCTTCGGTCCTACGATCACCACGTAGAGCGGATTCTGGAAGTAGAAGTCGACGGCCCGCGCGTATCCGGCAGTGAAGTAGCCGTAGAGATGATAATCGTGCGCGAAGGCGCTCAACGTCTGCTGAGCCAGGTCGAGGTAGCGCTTCTCGAAGGTGAGGTAGTAGAAACGCGTGAGCACCTCGGCCATGACAGCGTTCTCGAGAATCGACTTGTTGCGCCGCCTCAGTCCGCCCCTGGCGCCCTTGATCTCCGGGATATCGTAGAAGCCGCCGTACGTGCTGCTCTGCTTCTGGATGATGATTTCGAGGAGGTTCCTGATGACGTTGATGTACCTGTTGCAGCCCGCATACTCCACCGCCGCCAGCAGCGCCCGGCAGAGATAGATCTGGTCGGTGAGCAGCCCCATGATATGACGGTTGCCGTCGTAGTAGTGGTAGACCCCCCGCTCGGGGCTGTAGAGCTTGTTGAGCACGAACTCGACCGCCTGCAGCCCCATCTCCTTCAGCAAGGGATCCTTCAGGATCGGCGAGACCTCGAGGAACACCGAGGCCGCCATGGCGTTGGAGTTGGCGTAGATCGTCCTGTCCGACGAGGGCGGGTTGCGGTCCCGCCTGGCCAGCTCGTCAAGCTGATAGTAGTCATCGTCCGCATCCTGCGAGCTGCGGAACGCGCCGTAGTCGGCGTCCCAGAGCGAGGTGCAGATGTAGTCGGCCGTCTTGCGCGCCACATCGAGGTAGTAGTCGCGGTCGATCACCTGGTAGGCCAGGGCGTAGTTGTGGAGGAGCCCCACGTTCGTCTCGAGGAGCTTCTCCGTGTTCGGCGAGCGCCAGTCGCGCATGGCGCAGAAGCGGAAGAATCCTCCCCACACGCGGTCGAAGAGCGCCCCTTCCGCCATCTCCTGCAGCGTCTTGTTGATGATGCCGTGGAGCTTGAGATCGTTGGTCTTGTAGTACTGCTGGATGGTGAAGTCGATCGCCTCGGGATGAGGAAACTTCTGACCCTGGCCGAATCCGCCGTACTTCTCGTCGAACTCGCTGATGATGGCGCGCGAGACGTTGGTGATGATCTCCTGCGACAGCTCGCCCGCGTGGGCGTCCCTTTCCTTCTGGTCCTCCTCCTCCTCCCGGACCATCGAGTCGATCGCTTCCTGGATCTTCTCCTTCCGCTCCCTGTACGCTGTCGAGACCTTTTCGAGGAGAGCGGTGAACTGGTACACCGTGAAGTATGTCCCGCCCGTGATGGCCTCGCCTTCAGGATCGAGGATCGCGAAGGAAGGCCAGCCGCCCATGTTGTACCTCTCGTTGATATCGGGACGCTTGTCCTTGTCCACGCGGACAGGAACGTACTCCTTCTCGACGATCTCGACCACGGCCGGATCCGAGAGGACTTCGCTGTCCATCGAGCGGCACCAGGGACACCAGGAGGCGACAATGGAGAGCAGGACCGGCCTGTTCTCCTTCTTTGCCAGGTCGAAAGACCCGTCTTCCCACGCCATCCATTTGACAGAAACCATCTCAGCCACATCACCCTCTCATTTAAAGACTTGCAACCCAGTAGATTCTGGGCGGCCGCCTCGCAGAATCTTATACTCTACCTATCGACAAGAGTGACAAGATCCATAACAGTCCATTGAAAAAGTGCCGCGATGCCTGCCGGCTTTCCGCGGGACCTATCGGAATCGAATCTCACCGGAAAAGAAACTCGAGACGAGCAGCAGCAATCTCTCCATGGATTCCCCGACAACCAGGCGATCAACGGCTTATGCCGTTCGAGATTCCGGAAAGGAGCCGCTCGTCACGATCCTGTCATGCGGGATTCAAGCGATTCCCAGTCCAGCCCTTCGGCGTCGCCCCAGAGATTCTCGAGATCGTAGAAGGTCCTCGCCTCGTCGGAAAAGACATGAACGACCACTGTTCCGTAGTCGAGGAGGACCCACCAGGCCTGGGACACACCTTCGGTCGAGATCGGGAGCAGCTTCTTCTTCTTGAGCTCCATGGAGATCTCCGAGCTGATGGTCTTGATGTGCCTGCTGTTCACACCTGTCACGATCACGAAATAATCGGCAATGGGAGACAGCTTTCCGATATCGAGGAGAATGATATTCTCCCCTTTCTTGCTGCTGGCGATCCCGGCACAGGTTAGGGCAAGGTCAAGAGACTCGATGCTGTTTCTCCTGCAACGCTTCCTAGACGGTCAGCCGGCTGCGCGTTCTGCCGGCCGGCTGCGGTCCGCCGCCTGGCCCGGATACGCCTCCAGACCGGCGATTGACACGCGTATCTTGCACGTCCGGGGTTGTCTTTTCAAGCCCAGGAGTTTTTTGGGAAATCAATCATTCGCCCGGCACGGTCCCGGCCCGCTCAAGGCATTCCTCTTCCCGCTCACGGAGCTGCCGGACGACCTCCTCGACCTCTCCCGGCTCGAGAACACCCTTCAATCCCGTTACCGCGAAATCGGCGGCGCGCGCCCAGAGGCGGCCCGCCTTCACCCACTCCTCCTGCTCCGCCTCGAATGCGGCCTGGTTTTTCAGTGCCTGGAGGAGGAAGAGAAGGGTTTGCGCTGTGGGCCGAATCGAATAGGCCTTCTCGAGGTATCGAGCCGCCAGCCGCACCGGCGGATCTCCGTAGCGCCGAAGGCAGACGTCGCGGAAGACGCCCTCATCCTCGGAACGCATAAACAAGGTCAGGCCGAGACCGAGATTGAGAACGCCGGAAGAGGGATCCCTGTCGAGCCCTTCGTGCTGGATATCGAGCCCTTCCTCGATCCACTGGGCCCGCGAAGCGTCGGAAACAGCGCGATGGGCCATGTTGAACGCCAGATGCCAGTGAAGGAAATCCCTCACTTCCGCGGAATCGGGATCGAGACGCAGCAGCGTTCGGGCATCGGTCAGCACCATGCCGTCCCGGCCCTCGCTCTGATGCTCCCTCATCCTCATCCAGAGAGCGTCGATGGCGAAGACGCGGAAGGCGCCCATGGCCTGGAACAGGACCTGTGCCGGATCGCCGGACCCGGATCGATCGTCCCAGCCGCTCCTGCCGGATCGCAGCGCCCCGCCGGTCCAGAGAAGCAGGGCGATGCCGAAAAGGCCGGGGAGAATGAACTTCGCTGCTCGTCTCACGACCACCTCCGGGAAACGGCCAGGCAGCCGAGAAGTAGAAAGAGCAGAAGAGGGATCGCTGCCTCGCGCCACGGAAGGGCCGCGTCGCCGGCGCTCGGACATTCTCCCCGCGAAAGGGGGACGGACGCGCCTCCGGCCCGAGGATCGGGAAGGCGGGCCGCCGCGGAAGCGGCCCAGGAGGCCACGGTTTTCGCGATCACGCTTCTTTCCTTCTTCTCCCCATCGTGATCGTGCGCCTCTGTATCATGCTCGGCCGGGCAGCGATGCCATCCGCCCTTTCCGGCAGCCATCAGCTTGAAATCACCCTCCAGCGTGGGACCGGCCAGCACGACGAGAGAGAGAACGGCAACGGCCGCCAGGGCGATCGGCTCGCCCACGACGGCCGACAGAAAGAGACCCAGAGCCAGCGCGGTCCAGAGGACGGGCAGGAACGAGAGCATGGCCAGGCCGAGCGCCCGGAGCGGGCCCGTCTCCCGTGTGATGAACGAGCAGCCGTTGCCGTCGATCTCCAGGAAGTTGTGGCCGCCCGCCACACTGAGAAAGACATGCAGCGTCCTGTCCTGCGGGCTGCCGCCCGAGACCTTCTCCAGATCGAGGGGAATGGAGAGCTCGTTGCGGAGGCTGATGGCTATCTCTTCGTCGAGAACCGTTTCTTCCGCGAACCGTGCCGCCAGATGAAGAGGCACGTCCCCCTGGAGTGGCTCGTCGCGCGGCAGGCGGATCCTGAAGGTGAATCGCAGCCCAGGCTCGCCTTGATCGACGAGGTTCCGGTCGATGGAGGATCCATCGATGAACCAGTGCACTCCGTCGCCTCGGGGAGAAAGGAGCACGGGAGTCCCGAGGGGGCATTCCCGGTCACCTACCTCGAAACGGAAGGGCTCGACCACCATGGGGTATCCGGTCTCTTTCTCCAACAGTGATAGGGCCACGCCGCCGGCAGCCGCGGCAAGAAAGGCGGCGACGGAGATCCGCGCCGCGAGTCCGGCGAAGCGACCGAGATAGTATGCCGATCCGGAAAGAGGCCTCGACTGGATCAGATCGCCCAGTCCGGAGGTGCGATCGCCGGCCAGCCCCCTGGCACCCGCCGCCATCGCCCAGGCGAACAGCAGGATCGACAGGCCGTTGTAGAAGCAGAACGCGGTCAGGCTGCTCGATTCCCCCGATTCGCCTGACAGGCCGAATCCGGCCCAGAGGGCGGCCGCCCCGCCCAGGGCGATGACGAGCCAGAGGGAGAGGCCCCGTCCCTGCTGGATCGTCTCCAGGGCCACGGCCGCGGCCTGACCCGGTATCCTCGCAAGGTATGTCGCCGGCGATGAATTCGTCGTTTTCACCGCGTGCCTCGCCCTCCGCTCTCCCGATCGAGCAACCGTCGAAAGACACCCTCGAGGTTCTCGCGCGGCCTTCCGAAATCGACCACCTCGCCGCCGGCGCCCTCGATCAATGCGGAGACCTTCTCCTTCATCCCTTTCTCGTCTGGCGAGGTGAACCGCATTTCCATCACTCCCCGCTGCGAGAGGATCTGCTCCTTGGGGCCGGCCAGGATCGGGTTGCCCTCGTTCACGATCAGGAGGGTGTGGCAGAGCGACTGCACGTCGGAGAGAATATGCGACGAGATCAGGATGCCTCCGCCCTTTGCGGCGAGGTCCTTCAGGTAATCCTTGACCGAGGCCGATCCCAGGGGGTCGAGGCCCTCGAGAGGCTCATCGAGCAGCAGGAGGCCCGGCTCGTTGAACAACGCCGCCGCGAGCCCGACGCGCTTGATCATCCCCTTGGAGAAGCCTCCCATTCTCCTTTTCAGGAATCCCTGGAGAGAGAGAAGAGCCGACAGATCCTCGATACGGCGCCGCCGCTCGTCCCGCTTCATCCCGAAGATCCGCCCAACGAACTGGAGAAGCTCCAAGGGAGTGAGCGTCTCCGGGACGCCGGGCTGCTCGGGCATGTATCCCAGGATGCGGCGGGCCGCGCGAGAGCCGGGAAGCGCCCCGGCCACCGTGACCGTTCCCCTGTCGGGCCGGATCAGCCCGGCGGCCAGGCGAAAGGCCGTTGTCTTGCCGGAGCCGTTCGGGCCGACCAATCCCACGATCTCACCGGGACGGACCTCGAGGTCGAGGGAGTCGAGGGCGAGGACCCTTCGCCTGGGCAGGAAACTCCGGAACTCCTTGCGGACGCCCTGAAAGAAGAGGATCGGATCGCGATCTGCATTCAACGCCATGACAGTTGGTCTCCTTGGCACATGCTAAGGGATTTCAGGCCGCCCTGAAAGATATTCGCAAGGGATGGGTGAAATAATCGCGGACCATTAAACCGCTGGAAACGCCGGACAGAGTCGGGATAATCACACTGAAAGACGGCCTGCCGCCATCGCGAAACCGGGATGCCGGCCGAACTTCATGGAGAGCCCATGCTGCACCTCGAGTTGACCTTGCCCGACGGACAGAAGAAGCGGTTTCCACTCTCTTCCCTTCCCGCCATTGCAGGCCGGGTGAAGAGGGCCGGGATCCAGATCAACGAGGCCAGCATTTCCCGCGAGCACGCCAGGTTCTTCATGAGCGGAGAGACGCTTCTCGTGGCCGACCTCAACTCGAGCAACGGGACGTTCGTCAACGAGAAGAAGGTGACGCGCTCCGAACTGAAGCCTGGCGACGTGATCCGCCTCGGCCGGGTCAGGCTCGTCCTTGTGGAGGAAAAGCCTGAGGTCGCGCCGCCCCCTCTGGAAACTACGGAGGATGTGGTGGACTGGGATTCCGAGGTCGAGGCCGAGACTTCGGCCGGGAGCCCGGCGGTCGAGGAGAGCGAGACCCGGGTGAAGCCGGTCAGCGGCAGGGAGCCCCCCCAGCCGAAGAAGCCGGCAGGGCCCGTCCCCCCCACGCGGCTCGAGGGGGGAAGCCCCTCTGCCGGACCTGCCGCGGGGCCGGCAGCCGGGGATCCGAACCGGGTGGAGGTGAGGGATCGGATCCTGCAGTACAGCAAGATCTCCGGCGCCAAACGAGGATCGGTCCTGCGCGCCGATCTCTCCCAGCAGCATCCCGTCTTTCGGGCCCTGCTTCTTCTCGCGCTCCTGGCAGCGGCGGTGGGACTCTTCTTTCTCGCCCGATGGCTCACCGGTTCCTTCATGCCGGACAGCGGCAGCAGCGAGGAGACGTACGATTACTACGAAGAAGAGGAAGGCTCCTGAGCCGTCCGGGATTGTCAGGGCAGTGCCGTGTAGACTTCTTCCAGCAGGCGGGCCGACCGCTCCCAGGAAAACCTGGCCGCCCTCTCCTTGCCGGCATCCCGCAGGTCGTCCCTGAGCGAATCGCTGCGCGCCAGACGTGCCATGATCGCGGCCATGTCCGCCGGATCGTAGGGATCGAAGAAAGATGCCGCCCGGAAGGCCACCTCCCAGTGCGCCGGAATGGACGAGCAGGCCATGGGGCTTCCCCATGTCATCGATTCCAGAATCCCCATGCCGAATCCTTCGTAGAGAGAGGGATGGAGGGTGAAGGCGGCGTCGCGAACGAGGGCCTGCTTCTTGCCCTCATCGACGACGCCGAGGACCTCGACCCTCCTGCTCAGGATCTGCGAAGCCGCGATCCGCCGGAGACAGGAGCGGGCATCGGAACCGGACGCGGAACCGGCGAGGATCAGGCGATACTCCCCGCCCTCGCCCCGGGCGAAGATCTCGAAGGCCTCGAGCAGCCGGAGCAGGTTCTTCCGGGGCTCGAAGCGGCTCACGCAGAGGCAGTACGGCCGGCTCTCGTCGAGAAGGTCCGAGGAAGCCCGGCCTTCCCGGTCTGCAGCTTCGGAAGGAGGCGGGGCGTTCGGAACGACAAAGATCTTCTGTCGCGGCGCCAGTCCGAAAGAGGCGATCTCGTCGGCCATGGTTGCGGAAACCGTCACGACGGCTGCGGCTTTCTTCAGATTGCGGCGCAGGAACGTCCGGGCGTAGAGCCTGTGACAAAGCGGTGAATAACCTTGCTTGAAGAAGCGGAGGTCGTGGATCGTCACAACGGTGGGGATGCCCCGAACGGCGATCACGGGAAGCGTCTCCGCCGCCAGCGCGAAAGCCTTGTCGACAACCGCGAGGCGTGCTGCAGGATGGAATGCCGGAACGAGACGAGCCGCATTGAGGGAAAAGGAATGAACCGGGCGGGTTTTCAGATTCTCGGCCGCCAGGAATGATCCGAGGCCGAATCCTCCTCTCACTGCCACGACAGGATCGAGCCTCGTCGATCGCGCCGCCGCCCCGTAGAGCGCGGCAAGGCGCGTCCGCGCACCACCCGGGGCTCGCGTGAGCGCGGTCCCATCCACCACGATCTCGAGGGAACCGGAAGCCCTCATTCGGCGAGCAGCTCCTCGTAGAGGTTGAGGTATTCCTTGGCCGTCTGGCTCCAAGTGAAATGGCGGGCGCGCTTGAAGCCCCTTTCGATGAATTCGTTCCTGATATGTTCGCTCTCGTGGAGATAGACGATCGTCTCGGCAAGCCGGGCCGCGTCGCGGGGCTCCACCAGGACGGCCGCGTCCTCGACCACCTCGGGGATGGCGCCCCCGTAGCTGGTCACCACCGGCGTCCCGCAGGCCATGGCTTCCAGGGGGGGCAGGCCGAAGCCCTCGAAGAGCGAAGGGTAAACAACCATCTCGGCGAGGTTGTAGAAGCAGAGCAGATCACTGTCCGACACGAAGCCGGGCAGGAAGATCCTTCTCGACACGGACTCGGCCTTCAGCCTCTCACGCAGGCTGGACCAGAGCGCCCCGCGCACTCCCACGAGCAGGAGATTGAGGTCGTCCACCCCTCCGTCGACGAGCTTCTCGAATGCGTCGAGCAGCGTCTCGAGGTTCTTCTTCTTCCTGATCCGGCCCACGAAAAGGATGAACGGCGCATCGGGAATACCGAAGTCCTCGAGAAAGAGATCCCGGCTCGGCGGATTCTCCAGCTTGTGGAAGCAGGGATCCAGGGCGTTGTGAATCACGCGGATCCGATCCTCGGCTTCCGGATAGAGAAGAAGAATGTTGCTGCGCGTCCGCTGCGACACCGCCACGATCCGATCGGCGAACCGGGTATTGAGGAAGAGCCAGACGCGGTGTCCCTTCTTGATCTTTTCCCCGCCCGTCTCTCTCTCGACCCAGGGAAGCTCGTGGACGGTGGCGATCTTCCTGCACCGCCCGAGCACCGGCACTGCGGAGACAGGGGAGTGAAAGATGTCGACACCTTCCTTCTTGATCAGCGGAGGCAGGAGCCTCTCTCGCCAGAGATAGGAGGTGTCGCTCTCCGATAGATCGACGAGCCGGAAATTCTCGGGAAGGGAAAAATCGATCGCCGGACCGTCCTTGGAGATCAGGAGATACTCGTTATCCCTGTCGATCCGGCAGAGCTCCTTGATCAGGTTGCGCTGAACCCTCTCCACACCGGTCCGGTACTGAGTGGACTGAATACTGACATCCAGGGCGATTTTCATGGCGTATTATTACCGTTTCTCGTCTTGATCTTCAACCGGTAGCCTCGCTTTGGACGGGATCGATCAGGTCGTTGCGCGGAACGTCCTCGCCGAGCCTGTGGAATGTTCCACGCAACGACCTGATCGATCCCTCGCTTTCGCTCGGTGATTTTTTGGGATTTCACATCCAAGCAAACCACGCCCCACGTGGGCCACGGGATCTCATCTCAAGCAAACCACGCCCCACCTTCCCCAGAAGCCCCCCTCATCATCCCCCCGATTCCAATACTACACCTACCCTCTGCCCCTGGAGCCCTCTCGCCGTCGGCGTCGGTCTTCACCCCTCAGAGAGATCGACGCCGACGGCGAGAGGGCGGAAGGGGTATCCCCCCTCAGGAGCCTTTGAGCCAGAAGCAGAGGTCTTCCCCCAAAAAAAGAAGAGAACCCTCCATCAAGAAGGGCTCTCCTCGCAATATTCGAAATCAGCTATTCAAGCCAGCAGAAAGCCGGCTTCAACATCTCAGCTGATCACCTTCGGAAGCAGCGGAGCAATGACCAGGCTCACGACAGCCATCAGCTTGATCAGGATGTTCAGGCTGGGGCCGGCCGTGTCCTTGAAGGGATCGCCGACGGTGTCGCCCACCACGGCGGCCTTGTGGGTGTCAGAACCCTTGCCGCCTAAGTGGCCGCCCTCGATATGCTTCTTTGCATTGTCCCAGGCGCCGCCCGCGTTGGCCATGAAAAGGGCCATCATCACACCCGTCGCGGTCACGCCGGCGAGCAGACCGCCGAGCATCTCGGGTTTGCCGAGAAATCCGACGGCAACGGGAACGAGCACGGCCAGGAGACCGGGTATGATCATCTGCTTGATCGCGGCCGCGGTGGAGATGTCCACGCAGCGACGGAAGTCGGCCTTGGCCTTGCCTTCCATCAGGCCGGGGATGTTCTTGAACTGGTGGCGAACCTCCTCGATCATCGAGAAGGCGGCCTTGCCCACGGCGGCCATGGCAAAGCTGGAGAAGAGGAACGGCATCATGGCGCCGATGAAGATCCCCACCATGACCTTGGGGTTCATGATGTCGATGACCTGGAGATTCACCGTGGTGGTGAAGGCGCTGAACAGGGCCAGGGCCGTGAGCGCGGCGGATCCGATGGCGAACCCCTTGCCGATGGCGGCCGTGGTGTTGCCCACCGCGTCGAGCTTGTCGGTGCGGGAACGGACTTCCGGGCCGAGTCCGGCCATCTCGGAGATTCCGCCCGCATTGTCCGCGATCGGGCCGTATGCGTCCACTGCGAGCTGGATACCCGTGGTGGAGAGCATGCCGAGAGCCGCGATGGCGATACCGTAAAGGCCGGCCTGGTCGTGGGCGATCAGGACGGCTGCGCCGAGGCAGACGACCGGCAGGGCCGTGCTTTTCATACCCAGGGCAAGTCCTGCGATGAGGTTCGTGGCCGGACCTGTTTCCGAGGCCTTGGAGACAGCCTGGGCCGGGGAACGGTTCTCAGCCGTGTAATACTCGGTGATCAGACCGATGGCGATGCCGCCGCCCAGGCCTGCGATCGTGGCCCAGAACACGCCCATGGCGGTCATGGTCTCGCCGTTGAACTCCCATGTCTCGGGGAGCACCATCCTGATCACAAAGAAGGAGACGATCAACATGAAGATCCCGGCCCCGAAGGTGCCGATGTTGAGTGCCGCCTGGGGATTGCCGCCTTCCCTCGTCCTGACGAAGAAGGTCCCCGCGATGGAGACCACGATACCGATCGCGGCCAGGATCAGGGGCAGGAACACGGCGCTGAGTCCGTTGAACGAGTCGTTAGCCATGCTGCCGATATAGGCGGCGCCCAGGATCATGGAGCCCACGATCGAGCCGATGTACG
This sequence comes from uncultured Phycisphaerales bacterium, assembly GCA_964482235.1. Classification (GTDB taxonomy): domain Bacteria; phylum Planctomycetota; class B15-G4; order B15-G4; family CAYZWU01; genus CAYZWU01. Next base: position 120,856 of record CAYZWU010000003.1, read on the forward strand.
ACTCGAAGAGGTCCGCGCCCATTCCGGCCACGTCACCCACGTTGTCACCAACGTTGTCCGCGATCACGGCGGGATTGCGGGGGTCGTCCTCGGGGATCCCGGCTTCGACCTTGCCGACCAGGTCGGCACCCACGTCAGCCGCCTTGGTGTAGATGCCGCCGCCCACGCGGGCGAAGAGAGCGATCGACGAGGCGCCGAGAGAGAATCCGGCCAGGACCTGGAGAAGCCGCGGCATGGTCCATTCCTCGGAGAGGAAGAACGTGTTGTTGTAGATCAGGAAGAGGCCGCTGAGCCCGATCACGGCGAGGCCGACGACGGACATGCCCATCACGGCGCCGCCGGAGAACGCCACGTTGAGGGCGCCGTTCAGGCCTTCGCGCGCTTTGCTCGTCGTTCTCACGTTGGCCTTGGTCGCCACCTTCATGCCGAAGAATCCGGCCAGACCGGAACAGATGGCACCGCAGATGAACGAGATGCCGATCAGCCAGTGGCTGGTCTCCTGGGAAGCATTCCCCACGGCGAGGAGAACGGCGACGATCACAACAAAGATAGCAAGGACCTTGTACTCCCTGGCGAGGAACGCCATGGCGCCTTCATGAATATGACCGGCGATCTCCTTCATCGTATCATCGCCTGCATCCTGGCGATTGATCCAGGCGGACTTCGCCAGTGCGAACAGCAGGGCCAAAACGCCTGCAGCCGGTATCAGGTAAAACCAGCTATCCATGGACCTCTCCTTTCACCCGACCATGGGTGTATCAACGAAACGACGGAACAAGAACAATTGAGAAAAAACAAGATATCGGGCCTGACCCGGCAGGCCGCGAATGAGGTTGGTGCGCTCCCGCGATCATCAAAAGACCGACAGTTTCGAAAACACGGCAATATATCCATGCAGGATTTTTTTTGAAAGAGAAAAATCCACAGGAGCGAGAGAAAGTTAAGTGATCTCGGAAGAACGCATAAAGGACGTGAAGATGGACCGTTACGAACAACCGGGCGGAGAGGGCGCTTTCGCGGTCACTCAGCGTTTTTCGAGGCCTCGATCTTCTCGAGAGCCCGGCGGGTGAGTTCGCCAACTTCGAAGTCGCTGATCACTCCGTTGATGAGCAGGCAGGCTGTTTCCGGATCGCCCTTCTCGTTGATTTCACGGAGCTCCTTCTCCACACCGTGGATGCCGAGGCGGCCCGCCGTCCAGGCCGCCGCGCCGCGCAGCTCCGCATCATCGGATCGGAGCGCCGTCTTCAGCCCCGGCGCCGTCCTCTCCTTCTCCTCGACATCGTCGAGACCGACATGGCCGAGGGCCCAGACAGCTCCGTTCAGGATCGGGCCGGTCTGGACAAGCTCCTCGTGCACCACGTACGAGACGAGAAGCGGGTAGAACCTCTGCTTCAGGTCGGAGCGCCGGGCGAGAATCTCGCCGACAGCTTCGGGGATGCCGTAGGGCACGGCGCCCGACTCGTCGCTCATCGACCAGATGAAGCGATCCAGCAGCGCCTCGACACTCTCGCCGGAGAGTGCGGAAGAAGCGACGATCGCCCCGAGGGCAGAGACGGCACGCCACTTCTCCCTCTGATCGGTCGAGTAGAGACGTGAGATCACCCTGCGCATCACCTTGCTGGTCTTGGCGTCGTCGCACGCCAGGTCGACAAGAGTGCCGGTATCATTGGCTGCAAGGCATCTATCCACGTCGCTCTTCAGACTCACGTCTCTACCCGCCCTTCGGTGAAGACCCAACCTCTACTCCAGGAGGCCGATGATTCCCACGACCACATCGTCGATCGTGCCGGAACCGTCCACCTTGCCCAGGATGCCCTTCTTCTCGTAGAAATCGGCGATCGGCATGGTCTCGCGCTGGTAGATGGCAAGACGCTCCTTGATCGCCTCGGGCATGTCGTCGTCGCGCTGATAGAGCTCGCCCTGGCAGTGATCGCAGACTCCATCCTTCTTGGGAGGAATGAACTGGACGTGAAAGATCGAGCCGCACTCGCGGCACTGGCGCCGCCCCGACAGCCTCATGAGCGAGACCTCCTCGGGCACGTCGAGAAGAACGGCCATGTCGATCGAGGTGACGTTGGCGAGGGCTTCGGCCTGGCTCAGGTTCCTCGGAAAGCCGTCGAGCATGAACCCTTCGGTGCAGTCGGGACGCGAGATCCGTTCCTTCACCATGCCGCAGGTCACGTCGTCGGGAACCAGCTCTCCCTTGTTCATGTATTCCTGGGCCTTGCGGCCGAACTCGGTCCCTTCCTTCAGCGCCTCGCGGAACATGTCGCCCGTGGAGATGTGGGGTGTGCCGTACCGCTCCTTGATCCTACCGATCACTGTTCCTTTTCCGGAACCTTGAGGTCCCAGGAATACGATGTTCCTTGCCATTCCCTCCTCCTTAGATATTCAGGGGTTAAACAGCAGTCCTCATCTCTCGGCCCAGAGCCGCGCCTGAGGACCATCGGCCGACCCGGGGGGCTGCCGAAAACAAGGTGAAGATTATAGTGGCCGCCGAGCCCGGAGTGAACCCTCAGGTGGAAAAAAGGCGCCGAATCTCAGCGATTCGCCGGATTCGTCTAGGATTCGGCAACTCGAAGCGGTCTGCTAGACCATGGCAGCGGCTGTGGGCTTGATGGTCGAGGAGCATCCATCCGGAGGATCGGGCCACCCTCTCATCGTATCCACGTCCTTGCCGGAGAGCTTAAGCGTGTCGAGGCAGAATCTCTCGTGATGGTCGGACCACTCGCCGGGCTTGATCTCCTCGATCTGGGCGATCGCATCGTCCCGGTCCATCTGCCCGAGTCGGATCATGTGGGCGAATCCCTCCTCGAGCTTGGTGAGTCCGTAATGCTTCCGCCAGATGTAGTTTACCAAGGGCACCATCTTGCAGTCCGTGCGCCAGGTGGAGATGCAGCCGGGCGGCCTCTTCCAGTCCATCTCCTCGAGAAGCGTCCTCTTCAGCTCCTTGCGGTCCCAGGGGATGTAGTCGAAGAGCTTGATCAGCTTGAACGGGGCGTCCTGCTCCAGCTGCTCCACGAAGGTGATCCTGTTGCGGAGGGTCTGGCCGGGCAGCCTCAGGTTCTTCCAGATCTTGTACTTACCGACGAGCGACTTGATGTAATAAGGAGCCCTGGGCGACATGAGCATCGCCTTGCGGCCGATGCCGGACGTCGTCTTGGTGTCGAAGGCCACCTGCTCGCCTTCGGACCGGCCGTCCAGCCCGATGGGGACCTTGTGCTCCACGATCGTCTTGAGCGCCGCCGCGGCAGCCGCCTGGTTGCAGGGGGCGCAGATCTCCTTCATCAGGGCTCCGGGTCCGTGCGGAATCAAGGCCTTGTAGAGGTTTGCCGTGGTCTTGACGGCCAGGTTGTGGGGCGTGCTGTATCGAATCAGATCGGCCCCGGCGTACTTGACGGCCTTCTCGATGTTCCTGACCGTTTCCTCGGGAGCGAAGCCGTTGTCGTTGTTGAAAGCGAGAATCCTGAGACCCAGGATCTTTGACGCGATATGCATGATCCACGTGCTGTCGCGACCGCCGCTCAGGCCCACGACGCAGTCGTACTTGCAATCGGGGTTATTTGCCCTGGCCTTGTCCAGCTCACCTTTCAAGGCATCCATCCCCTTGAGCTCCGGATGCTGGACGGTTTCGCAGAAATTGCAGACCTTTTCGCCGCTGAGCGTGACCCCAGGGATACCGTCATGCAGAAGACATTTCTTGCAGTAGCTTATAACCATGGTTTTGCTGATCCTGTTCGTTGATCTGTACTCTTCGATCCAGAAATACGGTTAAGGCACACTTCTTCTTGTGACCCGATAGCACGATCGACCGAAAATACGACATAATTAATTATTATCCAAAAAAATAAAATCAAGGTCGTCGGTCCGGATAGGTTTTTATGGGCGAACGATTAACGCCCCCTCGCCGATGAGCAACTTCCTGATAGCGCCCGTGGGCAGCGAACCCGGACAGGTTGATTTCATACAACTTCGCTAGGATTACCCGGTTAACGCCGAATAGAAATAAAAAACCCTCTTTCTGAATTGGTATTGACAATTCGCATCTGTCTCATTATGACAGCGGTTTCTGATCGGCTTCATCGTCACGCTTTTTGACTTTCCCCCACACCTAATCAGTAGGCCTTGAAAAGGATCCTGTGCCATGTCTCCGGAATTACTTCATGTCATCAGTTATTTCAGCATCGTTGTTCTCATCCTTGCCGTGCTGATCAAGTCACGCAAGATCCTCAGCCTCCCTCTCCACCTGAGATGGGAGCTCTATCCCGTGGCGCACGAAGGAAAGAAGGCGCGGTACGGCGGATCTTTCATGGAGGAGGTGGACTGGTGGACGAAGCAGCGCCACTCATCCATGCTGGGCGAGCTCAAGGTCATGATCCCCGAGATCTTCCTGCTCAAGGGAGTCTGGGAGAGCAACAGGAGTCACTGGTACTGCTCCTTCCCCTTCCACTTCGGGCTCTACCTCCTGGTCTTCGCCGTGTTTCTCTTCTTCGTTCAGGCGGTGATGGGCCTTGCGGGTGTCGACTTCGGCGGTGAAGCCGGAGGATTCGCCGGATGCATCGTCACGGTTACCAGCATCCTGGGCGTGGCTGGAATGATCCTCACGGCAGTCGGATCGATTGCGCTCCTCAAGCGCAGGATGACGCACAAGGATTACAAGAACTACACCACGGCCGGAGACGTCTTCAACCTCGTCTTCTTCCTGGCCGCCATGGTGGCCGGGCTCGTCGTGGTTTTACTGGCGGACAGCGGCGCTGCCGAGACACGCGGCTATATCGAGAGCCTGATCAGTTTCGATCTGGGTGCCGGCGCGGCAAGCGGATCGGTGACGGTCATGCTTCTCCTTTTCTCGCTCCTGGCCGCCTACGTGCCTCTCACGCACATGTCTCACTTCTTCACCAAGTATTTCATGTATCACCACATTCGCTGGGATGACACCCCGAACACGCAGGGCAGCGACATCGAGAAGAAGGTCGGTGAATACCTCAACTACAAGGTCAGCTGGGATGCGCCTCACATCAAGGGAGAAGGCACCAAGAGCTGGGCTGACATCGCGACCGAGAATCCCTTCCAGGAAGAAAGCAAATAACATGAGCGACAACATATTCAAAGACTTCAGCAACCCTGACAAGCAGCTCTCGCACGTCGATCCAGGCGATCTGATGCCTCTTCCTCCGCCCTATGACACGGAGGAGGCCAGGAAGGTCTGGAAGAAGCTCGACGATTCGGCGCAGGACAAGTTCGAGACCAACCTCGACGACACGATCGGCATTGGCATCCCCAAGCCCAAGGACAAGGAAGAGGAGCAGATTTGGGTCCGCAAGTTCCTCTCCGGGGTGGAAAAGCTTTTCTCGAAGGAAAACAATTGGACTTTCCTCCAACCGCTCACCCTCTCCATGGAACACTGCGCCAAGTGCCAGACCTGCTCCGAATCGTGCCACATTTATGAGGCATCGGGCGAGAACGAGATCTACCGTCCCTCCTGCCGCTCCGAGGTCCTGCGGCGGATCTACTTCAAGTACCTGAAGCCGGGAGGCAAGTTCTTCGGCAAGTGGCGCCGCGGCGACATCGACCTCAACTGGACGACGGTGCAGCGCCTCGCCGAGCTCTCCTACAGGTGCAACCTCTGCCGCCGCTGCGCGCAGACCTGCCCCATCGGCGTGGACAACGGGCTGATCGCCCACGAGATCCGCAAGCTCTTCAGCCAGGAGCTCGGCTGGGCTGCCAAGGAGATCCACGACGACGGATCGGTCCTTCAGCTCAAGGTCGGCTCGTCCACCGGGATGAACGACCTGGTGGTGAAGGACAACATCGAGTTCATCGACGAGGACACCGAGGATATGACGGGGATGAAGATCGAAACCCCGTGGGACAAGGAGGGCGCCGACGTGCTCCTGATCCACAACGCGGGAGAGATCCTGGCCTGGCCGGAAAATCCGGGAGCCTTTGCCGTGATCCTCGAAGCCGCTGGGATCAGCTGGACCCTCTCGAGCGATCTGGCAGCTTACGACGGGATCAACTACGGGCTCTGGTACGATGATTTCCAGCTGGGCCGCGTCGCGCTCCTTCACGCCCAGGCAGCCAAGAAGCTCGGCGTCAAGAAGATCGTGATCGGCGAGTGCGGCCACGCCAACAAGGCGCTCGGCGTCATTGCGGACCGTGTCCTCACCGGCGACCTCAACATCCCGAGGGAAAACGCCATGACCCTTCTTCGCGACATCGTCATGAACGACCGCATCAAGGTGGATCCCTCGAGAAACGACTTCCCCGTCACTCTCCACGATCCCTGCAACATGGTACGCCTCCAGGGCATCGTCGAACCGCAGAGGGAGATTCTCAGGAAGATCGCCCCGAAATTCCGCGAGATGTACCCCCACGGAGTGGACAACTACTGCTGCGGCGGCGGATCCGGTTTCGCCATCATGTCGCGCCACAACTTCACTGACTGGCGTTTCAACATCTCGGGCCGGAAGAAGATGCAGCAGATCCTCAACGCCTTCTCCGACGACCTCAGCCCGGAGACGAAAAAGTACCTCTGCGCTCCCTGCAGCAACTGCAAGGGCCAGTTCCGCGACATGTTTACCTACTACGATGTCTGGGAGAGATGCGGTATACTCTACGGCGGTCTGGTCGAACTGATCGTCAACTGCATGGAAGACGTCAAGCCGGGCTTCATCGAGTGGGAATGGCACTAGAATCTATCGCATTCATGAACATCACGTTTCTGAATTTGCCATGAGGACCTGAAGAGAATGAGCGACAATCAAGACAGCCGCAAGATGATCCTGGTCATCGACGACGAACCGGATACCGTAACTTTCCTCACCGCTCTTCTGGAAGACAACGGCTACAGGGTGATCTCTGCACCGGATGGCGCGAAGGGCCTGGAGGCTGCGAGAGCCGACCGACCCGACCTCATTTCCCTTGACATCACCATGCCGGAAAAGTCGGGAGTGAAGTTCTACCGCGAGCTGAAATCCGATCCGGACCTCGGTTCGATCCCGGTGGTCATGGTCACGGGCGTGGCGGACGATTTCAAGCAGTTCATCTCGGGCCGCAAGCAGGTGCCTCCCCCGGAGGGTTACATTTCCAAGCCGATCGATGTCAAGGCTCTGCTCGAGACGGTGAGCAAGCTCATCGGATAGCGAGAGCCAGGTCTGCGTCTTGATTCGTCTCCCGTAAGGAGGGTCCAGATGAAGGATCTCGCGATCGACTGTCGGTCCACGCGCAGGGCGCTTGTCTCCTTCATACGCGAGGGAATCAGCCAGGCCGGTTTCTCCAAGGGCGTCGTGGGCCTCTCCGGCGGTGTGGACTCCTCTCTTTCCGCCACGCTGGCTGCAGAGGCGCTCGGCCCGGACAACCTTCTCCTGGTCTTCATGCCCTCGGACGTTTCCGATCCCCTGTCGCGCGAGCACGCCCATCTCGCGGCCGACTCGGTCGGAGCGAAGCTGATCGAGATCGACATCTCTCCCCAGGTGGTTCCCTATTTCGAGCACTTCCCGGAAGCGGCCCAGCTGCGCCGCGGCAACAAGATGGCCCGCGAGCGCATGTCGATCCTCTTCGACCAGTCCGCCGCATTCGGCGGCCTGGTCATCGGGACATCGAACCGGACGGAGATCCTGCTGGGATACGGCACCCATTACGGCGACACGGCCTGCTCGCTGAATCCTCTGGCAGGACTCCTCAAGACGCAGGTCTTTCAGCTGGCCCGTGACGTGGGCGTCCCGGAGGCGATCGTGGCCAAGCCGCCCACCGCCGACCTCTGGCAGGGCCAGACCGATGAAGCGGAGCTCGGTTTCCGCTACAGCGACGTGGACCGCCTCCTCCACCTGATGCTCGACAGGAAGCTCGACGACGCGGCGCTGAAGTCGAGCGGCTTCGACGCGGCTTTCATCGCCCGGGTTCGCGACCTGATGAAGCGGTTCGCCTTCAAGTCCCGCATGCCCCTCACGGCCGGATTGCCTGTCATGGAGTGAGCCGCCGCTGCCAGATCGTGAACCGCCCCCTCGGCTTCTGCCAGACCGGCCGGTACGTCTCGTTCAGATAGAAGTGGAATTCGGGTGCCGCATTGGCCAGGGACAGACCGAAGATCGAGAGAGGCGCCTCTCTCCTGATCCGCCAGTCAACGTAGAGAGCGGCCCGGGATTCCCGCACTTCCCGCACGACGCGCTTCTCGGCCTCCCTGTTCAGGAAATAGAGAAAGGGATCGGTGAAGGGAGCGGCGTTCGGCCTGTCGGCCAGGAAGGAGACGACGGGGCAGCCGGGGCCGGTTGCGATCGGTTCGCCAGGTGCGGTCCTGGCCTCCACCTCCCGAACGGCAGCGGCGATATCCAGGCAGCGATTGCGGGGAACGTGGCACTTCGCCTTCTCCAGATCGAGATAGCACTCGTCCTGGCGAAGAACGGCAAAGGAATCCTGCGATCCGGTGCCGGTGTAGAGGAAGAGATAGAGGCTGATCACGGCGATCAGCACACCGCAGGCTCCGCAGGCGGCCAGCTCGCCCGCCAGGTACCGCCGGCCGCGGAAGAATCGCGCAAGAACGGCAATGAGCAGAACGACCTGCACGTAGAGGACGGGCCCGGCCTGCAGCAGCCGGTTGAAACGGGGAATGAGCCGCCACTGGTTGAGCAGGAGAACTCCGAGCAGCCCCATCATCGGTATGGCGATCCAGGCTGCGCTTCCCCTGCCGGCCCGAAGATCGACAACGCCGAGAAGGGTGGCTGCAAAAGGCGTCGCCACGAGGAGGAGAGTGAGAATGGCCCTGAAGCGTGCGCCGGCTTCCGGTGCCGCCAAGAGCTCGAAGATCCCCGGTTCATCCACATGGATCGAATCGAAGGCCCTGATCCGGCAGGAGATCTGCTCCACGAGCCAGTGAGGATCGGCCCAGATCGCCAGCATACCGGCCAGAAGGAGAAGGGGGACGCCGCAGCCCAGGATAAAGCCTGAAGCCAGGGGCTTGATCCTGCCGAGTCCTTTCTTCCGATCGGCGATAGGCGGGAGGAACGCGATGAACACGATAAGAACACCGCTGCAGCAGATCGCCATGGCCCCCACATCGTACCGGAAGAGGCAGGCAGCGGCAGCGGCCAGCCCCATGGCCAGACCGGAGCGGACGGTTTTCCTCTCGACGGCACGCAGAGCGGTCCAGAGAAAGAGGATGGAGAAGAGCCCGATATAGACCTTGTGGATGGGGCCGTGCCCCACGATGGCGAGGATGGCGGCGCCGGCGGCCAGGGGACGCAGCATGAATCGTCGCGCCACGAGATAGGTCAGCATGTCCACGACGGTCATGAGGCAGAGGAAAAGGCAGTTGAGCGTGAAGAGGGAAGCGCCGAAGAGGCGGAACCAGGAAGCGGCAAGATAGTATCGCCCCGGGCCGTAGGGAGCCGTGAAGTCACGGCCGAAGACCTGTCCGTCCAGGATCCGTTCCGCATCGACAACGGCCACCCCCAGATCGATCCAGTTGCGCACGCCATGGTTGAAGTAGAGGCAATGGAACAAGGTGGCGCCAACGCCGATCAGGAGGGTGATCAGCACGTCGAGGCGATCGGGCGCGGCTCCCTGTCCGGCGGCCCGGTCAGCGTCGAGTCGAAGAGGAGCATCCATGGCAGGAGAATCGTTTCTCCGCTCGACCATGTCAAGGATTCCAGTAGTTTTTGTCCCCCGAAGAGATTAGATTCTCGTGATGAGGAAATCTGTACACCCGGATGGGGAGGAAAAGATGCTTGCTGAAAAATGGCGCCCTTTCGGTGAAACGATTTTCACCACCATGACAAGACTGGCTCACGAATGCGGAGCCATCGACCTCTCGCAAGGATATCCCAACTTCGACGGACCGGCCTGGATCCGCAAGGCTGCGGCCGAGGCGATGGAAAGGGGAAAGAACCAGTATGCCCCGGGCATCGGCATCCCCGAGCTCAGGGAGGCGGTGGCTCGATCGACGCAGGAGGAGTGGAATCTCGCCTATGATCCGGACGACGAGGTCACCGTGTTCTGCGGCGCCACGGAGGCGATCTTCGCGTCGATGCAGGGCCTCGTCGCCCAGGGCGACGAGGTTCTCGCCTTCGCACCGACCTACGACGTCTACGCCCCTGCCGTGATGGCGGCGGGAGGCCGGCTACGGGCCGCTCCCCTTGCGTTCCCCGAATACAAGGTCGACATGGACTTCCTGGAGAGTCTCGTCACGGAAAAGACGCGGATCTTCATCCTGAACACGCCTCACAACCCGACAGGCAAGGTCTTCAAGCCCGAGGAGCTCGAGGCCGTGGCCTCCTTCTGCCGGAGGCACGACCTCATCGTCGTGACGGACGAGGTCTACGAGCAGATCACGCTGGACGGCATTCGCCACGTTCCCATCGCCTCGCTGCCCGGCATGCGCGGGCGGACCGTCAGGATCTCCAGCCTGGGCAAGACGTTCAGCCTCACCGGATGGAAGATCGGCTACGCCATGGCTCCCCCGCCGCTCACCGAGGCCGTCAGGATGCCCCACCAGTTCATCACCTTTGCCACGGCCACTCCCCTGCAGTACGGCGCGGCAGCGGCGCTCGGCAGGGGCAGGGAGTACTACCTCGGGTTGAGGGACGAGTACCAGGAACGTCTGGACACTCTCTTCCCGACGCTTGTGAAGGTCGGCCTCAAGCCGTCCCGTCCCCAGGGAACCTATTTCATCCTCTGCGATCATTCCCGTTTCGGATTCGGGGACGACGTGGAATTCTGCCGCTTCCTGGCCGGGGAGATCGGGGTGGCGGCCATTCCTCCATCCTTCTTCTACGAGGACCGGTGCATGGGAAAGGAGCTCGTGCGCTTCTGCTTCTGCAAGAGCCTGGAGACGCTGCGCGAGGCATCGGAGCGCCTCTTCAAGCTGACGGCATTCTGAGATCCGGGAAAAGCCGGCGAAGGATCGATCGAAAGGCGAGAGGACGATGAAAGCAGCATTCGCTCAGTTCGACATCGTTTGGGAGGACAGGGAGGGGAACTTTCGCAAGGTGGATCGCTTCCTGGAGGAAGGGCGTGATCTTGGTGTGGATCTCCTGGTCCTGCCCGAGCTCTTCGCCCTGGGATTCACCATGAACGCCGGGAAGTTCGTCGAGGACGAGAGCGGCCCGACCGTCTCCTACCTTTCCCGGGCAGCGCGGTCGTTCGGCATCCACATCATCGGCGGCAGCATCCTGCACGGCCCGGGCAGGCCGCGCAACGTGGCTCTCCTGCACGGACCGGACGGGAGCCTCCTTGGCCGCTACGACAAGATCCACCCCTTCTCCTTCGGGGACGAGGACAAGCATTACGATCCCGGAGACTCTCCGCTGGTGATCGAGGCGCTCGGATTCAACGTCCTGATCACCATCTGCTACGACCTCCGTTTTCCCGAGCTCTACCGGGCCGGACTCGACAGGGGCGCCGATCTGATCGTCGTCATCGCAAACTGGCCGATCGAGAGGGAGGCCCACTGGCGCTTTCTCGCCCAGGGCAGGGCGATCGACAACCTCTCGTATCTCGTTGCCTGCAACAGAACCGGCATTGGCGGCGGTCTGACCTATCCGGGTGCTTCGCTGATCGTCGACCCGACGGGGACGGTCCTTGCCGACGGCGCCGGGGAGGAAACACTCTGCGTGGCGGACCTGAATCCCAGGATGGTCGAAAAGACGAGACGCAAGTTTCCCTTTCTTCGAGACAGGAAGCGCGATCTCTACAGGAAGTGGATCGAGGAAGACCTCTCCTGACGGGGGCTGTCAGAGATAAGCCTGCAGGCGGCCGAGAAGCCTGGGATTTTTCAGCTTCTGGAGGGCGCGCAGCTGGATCTGCCGGATTCTCTCCCTCGATATGTTCATCGTGGCACCAAGATCCTCCAGGGTTTTCAACTCCGCCCCATCGATCCCGAACCGGTGGCGGATGATCGTCTGCTCCTGGTCGCTGAGCTCGCCGAGCGCTTCCCTGAGTCTTCGCTTCAAGCTCTCGGTCTCGCTTTCCAGAACGATCTCCTTGGGCTCCTCGGCAAGGAGGTCGGCAAAGGTGGTCTCATCATCGCCCGAGGCGTCGACGCTGAGAGAGACGTGGCTCCGATCGGTCTCGAGGAGGCGTCCGGCCACCTCGCGCGTCATGTCGAAGGCATTCGAGAGCTCGCCGATCGAGACGTCGTCGCGATCCTCGGCAAGCTTGCCTTCCCTCCTGAACCGGCGCAGCTTTTGCTGGATGTAGTTGGGAATGCGGACGATGCCCCTGTTGGCGGTGATCAGCCTTTCCACCGCCTGCCGGATCCAGAAGGCGGCATAGGTCTGGAACCGGACCTTCTTCCTCCAGTCGTACTTTTCCACCGCGCGGATCAGGGCCGTGTTGCCCTCCTGGATCAGGTCCATGAGGGGCAGGCCGTACGTCCTGTAGGGCATCACCAGGTTGACAACGAGATGGAGGTTGCGTTCGACAAAGACGGACCGGCACCTGTTGTAGGCGCGGCAGCAGTTCCTCAGGCCATGCTTCTTCCCCCTGAGGCACTGACCGAGCTTCTCGCAGAGCGGCGTGATGTCTGCGGACTCCGTATCGGCCGAACAGGTGGTGTGCTGAAAGTAGTACAGGATCTCGTCATCGGTCAGCCTCGAGGTGTTGATCGCCGCGATCAACCGCCGCTTGAAGAATTCGAGCCTCTTGGAAAAGAGGTATTCGTCGTCCCGGTCCATGCGAACGTTTTTCCGGAGCTCGTTGATGTACCTGAAATAGAAATCGGTGCCCGAGGAGTAGAGCGGCGGATTCTTGATGATCTTATCCCCCCCGCCGTTGCCGCTGTAAAGCAGGTCGCAGGGGAGCTCGACGACGAAGCTGTCGTCGAGGCATTCATTGATCTTGTCCACGGTTACGTCGAAAGCGGCATCGTCCTCGAGGATCGAGTCGAGCTCGGCGAGCGAAAGGCTCTTCTTCTTGCAAGCCTCCCGGATCATCTTGTCCACTTCCGCGGATGTCATCGCTGATGCCTCGCATCCATCGAACGCCTTCCTCGACAAAGGCGGAATCAAATCCTGTGCAGCCTGTCCGGATGATCCGGCGGCAAGATTCCATTATTTCATGGCGAATTGAGACTTTCAGCTTTTTTCCGTGATGCGGCCTGGAAAAATACGTTGAATTGAGGCTATAAAGCCTTGATTTGCAAAATCATATGATAAATTGTCAGCGCCGAGTAAAAGGTGAATCCCAGGATAATCGCAATCTGCGAGTACCTGAAATTCTTGTGGATCATGACAAAAAGGATGCAGACCGCCGAAAGGGTGCCCTTGACAAGAATGAAGAACTCATCGCCCTGATCGATCATCCACTGAGCCACGGGATTCATCTCCCGCCCGCCCTTGTCGAGATAGATCAGCGTCGACACGGAATCCACCACGGTAAAGAAGAAGAAGAGAAGAAGCAGGATCGCCAGCCTCTGGCTGTAGAGATCGACGAAGCCGCCGTCCTCCACGCTTTCGTCGACGGTGAAGCGCCTTCCCTTCCTGAAAGTGTATGCGCTCAGCGCGGGAGTCGGCCGGCTTCTTCTCTCCGGCCCCGTGTACTCGACTTTTGTTTTCTTTTCGATCTCAAAAAGCTTCTTGAGCATTTTCTTGACACACTTTCACATCAGTTTGCCCGAATGCTGTTCACCCCCTTTTCGGGTTCGATAGTTAATTTATCGACCCGAAACAGGCAAAGACCTTTGCCCAATCTGCTTCGCCAGGCATTTTTACACCGTTCCCGATCGTCGCGACAGGGGACGGAACGTCACTCGGAGGATTCATCGCTCTCCTCGAGCCTCTTCCTCTCCACGGCATTCTCCAGCTCCCGCCGCAGCGGAATGACGAAGCGCGACTCGTAGCCGCCTCTCTCGGCGTCATCGATGTATTGCCTGGATTCTTCATAGGATACGATTAAACCATTCGTGGCGAGCGAAATCCGCACAAGAGCGTTCAATCCCCCGAACAGAACGGGTTCCAGCCTGAGCATCTCGGGATCGACCCCCCGCACGGAATGGCGGAAGTGCGTCGCCGCCGCATTGAGAGCCTCGAACAGAGCCGGATCCAGGCTGAGCGTCCGCGATCCGTTCTCCGGCGCGGTGCCGTTCTTTCCGCCTGTCCCGTTGTCGCGGCCCTGGGTCGTCCCGAAAACAAAATTTCCCAGACGCTCGTAGAAGAACTTCCCCAGATAGTAATGCGCCAGGGGAGCCTTGGCATGGCGCGGGTTCAGCTCCAGGGAGAGCTGCAGCTCGTGGAGCGCTCCCGGCCTGTCCGGGCTCTGGTAATCCCGGAACTCGGGAGAATCGTAGTAGCTCTTTCCGAGGTTGTAATGCGGGTAGGGGTACTCGGGCGCCTTGTCCACCGCGTCCTCCCAGAGAGCCACGGCGTCGTGAAACACGGGATTTCTCAGCCACGTCAGCGAACCGAAGACAAGAACAGCCACGAGAGGGATCCAGAGAAAATGCTGCGTCATGCGGGAGCGCTGCTCCCAGCTCGCCAGGGCGGTCAATCCAAGCCCTGCAGCGGCGCAGGCGCCGGCGGAGGGCAGATAAAGGAACCGCTCGGCGAAGACGGCGCCGATGGGAACGATGTTCAGCACGGTGGCAAGACTCAGGGGCACGAAGATCAGCCAGAAGGCTGCGGGGCTGCGCAGCCAGAGCAGCAGCACCACGAGAAGGGCGAAGGCGATCAGGATGAACCAGCGGATCAGGGTCAGGTCGGTCATCTCGGAGGCGTGATAGAAGATCCGCAGTCCGGCAGGAAAGATCATGAGCCGGATCGTCTCGGCCACGATCGAGAGGGCAACGGGAATCCGCTCCAGCAGCGTGGTGTCCCGGTACGGTGCGGTCCAGAGCTCGGGGCCGAAGCGGTCAAGGACATGGAGACGAAGAAGAACTACCCCGGCAAGCACGAGAGCGTAAGTGCCGTAGAGCGCGGCCCACCGGACCTTCGTGCGGTACTTCCACTCTCCCCTCAGGAAATCGAAAAGCAGGAGCACCGCGGGAAAGGCAAGGGAGTTCTCCTTGCTGAGGCAGGCGGCCAGGAGGCAGAGCGCGGCGGGCAGCACCATCCAGGGCCGCCTTTCCGCTCCCAGATGAAAGAGCATCATCAGCAGGCAGAAAAGAGCGGCCAGGATCTCCGCCCGGCCGACGATCCACGACACCGCTTCGACGTGGACGGGATGAACGGCAAAAAGAACCGCCGCCAGGAAGCAGGCCAGGGAGCTGCGGGAAAGAAGACGCACCAGGAAGAAAAGAACCGCCGTCGCCAGGGCGTGGAGGAGCACGTTCGTGCCGTGGAAAAGGTTGGGGCTGAATCCGTCCTGGAGCCAGTTGATCCTGTAGGTGAGCACCACGAGCGGTCTGTAAAGCCCGAGGTGCGGTTTATCGGGCGGAGAGCTGTGGCCGAAGACGGACTGCTCCCCCGTCACCTGGGGATTGTTCTTCACGTAGGGCAGATCGTCGTAGATGAAGTGCCCGTTCAGGCTGTTGGCATGGACGGCAACGGCCAGAAGAACGGCAACGGCGAGCAGGGTCAGGTCTCTTCTCAAGAATCACCCCGCCTCAGCCTCTCATCGCCGGTTCGAGGATGTCGGGATCCCGGTAGGGGATGTCATCCTTCTTGATATCCACACCGAAGAAGCCCGACACGAAATCGACGATTTCGTCGATGCGCAGCTCCGCCTCGGCGCCCAGGAGGAGCCAGTGGAGCGCGGCCCCCACGTCCCAGGGTTTGCGGTCCTCGATGCCGAAGGTCACCTTGTTGCCCCCGAGAGGCACTCCCTCGGTGCGGTAGAAGTAGAACGTGCTGATGCCGATCTCCTGGGTGTGCTCCTTCCAGAGCCCCCCCTCCCGCTTCAGATAGCCGAGCTTGTAAAGGGGAACGAAGGTGCCGATGCCCTTGCTCTCCACGGGCCCCATGTAGCCCAGGCCGACCTGGACATAGGGCGTCACGCGCGCATGAGCCCTGATGCCGGGACCGAGAGTGATGCGGAAGGAGAAGATGTCGAGAGCGTCGAAGAACCGTTCCTTGACATAGCTGAGAAAGGGATTCTCGCGCTTCGGAATGTCGCGGGATCCATAGGCATCCGACACATCGAAGAGATCGTTGCCCGATTGCTGCGGGTTCGCCCCCGGATGGTAGGTTGCACATCCGGCGGTAAAGGAGACAAGGAGGAAGAGGAACAGAGCGCCCTTTAAAAGGGTGGCGACCTTTTTGCTTCCGGCCGTCTTCGAGGGATGTATGCGTGATTCCGTCATGATCATGCCCCGTCGTATCCGTACAGCCGTATCTATCGGATTCATCCAACCTATATAAATTAACAAAAAAGGCGCCACTTTCAATATCCCCGCTATTCCTTTTCGTTTAGGATGGATCCCTTTTCCCGTCCCGCCTGGAGCGAGAACCGCTGGTTCGAAGAAATAGCCGGAGAAACCGATGATGGCCCGAGCCGTTCCCATATTCCTGATCCTCCTCCCCTTCGCCGCTGTCGGGGCGGGATTTCAGGACGATCTACAGCGCCTCGACGCCGTGGAAAAAGAGGCGTTCCGTCTGAAGAGCAGGGGCGAATTCGACCAGGCTTTCTCTGCTCTCTCCACCGGGATCGAGGCCGTTTTCACCTGTCTGGAGACCGGAAAAAGCGAGAAAAATGCCGTCCTCGCGGCGCGCGGGGAAATCCTGGTGGAGTTCCTCTTCACCATGGCGGAAAGGACCGCCCTCTTTGCTGAAGCGGCTGACGTTCTGAAAAAGACCCCCTCCACCTATCCCTGCCTGAAAGCCGTGGCAGATCGGTTCCTTCTGGACTGCAGGCTGCGTCTCAACGAGCTCGACGAGGCGGCACGTCTGAAGCGGAAGCTCGGATTCATCGAGAGATTTCACCTGATCGGGCCCTTCGACAACGAGAGGGGCGGCGGGTTCCACACCGCCTACCCGCCTGAAAGGGAGATCGATCTGCAAGCCCGGTACGAGGGCAAGGAGAGAGAGGTCGCCTGGCGGAAGAACCCGAGCGAGCCTCTGGCCGGCTACATCAACCTGAACTCGCTGTTCAGGCCGAACGACCAGTGCCTCGCCTACGCGCTCTGCTTTCTCGTCTGCAGCGAGAAGAAGGAGATCTGCCTGAGGCTCGGCTCCGACGAGGCGGTCAAGGTCTTTCTCGACGGCAGGGAGGTCCACGCCCTGAACGTACGGCGCCTTCGCCACTTCGACCAGGACGTCATTCCGCTTCGCCTCGAGCCCGGCAAGCATGCGCTTCTACTCAAGATCTGCGACCAGACCAGGAAGTGGGGATTTGCGGCCCGCCTCACCGAGCTGGACGGCTCCGGAGTCAAGGGGATTCGCGTCGTCGACGATCCGGAGGGTTTCGACCTGTCGCGCGTCGAAAATCCCGCACCTGCGGAGAAGACCATCACTTTGCCCGGGCGGGGCGCCCTCGGCCTGTTCGAGCGGTTGGCCGAAGAGGGCGGCGACGACAGGAGCCTCTTCTATCTCGGCCTCTTGCACCTCATGCACGAGTACAAGGGGGAGGCGGCCGGGGAAGCCACGGGCTGCCTGAAGCGACACATCGAGAAGAACCCGGACGATATCGCCGCGAGGTACATCCTGGCCCTCTCCCGGTCGAAGCGGTCCGAGATCGCGGCGGAGAAGAACGAGAACCCCTGGCGGCTGGGTCTCGAGGAGGTTCTCGCCCTCGATCCGGAGAACGTGCAGTGCCACTTCAGGCTGGCTGCCTTCTACACCTATTCCCTCTGGATCCCGGAAACGGCGCGTTTCCACGTCGAGACGGCTCTGGGGCTGAATCCCCGATTCCTTGAAGGAACGGTGCTGCTGGCCCGGATCCTCCAGGATGCCGGCCTCGATCCCCTTGGCCGGCTGATCCTTTTCAAGGCGGCGGCCGAGGAAGAAAACCTCTCGAACCCTTCCCTCCTCATCGAGCTCGGCCGGATCGCCGTTGCCGACGGAAGGCATGACGAGGCGAGGAGACTGGTGAAGAAGGCCCTCGACCGCGACTTCACCCTTGTGGAGGCGCGCGAGATCCTGCTCGAACTGGCACTGCAAAGAGGGGACATCGCCACGGCACGGACGCTTCTTGCCCAATCGATCGCCTTGAGCCCCTATGCCACCTGGCCGCACAGGCAGATGGCCGCCCTGGCCGCAGGCGAAGAGCAATACGCGGCCGCCGTCTCCCATCTGGAGCGGGCGCTCGAGATCGCTCCGGAGGAGGACGCCCTGATCCTTGCCCTGGGCGAGGTGCTCGATCTGAGCGGCAGCAGCGTGCAGGCGGTGGAGCTGTACGAGCGCGCCCTCGAGATCAATCCGAAAGCCGAGGAGATCCGCCGCCACGTGGAGTTCCTCAAGGCCGAAGAGACGCCCTTCGAGGATGCCTTCAAGGTCGACGGAGCTTCCCTGGCCGCCCTCCATCCGCCGCGTCCCAACAAGGAGAACAACTCGCACGAATACCTGCTACGGCACGACGTGATCAAGGTGAACAGGGATGGGACGAGCTCGCGCTATCACCACGAGACGGTGCGCATCCTGAACGACCAGGGAGGCAACGCCTTCGATCAGTACGTCTTCTCCTACTCGATGGGCGAGCAGAAGGCCCGCATCAAGACGGCGCGCGTCATCCATCCCGACGGCTCCGTGGAGGAAGCCCTGATCGACAACAGGGAGCACATCGGGTACGAACGCGGCGGCTTCCTTCCCGCATTCGTCGACCTGCCCCCCCTTCACCCCGGCGACATCGTCGACCTGGAATACCGCATCGACGACACCAGGCAGTCGATCTTCGGCGACTACTTCGGCCTGCGGCACTTCTTCCAGGACTCCGACCTCCAGGAGGTTCGAGATTCCCGCCTGGTCCTGATCCTTCCCCCGGACAGGAGCTATCGGTTCAACAGCCGCTTCATCGGCGACGAAGCGCGGCAGGAGACGGCGGGCCGCGATGGATCCAGCATCATCACCTGGAGGATAGCGAACATCCCGAAGAGGGACAGGGAGCCCCGCATGCCGGGAAGGATCGAGTTCTGCCCCTGCCTGGAGGTCTCCACGTACAGCGACTGGAGAGAGCTCGGCGAGTGGTGGCGCAACCTCCTGGAACGCCAGTGCGACATCGACAACGCCATGAAGGAGAAGGTCGGGGAGCTGATCCGGGGATGCAGAACGGAGCGGGAGAAGGTGCGCGCCATATACAATTTCGTGGTATCGAACATCCGCTACAGCGACGCGTGGGAGTTCGGCATCCACGGCTTCAAGCCCTATCGCGCCACGGCGATCTTCGCCAACCGATTCGGCGACTGCAAGGACAAGACGATCCTGATCAAGAGCCTGCTCGGGGAAGCCGGGATCACGGCGCATCCGGTGATGATCCGTTCCGCCCGGTTCCGCTCTCTGGAAGATCTCTCCCTCCCCCTGATCAACCACTTCAACCACGCCATCGCCTGGGTTCCCTCCATCGACGGAGGACCGGGGATCTTCCTCGACGGTACGGCGCAGTTCCACTCCATGCACGCCGTGCCGGACGGGGATCAGGGTGCGACGGTCGTTGTGGTGAACGACAGCGACTTCGAGATCAGGACGATCCCCTTTGCGTTGCCCGAGTCGAACATGGAGCAAAGGGCGTTCGATGTCTCGCTCAACGACGACGGAAGCGCGACGATCGAGGTCCATGCCGAAGCGAAGGGTACGAGAGAGGCCGCCATGCGGCAGCTCTACCTCAATCCGGGCAGGCGGCCGGAGATCTTCAAGTCCTCCTACGGCGGCGCTCTCGGGGAAGTCCGCGTGAGCGACATCCGGTTCTCCGACCTCGCGGATCTCAATGTTCCGGCCGCCTACAGCGTGAGAGTGGACGCCGGCGACATCGTCTTGCGGGGAGGCGGCACGGTACAGCTCCGCGCGATTCTTTTCCGCTCCGGAATCGGCCGGCTGGGGGCGCAGGACAGGAGGAAGACAGACATGCTCATGGGGGCGCCGAGCCGGGCGATCGACACGATCACCTACCGGCTTCCGAACGCGTTCCGCGTGGAACAGCTCCCGGAAGACAGGGTGCTGGAAAACGAGCACGCTTCCTTCCGCCTCACCTTCTCGGAACCGCCGGGCGACGCGGGTAAGGGGGGAACGATCGTGGTGACCAGGGAGCTCGACCTGCGCTCCCCCCGCATTCCGCTGAAGGATTACCCCCTCTTCCGCGACTTCTGCCGCCAGGCCGACAAGGCCGAACGGATGATGATACAGCTCAGCACAGAAAAATAGGAGATGACCCATGTTGCCTTCCGCCCGCAGGTTCTCCTTTCTTCCCCTCCTTCTGGGGGCTTCGGCCGCAGCCGTTCTCCTCTGCGGCCTCACCGTTCGGGCCGCTGAGGAGACCGCATCCTTCGCAAACGCGGCCGTCGATCCTGAGCTCTCCAGGATCGAGTCGATACTGTCGACGCTCTACCGCTCGCCACACGAACGGAAGACCGACTACGACGGGTGGGCGGAAGAACTGATCAACCTCCTGGAAAGAGAAGGCGACTCGCCGCTGGCCCCGCTGATCTACAGGAAGATCTGGAAGATCCACTCTCTCTGCAGGATCCCGGCTCCTCTGGACCGGTTCTTCGAGACCTTCGCCGACAGGAAGATATCCAACGGACTGCTCTGGCAGAACGCCCTGCTCGACAAACGATGGGCCCTGGTGAAGAAAGGCCGGCACAGCGAAGCCGACGCTCTCGACGCCCTTGCCTCCTATGCCGGAACGGCCCTGATCATCGGACCGTTCGGCCCTGGACCGGGATTGTTCCACGACATGGTCTTCCCGCCCGAGGAGAACCTCGACGTGGCGGCCAGGTATCCGGGCCTCGACCGCAGGGGAGTGGAATGGCGGATACTCAGCCGGAGCGACAGGCAGGCCGCTTTCATGCCCTTCCGGCAGTTTCACCCCGGCGGCGGATGCTGCTATCTCCTCTATCAGTTCCGCATCCCTGAAGCCATGCCCGGCCTCCTGGTCCTGTCCCACACGGGATCGGCCAAGGCCTGGTTCAACGACGTCCCAGTCCACGACGGGGACAAGAGAAAGAAGATCGTCCCGCCGAAGCAGATCATCCCCCTCGAATTCGCCGCAGGGTGGAACAGGATCCTGGTGAAGCTGTCAAGGAGCGACAGCCAGGTGCAGGTTTCCGTGACGGACCGCGCCGGCTTTCCCCTCGGCGATCTCGAGGAGAACGTCGAGAAGGTCCTCCACCCCGTGGCCGGGCGATCACCGCTTCCTGCCAGTCCCCCCGACCTTTCGGCCATCCGCCCCCTCGATTTCGTGGAGTCCCTGCTGCAACGCCATCCCGGGAATGCGCTTCTCCGGACTGCGGCCGCCGATCTGCTCGCCAGGAGGGGAAATCTGTCCGGAGCCCTGGAGGAAGCCCGTATCGCCGCGAAGCTCGATCCCCGGAGCGCCCATGCAGCCTTCTTCCTCGGCCGCCTTCACGATCTCTGCTCCTACCTGCCGGACAACTTCCGGAGCAATCGCTTGCGGGAGCAGTTCGAGAAAACGGCGGCGATCGATCCCGGCTTTCTGCCCGCCAGGCTTGCTCTGGCCCGGCTCGATCACATGAACGACAGATCGGAGGATGCGATCCGGGAGCTTCGAGCCATGCTCGATGAAAACCCCGGCTTCTACAGGGCCTGGGTCGTCCTTGCCGACATCTTCGAGTCCCTCGGCTGGAAGAAGGAGTGGCACGACGCGATCGTCGCTCTCGAAAGGATCGCCCCCGCCCGGACGCTCCCGAAGGAGATGAGGGCTCTCTTCCACAGCTCCATGGGTCGGAACGACCTGGCGATCGCCCTCCTCGAGAAGATCGTTGCCATGGACCGGAGCCGCACTGATCTGATCGCCAGCCTGGCGGACAAGATCATGGAGCAGGGCGACCCGGCCAGAGCGGCGTCACTCTATCAGGAGATCCTCGACCAGGGCGAGGACAGCGTCATCAGGGAGAAGTCGGCTGCCGCCCTGACCGTTGCAGGACGGACGGAAGAGGCCTGGTCGATCCTCGAGGCTGCCTGCCGCAGGTATCCCCATCGCCCCGAGCCGCTGACCGCTCTCGCGGCCTTTCTGATGAAGGAGGGCCGGGGCAGCGATGCCGTTCGTCTCTATGAACTGGCGCTCCGCATCGATCCCTCGCTGGGCGATGTGCGGGCCCTGCTCGCCGAGCTCGGCCTTCAGGAATACAAGGACACACTCTTCAGCGACTACAGGAAGGAAAGCGCCGAGCTGATGCGCAGCGTGCCGGGAAAGAAGGAATATCCCCGCGCCTCGTCGATCTTCGTTCTCGACCAGATGGTCACTCGGGTCTACCCGGACGGATCGTCCCGCTCGCGCATTCACCAGATCTACAAGATCCTGGACGAGGAAGCCGTGGAGGCCTATGGCCGCATCCAGGTCCCGGGCCGCACCGAGATCCTCAGGACCATCACGCCTGACGGAAACATCCTCCTGCCCACGGACGCGGAGGAGGGGACCATGTTCAGCATGCCGGGAGTGGAGAAGGGATCCCTGGTGGAGGCCTGCTTCACGATCGAGCAGCCCCACACGCCGGGCACACCGATGGATCTGGGGCGGTTCACCTTCCAGGATGCGGACTGCACGCAGCCCTTTCTCTTCAGCCAGTTCGTCGTGGCTCTGCCGAAGACCCTTGCCATCGACGAGGATCTCACCATTCCCGAGCGGTTCCGCGGGAGCGATCGGTTCGAGAGGACCGTCGTCGAAAAGGGCGACGACGTGATCCACGTCTTCACGGCCCGCGACATGCCCGTGGTGGAACGGGAAAACTTCATGCCCCCAGACGAGGAGGCCTTTCCCAACGTGGTCTTCGCCACCTTCAGGACATGGGAGGAAGTGGCCCAGATCATGGCGAACGCTCATTTTCCCCGCATCTTTCCTCACGTGGAGCTGAAGAAGAAGGCCGGGGAAATCGTCGCAGGCGCCGCCGGCGACCGCGACAGGGCAGAGCGCATCTACGCCTTCGTGAACGACCTGGTCAAGAACGACGAGGGATCCGACGGCGCCCTCCGGGTCCTCCTCGACAGGAGGGGAAACCGCGCCTCTCTCTTCATGGCCCTTCTCGATGCGGCGGGGCTCGAGTACGACTATCTACGCTGCGGGATACACGCCGGCTTCCTGGAATCCCCTCGGGACTGGAGCAAGGTCGCCACAGGCCTCCTTCCCGGAGAGCTGATCCGCCTCCATCCTCGCGACGAGGAGGGTGAATCGGTCCTCGTCTCCATGCAGTCGCGCGCCACGGCCTTCGGGGACATACCTCCCCTCTTCTTCAACGCGACGGCCATGAAGGTGACCGGAAGGACCGAGAGGCTCGAAACGATTCCGGGCGGAGATCCCGAGGCGGTCACGGAGCTCAGGATCGAGCTGAAGGTGCGTGTGGAAGGAAAGAAGGCGGTGATCACGGGCCGGGCGTGGTTTCCGGGATACACCAGGTCGAACGTCCAGGAAGGGCTGCGCCGTCTCGACAGGGCGCAGCGGAGGCAGTTCTTCGAATACCAGCTTCTGGCACGGTCGATCCATCCCGGCGCGCGGGTCATCGACCTCGAGATCAGCGGGATCGACGAGCCGGGCGCCGTACCGACCTTCCGCTTCACGATCGAGGCGGACGGCTTCATCCAGCCCGCAGGAACCCGGATGGGTTCGAGGCTTGTGCCCGTGCCGTCGAACCTCACCCGGGCGTTCATCCGCAAGCCGACGAGAGAGTTCCCCCTCCGGTTCAGGGGATTCAACTCCTATCGATTCGAGATGGAGGTCGATCTGGGCGGGGAGTACCGGATCGAACACCTCCCGCAGAGCCTGGTGGAGAGGTGCTTCTTCGTCAACTTCTCGCTCCTCACGAGTCGAACGCCGAAGGGCTTTCGCGTTGAGCGGGCTCTCGATCTGATTCCTGCCGACTTGCCTCCGGAAGACTTTCCCCGCCTCATCGAGAAGCTCGGCGGGATCGACGAGAGAGAGCTGGCGCCTGTCCTGCTGCAGCCGGCGGCAGCGAAATGAGCCTCGATCTCCCGGCGGTCATTCGCTGAGGCGCCCGGGCCGCTCGATAGCTCCGGCTGCGCGGATCCAGACGCGCACGCGCGCAGGGCTCACGGAATCCCTCTCCGTCTCGATCGTGCCGAGCACGCGGGCCAGCTCTTCGGCGTCGCATTCGCGCAGGTCGTCACGGCATCGAATGCCGGCCCGGAACAGGGCGCTCGCGTGCTTCACGCCGATGCCGCGAAAGGTGGCCAGCCCCACGAGCCCTTCCACCTCATCGAGGTCGACTCCCTTCCTGGATAGGACCTCGCTGAACACGGGATTCTCGAGCGCCTCTTCCAGCTGGAAGGCGTTCTCGATCCCTTCCTGCCGGGCAACGCCGAGAACCGGATCGGGCAGCCCGAGACCGGACAGGCGCGGCGTCATCGAATCGATGTTGCAGAAGAGCATCCCCTGCAGGACGGCGGCCGAGCCGGCGGCAGCCAGAAGCCACGCTGCGGCAGCCGTTGCGGGACGGAAAGGCGCGGCCTCCTCCTTCCTCCTGATCCGGCCCGCGGCCGGCGCCAGGCCGAGAGCCACGAGCGTCCCGTAGACAACGAAGCACTCCACGGCAAAGGGGGGGAAGCCGAGAAAGCCGAGGGGCGGCATCTCGAACCACTTCAGATCCTCGAAGAAGGGAACGGTGTAGATCCACCGGATCACGGCGAAGAAGTTGAGGAACTCCCAGATGAGCCCGCAGATCAGGCCTGCCGTCAGGATCCGGAGCAGGCGGGCGGGCCGGCCGGTCTCGAGGTCGCCCAGGAGCGACCGCGACAGCCTTCTCCTGTTGAGAGGGGCGGGGAGAAGGGCAAGGCCGATCCAGACGAGGGGGAAGCCATAGCGCGGCAGGACCAGGGGGAAGATCATGCAGAAAGCACCGGCAGCTGTCACGATCCGCGAGCCGCGCCGGCCGAGAACAAGAGGCGGACAGGTGACGCGGGAGAAGAGCCGCGCCTCTTCGAGGACCTTCTCGAGAAGAAAAAGGGCCGGCAGGACCGTCCCGAATGCCAGGAACACGGCCGTGGTCCGGATCCAGGGAACGTCGGTCACGTAGATGTAGTACCAGTTGGCGAGGCGGAAGTTGACAGCCTCGAAAAAGAACCAGATGACGGCGGACCAGAAGAGAACGGCACCGAACACCAGGGGACGATGGAGGATGAACGACCTTCTTCCCGACAGCACGCAGACGGCGTCGAGCATCGTGATGAGGCTGTACCAGCAGATCACGTAGTACCAGGTCGCGAACGGCTCCCTCCCCTGAGCCGTCATGGGGACGGCCGTCACCAGAAGAGCCGCGGACGCGATGCCGGCCAGCGCGGCACCGATCCGCCGCCTATCCGAAAGATCGTTACGGCTCGCAGTCACCTGCTACGCGCTCCACCAGTTCGTTCATGGCCTCTTCCTGGCGCAAAATCGATTCGACAAGCCTGAACTGGGTCCGGCACCGGTCGAGGTTGTGCCCCTTGCGCTTCACCTTGAAGTACCGATCGCCGGCAAGGAAATCGGTGAGAAACCGCATCCCGATGATCAGCGTGATCATCTTGCCGGAAAAGGCGAGGAGGCTTCGCTCCTCGCGGGTCAGGAAATCGATCGCAGAGGAGAGATAGCCGCGGACGAGCCTCTCGAACATGGAGAACTGCATGGTCACCTTGTCGAGATCCTGCTCGTCCTCGGCGGCGGGACAGGTGCAGGTTCGCACCATGTCCCCGAAGTCGTAGAGCGACAGCCCGGGCATCACGGTATCGAGATCGATCACGCAGATCCCCTCGCCGGTGGCGTCGTCCATCATCACGTTGTTGATCTTGCAGTCGTTGTGCGTGATCCGGATCGGGAGCTCTCCAGCTTTCACCCCGTCGGGAAGGCGATCGAATATCTGGGAGTGGGCCTTCAGGAACCCGATCTCGCGCTTCGCCTCGGCGGCGCGGTTCGCCGCATCCGCATCGAGGGCTTCGAGAAACGCGCGGAATCTCGCCCGTCCGTCGTGGAAGCCGGGAATCGTCTCGTGGAGGGGGGGATCGGGCAGGTCGGCCAGCATCCTCTGGAAATGCCCGAAAGCCCTGGCCGCCTGAAAAGCCTGGTCCGGCTCCTCGAGGGTATCGAAGGTGCGCGCCTTCTCGATGAAATTGTAGGCGCGCCAGTGGCGGCCCTCCCTGTCCAGGCAGTAGCTGCCGCCATCGCGGGCGGGGATCACGGTCAGGGTTCTGCGGTCGATGTCGTTCTTTCCCTCTGCCGCCAGCTTGCCGCGAACGTGCCGGGTCACCCGGTCGACATTCTCCATCAGGGCCGGCGGATCGCGAAACACGACGTTGTTGATCCTCTGGAAAATGTACCGGATCGAAGAGCCCGGTTCGCTGAACACCATGGAGAAGGTATCGTTGATGTGCCCGCTTCCGTAGGGAGCGGCATCGACGAATCGCCCCTCGATCCGGAACAGTGCGGCAACAGCCTCGAGCGTCTCCCCGGAGATCAATGCCACAGCCTTTCCGGATAGAGGCCTTCGCCGATCATCCGGCCGATCCTGTCCCGCACAACGGCTCTGTCCTCCTGGTAGGTGATGCCGAACCAGACATCCTCCGTCGGCAGGATCTTCACCTTCTTCAGGCCGCTCCCGATCAGCGTGTTCACCACGAAGGGGATGAAGAACTCGGCCTTGGGGTCATCGCCGCGCTCGGCGAGAAAGAGCTGGAACTCCTTCTCCAGAAAGCCGAAGACCGAGGGCTGGAATCCCCAGAGGTTCATGGAGACGATCTCGTCGCCGGTCAGCGGGTTCTCCTGATCGCCGTCATCGATGAAGCAGGCGGCCTCGCCCCTTTTCAGGACCTTGAGGCGCTCCACCACTCCCGTCAGGTGCATCCCCTCGTCATGAAGGCAGACGCCGCGGGAGACGTGGCCGTGCTCCGAGAGGGTGTTGCGCAGGACGTACCCGGTCATGGCATAGTCGTCGCTGCCGGAGGCGAGGTAGTCCGCCATCCCGGCAAGCGCTCCGGCGCCGTAGTAGTCGTCCGCGTTGATCACTGCAAAGGGCCCGTCGATCTCGGGACGCGCCACGAGCACGGCGTGGCCGGTCCCCCACGGCTTCTTCCGCTCCGCCGGAGGGGTGAAGCCGCCGAGGCAGGCCGAGAGGCCCTGGAACACGTAGCGGCAGCGCACCTCCTTCTCGTACTTCGAGGCGATCTTCTCGCGGAACAGCTCCTCGATGTCGCGGCGAATCACGAAGACGAGCTCGTCGAAACCGCCGCGCACGGCGTCGAAGGCCGAGTAGTCGATGATGGTTTCGCCGTTCGGACCCACGGGCTCGATCTGCTTCAATCCCCCGTAGCGGCTTCCGATTCCGGCAGCCATGATCAGCAGTGATGGCATATCTTTTTCTTCCTTTCCTGTCCCCGCCCCCTCGGCAAGGATTCCGAGCATATATATCGTGCCCTTCCGGTTTTTCCAAAAGGTTCTTCCGCCCTGATGAATGGAGATGAAGGATCACAGCCTGGGCAGGCTGGCCGCGGCAGAGGCCTGTCCGTGCCGCTTCGCTGTTTCATCCAGGGTGCGCAGCCGGACAATCTCGTGAAGAGCGGGGAAGCGCCGTGCAAGGACATCCGATGCGCGGGAGAGGATGATCTCGCCGCCAATGCCGCTCAGCACTCGTCCGAAGAGCAGGAGGCTTCCGGTTTCGTAGAACTGGGCGTAGTAGGCCACGCTGTAGCCGAAGTACGTCCCGATCGTCTCGAAGATCAGGCAGGCGCCCTTCTCCCCTTTCTCCGCCTTTTCCTGCACGCAGACCAGCTTTTCACGAAGCGGCAGCGCCTCGTCGAGGATGATGCCCGCCGGCTCGAGCAGCCTGTTCACCGCCTGCTGGGAGAAGTACTGAGCCCCGCATCCCCTGTCTTTCGACCACTCGTCGACAGGCGCGTCTTCGCGGAAGTCGACGGGAACAAAGGCCAGCTCGTTGAGCCAGTTCGTCAGCATCCCCTTGCTGTTGACGTGGCCCGCCGCCTCGCTCGTGCCCATGGCAACGCCGAGCACGGCGTTCTCCTCCAGTGCCATTGCGCCACCGAGAGCCGCCACTTCGCCGTCGTTGATCACCTCGAATGGGACGTTGCCCCACTCCTTCTTGAGATCGAAGAAGATGCGGCGGATACGCTTCTCGAAATCTTCGGCGGACACACCCCGGAAGAGAGAGGCAGCCCTCACCTCGTTGTTCATGTAAACGCCGGCGGCGCTCCCGCCGATCGCATCGACGCAGGGAAGATGGGCGGCCGCCCGCCTGATCGAATCGTTGATCCCGTCGAAGTGAAACTGCGGATCGGTCTGGAAGTAGGGATCCCACGGCACTTCCTCGGAAAAGACGACCTTGCCGTCGATCACCGCCGCGCTCTTTCGGTCGCTGCCTCCCAGATCGAATCCGATCCGGCAGCCGTTCACGTGGCGTCCCAGGTTGATGGAGAGCTCTCTCGGCAGCGGTGCGTCCTTGTACTCGATCTGCTTGACCTCGAGCAGACTGCCGAAGATCTGTCTCCCAATATGATCGAAATCGAAGGCGCGGGGACCGCTCTGGCTGTAGCACTCCCGGATGTAGGCGGCAACGGCTGGCTCGCCGGCGATGGTGATCCTGCTGCCCCCCTTCAACCAGAGGAGCGTCTTCACGATCCGCTCGACGTAGCGGTTGTTCAGGCGGATCGCCTGCCCCCTGTGAGGCAGGATCGAAGTGCGAAGAACGGAGACCGATTCGTCAGGCCGCTCCAGGCAGATGGCAATCGGCTGCGGATCACCGCAGCTCTGGACCTGATCCTGGAATCGACCGTTCCAGATCACGGCGGGAACAAAACCAGGATCGAGCTCGGGTTTTCCTTTTTTTGAAATCAGATCAGACCGGATCATGCTGCCCCCTCGCATATTTCTTTCAAAATGATATTATAGTATCGAATATCCTTAGTTGTTATGCAATATTAATTCCATATCGATTTTAATAAATTTATTGGAAAAGACATGGATCTCAACAATGATACGCTCCAGGTTCTGATGCTGATCGGCCGCAGCGGCCCGATCTCGAGAACAGGGATCGCAACGGCCCTCTCCCTCACTCCGAGCCGGATCAGCCGGCTGGTCGACAGCCTCCTCTGTAGCGGTCTGATCCATGAGTGCGGACAGGAAGAATCGCGAAGGGGAAGACGCTCCGTGCTCCTCGGGCTGCGAGAGTCGAACTTCCTTCTCTGCGGCGTCCTGCTCTCCCACAACTCCCTCCTCCAGGTCGTTCTCCTCGATCTCGGCGCCAACATCGTGGGGAAGAAGGAGCTCGAGCTCTCTCCGGAAACAAGCCCGGAAAAGGCGGCCGATCTGATCGCCGACGCGGTGGACGATTCCCGGAGCAAGGGGGAGAACGGCGGCCGCCGCATCCTGGGAGCTGGAATCGGCGCAGCCGGACTGGTCGATCCCGGCGCCGGCATCATACACAACTCGCCCGGATTCCCGTCGTGGCGTGAAGCGAGGATCGTCGAGATCCTGTCGAGCCGTCTCGGAATCCCCACCTTTCTCGACAACGAGGTGGCCCTGTCGACCCTTGCTGAAATGTGGTTCGGCAAGGGCCGCGGCTGTTCGGACTTTCTCTTCCTGAACCTCGGGCCTGGCCTGCGCATGGGGATCGTGATCAACGGCAGCCTCTATCGCGGCGCCACGGGCAATGCCGGCGAGTTGGGGCATATCACCTTTGATCCCGACGGACCCTTCTGCCACTGCGGCAATGCGGGATGCCTCGAGCTCTACGTCTCGAGCGATGCCCTGCTCGCCGAGGCACGAGGAGCCCTCTCCCCCCGCTCGGCATCGGTTCTGGCGGAATTGTGCGGCCGCGATCCCGGCAACCTCGATATCGACGCGGTCTTTCTCGCCGCAGAGAAGGGCGACCGCCTCGCCCGGAGCCTGATCAACCGGTTCTTCACGCCGGTCGGACGCATCGCCGCCGACCTGATCAACATCTTCGACACGGAAAAGATAATCATCAGCGGCAGTCTGATGCGTGATAATGATATCATGATCCGGATCATGGAAGAGCACATCATGCACCGCTCGCTGCCCGTTCTCGGCCGGAAGATCGTGCTCGAGAAGAGCGAGTTCAACTCGATCGGAACCGCCATGGGCGGCGGAGCGCTGGTGCTGCAGAAGATCTGCGACAAGGAGATCGTGCTGTGAACCGCATCGAGGGAGAAGAAGAAAGAGGCTCCGTCCCGGCACGCCTCCCCTTCCCCGCCGGTGTGGTGGAGGGCTTCTACGGCCCGGCCTGGACGCACGCTCAGCGTCTCTGGACGATAGGCTTCATCGCCTCGCTCGGGATGAACACCTACATCTATGCACCGAAGAACGACCCTTTCCACAGGGAACGGTGGCGGGACGATTATCCCGAGAAGACGCTGGCCGCCTTTTCCGAGCTGGCCGGCGCCTGCACCGATTCAGGGATCCTGTTCCGGTATGCCCTGAGCCCCGGACTTTCCATCACCTACTCGGACAGGGCCGAGAAGCAGCGCCTCGTGGACAAGCTTCTGAAGCTCTCCGACAGGGGGATCAAGGCGTTCTGCCTCTTCCTTGACGACATCCCGCCCCGTCTGGCCGGAGAGAGGGACAGGGAAGCCTTCGCAAGCCTGGCCTCGGCCCAGGCCGACCTGGTCAACGGCGTGGCCGAGGACCTGCACGCTCGGCTCGGCGCCGTGCCGCCTCTCTACTTCTGCCCCACCGAGTATGCCTGGACGACGCCGTCTCCATACCTCGAAACAATGGGCAGGGAGCTTCTGCCCGACATCGGCATCTTCTGGACCGGCCCCCAGGTGGTCTCGCGACGGATCACCGGGGACGATGCACGCCGCTTTCTCGATGTCGTCGGGCGAAAACCCCTTCTCTGGGACAACTTTCCGGTCAACGACTTCGCCCCGAACCGCCTCTTTCTGAGTCCCCTGCTCGGCCGCGACAGAGAGCTTTGCCGGGAGGTCTCCGGCTACTTCTCCAATCCGATGAACCAGGCTCTCGCCTCGAGCGTGGCGCTCCGGACCGTGGCGCGGTTCCTTCACGATCCCGAGGAATACGATGCCCAGACAGCCTGGGTCAGCGCCCTTCGCAAAACGGCGCCGGCCGGCCTGGAGAGGGAGTTCCTCCTGGCAGCGCTGATGTTCGAGCCGTCCCGGCTTTGCCCCGACCTGACGACATCTCTCTCGCGAGCCTCGTTGAAGGAAAAGGATCCGCCTCTTTCCGTTGCCGCCCTGCTGGCCAGGGAGATCCGATCGGCCGTGGAGAAGCTCCTTGCCGCGAAGGCCGGTTCCCCGCTGATCAAGGAGATCTCGGGCTGGCTTCACGACACGGAACTGCGCTGCAGGACCGTGCTCGGCGCGGCCGACGCTGCCGAGGCGCTTCGGAACGGCGAACGGGAGAGAGCGGAGAAGATCGCTCGGAAAACATGGTCGCATCGCTGCCTCGCGGGGCGCAGCCAAACCATGGCCTCGTCGGAGGAGATCCGGAAGGCCGAGGAGATTCTTGTTCCCCTCGTCCGTCGGCCGGGAAAACCGCTCTTCGAGGAAACGGAGCCGGCACCGGGCGCCGACGCGGCAAGCGTTGTTGTCGATGCCGGATCCCTGATCCGCACGGGGAAGATCGCGGCGCTCTGGGGCAGACCGTGGCAGAGTCAGCCGCCTGACGAGGAGCCCGCCGTGGCCCTGTCGACGGACGGGCTGACGTACCGGCCCCTCGAGTTCGAGGAGAGCGGCTCCGCCTGGGTGGCTGTCGGAGAAGAGCACGCCTTCCGGTACGTGAAAGTCACGGGCCGGGCCGCATGGCACCTCTTCCTGCTCGCCTTGCCGCATTGACGCGGGGAAGGATCCCTGGAAGGATCCAGCAGATCGAATCGATTGTACGTATCATACTCGACCGCTAGACACGCTCTTGAATTCGGCGAAAACGATCGGAAACTCCCATGGCTTCATTTTCGAAAATCCTGCTCGTGATCTTCCTTCTTCTCCTTCCGGCTGCTCTTGTCCATTCGCAGGGTGCTGACGAGGGGAAGAAAAAAACCGATTTCGCCCTCTCCGCCTTCGATAAAAGGATGAACGGGCAGTCGGCCAGGGCGCGAGAGCTCCTCGAGATCTCGATATTCATCGACAGCGAGAGGGGTGTCAACTTCTTCGAGCTGGCCCGTCTCAACTACTACCTCGGCCAGTACAACGCCGCCTACAACCATATCGTCGAAGCCGCTCGCATCGAACCCGAGAACCGCCGCTTCCTTTACTGGAAGGGGGTCATCACCCAGATCCGCAATGCCAGCCTCTATCGGGTGAATCGCCGCCTCGATCCGAAACTCACGACGGAAGCGAAGGAAGCGCTGCAGAAGGCGTTGAAGCTCGAGCCCGATTATCACGAGGCGCGCTTCAAGCTGATCGAGATCCTTGTCCGGCTGCGGAAGCAGGACGGCGGCGATCCGCAGGCGGCCGCGGACCTGGCCGGCGAGCTCGAAAAACGCGATCCGGGCTGGGGTGCTCTGGCCTGGGCGCACACGATCATCCCGGGACGGAGCTGGGAAGAGGTCCTGCCCCGGATCGAGAAGGTCCTGGCAGAGGATCCCGACAATCCGGGCGCCCTGCTCGCCAAGGCCAAGATGCTGATCACCGAAAGGGAGATGGAAAAGGCCGCCCCTGTCGTGGAGCGGATCGTGAGTCTGGACAAGGCCCGAAGCTCGCTCTACCTGCCCCTGGCTTCCTGCTTCAAGAAGGAAGAGGACTGGAACAAGGGGGAAGCGTGGATCAGGAAGTACATCGATTTCCCCGGCCTATCCCGGTCGGAGAAGGCCCTGGGATACATGCACCTCTCCAACATCTACATCAAGTCCAAGGATGACGAGGCCATCTCCCGCCTCAAGGAAAAGGCGCGCGCCCTCGATCCCAACTGCTGGGAGGGGTCTACTCTACCGCCCCTCGACCTCTTCCGTCCGCCTGTCTCCCGTTGAGACGTCCCCGATCAGGCCAGGGTGCTGTACCCGCCGTCCACGGTCACCGTCTGCCCCACGACCTGCGACGCTAGAGGACTTACCAGGAAGAGGGCCACGTCCGCCACATCCTCGGGGGTCGTGAGGCGACCCGAGGGTGTCTTGACCAGGCTGTTTCCGATCATGTCGTCCCTGTGGGGAAAGTGCTTCAGCGCGTCGGTATCCACCACGCCGGCGCTCACGGCGTTGATTCGGATCTTGTGTATGGCGAGCTCCACGGCGAGGTGGCGAACAAGGGATTCGAGAGCCGCCTTGCTGGCACCCACGGCGGCGTACATCGGAATGGCGCGCAGAGCACCCAGCGAGCTGACCGCCACGACCTTGCCGCCCTCGCCCTCCATCATCTCCCTGGCGAACTGGGTGAGGGGAAGAAAGGTGCCGGCGTTGATCCCCATGGTCCAGTTCCAGTGGTGCTCGCTCAGTTCGACGGCGGGCCGGATCACGCCTGTGGCCGCGTTGCTGATCAGGATATCGAGCCTTTCGCCCCACTGCTCCTTCAGGTCCCTGAACATCGCCTCGATCTTCTCGTACCGCCCCACGTTTGCACGCAGGATCAACGCCTCGCCCCCGGCCTTGCGGATCAGCTCGGCCGTCTCCTCCGCCGCCGCCGTGTTCCTCACGTAATTGATCGCCACCCGCGCGCCGGCCTCCGCCAGCTTGATGGCGATGGCTCGGCCGATTCCCCTGGAGCCGCCGGTGACCAGAGCGGTCTGTCCCGAAAAATCAAACTTCATGTAAAATCTCCTCGAATCAGTTGAGCGGACGTCCGGACTATGAACCAGCGGCCGGGACTGTTTTCTGGAACAGAACTTAGAATAGCCTCTGCAGACGGATCTGCAATCGGATCCCCTCTTCTATTCGAGCGAACCGTGTGATCTTCTCAATCGAGGATTGTCTCAGGAGTTAGATTGATTCTTGTGTTGGTGTGCCGGGAGCCTGAGCTCGTACCGAGTTCCCTTTCCCGGTTCCGACTCGATCTTCACGCTTCCGCCGTGAGCCCGGGCCAGCTTGTTGGTCACGAAAAGCCCCATGCCGGCCGCCTCGATCCCCTTCGGATCGAAGAACAGGCTGAAGAGCTTTTCCTGGGTATCCCTGTCCACTCCGATTCCGTTGTCGGCCACTTCGAACAGGACGAAGTCCTGCTCCTCCTTCACGGAAAGCTCGACGCGAAAATCGATGTCGCGCTTGTCCTTGCGGCAGTCCTCGAGGGAATTGACGATGAGGTTCACCAGCATCGAGCTCAGCGCCCTCCGGTCCGCCTCGAAAGCAACGGAGGCGGGCAGATCGTCGGACAGAACGATCCTCGCCTCGGCGAACGACCAGTCCTCGCGCATCTCGTCAGCCGTCTTCTTCAGGATCGTCGTCCCGTCGAGGGACTCAATGAACATCCGCCTGTCGCGCACGTAGTAGAGGACGTCGTGGGCGAGGTGCTGGAGCCGCTGGAAGCTGCGGCGAACCACGCGGATCCCCTTCTCCATCCTTTCCGGCTTTTTCGACTCGAGGCCGGTGTCCCACATGTAGAAGCCACCCCCCATGGCGGTCAGAAGCCCCTTGATGCCGTGGGAGACCGATCCGATCTGGCTGTCCAGCGACGTCATGGCCAGCTGGAGCTTCTCGCCCGGCCCGGCCCTCAACGACATGTGGAGCACGCCGGTGACATCGCCTGCGTCGTTCGCGATCGGAATGGTGCGGCAGATCACGTCCACCTCGCGTCCCGAACGGTCGGTGAAGACAGCCGTCGATTCGCTGACCCGCTTCTCGTCCAGGGTCGTCACGGCGGGGCAGTCGGGGCAGACATCGCGTCTCCCCTTGAAGACCTGGTAGCAGCGCCGGGAATAGGGTGTGGTGAAGCTCTGCCGGCACTCGCGGTTGACGGCAACGATATTGAGCTCCCGATCGAGGATGCAGCAGTAGCAGGGCGCTTCCTCGAAGAGAAGCCGAAAAAGGTGATCGGACGACGGCAGCCTGGCGCCTGTCTCCATGTTCCCTTCTTCCTCGAACTCTTTTTTGCCTTCGTTCGTCATCGTGTCATTCCTGGTCGCTCTTCTTCTCGAGCAGCTTCTTGATGTTGCGAAGCGTCTCCGGATCAGCGCCATCGAGCAGTGATTTGAGGTCGTCCTTGAGCTCCTCCTTCCCTGCCTTGCCTTCGTCCGGCTCCTCGTCGACCTCGATCCCCATCTGCCTCTTGACCATGTTGACGTAGTCCTTGGCCTTGACCGGCTTCTCCAGGTACGTCTGCGGACCCGAGATCGTCTTTCCCTTGAAGATCTCCTCGAATTCGCTGCGCCCCAGCTCGTCCCGGGCATGGCCGGTCACCACGACGACGGGGATCCGCGACCACTCCTTGTTCTTGCGAATCTCGTAAAGGCAGCGGGCGCCGCTCTTGTTCGGCATGACGAGATCGAGGCTGATGAAATCCACCTTGTGCGACTTCAGGATCTCGATGGCCTCGTTTCCATCCGAGGCGGTCAGGACGGTGAACCCCTCGTCCTCCAGCGCTGATTCCAGGAAATCGAGCACATCCGGTTCATCGTCCACCACCAGCACAGTCTTACCAATCGTACCGGACATCCTGCTTTCTCCTTTCAGGCTTCCTCTTCCGTCGTGGAAAACTCGGTTTCAAGATTCATCCCCGTTTCCGTCCGGTCCCTCAGCGGGATCCCGGGGTGGATCGAGGGCAGGCAGCTTTCTCCGAGGAAAGATCAGTCGAAAAACGGTTCCTTCGCCGGGCGTCGATTCCCACGAGATCCTGCCGCCGTGCTCCTGCACGATCTTGCGTGTCAGGAGCAGGCCCAGGCCCGTACCGCCGGCACCCTTCGTGGTGAAGAAGTTCGTGAACGCCTTCTTCTTGACATCGTAGTCCATGCCGCACCCTTCGTCGGCCACCTCGAAATAGAGATTTTCGCCGTCGTCGCGGCAGCGCACCGTCACCCGGCAGGAGTCGTTGTCGCTCATCTGACAGGCATCGATCGCATTGGAGATGAGGTTGGCAAGGCACGAATGCATG
The DNA here is from genome assembly GCA_964482235.1 of uncultured Phycisphaerales bacterium. GTDB lineage: Bacteria > Planctomycetota > B15-G4 > B15-G4 > CAYZWU01 > CAYZWU01. Next base: position 156,876 of record CAYZWU010000003.1, read on the forward strand.
CCGTTCCTGTCCAGCGGTGCCTGTGCGACGCCGTCCGGGGCGTCGAGCCTCAGCTCCACATCGGATTTCAGAGCCGCATCGAGGTAGAGATTGACCACGTCCTCTGCCAGACCGACCGGATCGACGAGGCTCACCTCGGGAGGCTCTCCCTTGGAAAAGCTGAGCAGGCTTCGGGCCAGAACCGTGATCCGCTCGATGTTCCGCTCCAGCATCTCCCAGCCGCGCTCGATCCGGTTCGTGTCGCCTTTCTTCATGCCGCCGCGAAAAACGTACATGCCGCCCTCGAGGCCGGTCAGGATATTCTTGATCCCGTGAGCCAGCCCCGCCACGGTCTGCCCCACCGCGGCGAGCCGCTCGGCCTCGATCTTCTCCTTCTCGAGCTGCCGGATCTCCCGGATATCCTGGATGAAGGCCGCGGCGCCGATCGTCTTTCCGTTCCGGTAGAGCGCCACCCCGCTGAATCGAACGGGCACCCGGCCGCCGCCTTTCGCCACGAGAGCCGCCTCGCTGACCAGGCAGCGTTCGCTCGAGCCATGCATTATATCCTGAAACTCCGTCGGCGTCAGGCTGCGCGGCAAAGGTTTCCCCAGGACTTCCTCTTTCCTGTACCCCGTGAGCTTCTCGGCAGCCGGATTGAAGAGAAAGGCCCTTCCCTCCGTGTCCACGCCCACGACGGCATCGATCGAGTTCCTGATGAGCGTTTCCCGGAAGGTGTTCTCCTTCTCGAGCTCATCCTCCAGCCGGCGAAGCTGGGAGACGTCGAGGGCGACCTCGATCACGTGGCTCACCTCGTCGCCTTTCTTGGACAGGGGGCTCGTCGTGACGATGTAATGGGTCGACTCGCCGCACTGGGAGATGCCCACGTGCTCGGAGGTGTGCACCTTCCCGTCCTGGAACGTCTGGACGGCAGGGCAGTTCTCGCACTTGGCCCCCCGCTTCTTCATCACCTCGAAGCAGTGCTCTCCCGTGGTCCTGCCAAAGGTGTCCCGCAGGCGCTCGTTGGCGCGCACGATCCTGAGATCGCGGTTCAGCACGGCCACGTAGCAGGGAACGCGCTCGAAGAGGATGTGATATTCCCGCTGGAGCCGCCGCGTGTCCGTCACGTCGGTGCTCATCTCGATGACGTAGGGGATCGAGCCGTCGGGTGCCTTGACCGGAGCGATGTGAACAACATAGTGGGCGGGGCGTCCATCCTTGTCCACACCCTCGGCGTCGTTCACGCGGACCTTGCCGTCCTGGAAGGTCTGCAGGGTCATGCACTCGGGACAGGGCTCCTTGCGTCTCTTGTAGACCTCGAAGCACTTCTTTCCCCGCCCCTCGCCGAACACCTCGGCAAAGTTGGCGTTGTGGTCCACGATGAACATCTGCCGGTCGATGACGGCGATGTTGCAGGGCACCAGATCGTAGAGGTTGCTGAACAGCCCCTCGTGCCACGCTTCAGGTTTTGGCGAATCATTCATGGCATCACCCGAGAACGGATTCCACGATCTCCATGAAGGGCCCCGGCTTGATCGGTTTCTCGACGTAGGCTTCGGGCGGCGGAATGTCGCTGCCCGTCAGGGGGGATTCGGCAGCCACATCCCTGCTGTAGTTCATTCCGCTCACGATGATGACCGGGATCTCCTTGATATCCGGCATCGACCGGATCTTCCTGTAGAGGGAAAGTCCCGTTTCGCCCGGCATCAGGATATCGAGACAGATGAGATCCGGCTTGACGGTGCCGATGATCCGCAGGGCTTCCTGACCGTCCGTTGCCGAGCGGACCTCGAAATCGTTGTCCGAGAGCAGGGCGGTCAGGTAGGTGACAACATCCTGCTCGTCGTCCACGATCACGACTTTCCTGGGCGTCTTGTCCTTCGTCCCGGCCATCTTACTCTTCTTTCCTTTCCACGTGCTTCTTCGGGCCCAGCTCCCGCATCAGCTCAGGTTCCATCTCGTCGTGGCAGGCCTCGCACCGCGCCAGGGGCGGCTTGGCTCCCGCACCGTCGCCCTTCCCCTGCTCCTCGTGGCAGCGGATACAGAGACCGTGCATGGCGTCCATGTAGCCCGGCGCCCTGTCCAGGACGGGCGAGTCGACCGATCCGATGATGGAGCCATCCCTGGCCATCTGGTCGTGGCACTCCAGGCACGATACGGCCGTCAGGCGGCTCTTGACCTCGCCGGGATCGGTGTGGCACTGGATGCAGGCGTCGTTCCCGCCCATCTTCCGGACATGGAAGTTGTGCTCGAACGTGTCCACTGGGCTGAACATGTCGCTGTGGCAGATGTGGCAGGACGTCGCTCGATCGAGCGGTCTGTTCATGTGGTGGCAGAGCCGGCACGATTCCTCGCCGCCGTTCAGCTCCTTGTGCCGTTCATGACGAAAAAGGACCAGGCGCCCATCCCGGTCGGCGTCGAGCACGAGCACGTCGACGAGTTTGCCGTTGGGTGGAAGCGTCTCTCGCGCCTGGTCGAACAGGCTGATTCGCGCGTAGCCGTTCTTCGCGCCGGGCTGCTCGAGCGCATGGGTCAGCCTCGGCCCCTCCACGGGATTCGAGCTCGGCGTGGCTCCATTGATGATGTCGTCGGGCAGAAGGGCGAAAGCCGTCGCGGCGGCAACCACGAATGCCATGGAGTAATGCCTCCAGGCCGGAGACCACGGGGCGGCCAAACGCGTCTCGAAGGCGGGATCCGGTTCGGGCAGATAATCGTCAGGCCGGGGTTTGCGGATCTCCTCGCCGTAGACCTTGAAGTTCTCCACGAAGAAGAGGAAGGCGAGCGCTGCCGCGCTCACCACGCCGCCGCTGACGACGAGCTCCATCCAGGACGGGACATATCCGCTTCCCGTGGCCGTGATCGTGGCGATGCCGCCCACATCGAGGCGGTTCAGGATCATGCCGGCGACAACACAGACGGAACCGATCGCCACGCCCGGCAGGCTTGTCCGCGAACGGGGAATCGCGAAGAGCACGATGGGCACCACGGCGCAGATCGAAATCTCGAGAAAGAAGAGAGCGCTCTCCCACGTTCCTTCGAAGAGGTATCCGAGCTCGCCCCGCACGGCCAGATCGCCGATGCGCAGCACGAAGTAGAGCCCCAGCACCCAGGCAGCCGCCCTGGCCAGCTTGCTGAGAAGCGGCAGCTCGACCTCGCGGTCGTAGAGCCAGCTCGAGAGAAGCGACTCCAGGCAGACCATGGCCAGGCCCAGCCCCACGGCGGAGATGAAGAAGAGAACGGGCAGGATCGGGGAGTACCAGAGCGGATGAATCCGGAACGGCATGATCAGGAAGAGGGTTCCCAGGCTCGACTGATGCAGGGTGCTGAGCATGATCCCCACGATGACAAGGGGAAGGGTCAGCTTCTTGATCACCTTGTAGAGCTTGTTGAACGGCGACTTCTCCAGAACGACGGGGAAGAACTCGAGAGACAGAACGGTGAGATAGAGCATCACGCACCAGCCCACCTCGAAGAGAGCCGAGTGATGCTGCCAGTGAATCATCATGTGCCAGATGTTCCAGGGCAGGCCCAGGTCGAAGATCAGGCCTCCCACAACGGCCACGTATCCCAGAAAGGCCGTCAGCACCGCTGGCCGCACGATGGGATGATACTCGTCGCGGTGGAAGACGTAGACCGTCCCGGCGATCACGAACCCGCCGGCAGCCAGGGCCACGCCGCAGAGGACGTCGAAGCCGATCCAGAACCCCCACGGTGTGGTGTCCGTCATGGCCGTCGATGGGCCCAGGCCGCAGGCAAAACGGGCCACCGCCACGACGGCAGCGGCACCAACGATGAACCAGAGTATGCTCTTGACGATCCTGACTTTCATTTCGCCTGCACCTCGTTATTGCTCTTTTCCTCGGGATTCTCTTCTTCCGTTGCGGAGGCTTCTTCCGTTGGGGCGCCCCCTGCTGCCCCGGCAGCGTCCGCTGCGACCTTCATTCTCCGGCCGATGAACCAGCACGCACTCGCCATGACGGCCCCCATGCCAAGGAAGACGCCGGGCACCGCCCTGAGAGCCGGCCAGGTCTTCGACGGCAGAGAATCGTTCCCGAGCTCGGGCTTCCAGCCGAGAAAGCTCAGGTCGATATCCGAGACGTAGAGGACATTGGTCCCCCCCACCTCGTGCTTGCCCCACACGCGGTCGATGTAGCGATCCGGATTGTTCCTGATCCGGCTGTGTGCTTCATCGAGGAGATCGTCGCGGGTGCCGTAGATCGTGGCCTGCTCGGGGCATGCCGCCGTGCATGCAGGCTGCTCGAGCTCTCCGCTGCCGATCTTCTCGTGGCAGAGCACGCATTTGCGAACAAAGGGCACAGCCTCCAGCCAGGTGTACCTGGGAATGCCGTAGGGGCAGGACATCATGCAGTAGCGGCATCCCATGCAGAGATCGCCGTCGTAGACGACAGGGCCATCGGGCGTCTTGGAGAGCGCCCCGACGGGACAGACGGAAACGCAGGCCGGCTCGATGCAGTGGCGGCACTGCTTCCTCACGTGGCGGCCGCCCGGCTTGTTGATGATCGTCGTCCACCGCGTGGCGGAAAGGTCGGTGATGTCGTTCTGCCACTTCCAGGGCTTGTCCTTGCCGAGATCGTAGGTCCTCTTGCAGGCCGCGACACACTCCTCGCACCCTGTGCACCGGGTCACGTCGGTCAATATCGCCATCTTACCGCTCATATCGGCTCCTCTTCCTTGTGCAGGGCCACGGCGACCTTGCGCCCGCTGTCAGCCGGAAAGTGCCACGCCACCTCGGATGCAAGCTGCGAGCACGGCATGAGCACGGCATGGGAAAGCTTGGTCAAAGGCATCAGGATGAACAGAAGGTCCGCCGAAAGGACATGGACCAGCATGGTTCCCGTGTAGTCGAAAGGATTCAGCGATGGATGCAGGGCGAGATAACCGCTCACGAAGGGAACGGCGAGCAGTACGAGCAGGCCGTAGTCCTCGAACTCGCTGAGCCCCCTTGCGTCGCGGCTCACGATCCTCATGGCGAGCAAGGCGAAGATCGCTGCAATGGTGAGCAGCGTCAGGACGTCGGACGGTCCCAGCGGAAGGGCCGGCCAGCTCAGGCCCGTGCTGCCTTTCCAGAGAGCCACGTGGGAGAAAAGAAAAACGGGTACGAGGATCAGCCCCGCGTGCATCACGATCGACGTCACGCTGAACCAGATGTTCTCCCGCACCTTGTTCACAGGGAAGAGCCATCCCGCTGTCGCCTTCAGCACGGTCTTGTAGGGGATCCGCTTGTCATTGGCTCTCCTGACCGACTGGAAGATCCCGATCATCGCCAGGACCACATGCCTGAGCAGTCCCAGCACCATGAACAGGAAGGCGAACTGGAATAAAGGCCCTCGTGCCAGCTCCAACCACTTCTCCATTGCTTGCTGCATCCTTTCCTTTTGAGCAATCTGCCGCTTCCCAGCGGCTCTTCAATCTGCCGCTTCCCAGCGGCTCTTCAA